>JAEUKR010000002.1 GCA_016794245.1 Caedimonas sp. | reverse complement strand
GGATACGTTGTGCAGGCACTAAGGAAACAGGATAGCCCTTTTGGACTAAAGACAGCAGAACATTTTGCTCATATCCTCCACTCGGCTCCAGAACGATACGCCATAAGGGGTTTGGCAAGGAAGAAAGAATCTGTAATAAATCACCAATCCCTCTTTCGTTATTAGGGCAGTGAAAGTGCTTCTTTTTGGGAGATCTTCTGTTCATACTGAAGGCGGGTTGATTCGAGAAGAGGCGCTGCCAGTGACTCTGTAAGCTTAATCTCTGTGTGTTTTTTCTTGGCAAGGTGCAAGAAAAATTCTGATAGGCTTGTTTGAGGATCTATTTCAAACCAAAACAACACGGAAATTCACCAGGAAGCCTTGATACATTTATAGCTTCCTAGTAGATTGCTTAGTATGAAAATCGAATACCTTTTATCCTTATCAGAAGGCAAAACCTTGGAGTTTAAAGAAAACTCTACAAGCTCACATCAT
Source organism: Caedimonas sp. (assembly GCA_016794245.1). Lineage (GTDB taxonomy): Bacteria > Pseudomonadota > Alphaproteobacteria > Caedimonadales > Caedimonadaceae > Caedimonas. The sequence goes on along the minus strand of JAEUKR010000002.1, from coordinate 5,068 downwards.
ATTGTAAAAACGATTATAGCTTTTTCTAACACAGCAGGAGGCACCCTTATTTTGGGTGTGCGGGACGAAGACAAGACGTTAATTGGCATAGATAATCCAATCATTGAAGTTGAAAAAATGGCTAATCTCATCAATGACTGTATATCTCCTAAAATTGCCCCCAACATAGATATAATTACATACAGAAATAAACACTTACTTCAGGTGCAAATTTATCCTGGAGCGAATAAGCCATATTACTTTAAAGCTTCCGGCTTAACGAAAGGGGTTTATTATCGGGTTGGCTCAACCAATCGAGAAGCTGACCAAACCATGATCGAGGAGTTGAAGCGGTCTGTTACGAACAAATATTTTGATGAAACACCCCTATTGGACTTAAACCCGGAAGCGATTGACTTCCGGGTTGCTTCCGGGTTCTTTGAGGGCAAAAAAGTTTTAAGCAAAAAGGATCTTCAAACATTGGAGTTGGTTGTAACTAGCCAAGGCAGGAAAGTTCCAACTGTAGGAGGGATTATCCTTTTTAGCCCCCAAAGAGAAGAGTTTTTCCCTGATTGTTGGATACAAGCTGGAAGATTTGTCGGCACCACAAAATCTGAGTTAATGGATTCTATTGAAATTCGTGACTATCCCATAAACTCTATAGAAAAAGCCACTGATTTCGTTAAAAAGCATTCATTTTTTGCCTATAAAATTGAAGAATTGAAAAGAACAGAACATTGGTCAATTCCTCTAAAAGCCGTGAGAGAGGCTATCATTAATGCTTTTGCTCATACAGATTATTCTCAACGGGGAGCTCCTATTAGAATATCCATTTTTGATGATCGTTTAGAAATAGAAAACCCAGGACTCTTACCTTTTGGGCTTACCATTGATGACATCATAGAAGGCGTTTCAAAAATAAGAAATAAAGTTATTGTCAGGGTTTTGCATGAACTCGGGTATATTGAGAAGTGGGGCATGGGGATAGCGAGAATAATGGATTCCTGCAGGGATGCTGGATTACCCCTGCCAGAGTTCAAGGAAGTGGGCAATCGCTTTAGAGTCACAATATATACCAAGGTTATAGAACCTCCAAAACTAGATAAAATCGATCAAGAAATAATACAGATTATAAAGGCTTCTGAGGGATTATCGACATCTGAGGTTGGAACAATGATAGGATTATCAACCCGTGCTGTTAGAGAACGTTTGAAAAAACTAGTCGCCTTAAACCTCCTCTATGTTGCAGGTACAGGGCTTTATGACCCAAATAAGAAATTTAAAGCAAAAGATTAAAGCAATTGGCAGAGCTTAGAACAGGTGAAGCATTGGAAATATATGAGCAACAAGGCCATATCCAACAGTATGAAACAAACGAGCAGGTCTATCAGGACATCGCCCGTCAATACCTGCGTAATTTAATTTGAGAGCCGGAGTCGGATGGATTGGTGATGGCCTATACAAATGAAGAAGTCCGAGAATTAAACGGGGCGATCCGAAAAATCCTCAAAGAAAACAGTTTGCTAGCGAAAGAAGACTTATTAGATGTATAGTCCCTTTGCTTTGTTAGACCATGCGCTCGTGTTTAGGATAAATTGTAAGATGGTAGAATTGTAGTAGAATAAAAAAATTAAACAGATATTTTTTGTTGATTTACAAGACTTATATAAGATTAATGTTCTGAGATCACAAATCAGTTGCTCTACCAGCTGAGCTGATCCGGCAAGATGCATTTGATGGTTAAAGCCCTATCACAGCTGCATTACTCTTTCAAGAGCAACCAACAGGAAAAATAAAGCATACCTTCGGGAAATTAAGCCTCTAGTTAAAAGTGACAGGGAAATCTAGCATCGTTGATGACAGGCAAACCTTAACAGAAACTCATTTTGGCCAGTCTTAGAAGGTGAAGGATTTTTCCTGACTTGAAAGAATAAAAAAATCACATTATCAAGGAAAGAGTTTATCATTAGATTATCAGGACAGTTATGTTAGAAGATGAGCGAAATTATCTGGATCGCCTATGGGCGAGAGGTCAAGACTTCCTAGGCGTTGAAGTACCCATCCTGGGAGGAGCAATGACATGGGTTTCAGACTGTCATCTCGTCTCTGCCATATCCAACGCTCATGGTTTTGGTGTTATCGCTTGTGGAGCAATGACGCCTGATCTCCTGAGAAACGAGATCCAGGCTACTCAGAAACGTACACAAAAACCTTTTGGCATCAATCTGATTACGCTTCATCCCATGCTGTTGGAGCTGATTGACGTGTGTATCGCAGGATCCATCGGTCATGTCATTCTTGCGGGGGGGCTTCCTCCTAAAGAAGCCATCGAAAAATTAAAACACGCGGGCATCAAAACAATTTGCTTCGCTCCAGCCCTGGCGCTTGCAAAACGTTTAGTGAAACAAGGAGTTGACGCCTTAATTGTCGAAGGGCATGAAGCAGGAGGTCATATCGGGCCCGTTTCTACGAGCGTGTTGGCGCAAGAGATCTTGCCGGTTGTTCGAGAAGTGCCTGTTTTTGTGGCCGGGGGCATCGGTCGCGGAGAAATGATGCTCTCGTTTCTTGAAATGGGCGCTTCAGGCTGTCAATTAGGCACACGTTTTGTCTGTGCAAAAGAATCGCACGCTCACCCACGTTTCAAACAGGCTTTTATTAAGGCGGCGGCGCGTGAGGCGATTGTTTCTCCTCAACTGGATCCCCGGTTTCCTGTGATTCCTGTTCGCGCTCTTGCAAACAATGGAACCCGACATTTTATCGAATTTCAGCGCGAAATGATTGAGCGGGTTGATCGAGGCGAGGAAAAATTAAAAGAAGCTCAACTTAAAGTGGAACATTATTGGGCAGGCGCTCTGCGCAAAGCAGTCATTGAAGGAAATATTGAAGAAGGATCGCTGATGGCTGGACAAAGTGTTGGTTTTGTTGAGCAAGAGCAACCAGCCCATGAAATTATAGACGAGCTTTTGGGCCAAGCCCTACAGGCTATTGCGCAACGAAAGATCAACCCTCTTTCATAGCCCGACTCTGGCGAGTGATGTTACTGTTAAAAGCGAGCTCTAAATCTTCACGTCTCTTCCGTACGTTGTGGTTTCCCGCCTTCTTTTACCTAAAAATTTCTTCCTCCTATTTGACTAAGAAAGAAATCTTATGGATTCGACGTGGAATTTTATCACGTTTTTATCATCCCACGTCTTGAAATTCTTTGGATACAGTAAATATAGAAAGGTCACGAAAACAGGGACTTTTTTCCTTGCGTTACAGAAGAAAGAAGGATATATAGGATTCACTGTGATTTATTCTGAAACGCGGGGTGGAGCAGTCTGGTAGCTCGTCAGGCTCATAACCTGAAGGTCAGAGGTTCAAATCCTCTCCCCGCAACCAATCCTCACAAAACAAACTTTTCTCAAACCTTTTTCGGGCGGTTTTTGCGTTTCAGAAAGCCCATATTTTGCGGGCTTTTGCGTGATACCTGTTCCCAAACCTCTGCACAAACCCCCCTTCATTTTTGACCTTTTGGAGTCGTTTTGGTCTTTTCTGCTCAAACACCTGAAGGTTTTTTCAAAACAGTCTTCAGGTTGAGATACGTTTGATTATCAAGGATTTGATTGTCCGAACATTTTTCGGTTTTTTTAGGGTCGATTGCACCCCCAAACGGCAAAAAAAACACGTCCATCGTCGTCGTTTTTTCCGCCCCTTGCATACCGGTCATTTGAGACTTTTTTTGCTGGACTATTGCTGAGAGCGAAGCATGTATGCGAAGTGCGAGGAAAAACCATGAACAACAACAGGTTAGAACAACAAATCGCCGCTTTGCTCTTTGCAGGCGATGAAGGATCTGAAGACCCTTTGGAGAGCTATTTCAATGAACCCGCGCCGGTGTTTAACAAGGCAACGCTGGCGCAAAAGCTGGCCTGCCGGATGTAGGAGCCAGCTTATGGTGGCAAGCTAAAGTCCAAGCGCACTTTTAATTCCTGAATGTCTCGCAGAGCAGTGTCGTTCGAGCACTTGGTCAACTTGGCGTATTTGGATGTATTCATGCATCCAGTGAAATCATCTTCCAGCATGCGGTTGATAATAAGACGTTGGCGCTCGTTCACTGGGTTTTGGTTGATTTTACTCCAAAGCTGCGCCTTGAATAAAACAGTGCCAAGCGTTGTTTCTGCATTCGATAGGACTCGTCCAAGGCAATCCAGAAACCATTCAAGCCAACCCTTGATCTGCCGCATGCCGCCCTTTCTTTCCATTTGGACAAGCTGCGCCAGGCAGGACTGATCACCAATAAGCGCGGGGGGCGCAGCGTTATCTACAACGCGAATTACGATGCGCTGGTGCGGTCTATCCGTTACCTGACTGAAAATTATCTTTAAGACGGTTGCTATCTCTTATTTCCTATCACTACTTGTCCGAATTGTAGGAGCCACCTCATTATCAAGAGGGTATGGAAAAAATAGTCAAAAAAAGAAAGAGACTATGGTAAGGTTCAAAATGAACGGCAATTGTTTGACCGGAGGATTGTTTCATGGGAACTTACCTTGCCACGGGAATCGTACAGAAAACGTACATCCGAAAACAGGAAATGGAAGACAAAAATCTCACCATCGAGGATGTTCAAAAAGCCCTGCAAAAAGAACTGAATCTGGAATACTATCTCCCCAGTGATGATGAGACAACCATTTCCTGGAGCCTCAAACCGCAAATACTGGAAGGGAATTTCCTAGAGTTTTTGGAAACCCAATTCAAAATGTATGACGAAACCAAAGAGAATGATATTCAAAAAGTCATCACCAAAGTCAGAGAAGCCGGTACAGGCGAAAATATTATAAAGTTAGCTAGAAGCAAAAGCCTGGTGGATTTTCAGATGGTGGATTATATCCTGGAGCCTCTCAGGGTTGAGCGTCAGGATGTCTTTTCAGATTATATCACTGTCAACTATCATATGATGGCCTTTTTTATCGATGGAAAAATTATCATGGAGTGTTACCGTAATATCTTGCGCTACTTTGAAAGAAATATCCGCCTTCAGGAGAAGACATATCCTGTTGTCGCCTGCCTTAAAACAATGATCACGAGTTAGACAGTATGGAAAGAA
>JAEUKR010000030.1 GCA_016794245.1 Caedimonas sp. | reverse complement strand
GTTCTTGCGCTTGACGCTGCCGCTTTCCATTTGCAAGAAGCTTTTTATAGTCTTTTTGAGAAATGAGTTTCATGTTTCAAATTCCTTATGCTTAAAGATTAAGGGGGCTCTTTCGAGCGCAGCGCACGCGCCGCGCTTCCTGAAGAGTAAAGGGGGAAGCAAAGGCAAGGATAAAAAGGCGGAGGGGTACCCAGACTGCAGGGCGCAAGCAAAGCGTAGCGACCGAAGTTTGGGGAAACCGCCTTTTTACCCCACCGGGGCTTGTCCTTGCCTTTGCGTAGGGCGCAGCCCTTTTATCTTTCATGCCGGGAAGTTTTTTGGTAAGGTAAGGGCAGGAATCAATGTGTCTTTTCTTGACTCCTCAAGCAGAGAAAAGAAAGGACATCACAACCGCACAAAGAATGTTCATGCAGGAAAAGACGCTCATCAGCTTTGATTTTGCCATCAAGTACCTTTTGAGAAACAAGGGAGATTACGACATTGTCGAGGGCTTTATCTCGGCACTTCTGGCCATGGAAGGATACAAGCCTGTCAAGATCAATGCCCTGTTGGAGAGTGAATCCAACAGGGAGTCCGCTGATCTCAAGAGAAGCATTGCTGATCTGGTGGTGCAGGACGAGGATGACAACAAGTATATTGTGGAGATAGAGCGGTCTTTTACCCCTAACTTTATGCACAAGGCCTGTTTCAACACCTCACGGCTGGTGGTGGACAGCATCTCAGGTAATCAGGACTATACCACCATCAAGAAAGTGTTTCACATCAGCCTGCTTTACTTCGCCACCCAAGAAATGAAAAAGCCTATTTATCACGGGAAGACGATTATTCACGAAGTCGACACGGCTCATCCTGTGAATGTGCGCATTGCCAATCAGGGGCTGGTGATGTTTGAACACAAGAATGTGTTTCCGGAGTATTTCTTTATCTCAATTCCGCTGTTCGATGAGGTGATCCATCAGGAAATCGACGAATGGCTTTATATGATGAAGCATTCACAAGTACGCGAGGACTTCAAATCCCCGTATATGAAAAAGGTCAAAGAGAGGTTAGCGGTGCTCAAGATGAGCGAGGCGGATCGCACGGCCTACTATCAGTATCTCAAGGAGGCTGTTCACTCCCAGGATGTCCTTACAGCCGCTACAGAAAAAGGAAAAGCCGAGGGATTTGAAAAAGGAAGAGCCGAGGGGATTGAAAAAGGAAAAGCTGAGGAAAAGATTGAAATTGCTAAAGCTCTTTTAAAACAGGAATTGAGCCCTGAAAATATTCAGCAAGCAACTGGACTTTCTATAGAGCAGATCAAGGGGATGATGGAAAAACTGTGAAAGAAAGCAAGGATAATTCAATATGAAAGAAAAACAATATGTTGCGGAAATTCCTGTAAAAGTCATGTGTTTTTTTAGGAAAGGCAATAGAAAAGTCCTGGAAAACAATTCATGAGAGGTCTCTCAAATAGATTCCATTAATTAGAGTATTTCTGAATGAAGGAAGCTTCAACCTGTCAGGGAATCGATCTGAATGCGCAATTCCTTAAAGCTCTGCATGTGATGGAAGAAACGGATCAAAACGTTTTCATCACAGGTCGTGCCGGAACAGGAAAGTCGACGCTGCTGGATTATTTCCGCCATCAAACCCGAAAGAAGGTTGCCGTTTTAGCACCGACAGGGGTAGCCGCGGTCAACGTTAAAGGGCAAACCATCCATTCTTTTTTTAAGTTCAAACCCCATGTTACACCTCAAACCATCAAACGCTTAAAAGAATCAGGAGACAAGAAGAAAAACATTTACCAAAAACTGGAAATGATCATCATTGACGAGATTTCTATGGTACGAGCTGATCTCCTGGATTGTATTGATAAATTCCTGCGTCTTAACGGGAAGAATGCCAAAAAGCCTTTTGGCGGCATCCAGATGGTATTTATCGGCGACCTTTACCAGCTTCCGCCTGTGGTGACCCGTCAGGAGAAGGAAATCTTTAGTTCCCATTATGAAACACCATATTTCTTCAGCGCCCATATTTTTAAAGATTTTGAGATGGATTTGCTGGAGTTGGAAAAAATCTATCGCCAAAAAGATGAAACCCATATCCAGCTTCTAA
>JAEUKR010000048.1 GCA_016794245.1 Caedimonas sp. | reverse complement strand
CATCATATGCGGACTGTGTGGCAACAAGATAAGCTCCGTCTTCCCGAGCGTGATATCGACGTCTTTTTTCAGAATATGATGCCGTATACAGCCAAGTTTCTAGATATTGGACGGGAACAAAGAGCTCCGGCAGAAAGAGGTGTAAGGGGTTTAATAGAAGATAATTTAAAACAAGTTTTGCTTAAGATGTCCGTAAATTTTGATCCCCATAGTGAAACTTCTTTAGAAGCACTATATAATTCTGAGTATAAGGCAAATTTATATGTTCAAACTAACGGCTTTCGCAAGTCTTATGAAATTAACAGACATACGTTGTTTCCTTTGAGTATTGAAGTGCCTCTAGAGGGCTCTCTTGAAGCTCTTTCATTTAACACTTGGGATTCTTATAAGGTGATAGAAAGCATTGGCCGAGCAATTATTGATAATTCAACAGAACTTGAGTACCGCGGAAGATGTTTCAAAAATATGGAAGTTAAACTGAGTCTGGGTAGTTCTTTCCTACGAGTTGTAGATGGTCACGTCATTAAGAAGGGTTCAAACCAGGAAAGACCATTTTCAACAACTTGTGTGGTTGAAAACTATGAAGAAGTGTAATTAATTGACCTTATACGACAAAAAATCTTACATTAACCCCAGCTGCGTTTAAGGATTAAGCTGGGGAAGATTGCGTGAAGATGGTTTATCCTCTCTGAGTTGATAGGAAAAAAAGGGTCGTCGCCTCTTGATCTTAAGGCAGTCATCCCCGCTTCAACTGAACCCTTCCTTGTCAACAAACACGATATAGGCATTCTGACGCTGATTCATTTGAATCTGAGAAAGTTGCCGCTACAGGATATGGCCCTATGCCTGACACGAACAACGAACAAATTCAGGGGGGACATGCCGTTGCCGTTCTCGGACATGATGATAACGACAAAACCAATGGCTACAGCGGGCATTTCCTGCTTGCCAACTCTTGGGGAACCAGTTGGGGTATGACAGTTCATGGTCAAAGAGGTTTTTTCAAGCTTCCTTATGAATTTGTCCATGATACAAGCCTTACCAGTGAAATATGGCGCGTGACGAATGCAAGTCTGTCAGATATCTCTTCCACGCCAACGCCGCCCGTACCAACGCCCGTCAACGCTGTATTGATCCAAAAGCTTGACAAAAGCGTTCAAACAGACATCAGTAGCGTAGTAAGCTCTGTTCCGCATCCTACAGCGGCGTTCAGCAAAGCTGTGACACAGTTAACGACGGATTATAAAAGTTTAAGCACTGCTTTGATGCCTCTGTATCAAGGTAATCATTAATTAAAGATCATCAGGTTATCCTGGTTATGCTAGCCCCTTGCGCCGAAAACGCGAGGGGTATTTTTTTGTCCGATCTTTAAAGGTGGTCGCTGAATAGTCTTTACGTTATCTGTATCTAAAGATCATTTGTCTCTGATGACGCAAGACGCCTCTCATGTCAGTTCTGTTCATCAGCTGTTTGCGCGAGCCATTGTTCCAGCCAATGAATATGGTAGTCGCCTGATGCCATGACAGGATTCGCGCATAGCCTTTGATGCAAGGGAATATTCGTTGAAATGCCGCTGATGACGTATTCTTTAAGGGCGCGATTCACGCGCTGAATAGCCTGATCCCGCGTATCGCCAAAGACAACAAGCTTTGAGACGAGACTATCATAATGGGGAGGAACAGTGTAACCATTATACAAATGGCTATCTATGCGCACGTTAGGTCCTCCGGGGGGATGGTAGGCGGTGATTTTGCCTGGGCTTGGAAAAAACGTCTCAGGATCTTCGGCATTGATACGGCATTCAATGGCATGTCCCTTGAATTTGATATCTTTTTGAGTAAAACGAAGTTTTTCGCCACTGGCAACCAGAATCTGTTCTCGCACAAGATCAATGCCGGTCACAAGCTCTGTCACCGGGTGTTCGACTTGCAGGCGCGTGTTCATTTCAATGAAATAAAATTGACCATTTTCATATAAAAATTCAAATGTTCCAACACCTCGATACCCCAATCCTTTCACAGCCTTGATCACAAGCTCTCCCAGGTCTGAGCGCGCCTTGTCATCCAGAACGGGAGACGGCGCTTCTTCCCAGACTTTTTGATGACGTCGTTGCACCGAACAATCTCGCTCTCCCAAATGGACGGCGTTCCCATAATTGTCAGCCAACACCTGAATTTCAATATGGCGGGGATTGACGAGAAACTTTTCAATAAAAACCTGGTCATTTCCAAAGTTGGCTTTGGCCTCATTGCGCGCCACCAACAGCGCTTCTTTAAGGTGGGCGGGATCATGGACGATTTGCATCCCTTTTCCTCCTCCTCCTCCCGCCGCTTTAATCAGGATTGGGAAACCTGTGGTGTGACAAAATGCCTGCGCCTCTTCGTCAGAAGTTACAGGAGCTTCTGTGCCGGGAACAACGGGAATGCCAAATCTCTTCACAGCGTTTTTCGCGGTAATCTTGTCTCCCATCATACTGGTGTGTTCGGGGCTTGGACCGATGAAAACAAAATGGTGATCTTCAACCATGTGTGCGAATTCAGCATTCTCTGATAAAAAGCCGACACCTGGATGAATGGCGTCCGCGCCGACAATTGTTGCCGCCGATACGATCGCCGGCATATTGAGGTAACTCTCGCGCGAAGAAGGGGGACCTACACAAATACTTTCATCCGCAAGGCGAACGTGCATTGAGTTGTTGTCCGCCGTTGAATGGATGGCAACCGACCTTATGCCCATTTCTCGACACGCGCGAATGACGCGCAGGGCTATCTCAGCCCGGTTTGCAATCAAGATTTTTTTAAACATTCATCGATTCTCTTGCGCTTGTTATAAGACATTTCGGGCTTAGATCCTTGGGCTTACACCCTTATTCAATGACCAGCAGCGGATGGTCATATTCCACTGGTTCTCCATCATGAAAAAGGATTTCGACGACCTTTCCCTCCTTAGGAGAGCGAATTTGATTCATGACTTTCATCGCCTCAATAATGAACAGGGTTTGTCCTTTGGTGACTTGAGAACCAACCTGAACAAACGGCGCTGCACCAGGAGTGGCGGCCGAATAAGCGGTTCCTACCATCGGAGCCTTTATAACGCCAGGATGATGAGACCAATCAAGCGTTTTTTGAGAAGTCCCAACCGTTACTTCTGTCAAAGGGGCGGAAAGAGCGGGGTCTGGTGACGGGAAAGACAGGGGGGCGAGATGAGGCATTTGAACGTTTGGTGCCGCAGACGCTTGACGCGCTACTCTTACCCGCACCTCTCCTATTTCATATTCGATTTCAGTCAGGTGGGTTTCATTCAAAATCTCGGCCAATTTGCGAACAATTTGGTCGTCAAATGAAGAGGGTGCAGTCATTCATGGGCCTCGTAAAATCAAGAAATTATGCTGGCCTTATATCACACCAGTCAAAAAAAAGCAAAATCATATCATATATACCCTTTGTCTTTCAAAATGTGGACAGCCAGACGAGGGATGAGTCTCACACAACATACAGAGCCTGGTGTCCAATGCTCCCACAGTTTGAAAGACGAAGGGTATAGAAGTTCCTCACAGAGCTTGTTGTTGGTTGTGTGGAATGATTGCTTTATACAACTCACGCAAGCATTCCGTCATATGAAATCCTGTTATGGCAGAAATTGTCATGATTTGATACGGGCAAACTTGCTGAAGGGTCGCCATCTTTTCCTGAATGTTTTCCGCTGTTAACGCATCACACTTAGTTAAAGCTACAATCTCTGTTTTTTCTTCAAGAGCATGTCCATAATGAAAAAGCTCTTCTCGAATGCACTGATAGGATTTAACGACATCTTCTTGTGTGGCATCAATCAGATGAAGCAAAACACGGCAGCGCTCAATATGACCAAGAAAGCGCGTTCCCAGTCCAACACCCGTATGCGCCCCCTCAATAAGACCCGGAATATCTGCCAGCACGAATTCATAACTATCGACGCGCACGACCCCCAGCTGAGGCGCGAGCGTTGTAAAGGGATAACCGGCGATTTTAGGCTTGGCGCGGGTCGTTGCGGCAAGAAAAGTGGACTTGCCCGCATTGGGAAGTCCCACAAGTCCCGCATCCGCAATCAGTTTAAGACGGAGCCATATCCAAAGTTCTTCACCGGGCAGCCCTTTGTCTGCGCGGCGCGGCGCCTGATTGGTCGAAGATTTGAATTGCGCGTTCCCGCGTCCTCCTATACCGCCGCGACACAGAGTCAGCTTTTGACCGGGTGTTGTAAAATCAGAAAGAAGGGTTTCTTTATCTTCGTAAAAAATCTGGGTTCCTACAGGCACTTTAATCGTAATATTTTTACCGTCCGCACCCGTACGATGAGCGCCCTTGCCATGATGTCCGCGTTCAGCCTTGAAATGTTGATGGTAGCGGAAGTCAATTAATGTGTTAAGGTTATCTTGCGCTTCGACAATAATATCGCCGCCTCGGCCCCCGTCCCCGCCATCGGGGCCGCCAAATTCGATAAATTTCTCGCGCCGAAAGCTGACACATCCCGCACCACCATCGCCGGACTTCACATAAATTTTCGCTTCATCGAGAAATTTCATGAAAAACAAACCTCAACTCAAAAAGAGACTAGGAACCTGTATTCAGAGTTTAAATTTTGAAGCAAAAAATAGACTTTTTCCTAACCTATATCTGGCAGGAGCCTTTGTCGTTACAGCCTTCGTCTTTCAAACTGTGGGGGCGTTAGAACTGGGCTTCATCCTGCTCACTTACAGATACGCATATTGTGAGGGACTCACCCCTCGTCCATCATCCCAAATCCTGAAATCCTTTGGGATAAATACTTTATGTTAACAGCTATTGCTTAACGACAGAAACAAAAGATCGGTTCTTAAAGCTCTTTGAAAACTTTACTGCCCCTTCCGCCAGAGAAAAGAGAGTATGATCCTTGCCCATTCCAACATTTTCACCGGCATGAAATTTGGTGCCACGCTGGCGAACAAGTATATTACCTGCTAATACATGCTCTCCGCCGAATTTTTTTACGCCAAGGCGGCGACCGGCTGAATCACGCCCGTTACGGGAACTGCCACCAGCTTTTTTTTGTGCCATTTTCGCTGACTCCTCTAATACCTGAAAATACTATTCTGATTTTCCCTTCTCGGATACAGAAGGTTCCTGAACAGTCTTTTTCTTTGTTTTCTTTCCTTCGCCCTTGTCAACTTTTTTCGTTTCAGGCGCGGCGGATTCAAGAGCAGGCGCCTGCGTCTGAAGCATCTCGGTTTCTGTCCGGAAATCTGCCTTTTCTTTTATGGCAGCTTTCGTTGCCGCTGTCGCCGATGGTGTTTTTTTGGAGGATGAACGACTTTCGCCTTGAAGAAGGATCTCTTCCACCCGAATTACTGTAAGATCCTGACGATGACCCGCTTTGCGACGGTATCCTTGACGACGTTTTTTCTTGAAAACAATAATCTTGTCGCCGCGCGTTTGTTCTAGAATCGTAGCGCGAACCTTTACTTTATCAAGCAGGGGTGTCCCCACTGAAATTTTTCCTTCATCGTTGATCAGCAATACTGAAGAGAAATCAATAGTTTGGCCAGCCTCACCTTCCAAACGTTCGACTTTCAAGAGATCTCCCGTGGAGACTCTGTATTGCTTACCGCCTGTCTTAACTACTGCAAACATGGTTTAAACTCTTTATGCAAAATGAAATTCTACCTAGCCTTTTATCACTGTTTGCGCCAGGTTTCAAAGCAAAATATATGCTCGTTACGGTTATGATTAAATCTGACTATAACCCATCTGAAAAGAAGTCAAGTTTTTTCGACAAAAACAGAAGAGAAAAATATCGCCAGGCGAGGCAGCGCTCGGCATGATCGCCGGAATTATCCTGCAAATAAATAATAGAGGATAGATGATCGTTCATATCCAATAACTTCTTATTTTGAAAGACGAAAAGTGCATCAACCCAGCAGTTTTTTATCTTTGACTTCATAAAAACAATGAATCTCAATCGCCCTCAAAAAATCCTCGTCGTGGGAAATCACAATCATCGCGCCCGGATAGCTTTTAAGAACCTGAATCACATGTTCGCGCGTCTCAAGGTCCAGGTTGTTGGTGATTTCATCAAGAATAAGCAACCTGGGCGTTCTGGCGGCGATTTGCGCCAGACTCAAGCGTGCTTTCTCGCCGCCCGATAGCGTTGAAACTAAAGCGTTCACTTCTTCATTCTTGCGGAATAAGAAATCATTCAAGTGAAGCCTGATTTCAGCATGAGACCATGTTGACGTCAGGTCGCGGATGGTTTCCAGGACTGTTTTGCCGAGGTCAAGCGTACCATAGTGCTGGTCAAGGTATCCCATATCGTCAGGCTTTGGCGTGTGCCAATGACCAGATTTTGTAACAGCCTCATCTCCTAAAATCGCCTTGACAAGCGTAGATTTTCCAGAGCCATTATCGCCTGCAATCGCGATGCGCTCACTTCCGGCGATAGATAAACTGATGTCCGTTAAAATTGCCCTCTCATACCCAACGCTGCCTTCTCTCACGGAAACAAGGGTTCGCCCGCCTGTCTCCGCGGCGCTTAGTGAGAATTTGGGTCTGATGATTTCGGGCAGCCTGAGATCTGACAGTTGCTCCAGAATGGCGTTTTTATCATCAGCGATTCTTTTTTTGTTTTTATGGGTGGTTATTTGGCCTTTACCTTGGGCTGACCTTAAAGCCAACTTGTCGCCATCATATTTCTTTTCACCATAAATCTTGCGCTTTTTAGCCCGTTCCTGCTCCTTCATGAGAGACTGATGGGTTTCTTTTTTTTGACGATCCAGGCGTGCCAATTCATGCTCCATGGAGGCTCTTTTTTGTGTTGCTTCTCGCCTGTAGTCATCATAATCCCCTGAAAATACATGAACTTTTCCGTTATCAACGTGCCACAGGATGTTGACGCAAGTCCGTAAAAGCTCTGCATCATGAGAAACGATAATTAATGTGTTCGGAAACTGGCGCAGCATTCGCATCAGTGAGTTGCGGTTGCCAACATCCAGATGATTGGTCGGCTCGTCCAACAGCAAAACATTGGGGTCAAGAGCCAGGGCTTGCGTCAAAGCTTTGTTGAGTCTTTGTCCGCCGCTTAAAACATCAAAATCTTCGATAACTTGTGGAACATAGCCAAAAACAGCATCTTCGGAAAGTTTGACAGTCCCTTCCGTCGGTTCAATCAATCCTTGTATCATCTTGAGCAAGGTAGATTTTCCACTGCCGTTGCGTCCCATAATGGCGATGCGACTGCCATACTGAACTTGCGCTGAAAAGTTCTCAAAGCAGACTTTATGTGGAAAGGACAAGCGAACGTTTTTAAACTGGATCGGTTTATGTATCATCGCAAGTCCCCCTTTAATGATATAAATTATAGATGTTATATGGACTTAAAATGATCAACTCAAGAGATTTCAA
>JAEUKR010000050.1 GCA_016794245.1 Caedimonas sp. | reverse complement strand
TTCTCTAAAAAATCACCCTTTGCCGTTAATTCCTCTAAGCGCTTCTCAATGCTGGACAGTCCTGACATCTAAAAATAAACCTCCTCTCATAGCCTTGAAGTATAACTTTATCATAACCTTATCCGTTTTTGGAGGTCTCCATTATATGTCGATCTTCTTCAGAAAGAGGAAACGTCACTGTTTGGGCTGGCGCCCTAAGAATATTCCTGTTCAAACACTCAGGTTTATTGATGACAACGTAATCTGGAAGTTCACTCATAGAGTCGCACCCTGTTATAATAGGTTCCTTTCATCACCAGATATGACGCGAGGATTTTTAGAAACCCGCCCCGAATATAGGCTAGGAAACAAGCCTGAATAGATGAAGTCTAATGAATGATAGGAAAATGAAATATAATAATTCGTTAAATTTTGATATGAACAAAATTCTTTGATTCCCTATGGCAAAATCCTGCCTATGTTCCTGCTCCTGTTTTTAGATTCAAGGCCATTTAACCTCTGGGGGCATGGACATCAAGATCGCTTCCGTGTTGCCGTCTGTCATCAATCCGAAGCGTGTGCCGCGATCATAAAGAAGATTGAATTCCACATAACGTCCTCGACGCCGAAGCTGATACTCGCGTTGTTCGGGTGTCCAAGACATATGAAAACGTCGCGAAACAATCCGCGGATAAACTTCCAGAAAAGCCCGTCCCACGCTTTGCGTAAAGGCAAAGTCTTGTTCCCATGATCCCGAATTGAGGTAGTCATAGAAAATGCCGCCCACGCCGCGAGGCTCGTTGCGATGGGGCAAAAAGAAGTACTCGTCACACCATTTTTTGTATTTAGGGTAATAGCCTTCATCAAACGTATCGCAGGCTTGACGCAAGACGTCATGAAAGTCTTGCGTATCTTCGTCAAAAGGATAATACGGCGTAAGATCGGCGCCGCCGCCAAACCAGGAATGTGTCGTGATAATATGGCGCGTATTCATGTGTACGGCTGGCACCAGGGGGGAGGCCATATGCGCTACCAGGGAAATGCCACTGGCCCAGAAGCGGGGATCTTCCGTGGCGCCGGGGATCTCTGAACAAAATTTAGGGGAGAACTCACCCCAGACAGTAGAGACGTTAACCCCTACTTTTTCAAACACCCCTCCTTTCATGAGAGCCATAGCGCCACCCCCACCCTTTTCACGTGTCCAGGACGTGCGACTAAACTGTCCCGGCGTCAACGCCAGATGAGGGTGCATCTCACAATAACGGCGTTCAAGATCTTCAAAGGCGGCGCAAATCTGGTCGCGGAGCGTTTCAAACCAGTGTTGGGCGAGATGTTTTTGATGGTCAGTCATGGTAATCCTCAATCATGGCGTGGGAAAAAGATTCGTTTGTCTTAAAGCTTCACTTAGCGCCATCGCCCCTGCGAGTGCGACATTCATCGATCGCCGATCCGGCAACATGGGAATTTTAAGGTGGATCTCAAGTTGCTCCGCTATGTCCGCGGGTATGCCTGTGCTTTCTCGCCCTAAAAGAAGAGTATCCTTTTTTTCAAAGACGAAATCCAGAAAAGAGCGGGATGCGTGGGGCGTGAACAAGATAATCCGCCTTGAACGTGTTGACTTTAGAAAATCTTCCCAATCTTTATGTCGTGTCAGGCTGGCGCGTTCAAGATAATCCATGCCGGCGCGTCTCAGCCTGGAATCGGACAGCGGAAAACTGCAGGGATCTATAATGTCGAGCGGAACGCTGAGACAAGCGCCAAGACGCAAAAGAGTTCCTAGGTTTTGTGGAATTTCCGGCTGGTAAAGGGCAAGCCGCATCTGGTTTTTACTCCTCTTTTCCTCCCATGAGGCTAAATCGCGCGACGGGGAGTCGGGACACGAGAAAGCGTATCCTCAATTTTCTGAGCGTCAGGAAGGCTGGGTTGCGCCCCTGCCGAGGTACAGGCAAGGCCACTGGCTACCGTGGCGCGTCTTAACGCCTGATCGAGCGAGAGTTGTTTGTCAAGGCTGGCGGCAAGGACACCTACAAAAGCATCGCCTGCGGCCGTGGTATCAATTGCTGTGATCGGAAGAGCCTGAACGGTCCAGGTTCCCTGTGGACTTGAAGCGAACGCTCCATCAGCCCCAAGCGTCACAATACATGTAATCCCATATTTTACGGAAATGCGACGGGCGGCGATTGTCGGAGAGATCACATCAAATCCCAGATTAAGCGCCAGAACAGTCGCTTCAATCTGGTTCATCACCAGAACAGTCAACGATCGAAGAATATGATCAGGCACCGCCTGCGCCGGCGCCAGGTTCAGGATAATCTGCGTTTTCTTTTGAGAGGCGCGCTCGATCAGCGCCCAGTTTTCCTGCGCGGGAACCTCCATTTGCAAGACAAGAGTTGACGTCTCTTTCAACATCTCGTCCGGAACAGAAGCAGAGCGCGCCGCAAGATTGGCGCCACTCGCCACCGTAATCATATTTTCTCCGTTGCCATCAACACAAATGGTTGCGCAGCCTGTCGGTCTATCGCTTACGGCAATGTTGTCGATATTTACAGAAGCCGCTTCAAGAGAGTTTCGACATAAAGAAGCGAAACTATCATTGCCAACACAGCCAAACATATAAACTTTCGCTCCCGCGTGCGCTGCCGCCACCGCCTGATTGGCGCCCTTACCTCCCGGATGAAGCTTGTATTCCGGGCATAAAACAGTATCCCCCGCCCGGGGCATTGTTTCTACGGGCAACACCATATCAATGTTTAGAGAACCAAAAACAATAATCATAGAAGGAAAAACCCCTGATGCATTTTTAATATTTAGGTACGATTCTACTTAAAGGTCGTCCGCTTGGACGTCAATCAAAATCGATTTTTTTAGGGATGTTCATACCCTTCACCGTTCAAGCTGTGAGGGCGTTAGACACCGGACTTGCTCCTGCTCACGTCCCTGCTCTGAACGGGGCATAAATTCAATTTTTTGTTTGTTTTGTAAATAATATGTTAGTATTATTTCCTCTGAAGTAAAAGTTGCATCAAAACATTATCGATTCGCGATGACAGGTTATATTCAAGCCCGTGAAAATATGGTTTCAGGACAGCTTTTGCCCCATAAAGTTTTTTTAAAATCAATTCTGAAAATAATGGCGACAGTGCCGCGGGAAGATTTTGTTCCGCGCACTCTGACACATCTTTGTTATGCGGACGAAGCGCTGGAGGTTTTCAAGAATCGCTATCTTTTATCGCCGATGGTTTTTGCCCGGCTTGTTCAAGAGGCGAATATTGGAAAAGAGGAAAAAATACTCGATATAGGTTTTGGAACAGGCTACTCTTCGCTTTTGTTTGGTTTTCTCTGTCGTGAAGTCATAGGTCTTGAAAGCGATAAATCTTTGGTGGCCCGCTTGAGAAATACTCTTTCCGATTATGGCGTTATGAATGTGCATCCCGTTTATGGATCTCTTGAGAAGGGATGGGCTGAAGAAGCGCCTTATGACATCGTTTTTATTGAAGGGGCAGTACAAGATATTCCTGTAACCATCATGGATCAAGTCAAAGAGAATGGGCGTATTGTTGCGATGAAAGGCCAGATGTCCTCGAATCTTCCTCAGGCGCTGATTATGACCAAAAGCGCGGATGGCTGGACGAAACGGTGTCCTTTTGAGGCGGCAACCCCTTACCTTAAAGAATTTGTAGCAGAGGAAAGGTTTATTCTATGACGAATTCCATACCTTCTTTCGCGACAGGTGAAATTTCTGTCGAAGAGTATTTCAACTTCTTTCACCGTCAGGAACCGCACTTTTTTCTGGATGTGCGCGAACCTTGGGAACTGGACATTGCCAGAATCGAAGGCGCTCGCCATATTCCTCTGGGATCGCTTGAAAATCGATGGGACGAACTTCCTCAAGACGAGTGGATTATTTGCTATTGCCATCATGGGGTCAGAAGTTTGCGTGCGTGTCATTTGCTAAAGGAAAAAGGTTTTGCTAAGGTAGTGAGCCTAAGAGGGGGAATTCACCGTTGGGCTGAAGAAGCAGACAAGACGATGCCAACTTATTGAAGTGGAGATGAATGATATAAAATGACGAAATTTCGGGTTATTCTATCGCCCAGCGTTGCCATGGTTGCGATTATAATGATGGCAATCGTGGGCAAAGATCTTGTTGCGAATGATTTTTCAGCGACATCGAACAACCAGTCTCGGCCTGTCGGGAATTTGCCAAAAAAGAACGTTACCAATCCGCCTCTATGGCTGAAAATCGATCATGCGCCGCTCATTCATCCAAAAGACGCAAAAGAAGGTATGGCAGCAAATCATCCTTTCAACAAGGCGTTGGCTTCGGCGTATAACAGCAATCCCCAGCTTAAATCAAGTCTTCGCCAATACTACGCCATCGCCGAGAATCTGTCTCAAGCGATGTCGAGGTGGCGGCCTTCGGTCGGCGGACAACTCACCGCTGGTTATTCTGTTAACGAGAAACAGAATAGAGGAGGTTCATTAACGCCGCCCGGAACATCTTCCACGAACCCGAAAACTGCTACTCTTAACGTGACTCAAAACCTTTATGAGGGAGGGAAGACCGTCGCAGGCATAAGCGGGGCTGAAAATCAGGTTCGTTCAGCACGCGCGGATTTTCTGAACACAGAACAAACGATTCTCTTGAATGCGGTTAAGGCTTATCTGGATGTCTGGTTTCAACGGGAAAAACTTAAGACAATCAAGACAAGCGAACAATTTTATAAGGAAAATCTGGAGCAAACGAAAGCCCAGGCTGAAGTTGGAGAAAGTTCAACCATTACAGACGTGGCGCAGGCTCAATTCAAATATGAAACAGCGATTGCCAGCCGCATTGCTACTGAAACGGATCTGGAAAATGCCTATGCGACTTACATTCGCGTGATAGGTGAAGAAGCGCCCGCTGTTCTTCCCTTTCCTGTTCCTTTGCATGAAATCATGGAATTGCCCAAGTCTTTACCAGATTTGCTGGAAGCCGTGAAAAAATACAATCCCGGCATTATTAAATCAGAATATGATTATGCTGCGGCGAAAGATAATGTTGATGTGGCTTTTGCAGCGCTTCTTCCCAGTGTTGACCTGGTTGGCTCTGCCGACCGTACGCTTAGCAATACGAGTCGCGGCGTTCGTCAGAATGATGCTTCAGTGACCTTGCGTCTGACTGTTCCCATTTACAATAACGGAGGCGCTGATTGGTCATCGGTCTCTCAGGGAGAACAAACCGCAGCTCAAAAGAAATATGATGTGAAGACAAGTCTGGAGTCCGCCATTCAAAATGCGAAACAGACTTGGAAAAATGTTCTTTCAAACAAGGATCAAATCAGGCGTTATGAAGCCGCTGTTAAATCCGGGGGCATTCATATTGAAGGAACACGACAGGAATATATCGTGGGCGAACGCAGCCTGCTTGAGGTTCTGCAGGCCGAGGCTGATTTGGTGGATGCGCAGGTAAACCTGTTGAAGGAGCGTCATGACTATATCTTAAACGGATATGCTCTTATGGCAACGATTGGAGAACTGACCCCTGAAACATTACAATTAGCCGTAGACAGCTATGATTTAAATACTTATCCTGAAGCGGTACGGAATAGATGGATTGGCTGGTCAAAAGCTCCATCGGATACAAGAGGAAAGCAGTAATGACCCATCCCGACGCACAATCGCCTCGTGCAGTGAATGATATTCTTTCATCCATTCGCCAAATTATTTCTGAAGACGCTGAAGAAAGCACCAGAAATCCTCCCTCATTTGTTTGTGGTGAAAGAAGTTTTACCCCTTCCAACAACGCTTCATCAGGGCGCGATCCTCATTCCCGAGAACAAGTCCTTGAACTGACCCGCCTTGTTAAAGAAGACGGGTCAGTTGTCAATCTGGCGCGGCAGGAACAGCAATCTGGCGCCGCCTTGCATGAGACGTTGCCTTTACGTGAGACGTTTAGTCCTTCGATCGAAAAAATCGATGCGGAGAAAAATATAAGCGTGGCGGGCTCAACGCAAGCACAGATAACGCAGACAGCCTTTCAGAAAGTACGGACAATGACGCCGTCAGAACAGAATTTTCAAAAATCTGACAGTACCATGAATACCATGATGAATTCCTCGCCAGAGAATGTCACGGTCTCTTACGGCAATTCTGATTCCGAGAACGAAAGCCAGGGTAAATTACTGTCAGAGGAGGCGCTTCAGGAATCGGTTGCCGCTTTCGCCGCGTTAACGCGCGCGACACAAAAAACGAGCTTTCAGGATCAACAACCTCCAAGCAGCGAAACTGTCGGTCATTATACAGTTGACAACCTCATGCGAGAGTTGTTACGTCCCTTGTTAAAGGAATGGTTGGACGCTCATCTCCCCTCTCTTGTCCGAACCCTGGTCGTTGAGCAAATTGAAAAAGTGCTTCAACAGTGTGAAGCAACGCGTTCCTAAAGGGATTTGAAGGAAGAGGATCTCTAAGTAAAGCGCCGACCTGACCCGACCTTATGACCCTGAATACCCAAACGACTTCAAGATGCGAGCGGGACGTGAGTAACGATGCCCAACATGTCCGACGTGCCCGCATTTTGAAAGACAAAGGGCGTATACTTTTAATGAGTTGAGGAATTATGTTGGAGAAAACCTTTTTGCCTCGTGCGATCGAGGATAAGTTCTATGCTGCATGGGAAGAATGCGGTTCTTTTCGGTCAGGTCAAAAAGGAGACGCTGAACCTTACGTCATCATGATGCCGCCACCGAATGTAACAGGAAGTCTACATATGGGTCATGCTTTGACCTATACCTTGCAAGATATTCTGGCTCGTTATCACCGGATGCGCGGTTATGATGTTTTGTGGCAACCAGGCATGGATCACGCCGGCATTGCGACTCAATTGGTTGTTGAGCGTCAAATAGGGGAGGAAGGATCTAAACGGCAAGACTTGGGGCGCGAAAAATTTGTTGATCGTGTCTGGCGGTGGAAGGCGGAATCGGGAGGCACGATTCTTTCCCAGCAACGTCGATTGGGTCTTTCGCCGGATTGGGAACGCGCCCGTTTTACGCTTGATGAAGGTCTGAGCAAAGCCGTTTGCCGTGTGTTCGTGGAATTATACCATGCTGGATTGATTTATCGTTCCAAACGCCTGGTAAACTGGAATCCTCATTTGTTGACTGCTGTTTCGGATCTGGAAGTTAAGTCGATTGAAACCAAGGGCAAGCTTTACTTTATTCGTTATCCGATTGAAAATTCAAAAGATTTTATATCCGTTGCGACGACGCGTCCCGAAACTCTTTTCGGCGATACGGCGATTGCCGTTCATCCGGAAGACCCACGTTACAAACATTTGATCGGACAGCGGGCGACAGTTCCCCTGCAAGGTCGATCTGTCCTGATCATTGCCGATGAGCATTGCGATCCAGAAAAAGGTACGGGCGCTGTGAAGATTACGCCCGCCCATGATTTTAACGACTTTGAAGTGGGTCAACGTCATAACCTGGACATGATTTCTATCTTTGACGAAAGAGGATACCTGAATGAAAATGTCGTCGAACCGTTTCAGGGTCTTGAACGTTTTGCCGCTCGCAAACGGGTTATTGAGACCCTGGAAGTGCAAGGTCTGCTTGAAAAGACTGAAGATATTCTTCATATGGTTCCTCATGGCGAGCGTCTAGACGCGATTCTTGAACCTCGCCTGACGGATCAATGGTTTGTGGAGGCAAAGACTTTGGCCGGCCCTGCGCTCGAAGCCGTGAAAAGCGGCAAGACCCGGATTGTCCCCCAGCAATGGACAGCGACGTACAATCAGTGGCTGAACAATATTCAGCCCTGGTGTATTTCTCGTCAGTTATGGTGGGGACACCGTATTCCCGCCTGGTATGGCCCCGATCAAAGGATTTTCGTCGCCAAAACCGAAGAGGAAGCGTATGCGCAGGCACGTGCCCACTATGGCCGCGATGTTTTTCTCAAACAGGATGAAGATGTATTGGATACCTGGTTTTCTGCCGCGCTTTGGCCTTTTTCCACGTTGGGTTGGCCTGATGAAACGCCTGAACTGAAACGATATTACCCTACTTCTGTCTTGGTTACGGGGCTGGATATCGTCTTTTTTTGGGTGGCGCGTATGATGATGATGGGGCTTTATTTTATAAAAGAGGTTCCCTTTAAAACAGTCTATCTTCATGCCTTGGTTCGTGATGAATTTGGCCAAAAGATGTCAAAGTCCAAGGGAAATATCGTCAATCCTCTTGAGTTAATGAATACTTACGGAGCGGATGCGCTTCGGTTTTCTATGGCTGCGCTTGCGGCGCCGGGGCGGGATGTGAAATTTTCCGCTTCGATTGTTGAGGGCTATCGCAATTTCGCGACGAAATTCTGGAATGCAGCTCGTTTTTGCCTGCAAAATGAATGCTTGTATCACAAAGAGTTTGATCCATACGCCTGCAAATCAAGCGTGAATCGATGGATGATAGGCGAAACCGTCCGTCTTGCGCGTACGCTTGAAACCGAACTTGCCGACTATCGCTTTAATACGGCTGCTGCTGCCCTTTATCAAACGGTATGGGGACAATTCTGCGATTGGTATATTGAGCTGATCAAGCCGCTCTTGCTGGGTGATGATGTGAACCTGAAAACTGAGACGCGCGCTTGTGCCGCGTGGTGCCTCGGTACGTTGAGTCATCTTCTGCATCCTTTTATGCCCTTCATTACAGAAGAGATTTGGCAACATATCGCGCCTGAACACCCTGAGCTTTTGATCACCTCCGCTTGGCCTTTTCAGGATCAAGATCAGGATGTGGATCGTCTAATGGCCGATCCCGCACAGCAAGACATTGTGTGGATGATCGAGTTAATTACCGCGCTTCGCGGATTGAGAACCGATTTTAATCTTCTTCCGTCTTTAAAGCTTACTTTGGGATTGTGTGAAGGATCCGACGAGACCAAACGACGTTTTCAGCAATATCAACCTTTTCTGGAACGGTTGGGACGAATAGAAACTTTTGAGCAGGACGCAACGGCGCCTCAAGAGGCGGCTCAACTGGTCCTGGGGGAAGCGACGTTTTATGTGCCTTTGGGCGCGTTGATTGATCTTGCTCAAGAGCGACAAAGACTCCGGCAGTCTCTGGCGGATGCCGAAAAAGAGAGTCAACGTCTTCAAGTGAAACTGGGAGACGGGGTGTTTGTCGCGAAGGCACCCGCTGAGATCATTGAGAAAAATCGAGTACGCCTTCAGGAAATTGAGCAAACCTGCGCACGCTATAGGCAAGCTTTGGAGTCTTTGTGTCGGTAATTTTTAAACAATCTTTGTACCCAATTCTTCCCAAATCTTGAAATTCTTTGAGTATATAAAGTATACTTGAACGACTTCAAAATGTAGATGCCCTTCGCCTTTCAAAATCAGGGGATGGAGATTTTGGATATCGGGGTTCGTCCTGCTGATGTCCTTATATGGACTCTGTATAGGATTCATCGCTCGTCCGCCACCCTGGGGCGAAATCCTTTGGGGGTATAGCAAGGTAGGGCCTGACCAAATGCTACAACATAAAGGGGAGGAAAACTTGTCACATGATCGTATCGCTATCGTTGCAGCGAAACGCACGCCTATTGGCGCTTTCCAGGGAGCGTTAACCGGACTGTCAGCGCCTGAATTGGGAGGATATGCTCTCAAGGCAGCCCTTGCGGAAGCCAATCTGACTGGCCCGGACGATGTAAAAGAGCTTTTTATGGGTTGTGTATTGCAAACAGGTCTGGGGCAAAATGCGGCGCGCCAGGCCGGTCATCAAGCGGGATTATCCTGCACAGTGGGGGCAACGACAATTAACAAAGTGTGCGGTTCAGGTATGAAAGCGATTATGCTTGGATATGATCTGATCAAAGCGGGAACAGGGATGATCATGGCGGTCGGTGGTATGGAAAGCATGACAAATGCTCCTTATTTTCTTCCTAAGGGACGCGCGGGATACCGTTTTGGTCACGGACTCATTGTAGATGCGATGATGTTTGACGGATTGGAGGACGCTTATCAAAGGGGCTGCGCCATGGGTGTATTTGCTGAGAATACGGCAGAGCGTTTGGGGTTTTCCCGTGAAGAGCAAGACCTGTATGTTGCTGAAACGACGGAAAAAGCCCTGAAAGCTATGAAAGAAGGATGGTTCAAAAAGGAAGTTATCCCTGTGATGACCAAGGCGGGAGAAATTGTTGAAGATGAAACCCCTGTCAAGGTCAAGCTTGAAAAGATACCGATGCTTAAAGCCGCTTTCCGTGAAGGCGGGTCTGTGACGGCGGCATCCTCAAGCTCGATTAGCGATGGCGCTGCGGCCCTTATTCTGATGTCGGAAACGGAAGCAAAAAAGCGCGGCCTTCCGATTCGTGCGTATATTGCTGGTCATATGACTTATTCTCAAGAGCCTGAGTGGTTTACGCTTGCCCCTATTGGCGCGATAGACCGTCTTTTTAGACAACTTTCCTGGTCAAAGGATGATGTTGATGTATATGAAATTAACGAGGCGTTTGCGGTTGTGGCGATGGCGGCTATTAAAGAATTAGATTTAGATCCTCATAAGGTCAACATCCATGGTGGCGCTTGCGCTTTGGGTCATCCGATTGGCGCGAGTGGAAGCCGTATTGTTGTGACGCTCCTTCATGCTCTCGAAACACACCATTTCAAGCGAGGGATCGCCTCTTTATGTATCGGTGGCGGTGAAGCGACAGCCCTTGCCATCGAACGTCCTTAAACACCTTGAAAACCCTAAAGGTGAGTAAACATCCTGAATCATAAGGATAAAAGACGGTCTTTAAGATGAAGAGTTTGAAAGAATGATTCAACGATTTTTTATACGGCTTTAAGACAGTTTCATTTTTTTTGCTTTTTTTTGAACTTCGCGCTGAAGCTTATGGAAGGCTTTAACTTCAATCTGACGGACGCGTTCACGGGAAATGGTCATCCGTGAAGAAATTTGTTCCAATGTTTCCGGAGGGTCTTTCAAACGGCGACACTTAAGGACTTCAACTTCCCGGCTACTTAAGGTTTTCATCGCCTCACTGATTAACGCCTGACGTTTTCTGAGTTCTTGATGGCGGGCAATTTGCACATCATGGGGATCGGCGACATCTGGCAACCAATCTTGCCATTCTCCTTCGTCTTCTTCTGAACGTGCGGCATTGAGCGAGTAATCCTGTATCGTTAATCGTTGATCCATATAAATGACCTGAGCACGATTCACCTGCATCTCAGCCGCAATCTTGTCAATTGAAGCCTCTGAAAGATGTGTCTCTAACCCAGCATATTTGCGTTTCATGCGACGTAAGCCAAAAAAGAGCTTTTTTTGATCTGCGCCTCTGCCTATTTTAACCAGAGACCATGTGTTCATAATGTAGTCTTTGATGGCCGCCTGAATCCAGTAACTGGCATATGTCGAAAAACGAAAGCCCCGTTCAGGATCAAATTTGCGAATCGCCCGCATCATCCCGATATGACCTTCGGAAATAAGATCATACAAACACAATCCGTAACCTCGATAACACGAAGCAATTTTGGTTACAAGCCGCATATGACTTTGCAACAGTTTATGTGCCGCTTCTTCATCATGTTTTTCTTGCCATTTCTTCGCTAATTGAAGTTCCTCCTCCGCGTCCAGCATCGGAAAGTGATTGATCGCCCGCATATAGCTGGATAAATCAGTCTCATCTCCAGATAATGAAGATATAGTAAAGTATTTATGATTGTCAGTATTTTTAATCATTGGAGTAACAAAGAATGATTACACAATTTTATTTTATAATTAATGTGTATAAGAAAATATTAAGCGCCCCTAAATATTATGTATATTGATAATATTTATTGATAGAGTGAAATGCTCAGGCGATGGAATGGTAAAAGATAATTTTTCGTGAGTGCGAGGATGAATAAATTCGATACGCCATGCATGAAGTAAAGGAAATAGATTGTGGGTAATGTCTGCGAGCGCCTCTTTAAGAGACGGAGGAACATGGCGCGGCGCCTTGCCATAAAGGGGATCGCCAATCAAAGGATGACCAAGCGATGTCAAGTGAACCCGAATCTGGTGGGTGCGCCCTGTCTCCAGCTTGCATTCAATCAGGCTTGCCATGGTGCCGAAAGTTTGCAGCACTTTATAATGTGTCGTCGCTGATTTGCCGCCGCTGTGCAGAAGAGCCATTTTTTGGCGATGATACGGACTGCGACCAATATTGCCGATCACGGTTCCCGTTAAAGGAGAGGGCACCCCCCAAACCAAAGCCTGATACGTTCGTGACAGAGAACGAGAAGAAAATTGTTCACTCAAGCCTCGATGGGCAGCATCATTTTTCGCTGCTACCAAAAGGCCGCTTGTTCCTTTATCCAAACGATGGACGATTCCGGGACGCTTAACGCCCCCGATACCAGAAAGCGACTCACCACAGTAAGCTAGCAAGGCATTGACCAAAGTTTGATCGCGAGAACCAGGCGCAGGATGGACGACCATACCGACCGGTTTGTTAATCACAAGCAAATCCTGGTCTTCATACAGAATATCCAGGGGAATTTTTTGCGGTTGCGGAGAGGCTGCCTCAGCTTCTGGCAGCATCATCTCTATGAGCATTCCCTCTTTTACCTTACAGGAAGCGATGGTTTCCTTTCCATCCACTTTAATATACCCTTGGTCGATCAGGTTCTGAATACGAGTTCGGCTAAGATCCTTGCAGTAACGGGAAACAAGCCGATCAAGCCGCTCGGATGTCTGGGATTCATTCACAATGAAATGCCGGAATTCTGTCATTCAGAAAGAAAAAGGGACGGCAAGAAACTACCGCCCCTGAAAAAGTTGAACATCACGAGACCTCTTGCATAACCCAATATAGCCAAGGGTATACGCGGATCACTTGCTATTTAACCCTCCTCTGATCTTTTTCCATCAGAGGTATCTTCCTCAAGAGAAAGCGTGATGTAATATGAATCCTTGGCGCGATTGATCAGCAAGAGTATTTGTTTCTTTTTGTTTTTGCGTGCATTCTCAATAAATTTCACAAACTGCTCGGGCTCGGTCACGCGCTCACGTGTCGTTTCAAGAAGGACTTCACTGATGACGTCTCCGGGGCGCAATCCTTTTTCAGCAGCTTCGCTGTCAGGATCAACGTAAGTAATCACAAGACCTCGCGTATGCTCGTTGACGCCGAAACGTTCGTATTGAGAAGGTTTGATGGATTGCAAGATGACGCCCAAAATAGGACGACCCTGACGTTTCTCCATCTTCTTGTCTTCGGTACCCTCAACCGAGATAAGCCCTTCTTTTTCTGCTTCTTCAAACTCGCCGACGATGATATCAAGCTTTACTTCTTTCCCATTACGCCAAACCACAATAGGAAGCTTGCTGCCGATCGGGGCCTCGCCTACGATGCGCGGCAAGAGACGAGATTCCTTAACCTCATGGTCGTTAAAGCTTAGGATAATGTCCCCACTCTTGATGCCCGCTTTAATCGCCGGGCTATGAGGAGTAATATCGCCCACCAAAGCGCCGGTCGTTTTTTTAAGGCCAAGCGATGTCGCAATATCGTTTGTGACGGGCTGGATTTTTACTCCAAGCCAGCCGCGCTTGGTGCGACCATATTGTTTTAACTGCTCAATAACGCGTTTTGCAATCGTAGAGGGGATAGCAAACCCGATTCCAATGCTTCCCCCATTGGGTGAGAGGATGGCCGTATTGATGCCGATCACCTTTCCCTTGACATTGAACATCGGTCCTCCTGAGTTGCCCATATTAATGGACGCGTCCGTTTGTATGTAGCCGTCAATATAGTCGGCAGTGGCAAGATTCGGCGCCTTGATCGAGAGATTGCGTGCAACGGTAGAAATGATTCCTGCCGTTACTGAGCTGGAAAGTCCAAACGGATTTCCCACAGCGATGATCCATTCTCCGACGCGGCTGGTATCAGAATCTCCCCATTCCGCAATCGTAAGCTGGTTGTCAGTCGTGATCTTGAGAAGAGCCAGATCAGTCCGACGATCACGCCCTACAACGCGAGCCTCAAACTCTGACTTGTCATTTAGCGTGATGGTAATTTTATCGGCATCTGCAATCACATGATTACAGGTGACGATAAGAGCTTCTTTCCCTTCTTGCGAAATAATGAATCCCGATCCCAATGAAGTGGTTTTTCGTGGACGAGCCTGGGGTCCTTCTTCCAAAAAGTGACGGAATAATTCTTCAAAGGGAGAGCCAGGCGGAAAATTTGGCATATCCATCGGAATACGGTTACGTGGAATTTCTGTAATCGTTGATATATTAACCACTGCCGCTTCCAGGGGTTCAACGATATCGGCAAAGTTGTTTGGTGCCGCCTCTTTGGTTGTCCAGGAAGGCATGCAAAAGCCTGTTTGAACAGCCAGGAACAAGGTTAAAATGTACCTGAAGACTTTTGATCGATATTTTATCACGTCAATCCTCACTTACTAATGAATAGGGTTAACATCTACTTCTCACTTTGACTCATAAAACGAAGAAAGGAACTGTGGGGAGATAGCACAAACGTTGCATCAGACCCCAAAGCCTCTTGATACGCCATCATGGAACGATAAAACTCGAAAAATTCCCTGTCTTTTTCAAAGGCCATGGCATAAGTTCTGGTTGCTTCCGAATCCCCTTGTCCACGCAGGATCTCGGCTTGTTTGCGCGCATTAGCAAGCAGTACGGCGCGGTCGCGCTCCGCTCTGGCGCGAACACCTTGAGCCTGTTCATCCCCTTCAGCGCGAAATTGTTTAGCTTCCTGGCGGCGCTCACTCTCCATACGGTTGAAGATGGCTTCACTGTTTTCGGAAGGCAGATCGGCGCGAATAATGCGCACATCTCCCCCTTGAGTAGGCTCGATGTCAATGCCGAACGCTTTGGCCGAAGCCTGGGCTTTTTTCTGAATCTCATTCATGATTCTGGCGCGATTCTCTGACAGCATTTCAGACAGAGGCACACGACCGATCACTTCCTGCATAATGTCCGGCATGATTTTGCCAAGGCGATTTTGCAAACCCTCTTTCGTCCCAACATTCTTGAAAAACGTTAGAATATCTGTAATGCGATAGCGCACATACATATCCACCACCATACGCTTTTGATCGCCCGCGTTGACTTCGATCACGGGTAAATTATAGGTCAGAAGCTGGCGATCGAAAAACTTTACATCCTGGATAAACGGGAGCTTTATTTTAAGCCCTGGCGTGTCGATCACCCGCACCATTTTACCAAATTGCAACACCAGAGCATTCTCTGTCTGCGTGACAACAAACAAGGAGCTTGTGGCAAGGACAAGAAGAGAAACGCCAACAGCGATGATCCCGATTAAGGTTATCTGTTTCATGGTTGTGTACTTTCGATCTCTTTTTTCAACTTGTTTAGCGCAGGAATCGGAAGATAAGGCAAGACGCCCTGTGTATTACCGTCGATGATGACTTTATTGACGCCTTGGAGAAGGCGCGTCATGGCGTCGATGTAAATCCTCTTTCGCGTAACCTCTGGCGCAGCCTGATATTCCTTGAGAAGAGCCAGGAAACGCTCGCTCTGTCCCTGGGCATCGGCAACAACGGACTGGCGGTATGCTTCCGCATTTTCAATAAGTTGTTGCGCTTGCCCTCGCGCTTCAGGGATGATCGAGTTTTGATAGGCTCTCGCCTCATTAATTTTGCTTTCACGATCCGCCCGCGCCCGCTGAACGTCGCGATACGCATCAATCACCTTGCGCGGCGGGTTCACTTCAAGAAGATTCACCTGTTGTATTTCAATTCCCACGCCATATTCATCCAGCATTTTTTGAAGCAGTTTTTTTGAATCACTGACGATTTTATCTTTTCCTTTTGTCAGAGCATCAGCAATCTTCGTTTGGGCGATCACTTCCCGTACTGCGCTTTCAGCGGACAATTTGACTGTTTGTTGGGGGTCTGGGTCGATAAAAAGATATTTCACAGGATCCTTGATAAACCATAGAACCGAAAAAGTAAGTGAGAGGATGTTTTCATCACCCGTCAACATCAGGTTGCTGCTTTCCTCAGTCATCAGCGCTTTATGGGACTTGACCTGAATCCCGCTCACCACCTGATTAATTTGGGCAACACGTATAATTGTGGCTCTTTCAATCGGAGCGGGAAGATGATAGCGAAGTCCTGGTTGCGTCGTATTGATATACTTGCCGAAACGCTGTTCAACGCCGACTTCCCCCTCTGAGACAAGATAAAATCCCGTGGACAACCACAAGACAAGCGCGACACCCAGAATAGAAAGAAAAAAGCCTCCGCTACCAGGCCCTCCCGTGGGGAGCATTTTTTTAAGATGCTCTTGACTCTTGCGGATTAAATTCTCCAGATCAGGAGAGGGTTGTCGTGGCTTTTGATCACGGTTTCGACTTCCCCAGGGATTTCCTGGTCCCTGTCCGGGAGCACGTCCCCAGGGGCCATTGTCATTCCCGCTCTCTTGCCCGTTCCAGGACATATGGTGGTCTCCTATTTTTTTCGCCTGCTCAACAATTGAGTACTTTCTTATCAACTCAGTATAAAGTTATAAGATAGTTATTAATAAGACGCAAGACATCCATAAAGGAAATCAGGAATGTTTTCTCCTTCTTCTTCTGTTGATCCCCGGAAAATATTGGAAAGCTTAAAAACCTTTCGAGATCCTCTTTCAGGACGGTCTGTCGTGGAGGCGGGACTTATGGGAGGCGTAAATCTGGAGAAAGGGGGACGGGTGACGATCGTTTTGCAGGTTCCCGCTGAAAAGGCTGGAGAGTATGAAGCGTTGCGCCAGAAAATAACGGAAGAAATCTCACGCCTTCCGGGTGTTGAAAAAGTTCTGGTGGTCATGACAACACCCACGCCCACGTACAAACCAAAGGCTTCCGCTCAGGGGCTTTCGGCGACGACGTCCGCTTCACACCTTGATCTTCCACAGGTTCGATCCGTTGTTGCCATCGCCTCAGGGAAAGGAGGCGTAGGAAAATCCCTCGCGGCGCTTAATCTTGCCCTGTCTCTGAAAAAGGCAGGCAAGCGGGTAGGCATTCTGGATGCGGATATTTACGGACCTTCTCTACCCAAAATGGTGGGAATGACGGGAAAGCCGGAAGCCAACGCGCAAAAGCGCCTGAAGCCTCTTGTCAAATTTGGTCTGCAATGTATGTCGATGGGGTTTCTTGTTCCTGAAGAAGCGCCGCTCATTTGGCGCGGTCCGATGATTCAAAGCTCTCTTGTGCAGCTCGTCAGGGATGTGGACTGGCAGGCGCTCGATGTTCTGGTGGTTGACCTGCCTCCTGGCACAGGGGACGCTCAGTTAACGCTTATACAAAAAGTCCCTCTGGCGGGGGTTGTGATCGTCTCCACTCCCCAGGATCTGGCTCTGATTGACGCCCGAAAGGGTCTTCATATGTTTCAGAAACTTCACATCCCTGTTTTGGGTCTTATCGAGAATATGAGTTATTTTTCCTGTCCCTCATGCGGGCATCGTTCGGAAATCTTCCATCATGGGGGGGCGCGTGAAGAAGCGCGGAAACTGGGCATTCCCTTTCTGGGAGAGATTCCGCTGGCGATTGATCTGCGCCGCGCCGCTGATGAGGGTGTGCCTTTACCTGAGAGCGCGCCCGATCATCCCCTCACAAAAGTGTTTTCAAATATTGCGAAAAAGATTATAAACCAGATTAGCCAGCAAACGACAGAAAAGAAATAAAAGGCGATTTTCCTCCCTTTTTTTAAGAAATTGTGCTAGAGAAGTTTTTCAGGCGAAAATAATGAAATAATGATTGAGATGAAAGTGGTGGCTCAACCTTTGCTAAAATCGGCGAATCCCTTTGGAGAAGATGGTTTTATTCCGTTTGTGCGTCCCTGGATTTCCGAAGAAGCGATTGCGGAGGTGGTTGACTGTTTGCGTTCAGGCTGGATTACAACAGGCCCGCGCGTCCAGAAGCTGGAAGAAATGCTGCGCGATTACTGCGGCGCCCCTCACGCTTTAACGTTAAGCTCGGCTACGGCAGGACTTTTTCTGGCGTTGAAAGGCTTAAATCTTCAGCCGGACGATGAAGTCATCACGACGCCCATGACCTTTGTCTGTACGGCAAACGTGATTGTTCAAGCGGGAGGCAAACCCGTCTTTGCGGACATCGACGAAAAAACCTATAACATTGATATTGCGGAAATAGAAAAAGCCGTGACGCCGCGTACGCGGGCGATTATCCCGGTGCACTTTGACGGATTGCCGGTGGATCTGGATCCCCTTTACGCGCTGGCGCAAAAATGCGGCCTGCGGGTGATCGAAGACGCGGCTCATGCGATTGGCGCATCCTATAAAGGACGTCCCGTTGGAAGTTTTGGCGATACGCAAGTCTTTAGCTTTCACTGCAACAAAAATATGACGACGGGAGAAGGCGGCTGCGTCACCACGCGGGATGAGGACCTGGCTCATTCTATCACTCTTAATCGCTTTCATGGAATTGATCGCGCGGCGTGGAACCGATTTGGCAAGACCGGAAGCCAGCATTATGATGTGGTTGAACCTGGCTACAAATTCAATATGATGGATATGCAGGCCGCGCTTGGTCTTCATCAGCTGAAAAGTCTGGATGGTTTTACTGAGAGAAAAACGGCGCTTGTCAAACGGTATGAACACTTTCTTGAAGGGTGGAATGAAATTTCTCTTCCTCAAAAGCCTGTCTATGATCACAAACACGCATGGCATCAATTTGCAATTCGCATCAATCCTGAAAAGGCAGGGATGAGCCGGGATGATTTTATGAATGCTATGAAAGAACGGAATATTGGCACAGGACTGCAATTTCTTCCCGTTCATCTTTATCGTTTTTATAAAAACACTTATGGTTATCAAGAGGGGGATTTCCCGATTGCGGAAAAGGTTGGACAGACAATTGTCAGTCTTCCACTCTTTTCTTCAATGACTGAGGATGATCAGGATCGGGTTATTGAGGTGATGAAAAAGATTTTTGGCAGGGACTAAAAAAATGACAGCATCCGTTTATCTTTCTGTGGTGATACCCGTTTATAACGAAGAAGACGTTTTGGAGTCTCTTTACAAACGGTTGATTAAAGTATGTGACGATCTGGGCAAATCCTTTGAGATTATCTTTACGAATGATGGTTCAAACGACAGAAGCTCAGAAATTTTAAAAGAATTTCATCTGAGACGACCCCATCAAATTCGCGTCATTGAATTCAGCGGTAATTTTGGTCAGCATATGGCGATCTTGGCTGCATTTGAACGGGTACGCGGCGAAGTAATCATTAACTTGGACGCGGATCTGCAAAATCCTCCGGAAGAAATTCCGCGCCTTCTTGAAAAATACAGGCAGGGACACGATTATGTGGGATCTATCCGCGATGTTCGCCAGGATTCCTTTCTTTTCAGAAGTTTGCCCTCTAAATTCATGAACTGGCTGCGCGGCGTCATTACCGGCATTCGCATTACGGATCAAGGCTGTATGATGCGTGCGTACAGTCGCCGGATCGTAGACCTGGTCGCGAAATGTCATGAATCATCAACTTTCGTGACGGTGCTTGGGTATAGCTTCTCCATCAATCCTACGGAGATCCGGATTCGTCACGATGCAAGAGCGGAGGGCCAGTCAAAATATGGCATCTATAAACTGGTTCGCGTGACTTTTGATTTGTTTACCGGTTTTTCCATGGCGCCTCTTCATGTTTTTACGGTCTTCGGCTTTTTTGTCTCCAGCCTGAGTGGCTTGTTCGTCTTTTACCTTTTAGTGCGTCGCCTTATTATTGGCCCTGAGGCGGAAGGCGTCTTTACGCTTTTTGCCATCGCTTTTTTCTTGATTAGCGTGGCGATTGCAGGTATCGGAATTGTGGGCGAGTACGTAGGACGCATTTATCAGGTCGTTCGCTATCGACCACGGTATTTGATTCGCGAAATCATTGAGGACTTGAGTGAAGATGATGTTTCTTCCACTTCTTCGATGAAGAGAAGGGCTTTAATATGAAATTGAAAGTTTTGATTCTGGGTGTAAACGGCTTTATCGGCAATAGCCTGACTGAATATATTCTTTGTCATAAAGACTGGGAAGTTTATGGTATAGATATGGCTTCCGACAAGCTTGAAAAGTGTCTGGGGCATTCACGTTTCAAGTTCGTGGAAGGCGACATCACGATCAACCGGGAATGGGTCGAGTATCACATCAAAAAATGCGATGTCGTCCTGCCGCTGGTCGCAATTGCCAATCCCCCCTTGTATGTTCAGCAACCCCTTCGCGTCTTTGAGCTTGATTTTGAGGCAAATCTTGAGATTGTACGCAAATGTGTGCGATACGGCAAACGCGTGATTTTTCCTTCTACGTCCGAAGTTTACGGCATGAGCGGGGATGCCGAATTCAATGAGGAGACTACGCCTCTTGTTCTGGGGCCGATTCACAAGCAACGCTGGATTTATTCTTGCTCCAAACAACTTATGGACCGCGTGATTTACGCTTATGGTTTTGAGAAAGGACTGAATTACACCCTGTTCCGTCCTTTCAATTGGCTTGGTCCCAAGCTTGATCGTATTGATGAGCAGAAAGAAGGCAGTTCGCGGGCAGTGACGCAGTTCATCTCCAATATTCTTCATCATGGCGAAATCCGTCTTGTGAATGGAGGACAGCAGCGGCGTTCTTTCACCTACATTGATGACGGCATCGACGCTCTTGTCAAAATCATTGAAAACAAGGATGGCGTGGCGTATCAGCGCATCTTCAACATTGGGAATCCCAAAAACGACCTCTCTATTCGAGAACTTGCCGAAATGATTGTCGAGCTGTTCAAGGAATACCCTCACGTGCGTTCTCTTGCAGAGCAGGTGAAAATTATAAGCGTAGAGGGGGAAAAGCATTATGGGAAGCACTATCAGGATAGCGTTTTTCGTGTCCCGTCTATTGAAAACGCGCGTACCTTGTTGGGGTGGGAGCCTAAAACGGATATGCGTTCCGCTTTGAAAAGGACGTTGAATTATCATTTAGCTACGCCGGGGCATGTGTTGGAAGAAATCGCGCCGCGCGTCGCCCTAAAGGCGTAAAATTTTTAACCTGCCTCTTGATTGAAACGCAGCGAAAAGCTAGTGTCTTTAACAGTGTGCCCGCTTGGTGGAATGGTAGACACAACAGACTTAAAATCTGTCGCTCGCAAGGGCGTGCCAGTTCGAGTCTGGCAGCGGGCACCATTAAAAACAGCGATTTTTTGATAAAAAACTACTTCTAAGAATAACTCTTGATAAGAATTCTAGCATGAGCGCGGAGACAAATTTTTGTTTCCTATGATCAGTGATCAGTCGACCAAAAAAATACGGATGTCCATAATCTTTGTTTGTTCCTGTTTTCTGGGCTAGGTTCGATTCCCTTGACAAAGACAGGGCAGTGAACCACTTACAAAATAAGTTGTTCTTGCGTCTGAAAGAGTGTGAGTTTAGATTTAATCATAGAGATCAAAATCTCTGACAGAGTCCATGAAAGATTTGGAAGTTAACATCTTCAAGTGCATTCAGACTCGGTTGTCATTCTTCATATTCTGTTTTAACCGGTTGTGTTGTTATCTTAATGCTTAATCATGTCGCAAACTGAATTTTTGTCTGGCCTTGTGGAAAGGGTCACGTATCACAATATGGACACAGGGTATTGTGTGTTACGGATCAAGGTGGAAAAACAAAAAGATTTTGTGACTGTTGTTGGTCATGCCAATGCGATTTCCGCTGGTGAGTTCATCAACGCTTCTGGGGAATGGGTTCATGACAGGAATTATGGGCCGCAATTCAAGGCTTCTTTTTTGAAAGCCTGTGCGCCTACGACTGAAGAGGGGATTGAAAAGTATCTTGGCTCTGGCCTTATTAAAGGGATTGGGCCCGTGTATGCCAAAAAGCTGGTGCAAGCGTTTGGCCTGAACGTGTTTGATGTGATTGAAAACATGCCCGCTTCTCTTAAAACTGTTGCAGGTATTGGGTCACATCGAGCCAGTTTGATTATCAAAGGATGGCAAGATCAAAAGGCGATTCGCGAGATCATGCTTTTTTTGCACCAACATGGGATCAGTACGGCAAGAGCGGTCAGAATTTACAAGGCCTATGGAGCAGAGGCCATTCGCGCAATTACAGAAGATCCCTATTGTCTGGCACGCGACATCCGCGGGATTGGCTTTAAGTCTGCTGATCAAATCGCGCAAAAGGTAGGTCTTGCAAAAGACTCGCCTTTAAGAGTGCGGGCGGGCATCACGCATATCCTCTTGAAGGCCACGGAAGAAGGTCATTGTGGGTTGCCTGAGAAAGACCTTTTATCAGGGGTTGAGCAAACTCTTGAAGTTCCGTCTTCGATTATTCAGGAAGCCTTGGGAAGAGAGCTTGACAAGGGCGAACTGATTCGTGATTTGCTGGAAGGGGAGGCGGGTATCTTTCTCAAGGGACTTTATTATGCCGAATTCAATACGGCGCGCTTGCTGCGAGAATTGAGTAAGGGTTCCCTTCCCTGGGGAGATCTTGGCGTTGAGCAAGAGATCTCTTGGTCGGAAGAAAAACTTGGCTTTTCTCTTGCGCAAAGTCAGAAAGAGGCCTTAATAAAAGCCCTTTCATCAAAAGTAATGGTAATTACAGGCGGCCCAGGAGCAGGAAAGACGACCTTGATCAAAAGCCTTCTGACTATTTTGGCAGCAAGCAAGCTCAAGATCATGCTCTGTGCGCCGACAGGGCGCGCGGCGAAAAGGCTTACAGAGACCACGGGACTTATGGCCAAGACCATTCACCGCCTGTTGGAGACCGAGCCAGGGTCTCATCGTTTCAAGCGTGGGCCTGATCATCCCCTGGATTGTGATTTACTGGTGGTGGATGAAGTCTCGATGATTGATGTTCCATTGATGAATTCTCTCTTAAAAGCGCTTCCTCTCAAGACGGCTCTGGTCCTGGTAGGAGATGCAGATCAACTTCCGTCCGTGGGTCCAGGAGATGTCCTGAAGGCTCTGCTTCAATCCAACGCCTTACCTGTTGTGACGCTCACCGAGATTTTCAGGCAATCGGCACAAAGCCGCATCATCCTTAATGCACACCGCGTCAATCAGGGAAAGATGCCGTTAGAAACAGCTTCAGAACCATCCTGTGATTTTTATTTCATTAGGGCGCGTGATCCTGAAGATTGCAGGCAAAAACTTATTGACGTCGTTCAGAACCGAATCCCGAAAAAATTCGGCGTTCATGCCATCACAGATATCCAGGTTTTGTGTCCTATGAATCGTGGAAGCTTGGGAGCCAGATTATTAAATATAGACCTTCAAAAAGCGCTCAATCCCTTTTCCGACCTCAAAATCGATCGCTTTGGCTTCACCTATGGCATCGGCGATAAAGTGATGCAGACGACCAACAACTATGACAAGGATGTTTATAATGGCGATATTGGTTTTATTCGAGGGATTGACGCAGAAGCTCAGGAACTCATGATCGAATTTGAAGAGAAAAGCGTAACGTATGATTTTGGCGAATTGGATGAGGTTGCGCTTGCTTACGCGACAACGATCCACAAAGCCCAGGGTTCTGAATATCCTGTGATCGTCATCCCTTTTATGATGCAGCATTTCCCCATGCTGAAACGGAACCTTCTTTACACAGGCATCACGCGCGGCAAAAGCCTTGTTGTTGTGATTGGCGAGAAGAAAGCGATGGCGATTGCTGTCAAGGATCATCATACCAAAAGGAAATATACGAAACTTAAGGATTGGCTGGAAAAGCCGGAGCGTTAGGTGTTTAGGTTCTTGGATCGGTATTGTTCTGTATTGTCAAGACGGTAGCGTTTGTTTTGAGAGTCAGAGCGCCAACAAACATCTATAAAACGCTTAATAATATTAATATAAGGTATGGAAAGATAGGAAGAAAAGTTGATTAAGGACATATCCGTTTGAAAAGAATCATGATGTCTCGGCGAAGACAAGCGCGGTGCGCCTCGCGTTTAGATCGGATCTCTGTCAAAACGCTGAGCGTCCCTTCTCTTTGCCTCTTGATCGGGTTTGCCTTGGGCGGCCATTTCTTTGAACCGCCACCGCCGCCCATTTATCAATCTCCCGAAGGAACGCAGATCCAGACCTGCTTTACACCCCAACAACGGTGCCTGCCGCTGATCGTCGCTGAAATCAGGAAAGCGAAACATGAAATTTTGATACAAGCGTATCAACTGACGTCAGAGCCAATTGCGGATGCTTTGATAGAAGCTCATCGCAAAGGCGTTGTCGTGAAGGTCTTGGCGGATAAATCCCAGGAATCAAACCTCCATAGCCAATTGCAGAATCTTGCTCAAGGGGGTATTGAAGTCCTGATCGATGCCAAACCCCAGATTGCGCACCATAAGATTTTTATATTGGATGCTCAGACCTTGATAGGAGGTTCCTATAATTTCAGCAACGCTGCCGAGTATACCAATGCCGAAAATCTTTTCATCCTCAAAAATAACCCCGTTATAAGAGAATATTGGGAAAATTGGATGACCCGCCATGACCTTTCAAGACCGCTGAAAGCAAAAAATGACAAAAAAGAAAAATCAAGGCATAAGACAAACCATAAAAACAATCCTGAGTTTTAAAAATTCCTATAACCTGAATATTTCATAAGGCTTTAGTTATACGTTTTACTTTCTGATTTAATGATATCATGAGTTAATATATGGGTTTTTGGGCTATTTTTTGGCTTTTAGATATAGTTCTCCCTTACCTTCCTTGATACGGTTTTCCATGTTGCCTCTAGCATAAGACACTTTCTCATAAAACGGTCTCGACCTTGCGGCCTTTATAAGAAGGTAATGAGACAGATGATAAAATACAATTTGTCATGGTAATTGAATCCTTCTCAATAGCTTCCTCCATAAGAAATCCTATTCTAACATTTTGCTCCGTGAAGTCATTAATTTTATTGACGCATAAAAAAGAAATCTACAGAATTCGGCGCATTATTCGATATTTCTCTCAGAGAGACTCAATGTTACAGAAAAAGGAAATAAAATGAAAAGCTTTCAATATTATTTTTTCATTTTTTTAGGTTTAGGAACATTACTGATCCAGGCTAGTCACGCCACATTCAAATCAAATATTTTTGAGTTTGATGATCCATTGAGAGCTAAAAACCTCCACGTTTGCCTTGAAGGAGATTACTGGAAAGCTAAAGAAGTTTCAGAACAGGATCTACCTTTCTATGTACAACTTTTTGGAAATCCAAATGTAATGAAATCATTTGCAGACGGAAAGCCTTTTACTCCTGAAACAACGGAAAAAATTTTGCGTAATTTTTGGATCCCTCGTTTTCAAAATGGACAACCTTATGGAGCATTAAAGATTTATGATATCAAAACTCAAGAGGAATGGGGTCATTTTATAGCTGTACCTCAAAAAGGGAAAGAAGGTGTTGCTGAGATTGGATATGTTTATACAGAGAAATGTTGGGGACGAGGATTGGCCTCTAGCATACTTAATAAAATCGTTCATGAATGGGCGCCGGAAGTGCGTCGTATTGGTCAAGGATTAGGACTCGATACGTCAAAATATGCTAATATGATCAATTCCTTTCAATGTGAAGGCAAACCGTTGAGTTGGCTTTATGCGACAGCTGATCCTTCTAATGTGGGTTCGTGCAAAGTTCTTGAGAAGCTAGGTTTTAGAGCAGCAGTTTCTGAACTCCTAGATATTGATTTTAATCATAAAGAAATTCACTCTTATGCAATGTTAGAAACGGATCTTATGGAATTATTTAATGATCCTAATACAGATTATAAGGTTGATAAGTGGTACAGTCTTATTGATCATGAAGGAAAAAGACGGACTTTCAGTAAAAAAAACAACTATAAAAAAATTAGATTTCATTTTGAATGCCAAGTTCAATCTTTAAGCGAGCGTTTTGCAAAGTTATAGAAGTGAATCCCATCAATGTTGCTTGCAGAGGGGTGTTGATTTTCTTGTAAGATCACCTTCGTGTATTTTAGTGTGTGAATTTAGATCATCTACAGCAGAAATTTTTAGTTATAGACCTCAGAGCTATATGTCACAAGGATTGGAGCCTATTTTTAGGCACCTTGGTGAATCGGGTTAAAGAGAACCTTGCCATATTTGGTCATAAAACAAGTCTGATGTGAAAATACCTTTTCATATCTCATGCCAAAGTAAGGAAGATTATCCTCGTTTTATAGACATAAAAGTCCCTTCTCATTTCTGTCTTTTATGTTGTAGAGTGGTAGATAAGGTTTGTGACAAGAAATTTATTTGAGAAAAAACTTAAATTTTATTTATAGTTAGGATAGGTTGCTTTTTTTAATACAAAATATACCCATGAGGATACCCCATGATGTCTCTATCTTCTAAACCTCTTGCTCTAGAAAAGACCTTGAACCTGAAAGAGAACAGACGACCCGCCAAAGCGACACGAAAAAAGATTCGTGAAAAACCAAAAATCTTAACTTTGGAACAGATAGCAAAAATGGTGGCACAAAAAATACAAGAACAAAGAAGAGAGAGAAACCAGAAAACGATTTTATGGCTTTCTGAAAAGTTCCCTCAATGCTTCACTATCAAAAATCCTGTTCCCCTGAAAAAATCTATCCACGAGGATATTTTCAAGCTTGATCTTGAAGAAGAAGACCCTTCCAAAACAAAAATAAGAAAAGCGCTTGCCCTTTATACCTCACGGATGAGATACCTTCAGGCATTTGAAATGGCAACACATCGTTATGACTTGCAAGGAAATCCAACAGAAGAAATCACTGAAAAAGAAAAACTGTTTGCTCATGAAAGGTTGATGAATAGAAAATATAAAAGGAAGTCTCAAGAGTAGGCCAGAAAACAAATATACCCAAAAGATTTCAAAATCTAGAGTGGCGGGTGTCCGTTGAGTTTCTCGCAGCTTATAGATAATGAGCAAGCGCATCACGAGGTATAAGGTTCTCACAGCTGGATAACGTCTAAAATCCAGATTTCTTCGACTAAATCTCGCAGAATTTCTTGATTGCTTGGTTGTAGAAGCAATAAGAAAAAGGTATTTAGAGTTTAAATTTACAGATTTTTTTGGGTGTAGTTGTGCTGTAGATATTTTGGTTAGGGTTGGTCGTATGGTGGTGTGTGGGTTTAGAAGGTATTGGGGTTTGTTTTAGGATGGGTTGTGTATTGTGGGGATGGTTTAGGATCTGTTAGGTATGCCTGG
>JAEUKR010000011.1 GCA_016794245.1 Caedimonas sp. | reverse complement strand
GAATGGCGGATGCGGTTTCAGAATTACAAGGTTGTCTTTCTCTGGGCAAGCGGGTTTGGTCTTCTGGGCATGTGGGTCAGCTTTCTGTATGCAGATTTAAGCGTGTGGCTGCTGTGGGACTTTTACGCCATGAGTTATCTCAGCGGTAAGATCAAGGTTTTCTTGTGGCCACAAGTGCAGGATTTTCTCATAAATCTTGATGTTTTTCTCAGAGAACTCATGCGTGGCTCCAAAGGCATTCCCTCAGCTTATAAATCCCTCTCACAACTGACCACCGATTTATGGGTGCCCGGTCAGGGACGGATTTTTACCCGTACCCTTGAATTCCTCAAGCATCCCTGGGTGATCGAAAAAGCCTCTCGGGTTCATACCGTTCTTCTGTGGGGATTGGGAAGCGGGATGACAGCCATCGTGACCATGATGTTCTTCTTCCGCATCAAGAGTCACAAAATAGAACAAGACAAGATCCTGCGGGGGAAGGAAATTGAATCGGTGGAAACAGTCGCCCACAGAGTCAGAAAGAGAGGGCATCCCGAGTTTGAGATCGCTCCAGGACTTCCCTTGCCCAAGGGATCAGAAAACCAGCATATGGCTGTGATCGGCGCCACCCGCATGGGAAAAACGACCTGTATCATCCATCTTCTGCATCAGGTGCGTCAAAAAGGGCACCGAGCGGTCATTCTCGATTCCACAGGGGAATTAACGGCACGCTTTTACAGACCCAAGCAGGATATTCTCATCAATCCCCTGGACGAGCGCTCGGCTTCCTGGGACATCTGGGGAGAAAACCTCGATACTTACGAATACGATGCCTGGGCAAGCGCCATGATCCCCGAAGGCAAGGGAGATCCCATTTGGCATGGCAATGCCCGCAAGCTGCTGGCCTTCACAGCTCAAAAGTTGGGGCAGGAAGATAATCCCCGGATGAAAGAAATCCTCCGGTGGTGCTGCTGGGAGCCTCTGGGCAAAGAAACAGCGCAGTTTTATGAACATTCTCCTGTAGCGGCGCTGATGCGTCCTGAAGCGGAAAAGACAGCGGCCGGTGTTCGCATGCAGGCAGCCAACTCCATTGCGGCTTTTGACTCTCTTCACAGGAAGGGCAATCCTTTTGCCGTCACCCGTTGGGTCAAAGACAAGAAGGACACCGATCAGTGGCTGTTCCTCATGGCCAGACCCACCCAGAGAAGCGCTCTGGCACCGCTTCTGGCCTCTCTATTCGGTTTTTCGTTTATGGGGCTGGAAAAAGCAGGTGAAGACTTTGAGAAGCGTCTGTGGATGGTGGCTGACGAAGTGGGGGGTTGGGACTTTCCTATTGCTTCTCTCAAACGTGTCGTCACGGAAGGAGCCAAGTATGGCGCCTG
Organism: Caedimonas sp.; assembly: GCA_016794245.1. Taxonomy (GTDB): domain Bacteria; phylum Pseudomonadota; class Alphaproteobacteria; order Caedimonadales; family Caedimonadaceae; genus Caedimonas. Next base: position 3,705 of record JAEUKR010000011.1, on the reverse strand, counting down.
TTGTGTTCTGGGATTCCAGAACAAAAGTCAGATTGACCATCTCTATCATCATTCGGGAACAAAAACCCTGCTCTCGAATTGCAGCACCAAGGTGATTTTCAGATCGCAAGATCATGAAACCGCTCGTGACTTGTCTCTCACCTTGGGAGAGCAGGATATTCTGTGTTCTACAGAGAATTTCTCCATGGGTTCCCACCATATGCGCGATGGGGTGAATCTGTCGTCGCAACAAAGGACACAGGCCACGATTTCAGCCACCGACATCATGTCTCTGAACCAACTGGAAGCTTATGTCCTGCTATCCGGCAATTTCCCCGCGACTAAAGCCAGGTTTAGTCTGTCAACAGAGACTCCCTGAGAGAGCCGCTGTCTGAGGAGACAAAGAAAATAAAAGGGGTCTACTGCTGAGGGCGGAGTGTACATAATGCGCATCCGTTACGCGAGAGCATGAACAAACAAAGGACATAGAAAAAATAATGGAACATGAACCCGACAAAACTGGAGAAGCTCTATCACCTCAAATATTTTTAGCCAGAGCAGAACGCTTTAATGAGCTTTTTAGCCAAAACCTGGACAAGCTGAAAAAGGAAGAAAAAACTTTTGCGGAATCTTTGCCCAAAGTCATCATCGAAGTTGAAGAGCTTAAAAAAATCAGAGGAACTCTGGTTGCTTCTCTTGAAAAGGTGATCAGAGAGACCATTGATCGAGAAAGCAAAGTTCTTGCAGAAATTCTAAGCCGGTCTTTTCTGGAAACCACAGCTCAGGGCGTCAAAACACAGCAAAACGCTGTTCAGGAATCTTTAAAAATGTACAAAGATGAATTGAACGCCCTCAAAAGCAGTTTTGAAGATTATCTTGATGAGGAAAAGCAGAGTTTCACGAAATTTGCGGAAAAATACCACGAAGGAATGAACCAGACGTTTCAGCAATATTCCACAGAAGCGGCTCAATTCAAACGGGAGATGGAAGGTATCGTTTCCACTCTGAAAAAGCTTCTCACCCTTCAAAAGCAGAGGCTTACCCGCAAAGGACTTCTGATATGTGGGGTGTTTTGTGCTGCTTCCGTTTTAACAGGAGGACTTCTTTTTTATCTGTTCCCCCAGCATGTCTACAACCCTGATAAAAATATCGCCAAATACATTGTCATCGGCAAGATAGTCTGGCAAAACTTTGCGAAATTCTCTCCCAAAGATCAGGATCTCTTGCTGGAAGAAGTGAAAAAATATATGCAAGGCTCATAATATTTTTCTTAAATGAAGCGCATGGCTTCTGGTTTTTTATATGATTGCAAACTTTCTTCAATTTTATCCATAATAATATTTACTCTCTTTAAAAAGAGAGAAAACATCTCTTTAAAAACAATATTATTTTGGTCAAAAAAAACTTTATTGATTTCCGTTTCATCAAGGGTTTTTTTAAAATACTCTATACTTTCATGCCAATTATTATTATTATTTTCATGCTCTCTAAAATTTCGAGCTGACCTTATTGATTCAAGAAAATCTATATCTGACGATGAGAGTTGGAACGCTTCTTGAAGGATTTTGTTGTGGCCTTCTCCTTGACAAGTTTTACTATTTGATAGTAAGAGCTGTTTTAGAGATTCTTCATCGATATACCTGAAAAATAATTTGTATAATTTGCATGAAAAATTCAAAAATTCTTTTTGGTTGGTAACTGTGATCACTTGAAGTTCTTTTATAATATTTTCTGCTTTTTCTGAGAAAAGAGCAGAATGTATTTTTTGAATATTTTCAAAGCTGTATAAAAGTCGTTTTTGCAAGCTTGCAGATTGTTTATCCTGTTTGCTAGGGATTCCATGAAAAGCAGCTGATACATACTGAGGCGACCACTTAACACCATCATACTTTTTATATAACTCTGGCGAGTTATACTTTTTCCAGTGATCTTGTTCTCTCAAGGGCAAGTTAGATAACCTATATAATGGAACTATGATTATCTCAGAATGAGAAGTATCAAGATAGTTAAGGCTATAAGCCTCTTCATGTTTTGAGCGAGGATTTTTAATTAAACTACTATGAGAAACTCTATAATATTCGTTATTAATATATTTACTGAGTACTTCTTGTTCAAAAGCTACCGGCTGAAAATAGCCTAGTTGATCGGAGGAAGGCTCGCACGATTTTTCCTCTCCTTCTCTGTTAATACAAAATGATCTGAACTTCTTTTCTTCTTTTTTTTCGTTACAATCAGTCACATATAAACGTCGCACTTGACAAAAATGACTTCTATGGCAAGGCATCAAATTTATATGGAATGCGTGTTCAACTTGTTTGAGGCATTTTTTATCAGAGAAAAATTCTCTTTTAATGAGTATGTTACGATCATCTTGAGTGCATGTACTTCTGTAAAATTCTAATGCATCGGTTTCAGATAAAAAATTCTTGTTAATCCGAATAACTTCTAATATGCCAAGGTCATATTGATTACAGAATTGTTTAACTCGATCTGAATTTATTTTTATCTCTGCACAATCAACTTTTTCTTTATCTTTATATACGGTTACTATATCTTCCTCATAATTTTTATCACTGTTGGGAAGAACCCATCGTAAAGTTTCTCCATTATTTAAAAGGAAAAGATGAAAAAATCTAGAGAATATCTGATCAATCTCAAACTTAGGTTCAAGTTTATTTTCATTTTCACCTCTCCATTCTGCTTTCGTTATTAGAGGAGAAAAAAGGGGTCTTAATTCTGGATGTACATTTTCATAATCCGTCCTACATAAATCCATAATAAAATGAAAAAACTGACGTTCTTCATATGAATCGTTACTCTTTAAATTTCCTTCTAAAATCCAACGAAAAAAAGATGAACTATCAGCTTGCCTGCTTTCCTGAATCCCAATTTCTTTAAGAAGTTCTTTCTTGTTGAAATAAAAGATCTGGCTATACCCTTCTTCAGTGTACAATTCACAATTCTTTTTTATAGATGGGTATACAGAATAAAATTCACTTTCTTTATCTGTGAGCCAACAATCAATTTCAAGAAATTTATTAAACATACGTTTCATTTGTCTTATTTAAAGTGTTCATAGGTAGGGATATGAGTTCCTCATGTTCAGCGATCTTTTCCTTATCCATTCCGAGATTCTTGATGTTTTTCTTAATGATCGCTTTATTAAAGTCAAAGCCTTTGGCTTCTGCATAAGCTTCTTTGATAGTATCAAAGGTTTCTTGCTTTTCTTTTTTCAGAGCTTTAATCTTGTCAATTTCTTGACTGGATTGCTTTCCTGAGATGCCTTCAAAAGGTGTCATAAGTAAGCTTCCTTATGGCGTTAAAATATTTTTTTATAAACGACTTTCAATATATCTAAGGCCTGAGAAAAATCCAACTTAAAACCTTCAATAGAAATGGTGTGGTGATAAACGGTACATATGCTGGAGCAATATATTTTTTATTTAAGGCTCAGACTACATCTCAAGCGCATTTCCCCTATTTCTTTCCTGTAGGCGCTTTTGCTCGATATAATAGTCTTCGATACGACGGTAAGCCCGTTGATTGCCCGATGCCTTTATTTTTTCTGCAAAACGTTCATCTTTCTTCCATGCAGCGATGATCTCGTCCATGACAGGATAAAGGGTCTTTGATTCTCCGCTCACAAGTGCACTTACTTCAGCAGCTCTGTCGGACAACCGAATAAACTTTTGCACATCGGTCTCCAGTTTCAGGGATTCTTCTTGC
>JAEUKR010000053.1 GCA_016794245.1 Caedimonas sp. | reverse complement strand
GTTCGTGAAAAAGGAGCTGTTATTCTCTTAAATCTTCCACGGAAATTGGACGATAAAGCCTGAAAAAGAACCTAAAAATGCTAATAAGTTCTTGAATCCTCTCTCCATGCCTCAAAATCTGCTGGTTTTTGGAGGTCTCCTAATGGATGTGCTGATAACTAAATTCAGGAACGAAAAAAACTGTGTAGGGCTTGCGGCGCCACAACTGGGCTTTCATAAGCGTTTGATCGTCCTTGAAGTGAAAGATGACCCCAAACTCAAGAAGTGGCGCCCTGATCTGATGGACACTTTACCCCAGTCCTTATGGATCAATCCCTCCTATACAGGTTCAGGAGAGGAAAAAACGTTGGACTATGAGGGCTGCTTTTCGGTGGATGGCTTGGGAGGAATGGTTGCGCGTTTCAAAAAAATCGTCTATCAGGGTTACGATGCTGAAGGACGTCTCATCAAAGGAACAGCGCAAGGCTTTCTTGCGCGTGTGATTCAGCATGAGGTTGATCACACAAACGGAACTTTATTTATCGACCTGGTCCCGGAAAGTGAACTTTTGCCCATAGAATTCTACCGAAAGAAACGGACAGAGGCCCTGAAGCAGGGCAGAGAATCTGTCAACGAAACCCGATAAAAAAGCAAAGGGTATATTCTGAAAGACAAAGGATATAAATCTGCGTTATATCTACGGAAGAAAGACTCAAACAGACAAGCAAAATCAGGTAAAATATAGATAGAAAAATACGATGATTCAAACATACCAGCAGAGTTCTCCGGTGACCAAGGCACTTTTTCCTTTTGAAATCCAATCACTTCTCGAAGACCACAAAATCTTTGACATCGTTACGATTAATCTTGAAGGAAAATCAACGATTGCTGAAACGATAATCGTTGCGAGCGGGCGCTCACAAAAGCACATTAGCATGATTGCTGAATTATTGCGCGAACACTTCAAGGGTAAAGGAATGAAATTTATTTCCGTTGAAGGACTGCCAAATTCAGATTGGATCCTTATTGATATGGGGGATGTGATTATCCACCTTTTCAAGCCTGAAGTACGTACCCTTTATAACCTTGAAAAAATGTGGGGCGTTGAACATTAGACCTCTTGCATAACCTATACTGGCGGATGCTTTTGGCGTTAAAAGCTCGTTCGAAATCCTCACGCCATATCTGGTTATGCAAGAGGTCTTTTGATGTAAAAAATTTCAATCATGATGATTATGCTTCCAAGGGCGCAACGTGATATAGTTGTCACCCATCGCCTTCCAGGATGTGCATGTAGGTATATATCCTGATACCTGATCCTGTCATGAATTTCAGCTTCTTCGCCCCCAAAGATGCAAAGAAGCACCTTCCTGGGCCAGCCATTTTTGGTGACGTTGATAATCAGGACAAAGAGAAGCCACCAATTTCCAGAAGGTACGGTTGTGACTCATTTCTTTAAGATGGCTAAGCTCATGAACGGCGACATAAAAGCTGACCTCGCGAGGGGCGAGGGCAAGCCGCCAGGAAAAAGAAAGGGCGCCTCTCGAACTGCAACTTCCCCAGCGGGTTTCAGGATCCCTGATACGAACGTCCGTTGGCGTTACCCCTATTGCAGGCCCATGAAAGGAACATATTTTCTCAAAATACGTTTTTGTCTGCACTATGATCCATTGGAGGATGAGGGCTTCGACTTTCTCAAGGGGACCCATCACATGCAGAAGAGAACCGTCTTTCAAGACGCTTGACGAACGACTGGCATGGTGACGTATCGTTAAATCATGTCCTAAAAAGGGAAAAATCACGCCTGAAGAGAAGCTTTTATAATGGTTTGGCTGAGGAACATGAGTATGAAGCCACGTCATCGACTTTTGAATAAACACTTTGATATGAGAGCCAGAAACGCTTTGAGGTCCCGTCACCAAAATCTCTCGTCCACAACGAGAATAGCGCAGGCGTATGACCCGCGATTTGGCGCAGGATTTATAAATGACGGGAAAGTCCTGATCATAGATTCGCACAGAAGAAAAGATTTCCACCATAAACGTTTAAAGTCTTTCCTCCCGTATTATTTTCAGTATTTTCAGCATAAACCCTGTCCGTGGCTTTGATCATTCTATCGTCTTTAGACCCTTCGTCTTTCAAGAAGGAAATACATTTTGGAATTAAACGCCTTTTTACGCTCCTTCCGCCGTCTCTGGCAAGAATCCTCCTGATTGCATATGCCAAAGTTGGGCAAAATGACCTTTTTTACGTAAAAGTCCACGCACCGTTCCATCTTCAATAATTTCCCCTTTATGAAACACCAGGATGCGATCCATATCTCTAAGGGTTGACAACCGATGCGCAATAAGCAAGGAAGTGCGATTTTTCATCAATTCCTTCAAGCTCTCCTGAATCATTTTTTCTGTGACCGAATCAAGGGCCGAGGTAGCTTCATCCATAATTAAAATGGGTGCGTTTTTCAAGAGGGCGCGGGCAATGGCGATGCGCTGTCGCTGTCCTCCTGAAAGCTTTATCCCTCGTTCCCCAACCGTGGTCTGGAAGCTGGCTTCCAGATGCTGAATGAATTCATCACAATTTGCAAGACGAGCGGCCTCAAAGACTTCTTCGTCCGTCGCGTCAAGTCGTCCATAGCGAATATTGTCCAAGAGTGTTCGATGAAACAGGACAGGATCTTGAGGGATCATGGCAATCTGTGTCCGCAGCGATGCTTGCGTCACTTGAGAAATATCCTGACCGTCGATGAGAATTCTTCCTTCATGGATATCATAAAACCTTAAAATCAAATTCACGAAAGTCGATTTGCCGGATCCTGAAAAACCGACCAGCCCTACTTTCTGACCTGCCTCAATTTTGACTGTTTGCTCTTTGAATACGTTTGTGTTGCGTTTGTATTGGAACGTCACGCGGTCAAAAACAATTTCTCCTTTTGTCACGACAAGGGGTCGAGCGTGAGGAACATCTTGAATCCCATGCGGCACACTGAGAAGCGAGAGAGCCGCCTGGGCTATCCCGATTTGTTTAACAACCTGCGTAATATTATAGGCGCAATGCCAAACCAACCCCATAAGATTAAAAGAGGTTATGGCAATGAGAGAAAAATCTCCCAGAGAGACCCATTTCTGATTCCATCCATAAACAAGAGTTGCAAACATCACAATCATAAAAGCGCACGAAAGAAGCCCCCGGAAGATATTCAACTTTTCAATTGCCCAGATTGCGTTCCTGGATTTATTTATTTCATCTTTTTGATATTTTCTCAGGTATTTTAGTTCATAGTCAAAATGTGAAAATAAACGTACAGCGATCATACCGCTCAGGCTATCCACGACACGACCATTCAGGACGGAAACGGATTCCGCGTGCATTTCGGCGGTTGTGTTGACTTTGGGCAGATAAATGAAAGTAAGCCCCATAAAAATTGCGACCCAACTGATTAAAATGACGCCAAAAATAACGTTCACCTGAAAGACCACGGCTAAGGAAATGCAAAAGGTCAGAGCAATTGCAAAAAAGCTCGTGATAAAAATATCGACGATATGCTCACACGCCCGCGGGAGGTCAGATATTTTGTTGGCGACGCTGCCGGCAAAATGGTTAGCAAAATAACTGTGCGAATGTCCCTGTGTATACATAAATACGCTTTCGCGTATGTTTTTACGAAATTCAGGCCACGCATACATGGACACAATTCCCAAACTTCGCATGGAGGCTTCCATCAGTAACCAGCATATCAGTAAGCCCAGCAAAGGAAAGGCAAGCGCCGTAAATGGGGCTTCAAGTCCCGGTTGCAGTCGCTCGACCTGATTAATCAATATTTTCGTAAAATACGGATAAAGGGCTTCATTGATCGACCAGAAAGCCATGCTCAGCGCCATAAGTCCAAAGCTGCGCCACTGACACTGCAAAAAATGCACGATAAAGGCGTAAAGTGTTTTTGGCAATTGTTTCATTTTTTAAGCCAACATCGCGAGAGTTTTCTTTAGAGGACAACATATTAAACTTCTTTTCTGGCCATATCCGGTTAGGAAAGAAGTCTATTCCTTGAATGCGTCTGCATTATGATTAAAGCTCTACAGAGGATCTGAAACCGCGCCCAAAACCATGAGGAAACGATAACAGAGAATTTTCTAAACAGCTTTTAAGTATAAGCAATATGGCAAAAGACGTCAATCCGTTTATCGCTGGTGGCGTTTGGAAGCGACCAGCGCACTACGATGACCTTCGTGACCTTGATCCACAAAACGTCTCTCCCGACCTGAATCAAATCTGGCGGGCGCTTCTCTCGTTACGCCCTTTGCCTTCTAAAATCCTCGCGCCCCTATCCGGCCAAGAAAGAAGTCAAGCGCTTGAGCAGGACGAATCTTGATCCCCAACACCTCTGGATTTTGAAAGGCGAAGGGTATATCAGCTATTTTTCGAAGAGGTCGAAGGAGCTTTGGATTGCTTATATTTCGACACAAGCGCTTTAAGATTTTCGAGACTGATTTCTCCCGGAATCATCAGGTCACCAATAATTGAGGTGGGAGTTCCTCCAACACCTAACGCTTCTGCCAACTGACGATGAGAAGCAACCATCCGTTTTATTCTATCCGACTCCATATCTATCAGAAGACGAGATCCATCCAAACCCAAGCTAGCCGCAACTTTGGTTATTTCTTCCTTTGTGACGGGTTTTTCCTGTTTAAAGATTTCTTTTTGGAAATCAATATATTTTCCTTGGCTTTTTGCCGCCAGCATCGCCCTTACAGCCAGGTCGGAAGAATCTCCAAAAATAGGCAAATCTTTAAAAATAATTTTTAGTTCTTTAATGCCCGAACTTGTCGACGTATCCAGCGCCTGAGTGATGACGCTATGAAATTTCCTGCAATGCCCGCAATAAGGATCCAGGAAGACGACCATCGCCACAGGACTATTGATATCGCCCGCCACATAATCGTCAGGATCGTTAAATAACTGTGCCGCGTTTTTTTGTATCAGAGCCTTGCTCTTTTCCATCTGTTCTTTCATCTGTTTTTGCTGAAGATGTTCGAGGGCAGAAGCCAACACTTCCGGATTTTTCATTAAATGATCATCGATCACTTTGCCGAGAGCTTCTTTTTGCTGCGATGTGAAAACTTCTTCATCTGCAGTGACAGGAATTGAAAGCAAGACGATCATGACAGATAAATAGATAAATTTCATTGAATCCTCACCTGAACTATAATTTTTTTTAAGACTAACTGATCCGAAAAAATCCCGCAACAGGAAGTTAATATATCGGACGCACGCCGTTTTGTCTGAGCGATCAACTCTCTCTTTTTATCTTGGAAATGCTTATAAGCTTAAGCATCGAGGTGGAAAAGATGAGTCTTTCCCTCTCTCCAAGTTGTGAGGAGTCGTCATTTTACTAAGAAAGCTTGTTCATAAGGTTCTACACCTCAAAATACAAGCTCTCTTTCACTATCTCCCTTATAGAGAATGATAGTTTATCTATTTTTTATTTATTACGATCTCTTTTTGAAAGGACTCTAAATTTTTAAAAAATGAAAGATACAAATTAGCCAGAGGTCTTACCTTATTTTCCATTTGCTTTTTTTCTTTTCTTAACTCTTTGATTTCAAAATAATTAACTAATTCACTTATATCTTTATTAGAAAATGAACCATTAAGTTTTAATAAATTAAGAACATTACTGAATTTATTACTGTCAATAATTCTCTGGTTTTCTAGACATCTTCTTCCATGATCAATTCTCCTTGCTTCTTCATTATGCAATTTATAAATATATTCCTTCAAAAAATTAAAGATATAGTCGCACCTCTTTTTCATTTCATTCAAATCAGTACCTTCTATATCTTCAGGCTTAAATTTTGATGAGATTTTGTCTGCCGATCCACTCAAGTCAATTAATTTAAGTTCTCGCATTTCCTCAATCTTTGAAATGTAGTAAAAGTAGGAACTAGTAATAATACTTTGAGGTTGAAGCATCTCTATATAAAAAATCTTCTGAAAAATTACACCCATATCAGTCATAGCAATACGACGTCTATCATATTTTTTACTTTGAGCCTGTAAGGATTCAACAATAGATTCTTGTAAAATAAATTCATCTTCTTGTTTCTTTAGTACTTTGTAGCGCTCTAAATCCTGAGTTTCAAGAGTGGTTCCTTCCTCTTTAAACTTCAATTTTTGTAATTTCAACTGATTTAACTCTTCTTTGTTAAACGCTGAATTAATATATTTAAGTTTCTCTTGAGCTTGAGGAAGATCTTCGTAGGTTACCTTTTTATATTTTTCAGTATAAAAACCCCCAAATTGTCTAGCAATGTTCTCTGTTTCTTGAAAGAAGTCTCCTTCAAAGCTTTTAGTGTTAGGATCATAAACAAAGGATTTAAATTTAATAGGTAGCTTGTAATCGCCTTCTTCTTTTATATCAGAAGCAGAAATATTTGAACTCATAAAACTGAGCATGCAAACCATAAGAGAAATTTTGTGTAGATATTTTACCATCATTTTTACTCCCTACTTTTTTGATTTATAAGCACATTTTGTAAACATTCTCTATCCCTTAGTCAATAGAATTCTGCCAACCAATAAAATCGAAGCTACATTAAACTCCCACTCGAAAACCTCTCAAGATCTAAGAGAAATTCTTAAAATAAAGTCTTAGCCTCAAAGAGGGTATCGGCCCATATCCCGAAAAGCGAAGAGTATATAATTTTTCGCATTTACTTATTTTACTTATACTTAATATATCCTCTGCCATATCTGACGATGAAAGAAACCTCAAAAAATCAAAGCTCTTTTGAGAAATCCGCCGGCGCACCTCTAAAGAGATGTTAAGACCCGAACCGTCTAAACGCCATAATAATCACGATACCATGCAACAAATTTTGGCAATCCTTCCCGAATAGATGTTCGAGGGGCGAACCCCAAGTCCTGTTGTGACGCTTGAATGTCAGCATAAGTGGCGGGCACGTCTCCTTCCTGGAGAGGCTGAAGATCAAGGATAGCCTTTTTGCCAACGGCATCCTCGATGATTCCGATAAAATCCTTTAATTTTTCACTCTGATGGCACCCTAAATTATAGATGCGATGAGGGGCATCGCCCGGTTTTTGAGGCTGCGGAGGACTTTCAAGAGACCCCAAAATACCATCGACGATATCGTCGATGTATGTAAAATCACGTCTCATTTCACCATAATTGAAGACTGAAATCGGCCTCCCCTCAAGGATGGACTTTGTAAAGATAAAAGCGGCCATGTCCGGTCGCCCCCAAGGACCATAGACGGTAAAAAAGCGCAAACCCGTCATAGGTATTTGATAAAGATGGGCATAAGACTGCGAAATCAATTCGTCCGCCTTTTTGGTTGCTGCATAAAGGGAAATCGGTTTGTCGCATCGGTCCTGAACAGCGAACGGCAATTTGTCATTTCCGCCATACACGGAAGAAGAACTCGCATACACAAGATGCTGAAAACCCTGACGATGGCGGCAAAGCTCAAGAATCACCATATGCCCCATAATATTGGACTCGATATAGGCATAAGGATTCTTGAGAGAGTAACGCACACCCGCCTGCGCCGCTAAATGGATGACGTGATAAATATAGGGATAGCTTTGCCATAGTGCTTCCATGGCGTTCCGATCATGGATGTTAAGCTGATGAAATTGAAAGTTTGGGAACTTCTCAAGATTTTTTAACCGGCTTTGTTTAAGCGTGACATCATAATAGTCATTAAGGTTATCCACCCCGACCACCTTACATCCCCGGGATAACAAGGCTTGACAAAGATGAGAACCAATAAAGCCTGCGGCGCCTGTAACAAGTAGGGGAGACTCTTGTAAATTCTTTAACATTCTTTCCATTTAGTCTTTAATTTGCCATGTTTATGAAGTACGCCCATTTTGGGATGGGTTTCCTTAATAAAAATTACTAAAAAGAGGGCTATTACCAAACAAATAACGATTGATGTCAAAGAAAATCTCCAATCTTGCAGCGTATAGATCGAAGAGTGCAGGGGCGCATCTTGTGCCATGCGACGGCTTGAATCAAGAAGCCACCCTACAAAAGGCTGAAAAATAACGCCACTCAACATGACGACCATGTTGGTGAATCCCACGACCACGCCACTGGAAGAAACGGGTACCATCTCAACGGCCGAGGCGAAACACATCAACTGACCTGTAAAAAAGAATCCTGTAAGAAAAGTTAAACCGTACATTATTGTCAACGAAATCCCCGGCATATAAATAATCAAGCTATACGTTATCAATGACCCGATGACTCCAATCATCATCGGCAAACGACGGCTGCCGATCCTGTCAGAAAAGTAAGCGCTGACAAAAGCCCCCATGCTCATGCCAAAATAGACACAGGAAATGACACTGGCAGCGAGGGGCTTCTCAACGTGATAGAGATCTTGAATAAAGGTAACCCCCCACAAATCAGCAAAAGCAGCAATAGGAACATACATCAGCATAGCGAAAGCGGCGTTAATCCAGACTTGACGTACGAAAAAAACTTTTTGAAGGCTTTTCAAAATTGATTCCGGAGGTTGAGCCTCCGCCGAAACAGAGGGCGAATCTGGCGATCGATCAGATAAAAACACCCACATGAAAATCACCAGCAATGTCCCTATCGCTCCCAACAGATACATCGCTTGCCGCCACCCGGCATAATTGACAAGATTGGCCAATAGCGGCCCTCCGAAGAAAGGCCCCATCGTTCCCAAGAACATGGTGGCTCCGATAATCACGCCCATTCGATCGGCGGGGAACCACAAGGTTGCCAGCTTCAGGCTTCCAATCCAGGCGCCCGCAGATCCTACGCCCATCAAAAATCGGCCTGCACAAGCGATGGTTAACGTATGAGAGGACGCAAACATCATAGATCCCAAAATGCAAAGGCTGCATGATGTGATCAAGACGCGTCGCGAACCAAAACGATCCAGCAACAGACCAAGAGGAATCTGCATCGGCGCATAAGCATAATAATAAAAAGAGACCAAAGCCCCCAAGGCCAATCCATGCACCTGGAAGGACTGCATAAGCTCTTCCGTCATATAGCTGGGCGAAGCGCGAATGATGAACTGATAAAAATAAAAAAGACCTCCACACCCCCAGATGATCCAAGGCAAAGCGCCTCTTTTTTTTTCATCAGGTAGGGGAGAATCTATTGATTTCAGTGTTTTTGTCATCTTGCTCTTCCTTAAATTATCTTGCCAGAAGTCCACAAGACACTATCTATAAATAAAATTTATTCCTTTTGCCATTCATATTTTAGAACTTGTCATCCATATTTTAGAACACTGTTGCGCTTTTCCGCTATTTAATTTCAAGGTCTGGATTTGCAGGGCGGGAAACTTTTTTCCGCGCCACCTGTATACAGGACGGCGTTTTTCCATATCCATAACCAATTCTGAACCCCAAGGGCGGAATAGTGGGATCAGTTGCATAAATATGGGCTAACTCAGGTTGCACATAGGCCTGAAAGCTTTCTCCGTAAGGTTTCGTGTACGCCCCGTAGAGGCTGACGTTCCAGTTTTTCTTTAATCGGCTATAGGGAATTCCCGAATCGTCCTGCAGGATCATCTCGCCACATTTTTCAACCAGTTCCACCAGATGTGAAAAGCCCACCTGGTGCGGCGTGTACGAGGAAGACTTGAACATCACGGCAAAAGAACCTCTCGCCTCGACAAAGCGCGCAAAAGAAGCGATCGTCCCGTTATGGAGATTTTGTCTGAAGTAATAAAGTTTCTGATTGTTTTGCCCGCCAGACTTGCGAAAAGTGATTTCTACTCCCTGTCTGGCAGAACAATCGGGATTTTCCAGTATTTTGCCTTCCGGCGTATAAGAGACGAATTTTACGTCAAGAACATCATATCCAAGTCGGGCGATCAAGGCCAGCATCGTCGGCAAAACGCCGCGCTCATAAAAGTCGCGCGACATATCTTTTGTAATAAAGAAACTCCGCTGAAAAAGAGAATTCATGCCTTGCTCAAGATTGGCGATGATCCGGGGCGCCGCCCCTTCCCTGGCAAGACTTTGCAGAGTCAGGATATCGCCGATGCGCTCAAGCCCCACAAGGATGTATTCAGGACTGTCGGGAAAGAAAGTCAGCACATTGAAAACATCCGGCCCCCCCATAGGGTAAAATACAGGCAATGTTACTTTTCCAAGAGCCGCCTCGCGCCATTGGCTCATCGGGACGATCCGCGCTTTTTCGACCATCGACCATCTTGTCTCAAATACCGACCGATAGATTTGCCAATTCGGCAGGCTTTCCAAGGCTTCATATTCTTTCCCTTGCGGAAGTCCTGCCAGGAAACGTGACACTGCCTGTACGGGAACGGGGTTGGTTTTTTCCTGTTCAACATCTTGCGGTTGAGTAAAAATCGTTTCAGGCGTCTGCAAAGACATAGACGTCTCTTCCTGCGCCAGGGCTATAGAGCCAATAGCCATAAAAGCCTTTAATCCAGCAGCGAAAAGGAGAGAAGGATTCAATTTCATGATATAAAGTCTCGGCGTAACAAAGAATTGAAGGTTAGAATTAATGGCTTGTTTTACTCTGCTCCCGGAAATTCGTCAAACTTAAAAAAGAGAAGACGACATTTTGAAAAGTTTAATTTGAAGAATCCTGCAGTCAAGTATCAAACGATTATGGTTTATATGATACCCTATGATACCTTTCGCCTTTCAGGATTTTGATGTAAGACTCCTGTAATGTAGATATGAAGCAGTGATGCATAAAAACAACAATTGTGACTGTTTTATTATTTTTTCCATCTCTTCCTTGACCTATTGAAAAACATGTAAGATTCTGAGGATAGTCTAAATGTCTTTTCAATGAGTATTCAGGCTTTAGACTGACAAATAGTTTTGATTTAACTGATAAAAAAGGAATTCAAAGATGAAAACATTTAAACTTGCTCTTGCTGGAACAGCATTAGTAGGCGCTTTGGCGACTTCCGCTATGGCTGGAGAGTGCAGTTTCTCCGGCTTCTATCTCGGCGGTCAACTGGGTGCGGGAACAACAAACACAGAGGTTAAAGTACCAGCAACCCCTTTGAATGCTAAAGTTGCCGCAACGGGCGTGATTGGTGGTTTACACGCGGGATATGGCAAGCATTTTCCAAACCGTTTTTATGTAGGTTTGGAGGCTTATGGTAACCTTAGCAGCAACAATCAAACCCACACTGTGGGTGCCCTCCGTTTAAAAACACAACGCAATAACTCTTTTGGTTTGGCGTTGCGTCCAGGCGTTGTGTTTGGCAATGCTCTGTTTTATGCTAAGGCAGGCGTTGAATCAGCGAACTTTAAAGTAGGTGATAACAAAAGCCGTCGCACAGGATTCGTCCCAGGACTCGGCGTTGCTTTCCACGCAACGGATCATGTTATTGTGGGTGTAGAAGCCACACATACTTTCTATAACTCCCGCAAGGTTGGTACCGATAAATACCAGCCACAGGCAACGGACTGTTTCGCTCGCCTCAGCTACAAGTGGTAGTTTGATCCTGAACGACCTCAACTTTCAAAACCGCGCTTCTGGCGCGGTTTTTTTTATTGTCAACGATTCTGATTGCAAAGGGAAACGAAGAGGTATGCCGTTCACCTTTTGAGATCCCCTTTGGTCTATATATTTTGATCCCTCTCTCTAAAGTGGTCTTGTGACCTCATAAAGCCACCTTTTTGTTTCCGGTTCGATTAGCGGCGCAAGAGACGCAAAGACCCGTTGATGATAGGCATTCAGCCACTCAATCTCTGAAGGCGTCATCAAGGAACGTTCAATCAAAGCCAGGTCTACAGGCGCCAACGTCAATGTTTCAAACCCTAGCATAGGATGTTCTGCACCCGGCAGGTCAACAGCCATAACGACAAGAAGACTCTCAAGACGAATACCGTAATGATCCGGCTTATAATAACCCGGCTCGTTGGAAACAATCATCCCAGGCTGTAAGGGAACCCTGTTGGGCATTTTCGAAATTCCCTGAGGACCTTCATGAATGTTAAGCACTGATCCCACGCCATGTCCTGTCCCATGGGCATAATCCAGTCCCGCCTCCCAAAGAAAACGACGGGCGAAGGCGTCCAGTTGGCCACCCGTAGTACCCTGGGGGAAGATCAGCTGCGCAAGAGCGATATGGCCTTTGAGCACGCGCGTAAAACGATCTTTTTGCTCGGATGTGGGATGCCCAAGCGCAATCGTTCGCGTCACATCCGTACTGCCGTCATGATAATGTCCGCCCGAATCGACAAGATAAAGGTCATCCATCTGTAGCATACGATTGGTAGCAGGCGTTGCGCGGTAGTGAATCACTGCACCGTGAGGCCCGGCGGCCGAAATGGTGGGGAAGCTCTCTCCCCAAAAAGTTGCCCATCGCGCGCGACATTCATGAAGCTTTTCAGCAGCCTCCATCTCTGTTACCTTTCGGGAGACGCCTTCCGTTGTCACCCAATGCAAAAACATCGTCAAGGCGGCGCCGTCCCTTACATGGGTTTCGCGCATCCCTTTGATTTCAGTCTCATTTTTGCAGGCTTTCGGCAGCAGCGCGGGATCATCTGCAAACAGGACGCGACCGCCCGCCTGTTCAAGGGTTGTAATGACCTTCAAGGGCGCAAGGGCGGGATCCATCATGATTGTACGCCCCCGACGACCCAATTCTTGCAGGGCGGGAAGCAGATCCTCATAAGCGCGGATCTCAACCCGCTCCCCCAGATGATCACGAACGTCAGGCGTCACTTTTGCAAGGTCTGCAAACATGGTTGCTCTTCCCTCCCTGTAAATGAGGGCGAAGGCGAAGGTGACAGGCATATACGCCAAATCATGCCCCCGGATGTTGAAGAGCCAGTTCACAGACTCCACCATCGTGACAAGGGCGGCATCCGCGTTTTGGCTGCGGATTTTTTCAGACAGATCGTTTAATTTTTCCTGGTGAGACATCCCTGCCGCCTCAAGAGGGTGAATCACCATTTCAGACAAACAGCGGGGCGGTTTATTCTGCCAAAGATCGTCAATCAGATTGTGATCGAGCGGAATGAGAAAAGCTTCCTTTTCCGCGAGACGTTTTTCATAATTTTTAAACGCGCTGTGCGTCATCAACCAGGGATCAAACCCAATCTTCGCGCCTTGAGGCACGTTCTTGACCAGCCACGCGGTAGGCGCTGTGTACGTTGTGTCAACAATCTCGAAGAGTATTCTGTCCGCTTCATATTGGGCTTGCAACACATATCTGCCGTCCACACAAAGAGCGGCCCTGTCTTTCAAGACAATCGCGCATCCAGCGCTGCCTGAAAAGCGTGTCAACCACTGCAACCGTTCCGCGTCCGGCCTCAAATATTCACATTGATGCTCATCCGCTTTGGGAATGAGATAACCGTCAACGCCCTGCTGATCCAACAGGTCGCGAAGCTGCGTTAATTTTTGAGCCGTCACCCCAGATCTCCTTTAGGACGAAGTTCGGTAAAAGGAACGCCGCGAACCAGGTAATAAACCATCTCTGCGATATTCGTCGTGTGGTCGCCAATGCGTTCGATATTCTTGGCCACAAATAAAAGCTGGGTGGTCGAGTTGATGTGATGGGGATTTTGCGTCATATAGAGGAGAAGTTCACGCAAATAATTTATGTACATTTCATCAAGTTCCTGATCGCGCCGCCAGACTTTGAGAGCCTGATCATCCGCACCTTCAATGTAGGAAAAGATGACTTCGCGAATCATCGTCGCCGCCATCTCGCCCATCCGGGGAAGCATATGAACAGCGGAAATTTTGGGAAGATCGTCTATGCAAGGCGAGCGCCTGGCGATATTGGTAGCGTAATCCGCAATACGCTCCAGATGATTGGACACTTTGAGGGCAGAAATAATATTGCGCAAATCTTTTGCCACAGGCTGACGCAAGGCAATCATGCGAATCGCGAAAGCGTCTATCTCATGTTCGATCTGGTCGATCTCCGGATCCTTGTCAATAATTTGCGCCGCAAGGACAATATCATGGTCGAGAACGGCCGCGATGGCGTTATTGAGCTGTTCAATCGCCAGATCGCCCATCATTGAAATTTGATGATTAAGGTAATTCAAATCTTCATCATAGGATTTTACAATGTGATTCGAAACCATGACTCCTTCTTTCTAGCCAAACCGGCCCGTTATATATGCCTGCGTTCTTTCGTCCTGGGGGTTAGTAAAAAGATCTCCCGTTTCGCCATCTTCGACCAGCTCGCCTAAATGAAAAAATGCTGTTTTTTGTGAAACGCGCGCCGCTTGATGAAGTGAATGCGTCACAATAACTATGGTAAAGTTTTCCCTGAGTTCGTCAATCAGTTCTTCAACACGTGCTGTGGCAACAGGATCAAGCGCCGAACATGGCTCGTCCATCAGGATCACTTCAGGATTGACGGCAATCGCACGCGCAATGCACAGACGTTGTTGCTGCCCTCCTGACAGGCTGGTTCCCGACTGATGAAGACGATCCTGCACTTCCTGAAAGAGGCCAACCCGCTCAAGAGACCTGATGACAATTTCATCCAGCTCGTCTTTATGCCGATAAAGCCCATGAATTCGCGGACCATAGGCTACATTATCATAGATAGACTTCGGAAAAGGGGTCGGCTTTTGAAAAACCATTCCCACGCGCGCTCTTAATTGAACGACGTCAACTGTTTTTTGATAGATATCCTGTCCTTCCAGAAGAATATTTCCCTGAAGACGCACGCCGTCAATCGAATCATTCATACGGTTCAGGCACCTGAGAAACGAGCTTTTGCCACACCCCGAAGGGCCGATAAGAGCGGTGACGCTTTGAGCAGGGATATCAAGATTGATTCCAAAAAGGACCTGTTTTGTGCGGTAGTAAAGGTTCAGATTTCGGGAGGCGACTTTGGTCGGAAATGGTATATGCATATTGTTTTTCTCTTTTCTCTTTCCCTTACCACCGATGCTCAAATTTGCGTCGCAAGAGAATGGCAATCATGTTCATAAAAATCATAAAAGCCAACAGAACAATAATCCCCGCCGCCGCGTTCGCCATAAAGCCGGGTTCAGGATTGCGCACCCAGGTAAAGATCTGAACGGGCAAGGCCGACGCAGGGTCAAGAGGAGAGCGGGGCATGTCTGTCACGAAAGCCATCATGCCAATCATCAGAAGAGGCGCCGTCTCGCCCAGCGCCCGAGACGCTCCAATAATCGTACCCGTCAGGATGCCCGGCATCGCCAGCGGAAACACATGATGAAAGACGACTTGAATCTCCGAAGCCCCCAAAGCTTGAGCCGCATAGCGGATGGATCCGGGAACCGCTCTGAGGGCAGAACGACTGGTGATGATAATCGTCGGCAACGTCATCAAACCCAAAGTCAAGCCACCGACAAGAGCGGAAGAACGCGGCATCCTGAATACTCCTAAAAACAGAGCCAGACCCAAAAGACCAAAAACGATAGAGGGAACCGCCGCCAAATTGGAGATATTGACTTCGATCAACCGGGCAAGACGGGTGCGCCTGTTAAACTCTTCCAGATAAATAGCCGCGGCAATTCCCACGGGAAACGCAAACAGCAAGGAAATGGCAATTAAATACAGTGATCCCGCGAAAGCGCTGGCAATGCCGGCAAATTCAGGATTACGCGCATCCCCTTCCGTGAAAAAACGCCAGTTGAAAATCGTTTTCACTCTTCCTTTTTGTTCGAGATGATCAAGGGCCTGGATCTGTCTGACATTGAGGCGCTGACATTTTTGCGAAGGCTCTCGCATTCGACGGTTCTTTAAAAACAGATCCACATCATCTGAAGCAGGAAGCCACATCAGGATCGTTCGACCCACGTCTTCGGGATGTGTCCTGAGATGATGCAGCAGGATACGGCACGATCCAGGACTGATAAGAGAAAGAAGAGAGGGCGCATTTTCCTTTTTAACGTTGGGCAAAAGCGTTCGCAAGGACTGGCTTGTAAGGGATGAAAGAGCGCAGCGACCTTCTTCTGAGATAAAGGCGGGGTTAAACGAAACATCAAGACCAATCTGCGCTTTTTGAAGAGCCGGCAAGCCACGCATGACGATACCCGATAAAAGAGTGAGCAAAAAGCCCAACGTTAACAAGATCGCGATTTTGCCATAAAACTTGAACCGTCGCTCCGCCGCGTATCGGCGAGGCAGCCTTTTGGCAGAATCATAACGCATCAGAGGATAGGATTCAGGCATCATGATGCTTTTCACGATACCTCCTGACCACGCTCAAAGAAACAGCATTCAACGCGAATGTCATCAAAAATAACGTTATCCCCAAAGCGAAAGCCGAAAGCGTTTTAGGGCTGTTGAATTCTTGATCGCCCGTCAACAGACTGACAATTTGAACAGTCACCGTCGTCACAGACTTTAAAGGATTAAAAGTCAAATGAGCCGTGAGACCCGCCGCCATAACGACCAGCATGGTTTCTCCAATCGCTCGCGAAACAGCCAACAGGATCGCCGAGACGATACCGGGGAGAGCCGCAGGGATGACAACCTTTTTAATTGTTTCGGAAGGCGTGGCGCCAAGAGCCAGCGAATTATCGCGCAACGCCTGAGGCACAGCGCCCAAAGCGTCGTCAGAAAGAGAAGAAATATAGGGAATAATCATCAACCCCATCACGATTCCAACGCCAAGAGCGCTTTGCGCAGATATCTCAACGCCGATCCACTCGCCAAGACTTTGCAGTAACGGCATGACGGCGACAAGGGCAAAAAATCCATAAACGATCGTAGGAACGCCCGCCAGAATTTCAATGACAGGCTTAATCATATTTCTCGTTCCCGCTTTCGCATACTCTCGCGTGTAAATCGCAATAAACAGACCTACAGGAACTGCCATGACCATGGCGATTGACATGATCAGCAAAGTGCCTGCGAAAAGAGGAACGGCGCCATAAAGCCCATAATCCTCGGCGCGAGACGCATCCCCATAGGTCGTTTGCGGATTCCACTGCGTCCCCGCTAAAAACTCCGCCGGAGAAATGATGCTGAAAAAGCGTATCGTCTCGAAAAAAAGCGTGAAGACAATCGCGATTGTCATGAAAACAGCTGAAAATGCGGCCATAAGCAAAAAATATCGAAGGGTTTTTTCCACCCATTTCTGCGCGCGCCATCCAGGCGTTGTAAAATGCCAGATGAAGAACCCTCCCGCCGCCGCGCTAAAGATTATCCAGATCTCCTTTGGGTCCACCCCAAAAAGGAAGAGAAGGACATAACATACAAGACCCGACCCTGCGCTCATGAGGGTTCCCGATGCCCCATGATAGAAAGGCAAAGAGAAAGGACGCGACATAAAACGGGACGCTTTACGATAAGATAGGAAAAAACTGAGGACGAAGACGATCATCAGGCAAAAAAGATAAAAAACTTTCATCACTCCCCTTCGCCTTTCAAATTGCGGAGGTTCTGGACATCACGATGATCACGATTCGTCCTGCTCACATCCTGAAATTGTTCGGGTAAAGAGACTTTCTTCGGACGCGTGAGCGCATGAACTTTCTTTTCCTCCAACAACCGTTTTTGTTCAGGCTGAGGAATAAACCCATACGAAGCAAGATAACCCTCATGACCCGCCGCGTCAGCGGAAATAAATTCCTCCACAAAGGCAGCAAGCCCCTTGACGCGATCGAGATGAGCGCTCTTGACATAAAGATAAAAGGGACGGGAAAGAGGATATTGTCCCGAAACGATTGTCTTAAAGGTCGGGGTAACGCCTTCAATCGGCAATGGCGTCACCTTGTCGCTATTCAACATCAGAAAGCTGAAACTAAAAACACCGAAAGCTTCAGGTTCAAGTTGCAGTTTCTGAACGATTACCGTTTCCTGATCGGAGGCTTCGATATAAACACCGTCATGACGCAGCTTTGTCTGACGATTTTGCATGATGAGCTGGGTAAAGGCTTCTCGCGTTCCTGAAGCGGAGGAAGGACCTAAAAGACGGATCTTTCGTTGGGGAAATTCAGATGAAACATCAGACCAATAAAAATTTCTGTTAGGCTGATCTTCAATCTTTGCCGCCAGCGCCAGATAAAGTTGCTCTCTGCTGAGAGAGAACGGGGCTTTCAGGTCAGGGCTGGCGATCACGATCCCATCGAATCCCAGAGTCACTTCCAGAATATCCGTGACGCCTTGTCGAAGGCAATAGTGTCGCTCCCGCTCAGACATGGCACGCGAAGCCAGCACAATATCAGGCGTGTTAAGGCCAATGCCGGTACAAAAGGTTTTGATTCCTCCTCCCGTCCCAGTCGATTCGATAATGGGCGTGGGAAATTTTGTCTTTTGATGAAAAGTCTCGGCAACCGCGATGGCAAAGGGATAAATCGCCGACGATCCTACGACTTGAATGTACGATCTGGCGCAAAGCGCATCTACCTTAAGGAAACTTATCAGAAATGTCAAAAAAATGAAGTGTCCTCTTGTTTGCAACATTCAGCTTGATTACTCTCAGTTTCATTAAAGATACGATAGCCTTCGCCTTTGAAACTGTGGGGGCGTTGGATATCGGGCTTCGTCCTGCTCACATTTTGAAATCCTTTGAATATATTTCAGAGATTTCAACAAAGAAGGCAAATGATTTCTTGAAATTCGGATAATTTTTTTAAGGAACGCAAATAATGACCCCCATGATGCAACAATATCACCAGATCAAAGAACAATATCCGGATTGTTTGCTGTTTTACAGAATGGGAGACTTTTACGAGCTTTTTTTTGACGATGCAATCCAAGCCGCAGCCGCCCTTGACATCACACTCACACGGCGCGGAAAAACGGAAGGCGAAGATATCCCCATGTGCGGCGTGCCGTATCACGCTTACGAAAATTATCTGGCACGCCTCGTGCGGCAGGGTTTTCGCGTCGCGATTTGCGAACAGATGGAAGATCCAGGCGAGGCAAAAAAGCGGGGCGCAAAATCAGTGGTGAAGCGGGACGTCATCCGTGTCGTCACGCCAGGGACTTTGACAGAGGAGACGTTGCTTGAGGCGCGGCAAAACAACTATCTGGTTGCCTTAATGATGGATACCGAGGCGCGTTCCGAGGGTTTTGCCTTGGCAGCGATCGATATTTCGGCCGGCATTTTTTCTGTGGAATCCTGCAAAAAGGAAAACCTTGAAGAAGCGCTTGCGCGCCTTCATCCCAGTGAGCTGGTAGTCTCAGAGAAGCTGATCCAGCGCCCTGAACTTTATGAAGTCTTTCGAGAGTGGCGTAAGCAACTTCATCCTCTGCCTTCCAGTCGGTTCGACAGAGAAAACGCCCTCAAACGCCTGGAATCTGTCTATGGCGTGAAGGCGCTTGAGGGGTTCGGCACTCTTTCCAACGCTGAGATGACAGTCGCCGGGATACTAATTGATTACGTTCAGCTTACCCAAAAAGGCGGCGTACCCACTCTAAGACCTCCTCAGCGCCTTATCGCCGGCGATTTCCTGGAAATTGACGCTTCGACCCGCCGAAATCTTGAATTGCTGTTTACACTGGGGGGAGAACGCAAGGGAAGCCTTCTTGCCTCCATCGATCAAACCATCACCGCGGGGGGAAGCCGTTTGCTAGCGCAATATGTCGCCATGCCGCTTGCGTATTGCGACATGATTGATGAACGCCTGCAACGGGTCGATGCTTTTTTTCAGGCGCCAAAGCTTCGAGAGGACGTGCGGCAACACCTCAAAGAATGTCCTGACATAGAGCGCGCCTTAGCGAGACTTTCTTTGGGGCGCGGCGGGCCAAGAGATCTGGCGGCTCTGCGCGACGGGCTATCGGCGGCGCGCAGGATTCAAAAGCTCTTTGATCATGTGACGGATGAGGCTTTTACAGCCATAAGAAACCAGATCGGTTTTCAGGATCTGTTGATTGATCGTCTGACAAGATCCCTTAAAGAGGAGTTGCCGCCCCATACCCGCGAGGGAAATTTTATTGCGGAAGGGTATCTGCCAGAATTGGATGAAACGCGGCGTTTGCGCGATGAAGGCGCTTCCCACGTGAGAGGACTTCAGGCGATGTATAGTGAAAAGTATGGCATCCCTTCTTTAAAGATCAAACACAACAATATTATCGGCTATCATATAGAAGTCACTACCAATCATGTTTCCAAAGTAGGGCCTGAGTTCATCCACCGCCAAACCACGGCCGGCGCGATACGTTATGCAACGCCTCAACTGACGGAACTTGAACAAAAACTCAATCAGGCGGCAAGTCATGCGCTGGCTCTGGAACTTAAACTTTTTCAGGATTTGGTGGACGAGGTTGTGGGACAGGCGGATTCTATCCTGAAAACAGCTCAAGCGTTGGCTCTCATAGATGTGACATCCTCACTGGCGCATCTGGCGAAAGTGCGGAATTATTGCCGACCCCAGTTGGATGGGTCACAGGATTTCGATGTGCGCGGCGGTCGTCATCCAGTCGTCGAGCAAGCTTTGATCGCCTCAAACGAGACAAGCTTTTGCGCGAATGACTGCCTCATGGAAAACCAAACCCGCCAATGGTTGTTAACAGGGCCAAATATGGCAGGAAAAAGTACGTTTCTAAGGCAAAATGCCCTGATCGTCGTGATGGCCCAGATGGGGTCTTATGTGCCTGCGACCTCGGCGCGGATCGGCGTTGTCGACAGACTGTTCAGCCGGGTCGGCGCCTCTGACGACCTGGCGCGGGGGCGTTCCACGTTCATGGTTGAAATGGTGGAAACCGCGGCCATTCTCAATCAGGCGACCTCGAAGTCCTTTGTCATCCTTGACGAGGTTGGGCGCGGCACCTCGACCTATGATGGTTTATCACTGGCCTGGGCTGTACTGGAACATCTCCACGATCAAATCAGGTGTCGAACCCTGTTTGCGACCCATTATCATGAATTGACGGATCTTGAGCGTAACATGACGAACCTTGTTTGCTATACGATGAAAGTACGCGAATGGAAAGGCGAGGTTATCTTCCTTCATCAAATCGTCAAAGGAGCAGCAGACAGGTCTTACGGGCTTCATATAGCGCGTCTTGCGGGCATTCCTCCAATCGTCGTGCGCCGCGCGGAAAATTTTCTAAAAATTCTTGAGCAATCTCGCGGTTATCAAGAGCGTAAAATATTGGATCTTCCACTTTTTTCAACGGCTTCAACAAAACCTGTCGAGATGAGTGAAGCGCATGAAGCTTCGCGACATCTCTCTCAGCCTGTATTTCAGCAAGATCTTTACGAAACGGTCGTCCTGGAAGAACCAGAAGAAGAGAGATTCTTTCAATTGGAGAAGAAGCTTGCGGCTCTGGACCTTGAGACGCTTACGCCGCGAGCAGCCCTTGATATCCTGTTTGAATGGAAAGCTTCTCTCGACATTTAATATAGAAAATATTTTATATTAAAATGATGCTCAAAGTTCCCTTGAATTTACTAAACAAGGGGATTTCAACAAAAGATCAACAAACGCTTCTTTTACGAGCGCGATGAGACCATTTTTAAACCCGCCTTCATATAATCGTATCCTGTGACCAATGTAAGAGCCGCGGCAATCCATAAGCCAGCGAGTCCCGCGTTTGCCAGCGAAAAAAGGCCATGATCTGGTTTTGCGATAATAAGGATTGAAAGCGCTGACATTTGCAAGCCTGTTTTCCATTTCGCCAATGTCGTTACAGGCATGGAAAGGTGTGTTTCTGAAAGAAACTCTCGCAAACCTGACACAAGGATTTCCCGGCATAAGATGACGATCGCGGGAATGAGAGACAACCCTTTAATGTGATCAAATCCAACAAGAAGCAATAGTGTGGAACAGATCAGAAGTTTATCCGCTATCGGATCCAGAAACCTTCCAAAGTCGGTGGTTTGATCGTAAGTGCGCGCAAAATATCCGTCCAGATAATCGGTGATGCAGGCAAGAATAAAAATTGCTGCGGCGACATAATGACCTGTTTGATTTTGCAGGTAGAAAAGAAAAATAACGACTGGAATGAGCGCAATACGAAGCAGGGTTAAGATATTGGGAAGCTTGGCCATTTGAGAGTCTTTCTTTAATGTCATGAAAATCAACGCTGATAAAAGTATTAAATCCTTATGCCCGAAGGATTTCAAGATGCGAGGTGGCAGACGATCGGTGAATCCCGCACACTATCCATAAAGGACGTGAACAAAACCAAGCCTGAAGCCCGAAGACCAACGCCCCCACATTTTGAAAGATGAAGGGTATATTTTAACGATGAAAATGATTATATATTCTTTGCGCGATACTTGCACTAATTCCTTCAACGGTTTGCAAATCTTCTACACCAGCACGCGCGACTTCGCGTGTCGAACCAAATCGACGAAGCAAAGCGCGCTTTCGCGCAAGTCCAATGCCGGCGATATCGTCCAGAACAGATTTTGTCAATTCTCTCGTTCTTTTTTGACGATGAAATCCGATCGCGAAACGATGCGCTTCATCTCTCAGTTTCTGCAAAAAATAGAGGATGTCTTTTCGTTGATCCAGGGAAAAGGGTTCTCGTCCTTTTTGCAAAAAGGTTTCTCGCCCCGCATGACGCTCAGGCCCTTTTGCAATCGCAACAACAGGGATGGCAACCTTCAATCGGTCAAGAACTTCATGCACCGCACTTAACTGGCCCTGACCCCCATCAATCAGCAAAAGATCTGGCAAGCGATTGCGCTCAGGCTCTTGGGCAAGCGTCCCGGCAAAGCGGCGCTGCATGACTTCTCGCATCATACCATAGTCATCTCCCGGCGTTATGCCGCCGGGTCCCGCTGTTTTGATGGTAAACTTGCGATAAGATGCCTGATCAAGTCCCTGGGAACCCGCAACGATCATGGCTCCGATCGCATTTGTTCCCTGAATATGACTGTTATCATAGACTTCAATGCGCGTGGGAACATCAGGGAGACGAAAAATTTCCGCAACGCCCCGCATCAGTTGAGTCCGGGATTTAGACTCGGCCAAATAGCGCGCCAAAGCATCTTGCGCATTTTCAAAAGCATGATCAACAATCTTGCGGCGCGGTCCTTTCCGGGGAACATGCAAACGCACTTTGCGCTCTGCAAGTCTGGAAAAAGCTTTTTCCATTAATTTCGCCTCGCAGGGGAGAAGATTGACAAGGATTTCATCGGGAGGGGTATTATCCTGATAGAATACACCCATAAAAGCAGAAAGCGTCTCCTCCAAAGACATTCCTTCGAGGTGTTCAGGAAAAAAGCTGTGACTGCCATAGTTGCTTCCCCCCCTGAAAAAAAACACCTGCACACAGACGCGCCCCGCCAAAGAAGCGATTGCAATGATATCGGCGTCTTTCAAGATGTAACTGTTGATATTCTGTTGCGCCTGGATTTGCGCAATCGCTTGGATCATGTTGCGATAACTAGCGGCGCGTTCATAATGTTTCAGAGCGCTTGCTTCAAACATTTTAGCGCTCAGCTCTTCCTGGACTTGACGGGATTTTCCCTCCAGAAAATTGATTGTTTGTTGAACGGAGCCAGCATACTCTTCCGCTGTAATATATCCTACACATGGCGCCGTACAGCGTTTGATATAATATTGCAAACAAGGTTTTTTACGAGCAGCAAAAAAACGATCCGAGCATGATCTCAGCTGAAAAACCTTATACAGGGTCGTCAGCGTATGATTGACGGCTTCGGCTGAGGCAAACGGGCCATAGTACTTTCCCGCTTCTTCTTTCGCTCCGCGATGTTTCATAAGCCTTGGCCAAAGGTGATCCGTAATCGTCAGGAACGAGAAAAATTTGCTGTCTTTAAGCAGAATATTATAGCGGGGCGACAACTTCTTGATAAGATTGGCCTCAAGCAAGAGAGCTTCCACCTCTGTATGGGTGATCACGAATGCCATCAAGGATGTTTCAGCCACCATACGTTTCAAACGATTCGGAAGACGATGAACTTGTGTGTAACTGTGCACGCGCTTTTTCAAGTTTTTCGCTTTTCCGACGTAAAGAACTTCATAACGCTGGTTGAGCATTCGATAGACGCCCGGAGATGTAGGCAAAGTTTTGACATAATCCTGGATAAGCTGGACGCCATTTTGAAGAGCCGTTGGTGGAGAGACAGAGGAGAATAGATCTTTTTCGTTCATGGCGCTTATACTTCGTCTTTGAGGATGTAGGGCGACGGAACGTTGGGGGCTGTCCTGCTCACATTCTTTTATGGATTTTGCGCAAAACTCACAGATCGTCCCACACCCACATCCTGAAATCTTCGCTCAAGGTATAGATATTTGCATGACAAGGCAAGGAGTGCGTTCATATAGCTAGCATCTTAATCTGCAGATCTTTCCTACATCAACTAAAGAAGTCTGAAAAATATATTGAATCCCAACATCTCCATATCTTGAAAGGTGAAGGATACACAATCGCAACTAAAAAATTAAAGGATCATTCCTAAAATTTTTTAATCAACAATTAATGATGAATACTTAGTATAAAATATAAATATTATTCTTCTTATTTTAAACAAAAAATATATTTTATTTTTTTTAAAAAACAAGCAGGAGAAATTTATTATGAGAAAAGATCTGTTCTCTTTATTTTTTATGCTCTCGTTACCCCTAAACATTGCACAATCGTCCGAGATAAAGAACGAAGACACGGTGGATATCGAGACGAAAAATATCCTGCCCGTTCGTTCGGAAAGTATCTTGTTTTTACGGGATGATTTAAGTCCTCAAGAAAAACAGGCTATTTTGAATTTGAATTATGCTCTCTTGAAGGTTCAGGAAAGTGAGGAGTATTGGCAGACTCTTTATGAAAGGGAAAGAGAAGATCAAGAGAAGGAAATAGCAGATCAAAAAGAGAACCAAAAGGGGTTTTTCATCGGCAGAATTCAAACTGGAAGAACGGCCGAAGAATTATCATACCAAAAATATTCTCCCTATCTCTTTAATTTCATTAAAAAAATTTCCCCTGTCGGATCGATTGATTATAAAAAATGGAACGATCAAGACCTTCTGTCAATTGCAGAATGGCACAAGAAGGCGCAAAAAATAAAATGGGAGATTCAACAGAACGCCGCACCAAAGAGAAAAGAATTCATTTTAAAGACAGAGATAGGTACAGGGCTGAGTGATTATGCGCAACATATTCTGCCTTCGCAAATCACATCCGTTGTACCAGCATTCCTGATCATGAAGATTAACTTTGATCGATCAGATTCAAAAGCAGAACAGGCTCGAAAATTAACTGATCTTGGTCTCAGGATCTGCGCAACCAACATTTCAGGACTTACCTCTGAAGAGAAGAACAAACTTGTTGCCTATAGTTTTGTTCTGGCAGGATACAATTACCTGAACGCTGCCGCCTCAGCCGAGGCAGGTGAATGGGCCGATTTATATATTTCGGCTGGACAACTTTTTATGTGGGCGGCACATCGTTTTCATGATCATCAAGCCGCCCTTAATAATATCCACAGAGGACAAGAAGCTCTCCAAAAAGCCCTCGCCTGTCTTGATCTTTTGGAAGACAAACAACAACCGTTGCTTGATAAAATAGAAACCAAACTGGCAAATGCCAGAGAATATGAAAATATCAGAAAGATCGCTCTTGATTTTGAAAAGCTTGATTTTAATAGAATTTTTTCGAAAATCTCGATCGGTTTGGCAAACTGAGTCAGAGAGCATAACGAATGAACTATGCGAAGCCGTATTTACACACTGAAGAAAAATCTTTATTTTTATATATACAGGGAGGATGGTTATCAATCCATCCTTAGAACACTTATAAGATTGATTATAAAAGGAGATGGATTGATGAAAATGTTTAGAGTGATCATGGCGGCTTCTTTGCTGTCCATAAGTGTTTCGTCGCAGGCAAGCGACAGAGTCGGCCTTTCTCCAGATGTGGAAGGAGCGCTCGAACAGTATGGCCTTTTGAGGTCTCAGACTCTTGTCCAAGTGACCAGAGATCATTGCGTGACAGAAGCGGACGAAAAGATCAACTCTCCTCGATATCAACAAGGATTTCAGGCGGCTCAAAATATTATTTTTCAAACCAATGCGCATTTCAAAGAACTTTATAACCGTTGCCGGGATGAAAATCAGAAAGCCTATCTAGAGGCCAGTATCGTTTCTCCGTCATCGGCTGCTCAGATCACTCTTCCGCATGAGCCTTCAGAATCCGTGAGCGATCAAAACCCCACCTCTGTTGAAAAAGAGAGCAAGTTTTCAAGATCGAGAGAAGAATTGAATATCATTGCTCTCTATGCAAGTTACGTGTCTTCAGAGTTTGCAAGCATCAAATCACTGGAGCGTACAGGCATTTCGGAAATTGACCCCCGCATTATCAATTTGAAGAACAATATCAAGGACGAAACATATGTCTGGGTTATGACCCTGTCTTTTGTCGACTCCACTGTAAAAGGCCTTCAAAATCTGTATGAAAACGCTTTGGAAAATTCTCACGCTTACAACCATCTTAACAAAAATAAAGAACATATGGATTCCAAAAACGCAGAGCTTCTCGCTGAAAACCTGAAAAAGAAAGAACTGGCGATTAAAGAAAATCTCGATGCCATCGACAACATAGTCACCCTGTTCCCTGAAATATTTAAAGCTCCGATGGGCATTCATAAAGGATGGTGCGACAGTTTTTGGCGCGGTATTTCCGCCTATACAAAGGCGGATCGTTCCTCACTCCTTAAAGAGAAATTCCTTCCTCTGCTGCGAGAGAGTTCTATAGATGCAGCGACAACACAATGTATGCAAGGGATTTGGACGAAAACACGACTTATGGAAAAAAAAGTACCAACACAATATTGGAGGTACTTTCGAGACATTCTCGCGATAGCTTTCTCCAAAACAAAGAAATTTGAATCCATGCTTCCGACATTTAACAGTTACAGAGACAGTGACACACCTTTGATTTTTAAACAGGAAAACACGGAGATTAAGGATTAAAATCAAATAAAAAGTCAGGTTTCGTGAAGATTTCTACATGGCTTGGTTGCCATCGCCGCTTAACCTTGTTACTTTCGCGTAGGCATGAATTTATATCTTGGAACCTGTATTCAGAGTTTAGATTGGGAGGCGAAAAATGGCTGTTTGTCGAGAAGCCCAGCGCGTATAAAATATATGTGAGCAGGACGAAAACCTACAGCCACCCCCCCTAAAGCTTGAAAGACAAAGGGGATAAAAACCCAGAGGCTTAAACCATTGTGACGCATCAATTGTCTTCATCCGTTCTAAAGTTGGTTCATATTCTAAACGATTGTCACTCTCACCCCGGCACAGAGATTGCAAGAGAATTAGGACTTTCGCGAACAGCCGTCTGGAAAATCATTCAGCGTTTAAAGAGTTTTGGAGCGCCCATCCAATCTCACCCTAAAGGATATATTTTGCATGAATACTTATCTCTTTTGGATAAACAAAAGATCTGTCATAAGACGCAAAATAAAAACTATACCCTGGATGTCTTTGAAAGCCTTGACTCAACAAACGATTACCTGAAAAATAAAGAAAATAATGCAAATTGTCCTCATTTCTGTCTGGCAGAACACCAATCCCATGGCAGAGGACGTATGGAACGATCCTGGATATCGCCTTTTGGCAGAAACCTTTATCTAAGCCTTAGCTATACATTTTCCAAAGATATCAGCGAATTGTCAGGTCTAAGCCTGGTCATGGGCGTCATTCTGGCGAAATGCCTTGAATCATTTAACCCATTTCCCAACCCCAAGTTGTCTCTTTCCCTTAAATGGCCAAATGATATTTACCTATGCTCTGAAAAGATGGGGGGAATCCTCATCGAGATCACAGCAGAAGCTCATGGAAATTGCAGAACCATTATAGGAATCGGGCTTAATATCAATATGAAAGACGCTTCTATAAAAGACATCGATCAACCATGGACTTCTTTGGAACATCACTTAGCCCATACGGTAGATCGAAACATCGTAGCAGCCAGAGTCATAGACGCAACCCTCGAAGGTCTTGAGTGCTTCAGTCAAAATGGCATGAATGCCTTCAGAAATGACTGGCAAAAGTATGATATGTTACACAATAAAACCATTCTCCTGAAAACATCCCGGGGACACATTTCCGGTATGGCCAGAGGAATCAACGAACTCGGTCATCTACTCATAGAACTGCCTTCTGGCGTCATTCAAAGCTTTTCATCCGGAGATACCTCCGTCATGAAAACCTGAAGAATTAAATCGACCGCAAAGATGAAGGATAGACTTCTTTCATC
This sequence comes from Caedimonas sp., assembly GCA_016794245.1. Classification (GTDB taxonomy): domain Bacteria; phylum Pseudomonadota; class Alphaproteobacteria; order Caedimonadales; family Caedimonadaceae; genus Caedimonas. The sequence goes on along the minus strand of JAEUKR010000053.1, from coordinate 6,252 downwards.
ACCAGATTTCCACCGATGGATCAGAACCAAAAGGGATATAGCCACGGTAAGGAATGCCTTTTAACAAGACTTTAAGAGTATGCACCATTTCAATAACAGCTTCAGCAGCAGGATCTATATGGTTCACGATCCACCCTTCGATTGGAATTCGATGCGTTTTCAACATATGGATACTAAGCAATGTATGATTCAAACATCCTAATTTCAGCCCTACGACAAAAAGAACAGGGCAGCCCAGCGCTTTGACAAGATCCAATTGAGATTCCTTATCATTGAAGGGAACCATGAGACCCCCCACGCCTTCTATAACCATGATGTCATGAGGGATTCGAGAGACCTTTTTCAGGTGCGCGCAAACTTTCTCTATCGTTAATGTGATCCCTGTCCTTTGAGCCGCAATGTGAGGGGAAACCCACGGTCTGAAACAGAAAGGGTTTACCTGGGCGTAAGATAAAGCAATAGAAGCTGTTTGTTGTAAAATGTAAGCATCCCTATTGATATATCGCCCCTCGATCCATTCACAGCCTGAGGCAACGGGTTTTAATCCGATCGTTTGGAGCTTTTGAGCGTTTAATTTTTGCAGAAGGAGCCTCGATACATAGGTTTTCCCAATTTCCGTATCCGTTCCCGTAACGAACAGTTTCATAAGGATGGTTCCTTCCTGAACACGAAAACGCCAATCTGATACGTGAGAGAAACGGGACGATAAAGTTCGGTACGGTTCATCATGGTTTGTCTCTTGTTCTCATGAAAGACATAATGAGCGCCACATCCTTTGATTGATTTTAGAGCGTCTAAACATGTTTTAAATTTCTGAGGTATCGTGTATTGGCGAGCGTACAGCCTTCTGAAACCCGCCTTGACCGCCGATTCGGAAATAGAACAAAACGTATGAAATCTGTTGACTCTGTGAGGATCCAGCTTGGCAAAAGTTCCTTTCAGCGGAAGAGTGAATCCTAAAAAACCATCACGTTTCAAGTGACTGGCACTCTGGGCAAAAAGAGAATTAATATCCAGGCTCCATTGGAAAGCCATATTGGAAAAGATCAAGTCATACAAAGACTCTAAAGTCCATTCGTGATCAAAATTGTATAGAAAGCCCTGCGAGTTGAAGTCACGAAGTCGACTCAAGGCTTTTTCAAGAAACATACTGCAAAAATCATTCACATGAATTGTCCGTATCTCATCAAAGGCGCGACACGATTCAAGGGTTGTCGTCCCATCGCCGCATCCCAAATCCAGAACTTTTTTATGAGGCGCTTTGACTTCAAGAAGAGCCTTTATCAATAGCTTGCCCGCGCGCTTCTGAACGACGGCGTAATTCTCATAATGAGGAGCTGCTTTCTCAAAACATTTCTTGATACCCTCGTGATGTTGATCAGAGACACACTCAAAGTCTTTCATAATACTGTTTCCAAAAAATTCTGGATCAGACGATGCGTCTCTTTTGAATGAGAAACAAACGGGACATGGCCAGCGCCTTCAATACATCTATAATCAACAGAGGGGTTCAATTTTTTCAGATACGAATGGATCGAAGACGGGATAATCGGGTCTTTGCTTCCCTGAATGAGCAGAGCAGGAATCTTGATTCCGACATATTGACGACGCGCATCTGTTTGAAAAAGGATTGTGACATAAGCTTTATATCGATGGATAAGCGCCTCGGAGATGAGATGCGTTTCTATACCCGCTCCTGTTGCTAACATTGCGGACGATACCAGAGAAGAAGGATAAGGATAGGCCATAAGAGAAAGATAATATGTCACAAACGTCTGATAGGGCTGTTCAAGATTATCCGTGAAAATTCTCTGATTTGACAATGAAATTCCGGGCCATCTTACCCCCTTTGAAAAACAGGGCGTAAAATTCACAAGAATCATCGCTTTATAATTTTCCGGTTTTCTGTGGTATAAATTTACGGCAATCAGCCCACCCAAAGACCAGCCTAGCAGAATCATTCTGCGCCTTCCTGAAAGCGCCGCTTCCATATGACGGCAAACGTTTTCAATGGAACAGCTTTTGAGATCCGGATTTGAAGTTGAAGTATCCGATGGAATCCAGAGGTCTGGAAGATCCGAGAGACCCCATGGATCCGGCAAATCGATAAATGTGTTGCATATTTGATGAAGATATTGTTTTCCTATGGAGGATTTAAAGCCCCACCCCGGGATGAAAGCAATAACGTCAGATCCGGCGTTCATGACAGGGTTTCTTTCAAAGACGCGATGAGACGAATAATGTCCGATTCCGTATGGTCACAATGAAGAGAACTTCGCAGCAGCGCCATGTTCTCAGGTACAGCGGGAGGACGAATAGCCGCCACATAAAAGCCACGTTCTTTCAAACGACCCGAAATTTCCAACACGCGTCGATTATCGCCGATCAGGATCGAGCGAACGGGGGTTATGTCCTGTGATATCAAGGGCAGTGCAGCGTCTTTTGCATACTGATTAAAAAGGCGGATATTTCTTCTCAGGTTTTGCAGGCGCCACTTTTCCTCTTCCATCACGTTAAGGCTTTCCAGCACACTTAAACAGATGAGGGGCGGAAGCGCTGTTGTGTATCGATAACTTCGACAGTACTGCAAGATGTGCCCCATCACTTTGTCGCTTGACAGAACAATAGCCCCACTGGCCCCCAATGCTTTTCCAAAAGATATCGCCAGAATGTCCGGTTTGACGTTTTTTGTTTCCCACCCATCAATGGCTCCCCATCCGCTTTCTCCAAGAACGCCGAATCCATGCGCGTCGTCCACAAAAAAAGGTATGTCGTAACAGCGAGACAAATTTCTCAATTCAACAAGGGGTGCGAGAGTCCCTTCCATACTAAAGACGCTTTCCGTGATGAGTAAACAAGGACTATGAGCCTCGACAAGCGCCTGCGCATGATCGACGTCGTTGTGACGATATCTTCTCATTTTTGATCTTGACAAGATCATGCCATCAAGGATCGAGGCATGACAAAGCGCATCGCACACGACAGTCGATTCTCTGGACACCAGGGCGGACACAACACCTATATTCGCCTGATACCCTGAAGGAAAAACAAGAGCGTTTTCATACCCAAGAGCATCGCAGAATTTTTCTTCAAGCGCTTTGCATTCCGGAGAATACCCGCTCAGGAGAGGAGATGAACCGCTTCCAAAACCCAAATCATCTATTTTATTCTTTATGACTTCTTTTACTTTTGGGTGCTGCCCAAGGCCTAAATAATCATTTGAGCAGAAATTGACATACTCCTCGCTGTTTATATAAACTTTCGCGTTTGGAGCATTTCTTACCGCATCTCTTTTGCGCACAAGAGCTTTCCGTTCAAGAAACTGTGATCGACTTTCAAGCTGAGAAAACATCTGTTTCGCCTGTAACATAAGCTGGTCTGACGGGTTCAAGATTCAACCGTTTCATGAGAAACATATCCGAATCAAAACTTTGATTTTGCGCCGTGAGCAACTTGTCTCCCACGAATATCGAGTTGGCGCCGGCATAAAAGCAAAGAGCCTGATCCGATTCGGACAATTCCTTTCGTCCCCCCGATAGCCTGACCATGGATTGAGGGAACATCATGCGTGTCACGGCGATCGTTCTGATGAACTCAAACACATCCAGAGCCTCAACATCCTTCAAAGGTGTCTTGTCGAATCGAATCATCCGATTGATCGGAATGCTTTTGGGCGGCGTTTTAATTTGAGACAATGCCAAAAGAAAGTTTATACGATCTTCCCGACTTTCGCCCAATCCAACAATTCCCCCACAGCAGACGTTTATTTTCGCCCTGGAGACATTTTGAACCGTTGTCAGCCGATCCTGAAAAGAATGAGTGGAAACAACATTCGCATAAAATTCCGGGCTGGTTTCAATATTATGATTGTAATAATCAAGACCCGCGTCTTTTAACTGATTCGCCTGTTGTTGATCCAGGAAACCCAAAGTCACGCATGTTTCAAATCCAAGCGCCTTAACATGCCGGATCATCTCTATCACCCTTGGAAAATCTTTTTTGGGCGGTGTCCGCCACGCCGCCCCCAGACAGCATCTTTGCACCCCGAGATGTTTCAGCTTTTTTGCTTTCTGAACAACACTCTCTACATCCATAAGAGCTTCTCTGTCGAGGCCCGTCTTAAAATGAGCGCTTTGATGACAAAACCCGCAATCTTCGGGACATCCCCCCGTTTTTATATTGATGAGAGCGCATAATTCAATCCGGGACGGATCGAAATGTTTTCCATGAATTTCGTGAGCCTGACTTATAAGGTCAAAGAATGGCTTTTCAAAGAGGTCCTGAACAGATTGATGCGTCCAAGTTATTCGATGATTCCTAACCATGATCTGACTTCCCTATGATTTCCTGACAAATGGTCTTGATGACTCAACCGTAATATGAGAAAAACGAAAAATGGTCAACCTAAAAAAATAATTTGGTTAACGATGAACCCATTGCAAAGAAAAGATCTTGAATTTCATTGGCATCCCGCCGTTCACATGAAAAGCCTTGAGAAGTATCCTCCCTTTGTGGTCAGGCGAGCCAGCGGGTGCTTTATAGAGGGTATAGATGGACGGAAGGTTATCGATGGAATTTCGAGTTGGTGGTGTAAGTCACTGGGTCACAATCACCCACGCCTCAAGGCGGCGCTCATCGAACAAGTGAGCCAATTCGAGCATGTTATTGGTGCGACGACAACGAATGAAACGATCATTGCCTTATCAGAAAAACTCGTAAAACTTTTCCCCGGCATGAGCAAGGCCTTCTATGCGGGCGATGGATCGAGCGCCATTGAAATTGCCCTAAAGATGAGCCTTCACAGCCGTATAAATCGTGGAGAGCATAAGCGAACAAAGTTTCTGGCTCTTGCCCAAGGATATCATGGCGAGACTTGTGGCGCATTGAGCGTCAGCCACCTTGAAACTTTCAAGAGCGTTTACAGCCCGATCCTTTTTGACTGTATTGTCCTTCAGGGGATTCCCTATTTAAACGGATCGTCGGATCCGCTTTGGAACGACTGCTCGGCCTATTGGGATTCTATCGAAGAAACTCTTGAAAAAAACAGCGATAGCGTTACAGCCCTGATTTTGGAGCCTATTGTCCAGGGCGCCGGAAATATGAGGATGTACAGCCAGGATTTTTTAGGAAAGCTGCGCGCCTGGACAAAAGCGCACAACATTCATCTAATCGCGGACGAGATCATGACGGGACTCGGTCGAACAGGAAAAATGTTTGCCTGCGAACATGCAAAGATAACGCCTGATTTTATATGCCTCTCCAAAGGTCTTACGTCCGGTTGGGTTCCCTTCAGCGCCGTCTTGACAACGAACGACATCTACGATTGTTTTTATGATGCCGCTCCTGCACAAATGAATCCCGGGAAAGAAACCTTTTATCATTCGCATACCTATACGGGCAATGTCCTCGGTGCAAGGCTCGCCCTTGAAACACTCACAATCCTGTCCAATGATTTTAACTGGTCGCTCTTAGACGAAAAAGCGTCTTATATGCTGCGATCATTATATGACGTTGCCCATGAGACCGATGTTCTGACCAACATTCGGGGTATCGGCATGATAGCGGCGGCTGATATCAAGGATCATCTGTATACGTTCGAGAAAATGGAGAAAATGATTCACGCCGCTTTTCAGGGGGGCGCTTTGTTGAGGCCTCTGGGAAAGACGATTTACTGGCTCCCTCCCTTGATCATCGAGAATCCCGAGATTGATCATCTCAGAGAAATCACAAAGAGAGCTTTACTTTCGGTGTTTTAAAGCGTTTAAAAAATGCCCATCATTCAAAAAACTTGTCTTTTTCTTTTCCATTTAGGTATATTCATAAATGTAATATGAATAATTATGACTATAAAATATTATTTTATAGCAATAAAAAAATAAATACATACCCACTTATTAAATTATAAATATTCTACATAATATATAATTATTATATAAATAAGTTATTAATAATATTTTCTTTTATACACACATCCCATGCTTTTTTCAACTCACTGCGGAGGATTATATGTGGAAATGGCTTAAAACATCCTGGCAAGAAAAGCCCTACGATCAGTCCAAGTCAAGCGCTGTTGGATCGATTATCGCGATGAGCCAGGTAGGACAGCCAATCAGGAGACCTCCAAAAACGGATAAGGTTATGATAAAGTTATACTTCAAGGCTATGAGAGGAGGTTTATTTTTAGATGTCAGGACTGTCCAGCATTGAGAAGCGCTTAGAGGAATTAACGGCAAAGGGTGATTTTTTAGAGAA
>JAEUKR010000052.1 GCA_016794245.1 Caedimonas sp. | reverse complement strand
ACCTCTTGCAGAACCAGATATGGCGTGGGGATTTTTAGGCAAAAGCGAACGAGAAACCGCAGCGTACATGAGGTACGTGAGGTGTGAAGCGAGCTTTTAACGCCAAAAGCATCCGCCAGATATAGGTTATGCAAGAGGTCTGCCGTCCTTCAGAATCGTCACTTTGGAGTCGCAAACAAACTCTCTCAAGGCTCGGATCAGACAACGTCAGCCTGCCGCTTTTCCCAATAAACCAGGTAAAGCCCCGACAGAATGACGACAGAACCACCCACGATCGCTTCGTGGCTTGGGGTCTCTCCCCAAAAATAATAGCCATAAAAAGCGCTCCAGAGAATCGAAGTGTAGATCACCGGAGCAACCAGAACAGCTTGGGCGTGGCGATAGGCGTAAGTCAAGAGAATTTGAGCGCTGCCTGATCCAATTCCAAGGAAGAGAAACTTGAAAAAGTCAATCCCGCCAGGCATAACCCAGACATAAGGGACAAACAACGCGGCGACAGTGGCTGCGAAAAACGAACAATAAAAAACGATCGTGCTGCTTTTATCTGTCCGCGATAAAAGGCGCGCAAAAATCATGAGGATCCCGTCTCCAAAGGCGAAAAGGATGCACATCAACGCGCCAAGATTGAACAGATCTCCTGAGGGATTGGCCATAATCAAAACCCCTCCAAAACCTGAAATAACCGCCAGCCACCGATGAAAACCCACTTTTTCCCTGAGAAGAGGATAGGACATAAGCGTAATAAAAAGGATGGTTGAAAAGACAAAGGCGTTCACGTCTGCAAGCGGAAGAATCTTGAAGGAGGAAAAGAGCAATGCAAGGTTCAGGACGCCAAGTCCTCCGCAGAAGATGTGAATTTTAAGGTTAGGGGTATTCAAACTTTTGAGACCGCCGCTTTGATAAACCATGTAGCCACACGGCAACAGAGCCAGGAAAAATCGTAAAAAGATAATTTGCATCAAAGGATAAGATTCCACCACGTCCTTTACCACCGCATTCACCGTAGCATACATAAAAACGGCCAGTGTCATATAAAGAACACCTAACCCCGTTTGCGAAATGGACTGATGGCTCATGTTTATCCTCTTGAGTTTTTTATTTTCATACTAGGACAAGACTATTTTAACAACAAAAAATCGTGTTGTAAGTGTCTTACAAATCCCGCGTCATCGTAATATTTTAGAAATCGCTTGTTTGTAAAAAAAATCTTGCACTCCGGAAAAAAGTTGTTACTATTGCTGATAGCTGCAGGACAGGAAACACTGTGGCATATATAACATATTTATGGAGAATAAATTATGAAGGCAATTTTTGCTGCTCTCGCTGTTATGATCTTTGGTTTTGGTGCTGCTGTAGCTACCGAATCAAAAACGGAACAAACAACGGCAACGAATACTGAAGAAGTGACAACAACGTCTCCAGACGCACCTTCTTCAGAAGAAAAGAAGTAAACACATAACTTTCGTTATAGCCTTCGCTTTTCAAATTCTGAGAAGTGTTGGAGATCAAAATTTGTCCTGCTCACATACTTAAACATATGCTGTGCGGGACTTTTCATTTGTTTGATAGTCAAGTTTTAAAATCCTTTAGGTGAATTACAGGTTCATGAAAGCGTTGATGCTTTCGTTGGCGTTTTTTCATAATGTCTTCAAAAGATGTCGAGACATTGAGCGAGAATGGCGGATGAGCGGTAAATCCTGCCCCTGATCATAAAGCATAAAAAAGTTTATTTATAAACTTGTGAATTGATGTCCTTTTTTCCAATCTTGAAGGAAGAGGGGAGGACATGCCATGAAAACACCAACAAATCTTTTATCTGAAAACAATGTAGAACGTAAAATCGTTAAGCGTAGGAAGACTTTTTCCAGAAAAAAATCTCGACAGAAAATTCTGATGGATTTGGAACAAATCTATGAAATAGCGCTTGACGCAAACAGTTTTGCTGTTGCTTTGCGTGCGATTGAATTGCGCGGGAAAGAGCTGGGGTTATTCTGTAGCTCTGAAAAGAAAAGAGAGAACCAGAAATCATTAGAAGAAATGACTGAAGAAGAACTATGTGCCTTATTAAATAAATCTTGCCCTTCATAACTTCATAGTAAGACCCTACTTAAACGATTCCAAAATAGGGAGCGATAGCAGCGGATGAGCGACGCGTCCCACAGAGCGTATGTGAGACCTCTTTCCTGCTCTGCTCTGAATCTGGTGGGGCGAAGACGACGTGGTAATGCGCCTATATTTCTGTGAAACAATTCGGCATTGTCTGATATAGATTATATTTGTGGTCACTATATGAGACGATTTGAAACGACTCACTCGCGAAACCAAGAACCTTACTTTGTTAACAGATGAGTCACCCCATCCCAGGAGGGATCAGGCGGATTTTCCCTGAATTCCGCGATCCTCTTCAAATAAAGCGCGGCGATTTTATCGTCTGGTGTCTCGGTCAGCAATTGATTATAAAGCCGTTCCGCGTCGTCCCATTTTTGTTTTACATAGGCTTCAAAGGCAACTTGCGTTTTCATGGCGCTGGAAATGTCTTGAGGCGTTACACTTTCGGCAATAGTATCATTGTATTTGCCTATCATTTGATAAATTTTCACGCCCTTCTCTTTTCCCTTGACGGCAACGATATCCACGAGGCGGAAGAGAAATTTATCTTTCGCTTTTTCATAAATGGACTCACTCACCATGACATAAGTGCCATAAACTTTGTTGATTCCCTCTAAACGGGATCCCAGATTCACATTGTCTCCGATGACCGTGTAATTAAGTCGATCTGCGGATCCTACATTTCCCACCACGGCGTCTCCCTGATGAAGGCCGAAGCGCGTCCTCAAAACCGGTTTGCCCTGCCTTGTCCATTCCGCGTTAAGGTCGCGAAGACGCTGGTTGCACATCCAAACCGCCTGGCAGGCATGAAACACCTGTTGTTCGTCGCGATCAGGCGCTCCCCAGAACGCCATAATGCTATCGCCTATATATTTGTCGATGGTGCCATGAAAGTGAATGATGATCCTGCTGAGCTCACTTAAATATTCTGATAAATGTTTGATCAGGACATCGGAAGGCATTTTCTCTGATATGGAGGTAAAGCTCTCGATATCTGAAAACAGAAATGTCAGACGTTTGCGTTCGCCACCGAGTTTGGCCTCTTGACCAGAGTTGATAAGACGCTGCACCAGGGCTTTGGGGACGAATTTTGAAAAGGAATTCAGCCCTTCCTTCATCGCGCGCAAGGCGTCTTCCATTTGTGCGAGTTCCTGCAAACTTGATTCGATGGCAGGCTCTTCCTCGATGTCCAGGGTACGAATTTTGCGCATCTGTCCCGCAAGCCGCTCGATAGGATAGGAAATTTTATGTGAGAAAATAACCAGCATCATTGAAGCGATCGCTAAAATGAGCAGCGAGATCATCAGAACTTCACGACTCGTCTGTTTGATAGGCCCAATAAAATCATCGGCAGGAACGACCATGCCAAGAATCCAGTTTTTACCCGACGAAGCTGGAAAAGGCGTAAAATGGGCGATATAATCAATATTATCAAAAGTAAAAAACAAATGAGGTTCGTGGTTTTTTTGGTAAAGGCTATACGCCATTGCCAGACTTGGTTCGCCTACCTGATCCAGACGGGCAATTTGAGGTTGCCTGTTGAGGGTCAAAACAATTTTTGACGCATCGGGATAACCCGCCAGATTTCCTTCAGGCGTCACAATAAAGTTGATGCCGGATCGGCTGGCTTTTTGATGACGCAAAAGGTCTGAAATTTTGCTGACGGTGATGTCGGCGCTCATCACTTCTGTCAATTGATTATTCCGATCATAAACAGGAACCGCAAAGGTCAACCCGAGGTCGCGGCTTTCATAAAGATACATATCCGTACAGTACCGATCCCCAAGTTTCTTTGCTCCTGTATACCAGGGGCGCGTTCGCGGATCAAAACCCGGATCCGCGGGGTTCGTCTCTGTGGCAACTTGCTCGCCCTGTTGATTATAATAATAGCGTGTTTCCTGAGAGGGCATGGCGGAACGATTAATTTTACGCACGAAGTACAAAGCATCATTAGGCAAGGAAGTAACTTCTGAAAAAGCATACACGCGGTTCAGTCCTATACGTCCAACGATCAGTGTGTTGCCTTTTTCGTCACCATTATAAAAAGCGTCGATTTGAGGAAACTCATTCAGCGCTTCCATCAGAAAATTATCCAATTCAGGACTATGTAAGATATCTTCCGCGTCGCGCCGCACCAGACCGGCTGAGATCATGGGGATAAAGCGTGCTGGATTAAGATAATCTGCCGTATCGTTGATGATCACACGTTGCGTTTTATCAATCAAATCACGCGAGGTGATTTTCATGACATTTTCCATTTGAAAATAGGTGTAAATCGACGTGATCAGGGTCGCCGTTACTGAAAGTCCCAGGAATACAGACAAAATGGCAAAGCGAATTTTACGTTTGCGCATCAAATAACGTCCAGAATTTTCCCAAACTGACTCACTCAATGGACGATCCTCGCATAAGTTTATCCATCTGCCATAACACGATCTTGATCTTTCAGGATCAGATTAAATGAACAAACTTAAAATTTACTAAATTTATGCCATTTGAAAGTTGCTGGGTAACATGGATTTGATCGAGGATTCGCCCCATTCTCCCACCGCCTTCTTGTGAAGAATCATCACCTCGGTGCCAAATTCAGCAATGGCCTGGCGGCAAGCCCCGCAAGGTGTACACTCCTCATCATGACGCGTAGCGACCGCAACCGCCTTGAACCTCATATTCTCGCCTTCCGCCGCGACCGCTTGAAAGGTAGCGTTTCTCTCGGCACATATCGCAAGACCATAACTGACATTTTCAACATTGCATCCCTGATAAATATGACCTGCTTCCATCAAAACAGCGGATCCCGCATGAAATCTTGAATAAGGAGCGTAAGATTTCTGGCAAGCCGCTTTGGCGTTTTCGATCAGCGTTGTTTTGATATCAGCGGTTATAGTGTGTCCTCAATTTTTGAAAAATCGGCTATTTTTTCCATGGTGGAACGGAAAAGAGACAAGGTCCGCAGTCGATTTATCCGCACCTCTGGAATATCGGCGTTGACTATAACATCCTTAAAATAAGCGTCAACAGCAGGCTTGAGGGTCGCGAGCTGATTCATAGCCGATGTGAACCGATGAGCGGCACAATCTTTTTGAATAAGGGGCGTTATCTCTTGCAGAGTTTTAAAAAGTCGTTTTTCAGCGGGTTCTTCAAGAAGATTTATATCTACCTCGCCTTCATGGAAAAGATTATCCTTGCGTTCTTCAATTCGGAGAATGTTAGAAGCGCGGCGGTAGGCGGAAAGAAGCAGAGCCCCCACCCCATTCGAGCTTGAACCTTTGAGAAAGTCTTGCAACGCCTGGCAACGCCGCTTCAGGACGTGCAGAGAGTCAGCACACCCCGTCTCAAAAGCGGCTGAAATTACATCATGGGACATGCCTTGCTCTCGCCAGTAAACCTTGAGGCGCTCTCCTAAAAATTCTTTCAGTTGAAAATGAAGAAGAGCAACCGGCTTATATTCACTCGAATTGGTGAACGTTGCATATATGCTATAAATGGCTTCATCCAGGTTGAAGTCTGCCTGCTCTTCTTCCAAAAGGCAGATAATCCCCAGAGCCGCTCGCCGAAGCGCGTAAGGATCCTTAGAGCCGGTCGGTTTGATGTTTACGGCGAAAAACCCCACCAATGCATCAAGCCGGTCAATCAGGGCCAGCAACCGCCCCAGGGCGGATATCGGAAGCTGATCCTGGCTTCCCTTGGGAGAATAGTGTTCAGCAATAGCTTGGGCGATTTCAGGATTCAACCCTTCGGCAAGGGCATAGTACCGTCCCATGATGCCTTGCAATTCAGGAAATTCACCAACCATTTCCGTGGTAAGATCAGCTTTGAGAATTTCAGCCGCCTGCACGCAAACGTCAGGGTTCAAGCCAAATTTCGGCGCCAGGGTTCGAGCCGCCTTTTTAAGCCGGTCGGTTTTCTCCGCCATCGTTCCCAGCCTTTCGTGGAAGACAATGTTTTGAAGCTTCCGGGCGTGCTGAATCAAGGGTATTTTTCTGTCCTGCTCGTAAAAAAATGTCGCGTCCGACAAACGAGCCTTCAAGACGCGCTCATTGCCGATAACGATATCCTGACCTTTGTTGCGCGTCATTGTGTTGGCGACAATAATAAAATAGGGCGCCAGTTTCCCTTCTGGCGTTTCCAGAGTAAAGTAACGTTGATGGACTCTCATGGAGGTGATCAACACTTCGGGCGGCAGCATCATAAAAGAAGGATCGATAGATCCTCGATAAGAGACAGGCCACTCAACCAGACCCGCGACTTCCTCAAGAAGACCCGAATCATGCCGCCATTGACATCCGACCTCTTCGGCAAGCTTTTGTCCCTGCGCCACGATCGCCTTCTTTCGTTCTTCCCGGTCGATCATCACATAACGGGTATGGAGTTCGCGGCTGTAGTGGGCAAAATCTTCGACTCTGAAAGGATCAGGGTTCAGAAAACGATGACCATAGCTTAGATTGCCAAAGGGGACGCAAGGCACGTTGTGTCCTGTTTCCTCGCCCATCCGCACGTCAAACGACACCGCGTGCCCATCAAAGACACACACGCCAGAATGAAGGGGGCGCACCCATGTGCGGCGCGAACCTGCCCAACGCATGGATTTAGGCCAGGGAAATTCATAAACGATCTCTCGCACAATCTCTGGCAGAATCTCCCGCAGGGGCTGGCCTTTCCTCTTGAGTATCGCGAAATAGAAAGCGCCTTTGGGTGTTTCGCGTCGTTCGCAGTCTTTCAGCGTCAATCCTGTCGAGACAAGGAAACCATCGATGGCGGATTGCGGCGCATCGGTACGCGGGCCGCGCCGTTCTTCCTGCGCATCTTCCTGTCGTTCAGGAAGTCCCTGGACATGCAGAACAAGTCGGCGGGGCGTAACATAGGTATTCGCACAGGCAAAATCAATGCCGCGTTTGCTCATTTTCTCGCTAAAGAGCGTCTTGAGGTTTTCCATGGCTCCCGCCTGCATACGGGCAGGAATTTCTTCAGAAAAAAGCTCGACAAGAAGTTCTTTTGCTTTGGACATCAGGGCGTCCCTTGTTTTGATTCGTACGTTTCCATATAAAGCTCGCAACAACCTTTGGCAAGGGTGCGCACACGGGAAATATAGCTGGCGCGTTCCATCACGCCAATGACGCCACGCGCTTGCAAAAGATTGAAGACATGGCTGGCTTTCACGCACTGTTCATAGGCTGGCAGCGGCAATTTTACTTTCAGCAAGGCTTCACATTCTTCTTCCGCGTCTTTGAAGTGACGGAACAGCTTATCGGTATCGGCATACTCAAAGTTATAGGCTGACAGCTCGCGCTCATTGCGTTTAAAAACATCTCCATAGGTGATGTTCGCTTCTTTCTCGGCTCCGTTCCAGTCAATATCATAAACGCTGTCAACTTTCTGAATTCCCTGCATCGTCATACGCTCAAGACCATAGGTAATTTCAGCGGATACGGGACGACACTCGATCCCTCCGACTTGTTGGAAATAAGTGAATTGCGTAATCTCCATGCCGTCACACCACACTTCCCAGCCAAGACCTGAAGCGCCCAGCGTTGGGCTTTCCCAATCGTCTTCGACGAAACGAATATCATGTTCCCCAGGATCAATTCCGACAAGCTTCAGGCTTTCCAGATAAAGCGCCTGGACATTCAAGGGAGAAGGTTTCAGGATGACCTGAAGTTGATGATGTTGCTGCACACGGTTTGGATTATCACCATACCGCCCATCCGTTGGCCTGCGTGAAGGCTGAACGAACGCCGCGCGCCAGGGATCGGGGCCTAAAGGGCGTAAGGTCGTGGCAGGATGAAACGTTCCCGCGCCCATTTCCATATCATAGGGTTGCAGAATAACGCACCCCTGTTGGGACCAGAAATTTTGCAGTTTGAAGATGATCTCTTGAAAAGAGCCTTTTTTTATCATACGCATCCTTCTTTATTTCAGCAGGCTTCCTTGATAATCGAATATGGCGAAGAGTATAAAAGCACGCCCTATTCCCTTTGCCTTTCAAAATCCTTTGAGTGTGGCTTCAGGTCATCAAGGCGTCAAGGAAGTCCAGCCGATGGTACCCTACTGAGGTTGCGCACAAGAATCAAGAGAGCAAATGACTTAAAACCGCATTCAGGCACATTTGCCCCCTGCGCGTTGCTTTCAGGCAGTCACTTTCTTTCACTAAAAATTTTTCCGTTATCAGGGGAAGAAGCTTCTCAGGGGGAAAGATGCGCTCAAAAGGTTGTCTTGCCAGTGTTTCAAATCGAGCAAGGGAAATTCCTTCGCGCAGCCTCAGCCCCATCATCAGAAATTCGATCATCTGTTCATCACGGCTGACTTCCACTCTTTCTTCAAGCCCGTTTCCCGTCTCCTGAACGGATCGTAACCAACGCTCCGGCGTGCGAAAGTTTTTGGTGGACCATCGTTTTCCCTCTTCAAAGACGCGCCCATGAGCGCCCGGTCCAAGCGCTCCATAGTCCTGACTCCGCCAATAGATCAAATTATGGCGAGATTCTTCGCCAGCACGTGCATGATTGGAAATTTCATAAGCCGGCATCTCTGCTTTTTCCATGATTTCCTGCGTGATCTCATAAAAATCTCCTGCCATCTGTTCTTCAGGCAACTGAAGTCGCCCGGCTTGAGCTTGCGTATAGAATGCCGTTCCCTTTTCCAACGTTAATTGATAAAGAGAAAGATGAGAGCCCGCATATGTCAAGGCTTCCTGAAGCTCTTCGCGCCATTCCCGAAGAGACTGTTGAGGACGGGCATATATTAAATCAAAGGAAAAGCGTTCAAAAGTTTGACGGGCCATCGAAAGGGCGCGCAGCGCTTCGTGACGACCGTGGGCGCGACCCAGGCATTTTAACGAGGAATCATAGAGACTTTGAACGCCTAATGACAGACGGTTGATGCCAGCTGATTTAAAGGCGCGGAATTTTTCCTGCTCGGCTGAGTTGGGGTTGGCTTCTAGCGTGATTTCCAGAGAGGGGTCAAGCGTCCAGTAATTTGACAGGCGATCAAGGATAGCCCCAACCGTCTGAGGCGCCATCAGAGAAGGCGTTCCTCCTCCCAAAAAGACAGAGACAAGCTTTCGTCCCCGCGTTTGGCTGCCCAGAAAATCCAGTTCTCTGACATAAGCCTTTTCCCATTGTTCTTCATCAATAGGGTCGCGCACATGACTGTTGAAATCACAATAAGGGCACTTGGAAACGCAAAAGGGCCAGTGAATATAAAGCCCCAGTTTTTCATCCATCATTCATATACCCTTCGTCTTTCAAGATATGGAAGCGTTGGACATCGGGATTCGGTATGCTCACATATTCTTACTTATGCTCCACAGGACGCGCGGCGCGTACGCCTGCTCAAACCTGAAATCCTTTGAGCATTTTTATACGAAACAATCTTTTAGAAATAACTTTACTGCTTGTGATCGATGGCTCCAGCGGTTTTTTTCAGCCAGACTCATTTCGGCAAAAGTTCGCGTCGCTCCATAAGGCCTGAAGACAGGATCATAACCATGACCTTGACTCCCGCGTGCAGGAAAAACGATCTCTCCCTCACATCGCCCTTCGTAAAACCTGAGATCGCCGTTCGGAAGAGCGAAAGCAAGAACGCAAACGCAACAAGCGCGCGGATTGCTCTGAATATCTTTATTCTTTGCCAGGAATTCAAACATCTTTTCACGCCCGCCAAGATTTCCGATAAATTCTTTTGAGGCAACGCCTGGCGCTCCCTGCAATGCCTCTATACAAATTCCGGCGTCATCCGCAAGACAGGGCAAGTTCGTCTTTTGCTGCCAGAACGTTGCTTTAAGCGCTGCATTCTCCTGAAAGGTTGCTCCTGTTTCTTCAGGTTCCTCCGCGCTGAAATCAGACGCCAGATAAAGCGTTATGTCTGGAGGGACAAGCGCTTTCAGTTCTCTAAGTTTTCCCGTGTTCTGGCTTGCCAGCAAAAGCGTTGAAAACGTCATATCAGAAAATGTTCCTGTGAAGACATGTTTTTACTCTTCGTCTTTCAAAATTCGGGAGAATGAGATATCGGAATTTCCCTCTTGGCTTGAGACTGGGAAACAGGTTGTTGGGCAGAAGCAAGAAAAGTCGCGAGTTGCAACTTTATTTCCTGGGCCAGAAGTCCCATCGCGCGTTCTGTTTCTTTTTTCATGGACGTTACCGCCGGAAAAACAGCCTGATCTGCATGAGCGCCAATACCAAAAGATGTTGTCGCCTCGGCCAAATCTTTATAGATCACTTTATTTGAACTCAAGTCAAGAAGGCTGAAGGAGGCTTTACTCGTCATTATAGTGCGGCTGGGCGTAGAGTCTTTTCGAAAAGAGAATCCCGTCTCTGATACTTTGAGGCTTACGTTGAGCCGATAGAGGGGCTGCGCCGGTTCCCCATAGGGGTTCAGGACATCAAGCAGATGATTTCTTAAGATTTGGCCTTCACGATTATCAATTCTTGTGATTTTAATGTGGCTTAGCTTATCCGTTTCCTCCATAGAAGCCGGACCATAAAGAGGCTGAAAACCACAGCCTGTCAGGGTAAAACATGAAAAAATACTGATGATACCAATGAATTGATTAAATAATGACAAGATTCACGACCTTATTTGGAACAACGATAATTTTTTTAAGGCGCTTGCCCGCAAGAGCTTTTTGTACAGCTTCCACTTTAAGCGCTTTATCCTGGATCTCATCTTCGGGAAGATCCGCTTCAACGTCAAGAGTCAAACGCAACTTGCCATTGATTTGAACGGCAATAGTTACATTTTCAGCCTTGACAAGCTCTGGATCCGGAACAGGCCATTGAGCAAGCGTTAAAAAAGAACGATGACCCAATTGCTTCCACAATTCCTCTGTCAAATGGGGACAGGCGGGATGAAGCAAAATTAACAGGGTTTCAACAGCTTCTTGCAGGACAGCCGGCTGATAAGCTTCGGGGTGAGAAATTTCATCCAGAACGTTCGTAAGTTCCCTAAGTCGGGCAACATAGCGGTTCAGATGAAAAACTTTCAGATCTTTGTCAACGGACGCGATGGTTTGATGCGTTTTACGGCGTAAAGCGATGCTGGCTTCGTCCATGCCGGATATTTCCATAGGGAGAGCGCATCCGGCAATATAAGGTTTAAGGGTTTGAACCAGATTCCAGACACGGTTTAGATATCTCCATATTCCTTGAAGGCCGGCATCCGTCCATTCTAAATCACGGTCGGGAGGGCTGTCTGAAATCATAAAAAGACGCGCGGTATCCGCGCCAAATTCACGAATGATCGTATCAGGGTCAATCACGTTTTTTTTCGATTTACTCATTTTTTCGGAACGACCGCGCGTAAGAGGAGCGCCATCCGAAGTGCGCACGAGTGACTTGTCTTCTTTAAATTCAATCTCGTGGGGCGCTACCCATTCACCCGAAGCCGTACGGTAGGTTTCATGACAGATCATCCCCTGCGCAAGAAGGCGCTTGAAAGGTTCATCGACGTTGAGATAGCCGCAATCGCGTAAGGCGCGCGTGAAAAAACGTGCATAGAGCAAATGAAGAATAGCGTGCTCGATCCCCCCGATATATTGATCAACGGGCAACCAATACTCTGCCCTTGCCTTTTCAAAAGGCTGTTCCGAGTGTGGAGAGCAGAAACGGGCAAAATACCATGAAGATTCAAAGAAGGTGTCCAACGTGTCGGTCTCGCGTTCAGCCGCCCCTTGACACTGGGGGCAAGTCGTATGTCGCCAGTCTGGATGATGGTCTAACGGATTCCCCGGACGATCGAAGCGCACATCTTCGGGAAGCTGTACGGGTAATTGATTCTCCGGCACAGGAACGATGCCGCAGGAAGGGCAATGGATCATCGGGATGGGGCATCCCCAGTACCGTTGACGAGATACGCCCCAATCGCGAAGACGATAGTTTGTTACGGATTCTCCTTGTTTTGATTCAATGAGCTTTTGTATGGCACATTTTTTTGCCTCATCCACGCTCATTCCGTCAAGGAATCCTGAATTAAAAAGAACGCCATCGTCCGTGAACGCCATAGAGTCCTCAATCCTGAATTCTGAAACGTCTTCACCTTGTTTTTTCTGATGAAGCGGACGAACCACCGGCAGGACGTCCAAGTGATATTTGCGCGCGAAATCCAAATCTCTTTGATCATGCGCCGGACATCCGAAAACAGCGCCTGTGCCATAATCCATCAACACAAAATTGGCGACATAAAGAGGGAGCCTTTTGTCAGCCAGGAAAGGATGTTGGACCTCAAGACCGGTATTGAATCCAACTTTTTCCGCTTTTTCAATAGCTTCTTCGCTTGTTCCCTGACGATTGCACGCGGCGATAAATTCTCTGAGGGAGGGACTGTTCCCGGCTAACGTTTCCGCTAAGGGATGATGAGGAGATATGGCAAGAAAAGACGCCCCAAATAACGTATCGGGCCGTGTTGAAAAAACTTGCAACGGTTCAGTCCGCCCCACTACTCTAAAAAAGATTTTGGCTCCTTCCGATTTGCCGATCCAATGGCGCTGCATCGTCACCACCTTTTCAGGCCATTCGGTCAAGCTTTCAAGACCCTCCAGCAATTCTTCCGCATAGGCAGTTACCTTCAGATACCATTGCGCCAGTTTACGTTTTTCAACCTGTGCGCCAGAACGCCAGCCACGTCCATCCACCACTTGCTCATTGGCAAGCACCGTATTTTCAACGGGATCCCAATTTACAAAGCTTTCTTTGCGATAAACCAGACCCTTCCTGTAAAACTCGAGAAACAGTTTTTGCTCGTGTTTGTAGTAATCAGGTGAACATGTCGTGATTTCACGTGACCAGTCATAAGCAAACCCGATGCTTTTTTGTTGGGAGCGCATGACGGAAATATTGCTATAGGTCCACGGGGCGGGATGTGACTTGCTTTCGATCGCCGCGTTTTCAGCGGGCAAACCGAATGCATCCCATCCCATCGGGTGAAGGACATTGTACCCTTGAAGCAAGCGTGTACGCGCGATCACGTCTCCTATCGTATAATTACGCACATGTCCCATATGAAGGCGTCCTGAGGGATATGGAAACATCTCAAGGACGTAGTACTTGGGTTTGGAAGAATTTTCATGAGCGGCGAAAACCCTGTTTTCCTCCCATATTTTTTGCCATTTTTGCTCAAGAACGCAAGGGTTGTACCGCTCAGACATGTGTTGCTTTCCCTTTTTTGCGATTATTTGCCGCTTTTAATGCGCAACTGGCGTGCCCGGGTCAAAATAATGTCTTCCAATTCGCGTACAGTAACGGAATTGGTGGGTTGATCGATCCATTGCCCTTGGTCGAGTTTTTGTCGAAAAACGGTCACTTTAAGACCATCGGCACGCAATTGACGGTCCAGAATCAAAATATCCACCTTCACACGTTCCTGGGGCGATTCAGAAGGCGTATACCAATCGGTCAGAATAACCCCTCCAAATGGATCTACGCTTTTAAGCGGTATGAAGGAAATGGTATCAAGAGCCGCGCGCCATAGAAAACTGTTAACGCCAATGCCAGTTTCTCCAGACTTTTGCGCTTTCGCGGCGTCTCCAAATGTAAAGGCATCATCGCCGAAAAGTTTGTCGAGATCTTTGTATTTTTGCTCGCGTCGGGTAAGAATCTCATCGTTCTTGTCAACTTTGATATTTTCACAGGAAACAATACAAAAGGGCGCTAAAAAAAGCATCCAACGTAAACATGTGTTCATACTTTATAATCCATCCTGAAATATGGGCTTTGGCCTTCAAGTCGTTGTTCAAAATTGGGGAAAATCGCAGGCATGATAACTCTTCGTCCTGCGCACGCTTTTGTTCGTGGTTCATCTGCGTTGACCGGAACTTGCCGATCACTCATCTTCCCACATCCTGAAATCCTTCGCGTGTCATAAACTTCTTTCCTCAACTGAATCTGATATATGTGAGAATTTATCAGGTTGTTGACAAAAAACAAACAAAAAAGGGAGAATCAGTTCTCCCTTTTCTTTCACCATCATTTCGATTATTTTTGCTGTCTTTCAGGTTATCAGAGACTGCCGGACTCAAGATCTTGTCCGGCACTCTGCGTCCTGAAATCCTTTGGAGACGTCAAGCGAATTTAAAACTTTAACTTGGTTCCAACGATAAAGATATGCGCATTGCTGCTTTTAACACCATCCGCAACATCGTCAGCCGCTAATCCCAAAGTCCCCGCAACACTCTTGAAATTGTTCTGGTCGGCTACTGCACGAGGATCAGTCTTCATATCCACGTAGTTGGCTTCCACATACACACCAAGCCCCGGAGCAATTTTACGGTCCCATACTCCTGAATAAATATTCGTCTTTGCGTGCTTATAACCAGTGAGAACTTTACGCGTGCTTCCGAAATAGCCTGCTGTAAATTTATGCTTCCCGTAAGTATATCCCACAGCGACGCTGTAAGCTTTCCCGGCGTCTCTTCCTGTAATGTTAGTAGCAACCGGACCAGGCGCAAAATCTTGATTGGCCACCCGTGATTTGCCGTTATCAATGAATTCTCCGCCGATTTCCCAATCACTGTATTTCAGATGAGCGCCCAACGCATAAGCTTGCGTATCCTTATAACGCATAGGCTGTCCTATTGTAAAACGAACAGGAGCTTGGGCTTTTCCCAAAAGCGCGGTCGCTGACAGCTTAACATCAATTCCATTCGCAAAGGTTTCTTTGAAGTTTAGGCCCAACCCCACTTGATTCTTGTCAAAAGGTGCGGATTTCGCGCCTTTTGTCGATATCGTTTCCAGCTTGTGGTCTCCTTCATGCGCTGTGGAAGGCGTAAAGCTTAGGCCTCCCTGAACACCGCCGATACGTGGCGTGACATAAACGACTTTCGTCGCATCCTTGGGCGCCCCTGCAAGATCCGTGGTAATGATCGTCCCTGTTGTCTGGTTCAGAACATTGGTAAAGTTCCCCGCGAACCCTCCCGTTCCTCCCATGACGCCAAAAGCGCCGACCGCCATGAAGTCATCCACGCCGCGCGTGTCACCGGCAATCAAGGTTCCCCACTCATTTTTGAACTTCAAGCGGTTTTCCTGGACTCTACCATCGTCAGGGTTGCCGGAAAGTCCGATCAAAGCGCTATACTCAAGTCCTCCAAAAGCTTCTGTTTTACCAAAAATATCAACGTTGAAGCGGGAATCCTCTACCCCTACATGGTGACCGTTGCCTTTTCCCTTGTTACCTTCACGCGCTGATTGTCTGAAGGCATAATAGTTAACGCTTGTCTCTCCAGTAAACTTTAAGGAAGGCTTAAGTTCGTCCTTTGCACCTAAAGGCATTGCCATAAAGGGCAGAACGATGGTGAGGGCTGCTGTGCCAAGCAAAAATTTTTTCATATTTTTTTCCTTCCAAATCAACATTTGATACATAAAATATAACTGACCGATGATAGTATCCTGAACATTGGTCAGTGTTCTCAATAAATTAAACGACTCATTACCCATTCAAACCCGATTTTATTTTCAAAGGCAATCCATTCTTGATCAAGTCTGCTGATTTATTTCGAACTGTGCCGCATAAGCAACAGTGTTTCGTGTAACTTTTTGTAAAAGCGTGTCTTTGATGAGATCCTATTCCAAAATCCCCATCTGAACAAGGTCTTTCACAACAGTTTCCCACGTCTCTTTCGAAACATCAGGATGAGATCGCGTCAGCTCCTCGAATGTCGCTTGGTCTTGCCTCAGAATCCATGCCACAAGTTTTTCTTTTCCTGGGGGAATGGGGACTTCCGTTGTCGCTGATACGAGCCAGAATTGATCAGAGTGATGTTCTATGGATAATCCTTTTCCACGGACTTTGAAAGGAGAGACCCGTTTGACGCAAGGGAAAGAATAGGGGAAACAGGCATCCCCAACAGTAAAAAGTTTGTGTGCCTTTTGCACAAAATCAGGGTGTTTCATGATATCGCTGATATAATCCGCCAGGGCATGACAGTCTTTTGCGAGAGAGGAAGGCGTCAAATAGTGCCGCAGTGCCGCGTGATGAATCCCTTCTTCAAAGAGAAGGCTGACGATATCAAGGCCAATGGGGCGCGTCACGCCGAAAGTCACATGGAGCGAAGGGCCTTTTGAAGCGAGCGCATCATGATAAAATCCTCTGGGCAGATACAGAAAATCTCCCGCTTTAAGCGTCAACTGTTTCAGAAGAGGACCTTTGGTTTGCTCATGATGTTCTTGGGTTAAAAGGTTGAATGCTGGATGATTGATGGGAGCATCAACACGGTGTGCATAGATACGCCACTCTTTTTCTCCTTCCGCCTGAAAAACAAAAACGTCGTGGAGGTCAAAGTGACTGGGGAAAGCCTGCATTCCTTGCATAGAGGCATACAGATTCGTCTGAACACGCGCCCCAAAAAGAGTTTGCAGCGTGTGTGACATTTTTGTCAACTCCGGGGTCAGTGTCCCGATGTCATTGAGAACGAGGGAAGCACCTTGAGAAATCCAGTTTTGTACAAGAGGCGGATGAGGCCTTAAAATGGCATGACCTTGAGCATCAGAAACGGGTACGCAATATTTCTCGCGCGGGAGGGGGCGCATATGAAGGTAAAGCTTTAATGTATCCGCTGACCAGATTGAACGTTGATTCAATAAGGTGTTGAGGTTCTCCCATGTGATGATCTTCTGATTTTTTGAGGATCGCGCATGAAAGAGCTTTTGATGAAGATATCTGTTTTCAAAATCCTTCAGAGAAAGAGGAGCGATCCAGTTTTCAAGCATATTTTCCGTTTCCATCATTAGACCTCTTGCAGAACCAGATATGGCGTGGGGATTTTTAGGCAAAAGCGAACGAGAAACCGCAGTTTACAAGAGGTACGTGAGGATTTCAAGCGAGCTTTTAACGCCAAAAGCATCCGCCAGATATAGGTTATGCAAGAGGTCTATTGATTCCCTGATTTTGCCAGCTTAGAATGCTCCTGCACAAAAAATGATACAAGAGTCTTTGTCATGAAACAGCCCGTCATCGGTATTACCCTCGATCATGAGACAATGCCAAGCTATGCTTCTTATCCTTGGTATGCCCTTCGAGAGAATTACGTTCAGGCAATTCAGAAAGCGGGAGGAATCCCCGTCCTGCTTCCTTATGCCGCAGGACATATCGCACGATATCTGGAGATGATCGACGGGCTTTTGATTCCAGGGGGAGGCTCAGATATAAATCCTCAAATCTATGGGTGTCAGGAACGCCATCCCAGTGTTGTCACCAAAGATCATCGGACAGAGTTTGAGTTAAAGATGGTCGAGTCGGCGCTCAAAAAAGATCTGCCTGTTTTTGGAATCTGCGGAGGGCAACAGGTTTTAAACGTTGTTCTGGGCGGGACCCTGATTCAGCATATTCCTGACCGCGTTCCAGGCTGTTTAGCTCATGAGCAGAAACGACCCAAGCATGAAACGAGCCATGCCGTCACGATTGCGGAAGGAACGCTTTTGCGCCAGATCCTGAAAGCGGAAACGATTGAGGTGAACAGCACACACCACCAGGCTGTGGACAAAACAGGGGCAGGGGCCTGCATCAACGCCTGGGCCGTTGACGGCGTGATCGAGGGAATCGAAGCGCCAAATCAGCGTTTTTGTCTGGGTGTCCAGTGGCATCCCGAATATCTCTCCACGCCTCATGATCAGGCCCTTTTCAAAGCATTCGTTGAAGCGGCGGCGCCAGTTACAACATCGGCTGAATCAGCAGAGTCAGCAACGGAATGACGGAAATTCGCAAAGAACGTATCGCTAAAGTCATCGCGCGGGCGGGGCTATGCTCACGTCGCGAATCGGAAGACTGGATTCACGCAGGGCGGGTCATGTTAAACGGTCATCTTCTTTTGACCCCCGCAATGACGGTTGCTCCTGAAGATCATATTGTCGTTGATGGAAAAGTTCTTCTTGGGCGAGAAAAAGTCAGGTTGTGGCTTTATCATAAACCTCGCGGTCTGATCACGACGCATAAGGATCCGGAAGGTCGTCCCACGATTTTCCAACATCTTCCCCAGGGATTGCCGCGCGTTGTTTCTGTCGGTCGTTTGGATATGAATTCGGAAGGATTGCTTCTCCTCACAAATAGCGGTGACGTCGCGCGTTTTTTCGAGCATCCCAAAACACGGATGGCGCGTACCTATCGCGTTCGCGTCTTTGGAGAAGTGAACGCGGAAATGCCGCGCCTTCTCAGGAAAGGCTTGACAATCGACGGGATCGTCTACGGTCCAGTTGAAGCGACTCTGGAAGAACAGACGGAACGGAGGAAAAAGGAGAAGGCGAATCAATGGCTGAGATTAACACTTTATGAAGGAAAAAACCGGGAAATTCGGAACATTGTTCAATATTTCGGATTGTCTCTCAACCGACTTGTCAGGATTGGCTATGGTCCCTTCAGGTTGGAATCTCTGTTGCCCGGCGACGTCTTGGAAGTGCCTGCCCAAAGGCTTGAACATGAGCTTCTGAAAGCAGGGTATACTTGATCCCGGATGATCAATGATAAAAGACGGAGAAAACTTTCTTCATTCACCGAGGGTCATCAAGCTTGTGTTGCCTCCTTGAGCTGTTGTATTGACGCTGACGGTTTTTTCAGTGGCGAATCGATGCAGATAATAAGGCCCGCCCGCTTTGGGGCCTGTCCCGGACAAGCCTCGACCTCCAAAAGGCTGGACGCCGACGACGGCTCCAATCGTATTGCGGTTGATATAAATGTTTCCTGCCTGAATGCGGCGGGCGACTTCCTGCATACGTGTGTCCAGACGTGTGTGGAGACCAAAAGTCAAGCCGAATTTTAGCTGATTGATTTGTTCGACAACCTGCTCCAGGGCGCTGCCTTTGAAGCGGATAATGTGCAAAATGGGGCCAAAGACTTCCTGAGTCAGAGGCGTGAGGGAAGAAAGCTCAAAAATGGTGGGGGCTAAGAATGTTCCGCTTTGCGTGGTTGCCGTATCGATCTTGCACTCATAAATCAGTTGCCCCTGGGTTTTCATGGCTTCTCGATGGACTTCAAGCGATGTTCGCGCGTCTTCATCAATCACCGGCCCCACGTCGGTGGCAAGCAGCGCGGGATCGCCGATGACAAGCTCGGCCATTGCTCCCTTCAACATCTCAAGAACGCGGGGGGCGATCTCTTCCTGTACAAAAAGAACCCGCAGAGCCGAACATCGTTGTCCCGCGCTTTGAAAAGCGGAAGAAAGAACATCCATGACGACTTGCTCTGGCAATGCTGATGAATCGACGATCATGGCATTTTGTCCGCCGGTTTCGGCAATGAGGGGCGCAATCGCGCATTCCCGCGCCGCGAGCGTTCTGTTGATAGACCAGGCTGTTGCCGTCGAGCCTGTGAAAGCAACGCCGGCAACGCGCGGATCTTGCAGTAGAACAGAGCCTAATGTTGATCCTGAACCGGGGAGATAGTGAAGAACCGTTTTTGGAATTCCGGCTTCGTAGAGCAATTGACAAGCGCGAAAGGCGATCAGGGGAGTCTGACGCGCCGGCTTTGCAATCACGCAATTGCCTGCCATGAGTGCCGCCGCCACTTGTCCCATAAAGATGGCCAGAGGAAAATTCCAGGGACTGATACATATGAAAACGCCGTGACCTTCAAGAAAAAGCTCATTTCTCTCTCCGGTCGGCCCCGGCAAGGAGAGAGGGGCGCCAAAGTCCGTTTCTCCCCTTTCCGCATAATAGCGGCAAAAGTCGATCGCCTCACGCAACTCTGCAACGGCATCCGGCAGCGTTTTCCCGCCCTCTCGCACGCACAGAGCGATCAGCTCGTATTGATGCTTTATCATCAAATCGGCGGCTTTGCGAAGACAATCGGCGCGATCTTGCGCCGGTTTAAGCCTCCATTCTTCAAAAGCTTGTGTCGCGGAGGTCAACGCTTCCTGTGCGAGGGCGGGGGATGCTTCCTGTACTTCGCCCGTCAACGCGTTGCGCCTTGCCGGATTGCGGATTTCATAGCGCGTTCCTTCCCGCGCCTGTCCTCTAACGAGAGGGTGTGCGCTCCAGGGTTTAAAGCTGTGAACGGCCTCCAAAAGCGGCGTGATGTCTTGGGCGTTTGTTAAATCGATCCCTGGCGCACTTTCACGGGCTTTGCCATATATATTTTTGGGCAGGGGAATGTGAGGATGTCTTATGGTTGGGAGACAACGCCTTAATTTATCCTGGGGAAATTCAAGCAAATCATCTATAGAATAGCTCATGTCCATACTATGGTTCACAAACGAGGTATTGGCGCCGTTCTCCAACAGCCTTCTGACCAGGTATGGCAAAAGCTCGCGCGCGTTGCCGACAGGAGCATAAATGCGGCATCGAATGTCCTGTCCGTCACCTTCGCCGCCGGCATCACCGCTTGTCAAATGATCATAAAGCGCGTCGCCCATGCCATGAAGTTTCTGAAATTCGTAATCGCCACCGTCTTTTGCTAATTCCCTGATAGTAGAAATCGTCAGTGCATTATGCGTGGCAAACTGGGGAAAGAGAACATCGCGCCGCGCCAGCATCTTTTGAGCGCACACAAGATAAGAAAGATCCGTCGCTTCCTTGCGCGTAAAGACGGGGTAATCCTCCAGCCCCAATTCCTGACAGCGTTTGATCTCAGTATCCCAGTAAGCCCCCTTGACCAGCCGCACATTGAGGCGCTGTCGCGTACTCTCGGCCAGATCGACCAGAAAATCAATCACAGACACGGCACGCTTCTGATACGCCTGAACAGCCAGTCCCAACCCCTGCCAGCCTTGCAGTTGGGGATGCCTAAGCATTTGTTCCGTCAGTTTGAGCGAGATTTCCAGACGTTCCGACTCTTCCGCGTCGATGGTCAAGGCGATATTTGCCTCAAAGGCGGTCTGGCAAAGTTTAAACAATCTTTCCGCAAGCTCGGTCATCACGCGGGCTTGTTGCGCGAAGCTGTAACGGGGATGGAGGGCTGACAGTTTGACCGAAACGCTGTCTCCTGAAGATATATGATCTCCGATATGATCTCCGGATGAAAGAGGCTCTTTTCGCTCTTTTTGTTTCTTTCTTGCGGCGATCGCGCGAATCGCCTTGAGATAATCTTCAAAGTATCGCTCGGCCTCTTTTTCGGTGAGAGCCGCTTCTCCCAGCATGTCGAAGGAACATGTATACCCTCGCTTTGCCTTTTGGCGAGACATTTTAAGAGCTTCCTCAATGGTACGTCCTGAAACGAATTTTCCCGCCAAAAGCCGCATCCCCTGGTCTGCCAAAGTGCGGATCACCGGAAGAGACATATTAGCAATGCTTTGTTTAAAAAGGGTATCACGTTCCCCTTTGTTTAAAAGGTCGGCGCCCATGGCGAATCCTCTGGTTCCCGCCTTCATCAACCAGGAAGAAGTCTGGCTTAAATACTTTTTAAAATCCGCTTGGGACAGTTTGTCGCGAAGCAGCGCGTTGCGGGTCTGTTGATCGGGAATACGCAGGAGAGCTTCCGCCAGACACATAAGAAGGATGCCTTCGCCTGTCGAGAGAGGAAATTGACGCATCATTTGATCCGTAATCCCCTGTTTGTGACTATCTGAGCGGACTTTTTCTATCAGAACACGGGCTTGGGTCTGGATGTCTTTCTTCTGTTTTTCAGAAAGGAACGCCTGATCCAAAAGCGCAGAGACCCATTTTTCTTCACAGACACGATAAAAGTGATTGATATCCTTGGACATGAAACGCTCCAGCTTTGGACATACAAAGTATATCTCAACATCTTTTTTTCGGGTATACCCTTCGCG
This sequence comes from Caedimonas sp., assembly GCA_016794245.1. Lineage (GTDB taxonomy): Bacteria > Pseudomonadota > Alphaproteobacteria > Caedimonadales > Caedimonadaceae > Caedimonas. The sequence continues at coordinate 6,366 of JAEUKR010000052.1, read as the reverse complement.
TTTCAAAATTCGGGGGCGTTGGAAGTCGGGTTCGTCCCGCTCGCATTGTTATGTCTTATGCGTACATACCTACGCTGTGCGGGACGCATCGCTCATCGTCCTGTCCGGATTCGGGAACCCTTTGGGTATAGTCTTTAATTTCTATTCCTATACCTTACTTGGTCTTCCCTGAAAAGAGAACAGGGTTCGCTTTTTTCAGGAGAGAAAGGACGAGAGCGCTTGTAATAATAATTCCCACAACACTGAGAGAGAGAAGACTAGAGATTTTGACGACTTCTCCGATCGTCATTTTGGCTCCCACAAAAATGAGAATCAGGGAAAGAGCATGTTTCAAATAATAAAAGCGCGGCAGTACGTCAGCCAGAACGAAATAGAGCGAACGCAACCCCAAAATGGCAAAGACGTTCGAGGTAAACGCCAAAAAAGGATCAAGCGTAATCCCAAAGACGGCCGGGATTGAATCAAGCGCGAAAACAAGATCAGAGAACTCGATACTCAGCAAGACAAGGAATAAAGGCGTCATATGGATCTTGCCTTGATGACGAACGAAGAAACGAGACCGTTTGACGTTATCTTTTAAGGGGATTATCTTTTTTGCAAATTTAAGGAGACGGTTTTCATTGAAATTCTTCTCTGTTTGGTCAAAATGGCGAAAAAAAGTAACGCCAGAATAAATTAGAAAAAGGCCCATTACATATAACAGCCATTCAAAATGATGAATGATTTTGACGCCAAAGATAATTAGGGCCAATCTCATCACAATGGCTCCCAGAATACCCCAATAAAGCACGCGATGCTGATGCTTTGGAGGCGTTGAGAAATAATTGAAAATCAGGGCAAAAACAAAGAGATTGTCAAGGCTTAAAGACTTTTCCACCAGATAAGCCGTCAAAAAGTCCAGAGCCGCTTCATGCCCGTACCATAGATGAATCCATCCATTGAAAAGAAGGGCGATGGCAATCCAAACCAGACTCCAAAACCAGGCTTCCCTTTGCGTGATAGGGTGATTGTCGCGTTGAAAAACACCCAGATCCAGGGCCAGCATTCCCCCGATCAGGATGAAAAACAGGCCCCATATCCAGAAAGAAATATCTAAAGGTATCATCTGGTCGATTGTCTCGTTTGAAAAAAGTCTCTTGAATTTGATTTAATCATGAAACATTGAAGAGATCATTAACGCTAGCGTGCTGATTCTCTTTATAAGTTAGTGAGGGGCTGTTTAGGGTATCGGGCTTCGTCCCGACCGGAATGCTTGCTTTGGGGACTTTACCAAAGAACAAAATTAAAAACGCTTCGGGTCTTCATCATACAGCCCGCAATTTGGGAGGGGCGGAGTGCCCCTTACCCTACTGGATTATTTCAAATAATTTCTCTGTCAAAGGGATCTCGATCTCAAGTTCCTTCAGAAGGTAGGTTAGACGCACGTAATGGCGTGCACCACCGTAAGTCGGATTTCCTGAAAATTCGATTAGATAGTTGTAAGTCTCATTTTTCCACTCTTCATAGGATAATCCCTTCTTTGGTTCACGGGTATGACCTTGCTCTGATAACTTTTGCAAAATTTCACTTTTATGTTTATTTAAACAAGACGGAGTTAACTTTTCTTTTATGTCGATATCGAGTTGTCCATCAAGACTCTCTTTACTAGAAGATATAAGAATGTATTTCAGCTTATCATCTTCTTTATTTAAGTAAACATTTCCTGCTTTGTAATCTTTTGAATCTTCTGGCAAACGCTTCATCAAATTTAATTTATAATCTTGTTTGACATCTCTGTGCCGCGATTCGAAATTCAATTTCAGGAGTTGTTTAAAAGATGATGAATTGTAAGGAAAGTGTTTTATCAGGTATTCCTTTATCATAAGGTTAAAAGGATGCTTTCTACCAAAGCGTTTTGAATACATAGCTGCTGAAATAAATTTTCTATACTCATCACATTCCTGATTAAATAATTGTGAAGCTTGCTTCTGTTCATGAGTTTGAGTGGAATAGCCCCAATCAAGAACAGAGGCAGGGTGAGCGCACGCATAACGTGAATTAGTATGATCCAGGATTTCTTCCCTTGCGTACCATTCCCCTATAGTCTCATCAGGATAGGATAGGTCTGTGCTTATAGCCCGGTCTCCAAGAAAAATTGGTCCCGTGGTATGTGTAACTTCCAGGATCAGATTTTTAACAGGATACGGAACAAGTGACTCAATGTTCAACGAACTATTAGACACTTCTTCGCAGAGTTTAATCTTATCATGAAGCCCAGTGAAATGATCTATAGCGACAGAATGGATATTTATTTTGTTTAACATTCTATCGCAGAATTCTTTATAAGATGTTATGTCCGTAATTTGTAATTTAATGATGTCATTGTTTGTAGGGCTTCTGCCGAAATAAAAGGGTGACTTTGTATTGGTTCTAAATAAGGCCTCGATAAATTTTTCATTGTCTCGATGTTCCATTCCATAACAAAATTCATCGACATCACAATAGGTGTATTGTATTTGGGCGACATCTGCTGACTGAGTGTGTCCATAGACCATGCCAATGATACGATAGACATCGCTCGCAATAACCGGGCTTCCTTGGGTGGCATTCTTAAATAAGGTATTTATTTTTTGTTGTTGATGAGCTGCGGGGAAGGATTTCAGTATATTCTCTTGAACCCTTTCGATCGGTAAAATTTCAAACCGAATCCCGTATTTATTCTCTAGTTCTTTGAAATGAGATCGATTGTGTGTTTGGGTCATTGTATCACAAACGAACTTGACTTTAAGGGTATGGGGAGAGTTTTCGAGAAGCTTTTCAACATAAGGAAAGAATTTATTTCCGTATTTCGATCCCCCAATATCAACCTTCGTATCAGGTTGATACTCTAAATTATCACTAATGATGCGCCCCGTAGTCCAAAAGAAATGAAGCTCGGCTTCTTTTAAAGAAGACAGACAATCATGAATTAGAAGCTTATTTTTTTCGAAATTCTCAAAAGCAGCCAGAAAAGAATGATCTCTCTCTGCCTTAGGTGTTTGTTGAAATTTTTCGTTCTCCTTTTCCTGAGCATAATTGGATTCTGTGGAATGGATTTCCATACTGGTTAATGTATAAAAAATAGAAAATGCAATATAAATACTTCTCATATTCACTCACCTATAAAATTTTTGTTAACGTTGGAAAAACGTGCGATAAACAAGATTTGTTTTATATATAGTGAAAATATCTTTATTGTCAATTTTTTTTATAAATTAGTATTAATATTAAGATGAAAGATATTTCCCTGATTCTATTACAAAGAAATATTTGCGATAAAAAGATGGGAGCTCTAATAACCGCAGAGATTTTTTTAAAAAACTTAGAGGTTTAGAGTTGATGTTGCAGAGTAAAGTTTTGAATTTTTTTGGGTTTTTAAGATGTCTCAGTTTGGTTTGTTTGATTTTTCCAATCGTCCTGACAACTTATCTTTTCTTTCTTTGGGATCCGTTAGAGCGTTTGAATTACGTTGCAAACTTTGAGATCTTTTTCTCGCCTTTGAAATCAGGTTTTCATTTCTCTCTGGATCCTCAGGAAGTAAATTCTCCTTGTGAGGCGGTTTTAAATTTTGAGGCTGAAGTAGCGAAGTCCAGAAAAAAGACATCAAATAACTGGTACTACAGTCCAAAAGTGCATAACTCGTGTATCAGAACGCCTGCTTCAAGTAGACAAGGGCATGAGGTCGATGTTCGCCAGATTCCCTCTGGAGATTAAAAAGGATGATTCGTCACCAGGACATCGCGAGGAGTTTGCTGAATCAAGATCATTTGATGACCTCTTGCTCGTAAATTTTCAAAAGCGCTTTTCGGTAAAAAAGCATAAACTTTTTGTTGCCCTTGCCAAATCTCCCAGAACTTTTTGTGGGAAATCATCCACGAGGTTGTATCTTCCTGCTTCATCCCGAAGGCGAGTTCTCCGTTCCATCCTGCGACCATCACCGTTTGGTTAAGATAAACGGGAAGATCCTGGTAATATTTTTCATAACAGATGATTTTATCTTCAGGTGTGCGCAATTCCTGGACTTTCAGGGCCAGGGGCTTGATGGATCGATTTTCAAGCATCGGCCATGCCGCATTGAGCAGTATGAAGAGCGTTATTGATGCGGCGGCTATGGAAACCAGCGTCGGTTTTACCCGACCACGGGATACGAAAAATCCGGGACATAGGGTTGCTGCCAACAATGTAAGCGCAAAAAGCCAAAGGAAGGGTCTGAGTTCCGCTATTTCTAAAAGCTCCTGTGTATACAGAACAACCGGAAGCGCCAGAAGCATCAGAACGCACAGCATACGAAAAATCTGCACTCCCCACACCAGACCGGGGGAATTTCTATTTTCTCGCCAGAAGTTTCCAATATACACACCCATCAGTAAGGCGAGGGGAGGAAAAACAGGCAGAATATAAGGGATAAGTTTTGAATTGGAAACGGAAAAAAAGATGAAAACAAAGCCAACCCATACCCCGATGAATTGAAAGACTTCTTTTGACAACTTTTTCGATCCCCGATGTATCGCTTGTGGCAAGAAGCTGATCCAGGGAAAAAGCCCTGCTGCAAGGATGGGAAGGAAAAACCACCAGGGCTTGAATCGCCCATGTTCGGTGGTGGTAAAGCGCGTAAAATGTTCGTGAATGAAGTAGAAATGGGGAAATTCAGGATTTTTAAGACTCACCAGAATATGCCAAGGCGCGCTAATGATAAAGAACAGTAGAATTCCCCAGGGTTTGAAGGCTAATTTTAGATAGCTCCAACGTTTCCAGGGGATCGTCCATAATAAAAGGATCATGCCCGGAATGACGACGCCGATAATACCTTTCGTCAGGACCGCCAACGCTGAGCCTATATAAAATCCTGCAAGCCATCCGTTTTGGGATTTGCGGGATGTCGCTTGCGTCGCCAAAAGAAAACAAAACAGCGCCAGAGACAAAAAAACGGTAACGCCCAAATCCAGAATCAGCAAACGCGTATGGGTGTAATAAAGGGCGCACGTCGCAAGGATAATAGCCGAGCTCCATGCCTCTTCCCGACCTGACAGCAGGCGAGCCACAAGAAAAATCCATATGCACCCCAGAATACCCAGAAAAGCTGGCAATAATCGAAGAACACCTTCAGAAAGTCCAAAGACTTTAATCATCCCCGCTTCCATCCAGTACATCAGGGGAGGCTTCTCAAAATATTTGACGCCATTCAGACGCGGAGTAAGATAATCGCCGCGAACCACCATTTCACGGGGGATTTCCGCATAACGTCCCTCGTCTGGCACAGAAAGAGGCCGATATCCCAGCATAAACCCAAAAAGCAGGGTTAAAAACAGGATCAATCCTGAAAGTTCTCGTCGAAGGGCCATTTTTTCTTGTGCTTATCCGCTTGCCTAGATCTCGAAAGACGAAGAGTATAGTTGAAGATAAAAAATTTGTTATCATCTTGCGGAAGAAAGATCAACCGTGAATAGAACAGAGCGAGACAATGCCTCGCTCTGTAGTTTTTTAAAACTAAGCGTCTTAGTGCGCCTTAGGCATGCATCCGCAAACAGACATTTTTCCCGGAACTGTGGTCACCCAATTACCGTTCCACGTCATCCCTTTTCCTTCACAAACATTAGGACACTTCTTTTTAGCATCATCATTATTCCAGATAGGCCCTGCATTGACATCTGTTGCCGGATCACATCCACAAACAGACATTTTTCCCGGAACTGTGGTCACCCAATTACCGTTCCACGTCATCCCTTTTCCTTTACAAACATTAGGACACTTCGTTTTAGCGTCACCATTATTCCAGATAGGCCCTGCGTCGATATCCACGGCGCCTGCAATACCTGCGAATGTAAAGACATAGCATAACACTATAAAATATTTAAGTTTACTCATTATATCTCCCTTTCTTTTTTAATTATTATATATTAATTTTTAATATATAGATCCTGACAACGATCATTTAAAATCATTTATTATTTTAATCAGGACGTTTTTGGATTCTATCGCATGATATTCTTTTTCGCAATACGCAATACATGATATGCAGGTTCGTTCGTTAAAGTATTGTACATAATTGATAAAAGATGGATTGTTGTCTTATTGCAGATAATGAGGCGAACTTCTATTCTCCTTACAGGTTTTTGAGACACTTAGCCAAAAATAGATTTAATGGTTCTTAGAAAAGTGGAGCCCAAGGTTTTCTGCAGAAATATTTTACTCTTTCATTTGACATAAAGGAGACCTCCAAAAACCAGCAGATTTTGAGGCATGGAGAGAGGATTCAAGAACTTATTAGCATTTTTAGGTTCTTTTTCAGGCTTTATCGTCCAATTTCCGTGGAAGATTTAAGAGAATAACAGCTCCTTTTTCACGAAC
>JAEUKR010000036.1 GCA_016794245.1 Caedimonas sp. | reverse complement strand
AAATAATAATAGCTTGGGCGTCAAGAACGGCACGTTGGGAACCATTGAAGAAATAGACAAGCACAAGCTCAAGGTCAGGATTGATGGAGACAACCGCGTAGTGTCGTTTGCCTCCAGACTGTATCCCTACTTTGATCGGGGCTGGGCAATTACCATTACCAAATCCCAGGGCAGCACCGCGGACAGGGGGTTCAAGCTGGCGACCTTTGAAGAAGATCGTAATCTGGCCTATGTAGGCATGACCCGTCATCGGGAATCTCTTCAGGTGTTCGGCTCAAAGCTGGATTTCTGGCGGGAAGAGATCTTTACAGAACGTCTCTCTCAAAATCGGGAGAAGCTGGCCTCAACGGATTATGTCTCTCGGGAAGAAGCTCAAAGCCGTCTCAAACCGCCTGTCCGTCTGAAGGAGGCTTTGTCATCCCTGGGGAACAGACTGGAAAGTCTGGGCTATTATTCCCGCAAAGGCTGGGAGAGCGTGTGTGAACGCTTTCTGGGTCAGACCCGTCCTGAAGACCGCATTATGTTTGCCCGGAGCAGTCTTGAAGAATCCCGGCGCGCCCTGGAAATGGGCATCAATGCCGCGCCTTCATCAGGGAACAGAGCAGAACAGCTGGCGGGCATTCTTCACACGCTTGACGCACAGGACGCTTCTTCTTCGTCAGACCTTGTTTCTGGTCATGCTTCTGCTATCATGGCGCGGGAAGAAGACGCTTGTCCCAAAGCCATGGTGGAGAAACAAAACGAGCGTCGCAACCCTGCCGATCATCCTGAGTCTGTCTTGTCGCCGCTTTCCCAAAGTACATTTCAGAACGCAGGTGTGAGAGAGGGAAATGTCACTTCCTCAGGAGCAGAAAAGGCTTCTCCTTCTGCTGTTTCCCTTCCTGTCGACATTTCTGCCTTTGTAGACGAACAAGCCAAAGTGGATGCTTCCCAAAAAGCAACCTCCTCACCTGACGTCAGGGAACAGGAAAAGAATCAGAAACCCTCTCTTTATCGTGCGCCTTCCGCGTCGAAAGAGCCTTATTATTCTCTGGAAGAAGTGCGGCGCAGCCTGACATCCTACGGCATCGAGACTCTCTGCACCAGCCTGTTGGGAGAGCCGAATCAAAGAATCAGCACCAGGCGACATCTGCGGTATGGGAATTCCGGCTCTCTGGCCGTCAGCCTGTCAGGATCCAGTCTGGGCTTGTGGAAAGATCACAGCCGTGATGAAGGCGGTGATCTCTTCAAGCTGGTACAGCGAGAGCGCGGCGGCGATTTTAAAGAAGCTCTGGCGTGGGTGGCAGAGGCCTTGAGAGTGGCGCCGGAGAGATTCCTCACCAGGGTTCCCCTATGTCCTCTTCTTCTGACAAGGCAGAACAGGCTCGACATTTTGACATAAATATATTATTAAGTTAATGTTATTAAGGAAAAAATTAAATGATTAAACTATTTGGTATATCTTTATTAGTTATTGTTTTTTATTCTTTATCTTTTCCTCTCTTTGCTAACCCCTATCTTTTTGGTTTAGAGTTGGGGAAGTCTACACAGAAAGACCTGGAAGCTATATATCCAGTGGAGAATATCAAGAAAGATCCTTTGAATTCGACCACCATTTACAAAGTCAGTCCTGCTTCCCTAAAGATGGAAGGCATAATAGCAGAACCCTATTTTATTTTTGACATAAGGGGTGTTCTCCAAAGATTTGAATATCTTACACATAGAAATCGTCTCGAGCCTCTCCTGTCTATTTTAAAAGAGCGGTATAACGTGCTCGGAGAAAGTGGATCTTCTTTAAAAGACTCAAAGGGAAGCCCATATCAAGCTACATTGCACAAGGGAGATGTCTTCGTTGATGTAAAAACCTTCGGTGAAGCCGTAAGCATTACTCATAGAACAACGAAAGATACAGATAGATTACAGGACAGAAAGGGGCTTTTATCAGAAGATGAGGTGACTCGTAACCTGCTGCGCTGTGAGCCTTTTGGATTGAAATTAGGAAATGATACGCTTCAGGGTGTGAAAAAGAAGCTGCCCTATAAGTTTAAAACTACACACGATAAAAGCGGCACACATCTGAAATTAGTTAAAAATGATAAAAATTTAAGCATCCTCACTTCCGAGGGTTTATCAACGCCTGTTTTTCTTTCTTTTGATAAAAAAGGCTTTTTAAAATTCGTCTTTATAGGTTTATCTATTGAAAGAATAGAAGCCCTCTGGGAGAAAATACTAAAAGCTCACCCATATGCTTCTAGGAAAGAAGAGAAAAACTCTAAATCAGTTGAGTTTTCAACGGGAGCATATACCGGTAACTTATTTTTCATGAATGGTGGATTAGGGTATGTGGGACATATATCATTTAAAAAAAAATGATTGAACTATAATGACCCCGATAATTTAGACCACTCTGCTGAGACGGTTTAGGTCATAAATACTCTTCAAGAAAGGAGAATTATTGATGGCTCAAACAGTCCCAACTCACTGGTCTAAATTATCGGGATTATTATAATCGGAAAGGTCTCGCCATAAACCCCCAAGTCTTTGGCCTGAGCGGAAGTAAGAAAAAGGAAAATGACAAGAAAAAGATTGTATATCTTGTCATACAGTTTATACTTACAAGAGAATATTTTTAAAGAAAGAATAAGGAGTTGCCATGACTGCTGTTGTAAGACTGCCCGAAGCCCTTGAAAAAAGACTGGATGCTCTTGCCACCCGGACACATCGTTCCAAAAGTTATTATTTAAGACGCGCCTTGGAAGAATACCTTGAAGATCGGGAAGACTATCTGATCGCTGCCGCTGCCTGGGAAGAACATGTAAAGAGCGGAAAAAAAGGAATTCCTTTTGAAGAAATTGCAAGAAAAATGGATTTAAACCGTGAGTAATCCATTGTGGAAAGTAATTTTTGATCTGCGAGCAGAAAAAGAATTTTTCAAACTTGACCCCCTTGCACAAAAACGTATTCGTCAATTCATAGAAGGAAAACTTCAACGTCTGACAAACCCCAGACAAATAGGCCATCCATTGACAGGGACTTTGTCTCATTTCTGGCGTTATCGTGTCGGAGATTATCGGCTTCTCTGTTCCA
>JAEUKR010000022.1 GCA_016794245.1 Caedimonas sp. | reverse complement strand
GTTCGTGAAAAAGGAGCTGTTATTCTCTTAAATCTTCCACGGAAATTGGACGATAAAGCCTGAAAAAGAACCTAAAAATGCTAATAAGTTCTTGAATCCTCTCTCCATGCCTCAAAATCTGCTGGTTTTTGGAGGTCTCCAGTTGATCAGAGCGGGGATAGATCCGTTTCTTGTTAATGAGCCTCAGTATACAAGTACCCTCTTTCCTGATCAGGAGTGTGAGGTCACCGTAAAAGAAAAAATTTCTAATGAGCAAAAATTATCTCTGAGCCAAACCATTTTAGAGGGGCATCTTCTTGTCAGCTGTGGTTACAGATCGCCAAATGGTGTTGGTATTCAGACTTACAGATCATTCTCCTATGAAGCATCCGGGTTTGTCCCTGATACCATTGAAATTACTCTTAGGAAAATTGATCAAGAGCCAGAATATTTTCCTTCGTCGGTCAATCCAGGTACTTTGATATCTAGTTCGTTTTTACAGCAATTGGGCATCATTTCCTCTTTTGAGGAAAAGACGAATAAAATCGAACAATTGCTTTCTCACTCTCACCCTGATGCCAAAACTCCTCCTATTATTAAATTTGCAACACAACAGGATCGTACTGAAGCTGCCAAGTTGTTTATCCCTTGTATAGAAAGTTTTGTTCAGGCTGAAGAGCAATATAATAATTTTCTCGTTAGGCATCCAGAAATATCAGACACTTTCTCTCAATGGCTACGCCCCTTGATAGGAGGGCATTTGCGGTATTGTTTATGTGCTGCTAGGCAAGATTTAGTTGGTAAAGCCGAAGATGCACAAACTCAATTCCAGAACTTCCTGGTCACCTATGGAGGCATAGAGCCAGAAACAGCGGGGAAGGCTGCAAAAGGGATAGAGCTTTTTACACGTGCATTGTTCAATAATAAAAATCCGAGCAAAAACAAGTCCTCTCAACAAGGCAATCTTACCCCTAAAGAACAAAAAGGAAGCGGTCTTCTCCCCACTGAATTTTCTCGACAAGTTCGAGAAACTATGCATGATATGGAAACCAGAAGCGGTATTATGATAGGATCTGAGCAAAGAAAAATGTTAAGGCAGGCATTGCAAGAAAAGAAATTTAAGGAGCTGAATCCCGAGGCTAAAACCCAACATAGGGATGAGTTTAAGAGACTTAAGGAAAATCTGCGGAAAGAATGGGAAGAAAATACAGGACAGAAGTGGCCAAAATCTTCTTTGGAACTAAATAAAAAAAGCGGCCAGATGGAGCCTGTCAATGATCAGGTTCATCATATTATTCCCCAAAAGGTTGGTGGCCCTCACGAATGGTGGAATGTCCATCCTCTGGAAAAAGCTCAGCACCAAGGAGGCGTCCATGGAAAAGAGGCGCCATTGAGAAGGATTATGAAAGATTTAAAGAAATGACAGTTAAGTATGATTATCTAAAGAAATACATTCCTGGGGGGCCAAACGTCAATAAAACACGCTTTTGGCCCTTGCTTCCAGATGAAATTGAGCAAGGGGAAGAAAAAATGCAAAGAAAGTTTCCGCCTCAATTAAAAGAGTTCTATCAAGAGATCGGGTCTGGATATTTGAAATCGCCCTATAATGCTCCTGAAGACTATGAAACCTACGACAGAAATGAAATTCTTTCTCCTGTCGTTGCAGCACATTTTTATAATCTTGTTATTGAACACCATAAAAAACCTGAAGATGAGCGCACATCTTTAGAGGTATTACTAGACCTTGATCGATTTTATATTACATATGAGGACTCTAGCATTACCGTAGAAGTTCTTGACGTTATGGAACCAGGGGATTTACCCTTTTTTGAAATTGGCGAGAGCTGCCTTTTTATGGTCATGAAATTAAATTCTGATAATCCAAACGCTGTTTGGAGTGATACTGGAAATAAAATCGAAGATTCTTTGGAACGATTTATTTGGCGCCTCTACTATGAAGACCCTTCCTACCATTATATCAAATAATTGGTAAAAACCTTGGTCGGAAATGGCCAACATGTGAAAGTTAACAGCGGGGCACAAAGAGATCGGCGAGATTGCCCAGGTAGAGGCGCCTCTGGGTCAGGTCAAGCTGGAATCTCTGGAAGGAACCATTTCTGGCGTCAAGCCCCATATTCTCAGCAAGGATCCTCGCCTCAAAGCCCGCGCCATTGAGTTGATGGAAGAGCAGGAATTCCGCAAGACGCTCCAAAGGAAACAACAGACCTTTGTGGTGGGATCAACAGTGGATCCGGGTCTCACAGTGGTTATGTCGCTTGCCCTGACCGTGGCGACGGGAGGGGTCGGTGTTGGTGCGGCTCTGGCCACTGCGCTTGAAGGAACCATAGGCGCTACGGCGACTGCGATGGTGGCTTCTGGGGCGGAGTTTATGCTCTCCCAGGCGATGACATCGACCATCGTCAACCAAGGCCATCTGTCCGAAGTCTGGAAAGAGATCACCTCTAAAGACGCCCTCCAGCAAGTCGCCATCACAATGGGAACCGCAGGGCTGGGAAGAGAATTCGGTCTCACAATGCCGGGGAAGAACAGCGATTTTCTCTCCAATGTGAAATATCACGCCCAAAAAGCCCTGATTAATACCTCGGTGAGAGCGGCCATTCAGGGAGGAAAAGCACAAGACCTCCTCAAGAAGGCGGGGATGCAGGCTCTCGTTGATGCCTTTGCCAGCTATGGCGCCCAGAGGATCGGGGATGCTTATGCCATGGGAACCAAGGATATGGATTACCTGACCCATAAGGTTTTGCATGGCGTGTTGGGCGGCGCGGCAGGCGCTTTACTCGAGGCAGATCCCAGGAAGGGAGCTATCTCAGGCGCCTTGAGTTCCATGCTGGCAGAAGTTCTGGCTGAAGCTGTGATTCGACCCGAAGAGATCGGGCTTGAAATTCTGGACAAGGCTCAGAAAGAAGGTCGTTTTCCTGGGGAACAAGAGTATCTGGCTGAAGTCGATCGGGCCTTAAGACCCTTGATGGACAGAATCAAACTGGTGACAGGCGTCGTCGCTCTCGCGTCAGGACAGGATGTTGAGATTGCCGTGCGCACCTCCGGAAATGCTCTGGACGAGAATTCCAATCCTACCTTGTTTGCGATACTAGGCGCCGCTTGGAGTGCCGCTGCTGGCGTCTATAAGATCGCTAAAGGAAAGATCGGGAGTCAGTTAAGGAAGGGCTACGCCACCTTCAAAGACAAAATCCGCAAAGGAGGGACAAAAGACCCAGGAACAGTCCCCGGAGGGAGCGGCGCCAACCCTAATGCTGTCAAACCAGGGACTGGGCAAACGGGAGCCACCGTAAAGCAGGGAAACCCACCAGAAAAAAAGGTTGCTTCTGTAGGAGAAAAACCTTTAAATAATCCCAGAATCCTCAATCCTAAAAAAGCTGAAATAAACACAGAAAACTTCAAACTCAAGGATGGATGTACCTTAAGCGAAGAAAAAGCCCTAGAAGCAGCAAGTGAGTTTTTGGGGAAAGGATATAGAGACTTGGGGAATGGTCGATTTGTATCTGGAGATGGCTTAAAACAGGTAAGAATGGGTGATAGCGACCTGCTAGGACTACATGGTGGTGGTCGCCATATGAATTTTGAAACCCTACGGGTTAACCCTAAAAACCCAAACAAATTATTACCAGAACAAAATTTACATATATATCTGAAATAGAAAATGCAACTGAAATGAGTAATACAAAAATAGAGGTTTATGTACCAGATTATGACCCAAGTATCGGGTTGAAATTTGAATGGGATGATGATCCTGTCATATCTACGTCTTTTCAAAAAAATGAAATTATTATTAGCGCGAATAAAGATGGTTTAGTGTCACTAGCACGACATTTATTAATGCTAGCACAAGACAAAGTGCCAAAAGGTCACCATATTCACTTGGATGAATTCTCTGGTTTGGAAGATAAATCAGTTCCTTTAATAATTGAAAAGCATTAATGTTTAGCGAATTCAA
>JAEUKR010000044.1 GCA_016794245.1 Caedimonas sp. | reverse complement strand
ATTCAGGGTAAATAGTTTGTTGTCTTTAAATGAGACTTGAACAACCTTTGCATAGCTCTCATCAATTACATCTTGTAAGGCTGCTTTGAGCTTGTTATCCATCGCATCTTTTACGTAACCTTTCGGAAGATGGGATGCTGGATCTTGATATGAAGTACCCTTGTAGTAAAGTCCATCATCAGCATTGTAGTACTCACGAACATAACCTTCCCGCTCATTTCCATCCCCTAGAGATACTTCCTTAAGCTGTGCTTGAGGGGATGCAGATTTGGGTTTAGCAGCAGCTATTTCCTCCTTGACGGCTTTTAACTGATCGATTGTTTCTTTCCTGGCTTCCTCCGCTTTCCTCTTCGCCTCAGCCAACTCGCGCTGTGATTCATCTGATAGAATATTTACCGATGGATTTCGTGGATCAATCACATACCCCAACCGCTCCAAAATATATTTAAAGAACTCTTTCTTATAACCAACATTCTTTTCTACTACCCTAAAATAAGGAGAATCGATATCTTCACCATCCGCAAGTCCATTTGCAAATTCCTCGTATAAAGGCTTGAGCTTCTGATCCGCAAGCGCAAAATCGACGAGCTCTGGTGCGGAAAAAGTCTCACCCTGATTGTAAATTTTCTTGACGCCGCGCTCATACGCTTCATACAACAGATCAGCCAGTTTTTCTGGCGTTCTGGCTTCGAACACAGAGGTCTGCATTTTACCGTTCACCCTAGATTGATGTCTCTGGCCATGGAGGTATCTTTCCATAACGCGCGCAGGAAAAAGTTCAAGACGATCCGAACCACCATAGCCAGGATAAAGCAATTCGTGTGTTTCACCTCTGAGGCTTAAAGCGTACCGCATCCGTTGAAGCAACATTTCCGGAATACCTGTGGCATATTCATCATCGTCGTCAGAGAAAGCAGCCGCCGCACAATAATGAGCAAACGCTTTATGTTGTTTGATAAAATGATGTTTATCGCTTGTAATGATTTTACTGACCTTGGATTCAGTAAACGTAGACCCGCTATCACCGTAAACAAGGCCATCTTCAAAGTATTCCACGCCTTCCTCGACGCCATCAACACAGCGGCCTTGCAACTGACCCATCAGCTCACCAAATGTCGCATAAGCAACGATTTTGGCTTCCTCTTTATCTCCCGCATCGTTTTGTTGAATCAAGGCATCTAATAGCCTCTTGATGCGCTTTCTCAGGGTGTGTTTTCGATCCTTTTGAGTGTCATCTTTATTGATGCTTCCTCGAAAAAATACGCTGCTCACTTGGTTAAACGAATCCACAAGACTGTCAAATTTTACTTTGTCTAGTTCCGAGTTTTTCTTCCTACCACTAAAATACCTATTGTCCAATCCGTATGGTATATCGTTTTCTGGCACATTTTTTCTTTCTCCAGGAGCTAAAAGATACTTGCTTATGCTTTTCTTTGTCTCCTTGGCAATCTGCGCCCATTCTTCGTCTGTAACGGGGTTTGGATATTCTGTATTCACATCCCTGTTGTGTGTATGAAGGTAAGGATCATACAGGATAAAATCGGGATTAACATAGGGTTGGTTACGCCGTATTTTTTCTTGAGTCAGTTCAATCAATTTGGTTTTCGCTGCCTCAAAATCGTTTTTCAGGAAAATGGCTTCCCCCCAACAACCTCTTGTTGGAGGATTTTTCGCCAGATAATCCGTAACGCGTTTCTTCGATTCATTAAAGTTGACTTGAAGGCGTGCACCAATATCCTGGTTATGTTCTTTTTGATATTTGCTGTAGAGCTTCTCAAAAATTCTTTTGGTATCCGCATTCGCTTTGGTTTCTTGTTCAAGTTTCTCGGCTTCGGCCACCAATCCTTCGTTTTTCTTTACCTTGATCAAATCTTGCAGAGACTCGTTGATCTGACCAATACCGTATATCGTGGTGTTCAACGACTGAAAAATCTCACGATCGGAAACATTAGTCTTGATAGAATCGGAAACACGTTCGAACGTACGGATATAGTGGTCAAGTTTGTCAATTTCACCCAGAGCCTTCAATTTCTTTTCTGTCATCGGCCCTTCACTCTTCAGCACTTTCTCCAGTTCCTCAAGCGCTCTTCTATTACCGGGCGCCATTTTAAGCACTCGATCCCACCGCGTGCGGTCCCTGGCGATAATCGCCTTAACATCGATACTGGCATCTTTCAGAAAATCCTCCTGAGCAAGAGAGTAAGCTTTCATCGCGGCAAGACAGTATGCCTTGACGGCCTGAGGTTTAGCCGATTTCAGGTCCAACTTTTTCTTCGCGAAATCTGCGCATTTGGCACGCGCCTGTTTCTTGTCTTCCTCTGAAAACTCTTTAGCTTTAACAATGAAATCGTTAATATAATACTCCATTAGATCATTGCCGCCCCGGATCTGCGTGACCCAAGCCTGTTTAAGAGTCTGGGCCGATTGCTCAATGAAAGCTTGTTCATCTCGCGCTGCCTGCGCCAAAGCGTTTGCATTATTTACGGAAACAAGGCGATTGAAATGATTGCCGCGATGAATAAGCTCCAAAGTGCCGTTTGCCCCTGGTTTTACAAAGCGATGCGCCACCATAAGACGATTGTTGCTTTGATTGATAACGTCTGGACGGTCCTTTATTTTCTGTCGCTCTCCGCTAGCATTCACAGGACCGACTTGCGTCCAGATGGTTAAATCCTTATTGAGAATATAGGCAAGCGCATCGATAAAATAGGTTGCTGTATGACCTCCGACATCTTCCCGAAAACGCATATAATGTCCGTTCACCAATTGGTGATCGACATAATCCTTATACGCGTTCTCTGTTTGCGCATATCGTCCAACTTCCTCCCAGATTTGATCCTGCTGACCAGTTATATCACGTCTGAAATCCTCATCAATCCCATCGCCCAGTTCCCTCAATAAATTGGTAACCTCATCCAATTTGGTCTTTAAGTCAATGTAATCTTGTTTAACTGTCATTTGACGGGGTAAATGATGAAACTGATCAACGATCTCTCGATGGGCCAGTCTGCGAACTTCTGGATTGTTTGCATGGGCAAGGAACAGGATCCTCGCTTGCGCATGTGTTGTCCCCATGGAATATAAAGCGCAATTGCCATCGCCCATCATATAGAATTCACGACGTCCTATGTTATCGCTGCCTGTCAGATCTCCCTTATCGGACAATTTGAATCCAGTTGCTCTTTTTAAAGACTTTTCCGATATCGCCTGCGAGAAGCCAGAGCCTAAGGATAATCGTATATCGTCATCATTTTCGATGATTGACAAGGAAGCGGATACTTTGGAGGCCATTGGCATCAAAGATAAAAAAGAACATGTTATCAGAAACTTATTAATTTTTCTGGTCATGATACTTTCTCCTGTTAAATTTTACTAAAAACCTATATATGGTATTTACAAATTACGATTTTTATATAAGAATATTTTGTCTCTGAATTTTATATAGTGGCAATAAAGATATCTGTCAAATTTTTTTGACGAAAAAAGTGAACCTGTTTGACATCGGCGCTGAATTGAGCGAATCCATGACGAACTCACTGTTACTCAATGAGTAGCCATTTGTGAAATGCGATAATAATTTGTCAACAGTTTCATTTTTGTAGAGGGGGCAAAATCTCTATGGATTGTTTGCCTGGGGTCAAAGAGAATTTAGACGCAGAGTCCAAGTCCGTGAAAGGATTATCATGAAGGAAGTAAAATATCATGGAAAGAATTAGCCCACGCGTTGATATTGCCT
>JAEUKR010000017.1 GCA_016794245.1 Caedimonas sp. | reverse complement strand
CCAAGTATTTTCCATATCTTGGATTAAGGCGGGTGCCTGGGTAATTTCATGGCGTTGTCCGGGCGTTAAGATAAATTTCAGGGGATTTCCCAAAGCATCCACCAGGGCATGGATTTTGGTCGTAAATCCACCTTTACTGCGTCCCAGAGCTTGTCTGTCCTGTGTGTTTTTGCCGTATCCCGCCGAACAGGCATGCGCACGGACAATCGTCGCATCAATCATCGTAAATTCACCGTCAGGACAGTGTTGTGTTTTCTTAAACAAAGCTTCCCAAACGCCCTTATGGCTCCATTCCTTAAAACGTTGGTGAACAGCTCGCCATGATCCATACCACGAAGGCAAAAGACGCCATTGACAGCCAGAGCGGCAAATGTACCAAATGCCTTCAATAAATCGACGTAATTTAGCTTCATTGCCTGTCCGTATATCTCTTCTGGTGCGCAAAAATGCAAAAAGGGGTTTCCATTCCCTTTCTTTAATATAATAATTCATCCTGGTAGTGCCTTTCTTCTTCAAAAAGACGCTACCAACTTTCCTCTAAAATTTTAAGAAATCTTCACAGAACCTAATAACTGCTGTCTTTTCAGAAATTAAATTTTGAGAGTGTTTCAGTTTGAACTTGAAGACCTCGAAGAACATTAATTTTTGCATAGTTTTGTTTTCTGGTGGAATAAATATGGAGGTTTTAAGGTGTTCAAAGGATAAACAGGTTGTGTTGGGAGAGTAATTTATCATTTATTTGCCTGAAAATCAGGCATTTTCGTGGATGATAGACGGATTTATCGTGTGATTGTGGCTCATTTTTCCCAAAAGATGAGTCTTTGAATATTGTAAGTGAGGTTGGCAAGGGCCATTTTGATATGGGCTCTTTTAGACCGATGGTGCGGATAAAGAGTCCCATACGCTCTTTTGAGCCACAAAAATATGCTCAACAGGGCACGGATTTTGGATTTCTTGCCGTTGACGCGCTGAATAGGTGCAGGCATACGCTTCTTCTTTGGTTTTTTGCGATGAAGCTGGGAACGAAACCCGCTTTCTGCCAATAGCTTTTCATTCGCTTCATTGTGATAAGCAGTGTCTTCCCAAACAGCGCAGGAAGTATTGTTTTTATCTAGGAGATACGGCAAAGACCTTGCCGTCGTATAGGCTGGCGTCCGTGACATGATATTTTCGAATAAAGCCAAAGACACGATCGATTGACACATGATTTTTATACCCAAAAAAGGGAACAGCGATATTGATGACTTGAGCATTTGCCTTGGCTTTGCTGTGCTTGACGATCCATCGCGCCTGTCGATCTTTCTGAGCCAGTTTGGCAGGATTATCTTTCTAGGCCTGAGGAATGTCGCCCGCTTTCACCTGAGCTTTCTCCTCTTTCGTCATGCATTGGCGAGGGGCCTGAATAATGCTCGCATCCACAATCTGTCCTCCCATCGCCAAATAGCCTCTCTCCCGCAAAGCCTGCTCGAAAAGACCAAAAAGACGATCCATCAGAGCCTTTTTCTTCAGCCGTTCCCGATACAACCAAATCGTCTTGGCGTCTGGAACACTCTGACACAAGTCAAGACCCAGGAATCTCATAAAGCTCAGACGATCCTTAATCTGGTATTCCGTTTGATCATCAGACAAACTATAAAGGCTTTGCAGAACCAGAACTTTAAAAATCAAAACCGCATCATAAGGCGGACGTCCCCCTTGAGAACCGTCAGAGAAATTAAAACCTGACGCCAAAGCTGAGCGAAACACCTCGAAGTCCACAACTTTAATCAAACGCTCTAAGGGATCACCAAAGGCAGATCATGCGGCAAGACGATCAGAGAAATCAAACAAACCAAACTGAGACATCATAAAAACCTCGAAAAACATCCAAAATCAATAGCTCATTTTACAACAGAAACGCAAAAACATAAACTCTTTCAGAAAAAGAATCCGAGGTTATTCGAGGTCTCTGCTTTAGTCTTATTTCTAGCCAATTCCCTTGCATTTTTCTCCTCAATTATTATCTTGATGAATAGTTATGACAACAATGTTAGTTTATATAGATAAAATTTTGTTAGTTAATGGACTATTATGCTTGAAAATTAACTCACGAATGATTACTATCATATTAATAGTACCCACCACGCCTCTCCGTGATGCGGACCACGGTGGGTCTTTTTTCTTATAAGCACATGACTGAAAAACAGCAGTATACAAAACCCGCCCTATCTATTCTATCTCAGATAGAACAACTCAAGGAAAGAAGATTAGAGGCCTATAATTTAGAAAAATTAGAGTGGGCCTTAAAGTATATTGGGTATTATAGATTGAGTGGCTATTGGAAAATATTTGAAGAAAATACGTCAAGTGGTGATCATAGATTTAGATTAGGTACTACAATTGATCAAATTCTGGATTTATATGACTTTGATCGTAAACTAAGGTTACATTTCCTTGATGCTCTTGAAAGGATAGAGATATCTGTAAAAAGTATGATAAACAATCATATGGCTTTAAATTATTCTCCTTTTTGGTTCGAAGAAAAGTTGGTATTTAAAGATGAGAGTGTAGAAGAAGCAAAAAAAATTATACTTTCTCATAAAGCATTAAACGATTCCCATCATAAATTTATACAACATTATAAGGAAAAATATTCAAATCCTTCTCTTCCAAGTTGGATGATTTTTGAAGTACTAAATTTTGGTGATGTTTCAAAGATATACTCCTTCCTTAAAAACCTGGATGCTAAAAAAATTGCTGATGATTTTAGAACTTCGCCAAGGATATTAAAATCTTGGTTAAGATCTTTAACAACTACCAGAAACCTTTGTGCGCATCATGCCCGATTGTGGAATAAAGAATTTACAGTCCTTCCAGAATTTTCCAGGGAATTAAAAAGAGTAAATTTTAAGAGAGGCCGTTTAGGAGAACAAATCACGGTAATAGTCTTTTTCTTAAAAATAGTTTCTCCTCATTCACAATGGTTGGAAAGTTTAGATAAGCTATTAAAATCTTATTCCAAAATTGATCTCTCAAAAATGAATTTGCCTGACCAATGGTTTGAGATAATTCAGGATAATCTAGGTAGTTAATTTGCATAAAATATTAAAATTATTATCTATTGATGGAGCAAATTTAAATTTTTTGTAGGATAACCCTTAAATTAGTTTTTAAGCTTTTCTATTATTTAAATACTTGTGCTACAATATTCGTAGCTTTTTTTAGATGTTCTAACTCCAAATGAGCATAACGTGTTGTGGTAGCAATATTTTTGTGGCCTAAAAGTTTTGATACTGTATAAAGATCAATTCCTTTTTTAAGAGCAAAGCTAGCAAAAGAATGGCGAAGATCGTGAATACGAAAGTCTGGAATACCTGCAAGAGTTCGAGTCTTACGCCAAGTCGTCTTTGTTTCTTTTAAATGTTGTCCAAGGATTCTACCACAAAAGACATATGGATTATTTTCTTGTTTTTGTAGGGACATTAATATTTGTTTTGCTTTGTCATTTAATGGAATGGTTCTTACACCAACCTTGCTATCCTTTAAATAAAGATATCCATCATCAAGGTGTACATCTTTCCATTTAAGGGTTAAAATTTCCCCTTCTCGGCATCCTGTATACAAAAGCATCCAGAGAGCTGCTAAGGTATAAGGAGAAGAATTTGATGCTACTTTTTGAATCTCTATAGTTTTTTCTAGTTTTTTTAACTCATCATTTGTTAAAAAGCGTTCCATCTTTTTTTCTGGATGTTTAACTACCCCTTCACATGGATTACTCTTTTTAGCTCTATACCCCCAAAGTTCTGCTTGGTTAAAAGCAGTGCTTAGTAAACTCAAACATTTATTGCAATTTCCTTTAATATGGGATAATGAATCCTTAAAATCTAGAATACTTTTTTGATCGATATCAGCAATCTTCTTGCTTCTAAAAAAAGGAAGAATATGGTTTTTAACCCTATGATGATCTCCTTTAATAGTGCTAGCTTTATGACGTTCTTGAATGTATCTCTCTGTAAAAATTTTCCAAAATTCTTCAAAAGAAACAGATTTATTTCGATCTTCTTCTTGCTTTTTTTTATATTCCTTGGGGTCTGTGCCTCTTGCTAAATCGCCTGCCCATCCTTGAGCAATACCACGAGCAAGCTCACAAGTGATACTACCATGGACGCCAATCTTTAATCTTTGCCATTTTTTCTGAGCATTTCTATAAATATAATAATAAGTTTTTCGACCTGAAGGAAGGATTTGACAGCTAAATCCTTTAATTTCTTGGTCCCAGACATAGAAAGTTTTGTTGGTAATCGGCTGAGCAGAATCTATAATTTTCTTAGTGAGTTTGGGCATAACATCTTCTTTTTTTTGCAACACAATTGCAACAGAAAGTACAGTATTAAGGAGTAACATAGAGGATAACTTAAATCAAGATCAGGTTGAAAAACCTAGAAAAACAGGGATTATATAGGAGGAAAAGGAATAATAAATTTTGGATAGTAATCAAGTCCGTTGCCTTCCTAATCCTGGGGTCGTGGGTTCGAATCCCGCCGAGCGCACCATATCGAAATGCGTCCCTTATGCGAACCCAAAAATAAATACACCATAACACAGGTCGTTCTTCATTTTTTTGAAGGCGTGCCTCTATCTTAAACGAACTGTCGGGAATTTAAAAAGTCATTTTTATTCCCAATTCAAGGCTGTATGCTTTACTTTCAAGAGTGGTTCCCCTCGCAACACCAACAGGAATACCATTGCCACCCCCTCCGCCACCGCCACCATTATCTGTCATTTTTTTGTTGGGCGTAAAAGAGACAACACCGACAAATTCCACTCGTTCGGTTACTTTATACCGTACGCCTCCCATGAAGTTATGTTCGTCCAGGGGAATACTGAGGGCATTTACAAGAACTTTGTCCGAATTTATAGGCGGCTGACCATAGTTGTATCCAACGCCTATAATGAGGGAATCCGTAAGCTGGTGCTGTAGGCCCGTCAGAAAGACTGTCTGATTCCTCCATCCTTGTCCGTTGCGCAGCCATCGTGCAGCTCCGTAAAACAACTCTTTGACGTCAAATAAGAAATGGGTGTTCGGGGTGATATGCCACGCAAAACCAAGGAGAAATGTTGCAGGAATTTGCATGGGAGTGGTAAAAATATCTCGATATTTTGTATGTTGTTGAAAAAAAACAGGAGTTGAAACAGAACTGCCAATCGTGATGGACTTATTGATATCCCACATCCCTCCCAGGCGACCCCCCAACCCGAAAGCCGTATCTTTTGCCAGACGTCCATTTGTTTGAGTTGTATCCGTTTTAGCCAAATTAGTTCTGAACCCGGAATATCCAACCAGAAGCGCTACTCCATAAGACTGTTCGGGAGAGTGAGCATAAGAAACCGTAGCTGCGCCAAGAATAATGTTGTTCGAAGCCCGCGTATTGTAGCCGGCTGTTGCAGCGGGAAGGGAGATAGGATGTTTAAATTTCACAAAGCCTCCGCCTCCTGAAACGCCGAGTCCAACAAAGAACTTGTCGTTTAGTCGATAATTAAATCCTAATGTTCCTATGGGGACATTGTTATAGCCATTTTTCTGCCGGCCAATAGGGTTCCCTGCAGGAGCGCGAGAAGAGTCAAGATATTGATCCTGATGTTGGAATCCTGACATAATAAGTAAATGATTGGGCAATCGCGCCAGAGCGGCAGGACTTGTAATCACATTTGAGGCATCTTGCGCATATCCCATATGGGCGCCGCCTGTAATTCCAGAAGTTCCCATGTAGCTGGGAATAAAACCGTTTCTTGCCTGAGATTCACCGGCAAGCGCAAGGATGCAGGCTGTCCCTACAATGCCGAGATGACTACTCAAACGACGGTTGTTTTTCGTTGGAATATAATAATGATACACCTTGTGGCCTCCCTTAATGTTTTATAATCGCTCTTTCGGAAATATTGAAAACCCGGAAAGAGTCGATATTTTTTCTTCAATCTGCAGGTTATGACAATTCGCTGTATTTTGTCGATGATTTTATCAGCGGCCCAATGAGGATAAAATAAAGGAAAATAAATTGGGTGCGCCCTGAAGGAAACATTGTTCAAGAAGATTCTTATCAGGATCGGCTTAATAAAAAAGGCCTCTACGCTGATTTATGGAGGGAACAGGAAAAAATCCAATCGTCCCTCAAAGTACATAGAAAGTAGAAATGGGGCATTTTCAGGTTGTCTCTATAGATCGTTTTGAATTACAAAACTGTCAATAATTATAATTGCTCATTACAACGAATCCCTGCATAAGTTCTTAGAATATGAGATCTTTTTCCGTTTTGCCTTGAAGGCATATTTCTATGTTGACGAAGAGATACGCGTTGGCTTTAATAAAAATAATAATATTATTGAGTAATATTTTGTACAAATTTGATATTTGCAACAAGATCTTAGCGAGAATGACGTGTGATTGTGAATAAAATACAAAAGCGGATTTGCGTCACAGGGTTGGGACATATAGGTCTTCCTGTCGCCTGTATTTTGGCAACCTCCGGATATGCCGTCCTTGGGGTAGATATCGACGACAGAGTCGTCATTCGAGTGCAGTCAGCGGACTTCATGGATCCAGAACCGAATCTGCAGGATCTGTTGATAAGGGCTATTCAGAATGGTAGTCTTGAAGCATCAATGAACGTTGCTCCTGCAGATATACATATAATTGCCGTTCCTACCCTTTTAGTCCCAGGTAACAAGCCAGATATTTCTTATGTGAATGCGGCGATCGATGCCATCAAGCCACACCTTCGATCGCATGATCTGGTTCTGATTGAGTCGACTTGTCCCATAGGAACGACTGAGGCGATCGCCCGGAAACTGCAACAGGCTTGTCCCGGGGTTCATGTCGCTTATTGTCCAGAGCGCGTTCTTCCGGGGAATATTGTTCATGAATTGATACATAATGATCGGGTTGTAGGAGGAGTGGATGAGGCTTCGACAGCCCATGCTGTAACCTTTTATCAGTCGTTCGTTCGCGGTGAGGTCATCGCCACTGATGTACGGACAGCAGAAGCCGTTAAGCTTGCTGAAAACGCCTATCGAGATGTAAACATCGCTTACGCCAACGAACTATCCATGATTGCTGACCATATGGAGCTGGATATAAATGAGTTGATTCGACTGGCGAACAGACACCCTCGCGTGCAAATCTTGAAGCCGGGGCCAGGCGTTGGCGGCCATTGTATAGCTGTGGATCCGTGGTTCTTGGTGGCTGGGGCACCTGATCTTGCGATCCTTACTTTGAAAGCGCGAGAAGTCAATACAAAAAAAACTGATTGGGTCATCCAGAAAGTGCGACAGGCCATCAGGGAAAATGGCGCTACCGTGGTTGCCTGCCTTGGATTGGCCTACAAGTCAAATGTTTCAGATACAGGGACCTCCCCAGCGTTGGCTGTGGTGCAAGCTCTTGAAAGGGAAATCGAGGTTCTTTGTGTTGACCCCTATATTCCAAATACTGTGACACTCTACGATGCTCTTGCTCGCGCAGAGATTGTCGTTGCTCTCGTTGCGCATCGTGCCTTCCTGAATATTCCTTCGCATTCCCTTGCTGGCAAGATCGTACTTGATTTTGCCGGTGTGTTTAAATGAAATCCGTCTTGACAGTCATTGGAACCCGTCCTGAGGCCATTAAACTTGCTCCTGTTCTGAAGGCTATTGATAAAAACGCGCGTTTCACAAACAAAGTCTGTATCACCGGACAACACACGGATCTACTCGACCCTTTTCTTTTAAACTTGGGAATCATCGTTGATTACCGGTTTAAAAATTATGAAAATGAGGGCGCCCTTCATCAGAGCGCTGCGCATATCTTGGAACAATTTGGCGCTATTTTAACAGAATTAAAGCCTGATCTTGTGCTTGTCCAGGGAGATACCACCACGGCATTTGTCGCGGCCCTCGCGGCATTCTACGCGCGTATCCCGGTGGGACACGTGGAAGCGGGATTGCGAACAGGTCACCTCTATTCACCGTGGCCTGAGGAAATGCACCGATGCCTGATTGACCGGCTCGCTACCTATTTTTTTGCTCCAACCGACCAGGCGCGAAATACGCTTCTCGCAGAGGGGGTATCTCCTGAAAAAGTCTGGGTTGTGGGCAACACCTCAATTGACGCGCTAAGGTTGGCTCGCAAATATTCAAAATTAACTCGAGACCCCAAATCGCGTGTCATCGTTGTTACAATTCATAGACGAGAAAACCACGGTGAGCCACTGAAGGAAATTTGTCATGCCCTGCGCGTTATCGTTGGGCGGTTCTCTGATGTTCGGATTGTGTTTTTTTTACATCCAAACCCTGCCGTCCGTAAACCTGTGACAGATATGCTGTCTGAAGTGATCAATATTGATTTGGTTGAGCCAGTCGATCACCCTTCATTTATACAACTCTTGGACACATGTGGAGACCTCCAAAAACGGATAAGGTTATGATAAAGTTATACTTCAAGGCTATGAGAGGAGGTTTATTTTTAGATGTCAGGACTGTCCAGCATTGAGAAGCGCTTAGAGGAATTAACGGCAAAGGGTGATTTTTTAGAGA
>JAEUKR010000049.1 GCA_016794245.1 Caedimonas sp. | reverse complement strand
TCTCAGCATTGTTCGTCGTCTCACACTCTCTTCTAACAAGGTAAAAAAGAGGCGACAAAACACGTCTGTGTTGATTCAGGCTAAATAGTTTATTGTCTTTGAATGAGACTTGAACAACCTTTGTATAACTTTCATCAATGGCATCTCTTAATGCTGCGTTGAGCTTGTCATCCATCGCATCTTTTACGTAACCTTTCGGAAGATGGGATGCTGGGTCTTGATATGAAGCGCCCGTGTAGTAAAGCCCCGTAACCCGGTCTTCTTCCTGTAGGGAGGCATGGGAAGTAGAGAACAAAAGAAAACATATATTAATAAAAAACAAAAAACCTATATTAACCATTTTAAATTATTCCTTTTTTGTCAAAACATTGGCTATTTTTGTCATAAAAACTTCAAAATGGCAACCCATTTTATTCAACATGTTTAACGTAATTTCCTTTAGCTGCCCCTTTTTATAAGACTATAGCTTATTCACTATCACTCCTTGTTTATTTTTATGGGCGCAACTCCAGGAAACTCCAAATTATATCTAGAGATAGCTTTCTTTATTGCAACTCTAACGGCGTTGCTTTTTTTCTACCATCTTTTCCAATTCCTGCCTATATTCTTTAACCCATACAATCTTATCTCGCTTTTCTGGCATAGGTGAACTAATATCAATAGAGTATACATAATTTTCGTTCTTATCAAACCCAACTGAAGTGGGTTTATTCAATGACGGATATATATGCACTTTGTACTCATAACAGTTAGTTTTGGGGTTAAGATTTTTCGATTGTGCAATAAAGTCATCTTTAAACAACCTCTTGAAGTCATTTAAAGTGAGGGTGTCATCGATTAAATAATTGAGTCTGTTCACCCCATTCAGGAGTTCTCTTGCTGAAGGTCTGTCAGGTAGATTATTTTTACTCGTTGTTGAATAAGTGGAACACCCAACTAGAAAAATTGTGGGTAATATCCATACTATTTTCGCTATTCTCATGAGATTTCCTTATGTTTGATTGTGCCTTATTGATATTTGCAAATTAATGAGAGCATTACTTCACTTGTATTATAAAGCCAAAACAACCTGCCGTAACCTAGGTCTTCTTTTTTGCTTATAGTTTTTAGAAATAATCCCACCTCATTCCCTACCAACTGCTTTCGATATGCTTCAGGAAATTTTCTTGGAGGTTTCGCCATCCCCCGCTTACTCACAGAAATCTTGGTGGGCGCTGTAGGGATCGAACCTACGACCCTCTGATTAAAAGTCACAGGGTTTTACTTATATAAGTCTTGTAAATCAACAAAATTTACTCCCTTAATTTTATTATGCTAGCATAATGCTAGCATCTTGCAATTTAATACAGGAAATTCTTTCCTAAAGAATTAATGGGGGATAACTATATGTTCTTGTATTTTAAATTGAGAGCTTCCCTAAATAACTAGCACTACAGTTGTAATTTTATAAAGATATGTTTAAAATCGATGATCTATGTGTGAAAAGACAGAAGTATCATGGACGCCAACATGTTAAAGAAGAATTTAGAAGCGTTAGAGGAATCTTTAAGGTCACTTTCCCAAAGGTTAGAAAAATATTTCACCAATTTCTCGACGAAGACAGGTGAGGATTATTCACTCCCATGCTTCTATAGAATGACACTGACAAAATTATCTCCTAATATTTTTCTATGAGTATATTTTCTAACCCCATCGATCAAATCGTAGAAGATGATATAAAATTTCTTGTGGAGAATAATATTCCTGAGGGAGAACAGATTGATTATAAAGAAATCTCTCATTACTGTTAATATTCTTACTCCATTTTTGAGATATAAGGCGTCCAACTGCCTCTCCACATCTAAATGCGGGAAATGACCGAAGCCGAGTACAACACCTTCATCGCCCGCCTGATGGTACGGCGGGAGTGGCTGGCGGGCAAAAGCGGCTATCAAGGAAACGTCAAACAGGCTATCGTGCTGGTCTGCCCCTGGGCGTGAAACACTCTCTGATGACCTCTCAGGCTCCGGGGCGGTACGTTGAACGTGCGGTGGCCCATTATTTAACGTTCTCTGGCAAACGATAGCTGGTGCTGCGGCCACCCCTTTCGTTCTGAATGAAAATGCGACGTGCTTTTAATTCCTGAATGTCTCGCAGAGCAGTGTCGTTCGAGCACTTGGTCAACTTGGCGTATTTGGATGTATTCATGTATCCAGTGAAATCATCTTCCAGCATGCGGTTGATAATAAGACGTTGGCGCTCGTTCACTGGGTTTTGGTTGATTTTACTCCAAAGCTGCGCCTTGAATAAAACAGTGCCAAGCGTTGTTTCTGCGTTCGATAGGACCCGTCCAAGGCAATCCAGAAACCATTCAAGCCAATCCGTGATATCTGGCGTGCTGCGCTGCTGGTTTTCCAGTTTGTCGTAGTAGGATTTACGCTCTGCTTCAATCTGACTGGAGAGGCTGTAAAAACGATCTGGCATACCGTCGGCACGCGCCAGCGCCATGTCACCGATGGCTCTGGCAATACGGCCATTGCCATCCTCAAACGGGTGAATCGTGACAAACCACAGGTGAGCAATCCCAGCCTTGAGGACAGGATCAAGATCACTTTGCTTATCAAACCATGTCAGGAATGCCGTCATTTCATTGTCAAGTCTATCAGCGCTCGGCGCTTCGAAATGG
Source organism: Caedimonas sp. (assembly GCA_016794245.1). Classification (GTDB taxonomy): domain Bacteria; phylum Pseudomonadota; class Alphaproteobacteria; order Caedimonadales; family Caedimonadaceae; genus Caedimonas. The sequence goes on along the minus strand of JAEUKR010000049.1, from coordinate 1,660 downwards.
ACTTTCTCCCGTCCTGTGGGGCCAGACACAACCTGCATTGGGCCAGCCTCTAGTGTACGCCAGCCGCCAACGGTAATGCGATGCATGCCGCTGCGGCCTGTCGGGAATAGAGCCGCATGCCAGCTAAAAAGCCGATCTTTCGCCAATGGCTTTGAAAAACTCTGTGTGGCATCCAGCATCATCTCCACAATGCCTTCAACATCACGACTGGCGGGGATAAGACCCGCAACATCAATACCGAGGCGTCGCGCAATCGATGACCGCACCTCTTCAGGATTCAGAGTTTCCCCTTCAATCGCGGAAGATTTAACAACGTCATTGGTCAGCGTGCTGAGGCTTGCTTCACGCTTAAGCTCAAAACCAAGCCCTTCCATGCGGCCAAGCAAACGCCCTTGGCGATAGCGTATATCGGCCAGCTTGGAGGCGAGCGCTTCGGCATCCCAGGTAAAGCTCGTCCAGTTTTGATGTTCGTGTATCCACATACTATTCACCGCACTATTTAAGGTAATTGTAGACCCTATTCGCCGCACTAGCAAGCCCAATTACCGCACATAATGCGGTGAATAATGCCACCATTCACCGCAAACAGGACTAAAAACACCCTGACCAGATCTAAAATATCTCTGATAAATTAAAAGTCATAGAGGCTCTTGGGGCTTTGACGCAGGAAAGCCGCTTGGATATTTTCCGACTGCTGGTCGAAAAAGGCTCAGAGTGCATGGTGAGGGGGGCTATTCGCGAAACCCTTGATCTGCCGCATGCCGCCTTTTCTTTCCATTTGGACAAGCTCCGCCAGGCAGGACTGATCACCAATAAGCGCGAGGGGCGCAGCGTTTATCTACAGCGCGAATTACGATGCGCTGGTGCGGTGCAAGATCAATTTACGGAGTTTTAAAAACGCAGACGCCTTTTACATTATCTCAAAAAGGAGCTTGACGTCTAAGACGGTATCTTCAAGTGAAGAGAGATGTGTCATCTCAAAAGATGTCAGAATGTTTATCAAGAGGGTATGGAAAAAATAGTCAAAAAAAGAAAGAGACTATGGTAAGGTTCAAGATGAACGGCAATTGTTTAACCGGAGGATTGTTTCATGGGAACTTACCTTGCCACGGGAATCGTACAGAAAATGTACATCCGAAAACAGGAAATGGAAGACAAAAATCTTACCATCGAGGATGTTCAAAAAGCCCTGCAAAAAGAACTGAATCTGGAATGCTATCTCCCCAGTGATGATGAGACAACCATTTCCTGGAGCCTCAAACCGCAAATACTGGAAGGGAATTTCCCGGAGTTTCTGGAAACCCAATTCAAAATGTATGACGAAACCAAAGAGAATGATATTCAAAAAGTCATCACCAAAGTCAGAGAAGCCGGTACAGGCGAAAATATTATAAAGTTGGCTAGAAGCAAAAGCCTTGTGGATTTTCAGATGGTGGATTATATCCTGGAGCCTCTCAGGGTTGAGCGTCAGGATGTCTTTTCAAATTATATCACCGTCAACTATCATCTAATGGCCCTCTTTATCGATGGAAAAATTATCATGGAGTGTTACCGTAATATCTTGCGCTACTTTGAAAGAAATATCCGCCTTCAGGAGAAGACATATCCTGTTGTCGCCTGCCTTAAAACAATGATCACGAGTTAGACAGTATGGAAAGAA
>JAEUKR010000009.1 GCA_016794245.1 Caedimonas sp. | reverse complement strand
TCTACCACACCCTGAAGGGTCAAAGCCATTTTTTGTCCCGGGCGATATGCCCGTGATGGGCGCTTGCGCCGAAGCTTTACAAACTCATTTGTGAGTTTGTATAAGCGCGCCTGTCTATCCTCACGTCACGACAGGACATTCGGATTTTCATTTTTCTTTTCCTGACGATTTTAAAAACCATTCAAAGTAAATGAGAGGAGTTACTAGGGGAGACCATCCTCTATTTTGAACATCGCCCCCGGCAGGGGGCGCACAAACGATTTGCAATCGTGCTTCTGCTGAGAAAGCTGGAAGAGCAACTATCATTATCCAGATAAACGAAGCCCGCTACGTGTAGTAGCGAGCCAGCATATTTCCTTATTCACATCCTCTCTTTTCTTAATTCTTCTGTTATTACAAGCATTCTCATTCCTACATTCCAAAGATCCTTGGCAGCCCGTTCTATCTCAATGCAAGCATCACAGATTTTCTCGATAGATTTTTCCAAATTTTTTAGATGTACCTCGTGCTGAGGGATGGTTGGTTTAGACATTTGAGCCTCCTTGCCTTTGATCCTCTTTATCGACACATGCCGCCAATGATGACAGCAATGAGCCGAACTCTGAAGCATCAGCGATTGAAGGCTTTAGGGATTTTGTTTTGAACGTTGAATGAAAATGAGATAAATGAAGATTAGTCATAATCAACTCCTATCGTTGGTTGTGATCAGTGGCATATGGGTGTTTGCGCACCTGTATGTCACGCCTAACGATACCGCCTCTTTTTACGATAATCAATCGTATTTTTTAATTTAAATTGTAATACTCTACTATTTAACGTATATTACAATATAAAATTAAGTAAGGAAATTACCGATATGGGTATGTCCGTTAATTTGGATAGTGAACTCATTAAAACGGCGCGGATTCATTCCGCAGTAGAAAGTCGCTCTGTTCCCAAGCAAATTGAATATTGGGCAAGAATAGGGCGTATCGCAGAAGAGAATCCCGATCTGACCTACAATGCCATCAAAGGCATCTTGCTCGGACTTGAAGATATAAAGATCAGAAATGTTGAAGAGTATCCTCCGGAATTACTATGAAAATCTCACAGTCCAATACTTTCAAGAAAGCTATTAAAAAACTCCATCGAAACCAGATTCCAGAGCTTAAAAAAGCAATAGAGAAAATAGCGAATAATCCCTTGATCGGAGACATGAAAAGGGGAGACCTGGCAGGCGTCCGAGTTTATAAGTTTCATGTTCACCCTCAACTTGTATTACTTGCTTATCTCTATGAAGAAAAAGGGGGGCTATTAAAGTTGATTGATGTGTCTTCCCATGAAAATTTCTACACGGCTTTAAAGAGAGAATAAGAGAAAATGTATTATGAGAAAACTACTTTCAAAAAGAGACAGATAGCTTATTTGTCAGCAACGGAGGAAAAATGGTTCTTTCACAATCAATGTGACGCCAGCCTATACGACGGCAAGATCCTGCCGTATCTCCTAGACAAAACAATTTTTATCTATAAACTAGGCTGGTTACATAACCATAGAAAAATCGTCATTACGTCTCCCCTATGCCTCAACTGTTCCAGGATTTTTGTGAAGCATCGTGGCTTGAACTAATGCTTTCGCCATATATCCTAAAGCCCCTGCTTCTTTAGCTTCCTCTGCCTCAATAACCAAATATCGGAGATTAATTTTTGAATATTTTTAGTCGATCTCATTATGCCTATGGCGTTGTAATTTCTGTTTCATAGCGTCTAATATCCATGCAGTTAATGACGGTGGAGCGGGGTCTATCGCGATTAGATCGTCTATCTGAATTTTCAAAGGTAAAGGTATTCTTAGGGTCAGCCTGTAAGGTTCATCAGATTGCTGTATAGTGTTAATTGGGCTTCCACCTTTTTGAATAACGGCATTTATTTTTGCTTCTTGTTCAGCAATAACGGGTTTTTTACGTATAACCATGTTTAATTCCTGTTTAATGTTATAAAGGTATCATTTAAATATATTTTATATGTCATAAATACGTCTATAAAGTGTCTTGATTTCATCTACTGCTTTCTTATCCAAAGGCTTTTGCTCTACTACGGAGCAACCATCGCTAGCCGCATTAGCAAAAGATTTTCGCAAGCCTATTGAAGTGTCTAAATAGGTGAATAGCTCAATTTCTTTGAGGGCTTCTGTGGCCTCTATATTATCGTTACCTAGAGCATCAGCTTTGTTTAAAAAGGTGATAACCTTTAATTTTTGATTTACAGTTTTGCATTCATCTATCAACTGGACTACTTTTCCCAAAGTCCAAATATCAAAGGAGCGAGGATTAAAAGGAATCAACACAACATCAGAAATAATTAATGCGGCTCTCTGGCTAGTTGTATCTCTACCCCCAGCATCAATAATTACATCCTCATACTTAGGGGAAAGCATTAAGCCTTGGGTACGAATAGAACTGCCTGTAAGCTGGATAGAAGTATAGCCTGTTGATCCTTTAATTTCTGTCCTAACTGATGAAAAGTCTGTTGCGCTTCCTTGATCATCTCCATCAATAAGCAAAACATCATGTCCACTTAAATGCCGCATAATTGCAAGATTCGTTGCAATAGTAGTTTTTCCTGCACCACCCTTGATTCCACCTATTGTAATGATACTCAAGACATACTCCTAACATATTTAATAAGTCTTCTATGTATTTTTATGATTTATTAAAGACATATTAAGCATGTCTTTTCAAGCAAAAGAGTTTTTTATCTCTATTTTTAATGTTCCTGTTTTCAACGAATAATCTTAATATCAGCCTTACTTAATTGAAGCTGACTCCATATTTTGTCAGCGGTATATATTGGCACTTGGAGTTTGAGGCCCAAAGCAATACAGGCTCGATCGCCTAGAGATAATCCTTTGTGCTGTACATGTGGCTGTAATTCAGCCACATACTGAGCTTGTTCAAGGTCAAACGGAACAATGGTCTCAATTATGTCTGAAACAGAGACAACTGCTTCTTGGGGGGTGATATGGACACGTTGCAATGCCGTTAAGGTTTCTGCGATGTTCACAGCAGACATAACAGCATACCTTAACAATGGCCGTATGACGTCTGCCCCCTTTTCTTCTTGAATAAGAGCGAGTAAGGCCGACGCGTCAAGTACAACATTTTTATTCATGTGCCGCTTCTACGCGGCGCATGGCTATTAATTCATCGACGAGAGAAACAGGTTTGTCACTGGCATCGGTATAACTTCTCACTTTTGCTTGGAGTTTGTGCAAAGCCTGATGGGGGGTAGTAATATGGATTTCATCATCCTTTATATGTAAGATAATGTCATCTCCTACAGCTAAATGGAGATGCTGACGAAAAACAGCGGGTATAATAACTCTCCCTCCTTCACCTATTTTTGTACGTATATCACTCATAATGCTTATTATCCTTCCACACTGCTGCTAATACAAATTTTATATCAAATTATATAATATGTCAAATTCCATAGTTATGGAATTATAATTTATATATGCACAAATATCTTAATTATGGCATAACCAATAACAAGGAGACCATTCAAAACTTGGGGGTTATGCAGCTAAAGGGAGAGAAGCGCCAAAATTTTGATCCACCTTTGGATACCAAATCTTGAAAGAATCTCTGATCTCGTTATTAAAAATTTTTGTCCTCAAATGGTCATCCTTCAACAGTGGTCTTGCAACGATTTAACTCATCCTTACCCATAAGTTTTATTAAACGCTTGAGCTGCTAGGGTGAAGTCCTTCAATCTGGGGTCACGTCACGAAACGGATTATAAAGCACGTTAAGGTCTTATGAACGATGTTCATTTATCTCTATATTTTTCATTTTTTCTCTGTGAAGCAGGTGTTCTAACGGGGTACCCCCTCGCGACGTCGCCAAGAACCTCAATGTATCCATCCCAACCCTGTACCGCTGGATCCCAGCATCCACAAATCCTTAACTTACTTTACGTTTTCTGAGACGACCCCAATCTGTTTTGTGCCAGTGATTGGCGAGAGAATGTTTTTCTGATTCAATAGTTGCATGATTTTTCGTGTGATCATGTTGATTTTTTCCCTGTGCGAAAGAAAGTAGCATTTTTCAGCCACATATATTTTTGTGACAGAATCATAAAATTTGTTCTTTAATAGAAGAAAATAAAAGACAAAGAAGGTTGAATTATGTTTTCTTCTCTAAGACGTGAACAGAAAGAAGCTATAGGACTTTTACAAGTAGGGACATTTCTTGAGTACTTTGACTTAATGCTCTACATTCATATGGCTGTTTTACTCAATGATCTGTTCTTCCCAAAAACCGACCCCCACACCGCGGCTCTGCTTACTGCTTTTGCCTTCTGCTCGACCTATGTGTTAAGACCGTTTGGTGCGTTTTTATTCGGTTATATAGGCGACCATATAGGACGCAAGACAACGGTGGTTATGACGACAACGATGATGGCGGTATCATGTATCATCATGGCAAACTTACCGACGTATTCTCAAATTGGAATCACCGCTTCTTGGATAGTAACCGTATGTCGTATCGTACAAGGCTTGTCGTCTATGGGAGAGGTCGTAGGCGCGGGGATTTATTTGACGGAAACAATCAAAGTCCCTGAAAGATATTTTGCTGTCTCTCTTATAACGCTTTCTACAGCTCTTGGTTCTGCTTTTGCGTTGGGTATATCCTCTCTCGTGACATTGAATGGGCTTAACTGGCGTATCGCCTTCTGGATAGGTGCCTGTATTGCCCTTGTTGGTGCCGTAGCTCGTACACGTCTTCGGGAAACCCCTGAATTTGCAGACATGAAAAGGCGCATGAAAAGGGTGATCAAGGATTCTTATGATAACGGTCTGGGAGAACATGCGGAATTGCTAAAAAGCACAAATCCTATCTGGAAAGAAAAAATAGACAAGAAAACGATTTTAGCGTCATTCCTTGTTCAAAGTGGCTGGCCTGTTTTTTTCTATTTCACGTATATGTACTGCGGAAATATGTTGAAAACCAAATTTGGATGCACGTCAGAGCAGATTATTAGCCACAACTTTAAAGTTTCTCTTTTTCAGATCGCTCACGTTCTTGTTGCCCAAATTCTATGTAGGTGGGTCTACCCTCTCAGTGTTCTTAAATTATACTATCGTGTTGGCTCATGCTTCATTTTAATTATTCCCTTTGTGCTCGATAAAGTATCATCACCCTTTGAGTTATTGTGCTTGCAAGCATTTTTTATTTTATTTGCCCTTAATTCTAACCCTGCTAACGCTATTCTTGTGACGTATTTACCTATTTTGAGACGATTCACATGTGATACTATAACCTACGCATCCTCTCGCGCCATTGTTTACATGATCACCTCGTTTGGTCTTGTCTATCTGACAGAATCTTTCGGACAATTTGGCTTGTGGTTCATCCTGATTCCCGTATGTATCGGATATATCTGGGGCGTTCAGTACTTTGACAAGCTGGAGAGGGAACAGAATGACTACCATCCCACCAATCGTGCATCTGCCGAGTTTGCATTAAAACGGCTTCAAGAAGAAATGGCAGCATCGCGTTATAGTCGTTTGCAGGAGAGAGCGAACTACCCTACTCAGGAAAAAACGCTTCTTCCATGATCTGCTCGAAGGTATAGGGGCATTCTTTGGGAAAAGCTTTTTCATCCAATGACGTCTCTTTTGCTGCCTTTGAGATAGCAATGTCATAGGCATCCGCTAAAATATTATCCAGTTGGCTTTTAAGGCTTGGATTATCCTTGAGATGAATTTTTGCCTGTTTCCTTTGCTCTCTGATCGTATAAGTCCAGCTATGCCCCCTCATGTTTGGCTGGAACTGCCACTTGAGGAGATGAGAAATGACCAAAGACAACCGATTAATGAGTTCATGCTTCTCACTTCTTCCCAAGGCTTCCATCTCCTCAATGATATTATCAAAATCTACTTCATTCATTTTTCTTTCCCTCAAAAGTTGCGCTGTGTAAACAGCCCACCCATAAGTGTCTTTTTCATGATTCGGATACATTTATTCTCTCCAAAAGATTATTGAGCGACTCTTTAGCATCATAAATAAGATATTTTTTATACTGCAAGTCTTCATCAACATTTGCTGTAAACAAGTCCAATAAATGTCGGATATTTTTTAATTCCTCTTGTAAGTTAAATTCATCGTGTTTAGGGTGCATGATTCTTGCTCCTTTTATGCTATTACGAGACGATCGGATAGCTTCAAATATTGATACAGCGTTTCCCGACTGATGTTAAACCTCTGGGCAAGGATAGACTTTTTCTCTCCTTGCAATACCCTCTCTCTCAATTCCTTTGCCTGTGCTTCATTGAGGGCTTTCCTGCGTCCCTTATAAAGCCCCTTCTGCCTGGCAATCGCAATCCCCTCCAATTGGCGTTCCCTGATCAAGCTTCGCTCGAACTCGGCAAAGGCGCCCATGACAGAAAGAAGAAGATGGGACAGGGGAGAATCTTCATCCGTAAAGACAAGCTTCTCCTGCACAAAATCAATCCGTACGCCCTTTTGCGTCAGAACGTTGATCACATGACGAAGGTGATCAAGGTTACGGGCGAGGCGGTCGAGGCTATGAACCATGACCGTATCCCCTTCCCTGACGTAATCGAGAAGCTCTTGAAAAGCGGGACGCTTTAAATCCTTGCCAGAAGCTTTGTCTGTGAAGATCTTATCCAGCGGAACACCTTCCAGTTGACGTTCCGGATTCTGGTCATAGCTGCTGACTCTCACATACCCTATGATTTTTCCTGACATCGTTTTTTCCCCCTCTGATTATGTCAGAATAGAGTCTATGACGTTCATCCAACTGTGTCAACAAATATCAAAAACCATCCTATCCTGACATATGTAGAGGGGGGTATCCTGACATCAGGTTAGGGTATACCCTAAAAATACATGTTGGTTCTTGTTCCGCATTACTTTTCTCTCAATGACGTTTATATTTGATTTCGTCGATTTCTTTTACAGAAAGACCTGTCGCTTGACATATTTTCTCTATGGATACTCCTAACCCAAGAAGGTTTGAGACGATTTTTTCTTTTTCATGACGAAGCTTTTCTTCTCCCTTTTGCAGTCCCAACTGCTCGCCCTCAGCCTTTCCTTTTTCAATCCCCTCGGCTCTTCCTTTTTCCGTTGCCGCCATGAGGACATCCTGAGAATGAACGGCTTCCTTGAGGTAAGTGTAATAAGCTATGCGATCCGCCTCGCTCATCTTCAAAACTGCTAACCTCTCCTGAACCTTTTTCATATACGGGGATTTGAAGTCCTCGCGCACTTCTGAATGCTTCATCATGTAAAGCCATTCGTCGATCTCCTGATGGATCACCTCATTGAACAGCGGAATCGAAATAAAGAAATACTCTGGAAACACATTCTTGTGTTCAAACATCACCAGACCCTGATTGGCAATCCGCACATTCACAGGATGCGCGGTGTCGACTTCGTGAATAATCGTCTTCCCGTGATAGATGGGCTTTTTCATCTCCTGGGTGGCGAAGTAAAGCAGGCTGATGTGAAACACTTTCTTGATGGTGGTGTAGTCCTGATTGCCTGAGATGCTGTCCACCACCAGCCGTGAGGTATTGAAACAGGCCTTGTGCATAAAGTTAGGTGTAAAAGACCGCTCGATCTCCACAATATACTTGTTGTCATCCTCGTCCTGTACCACCAGATCGGCAATGCTTCTCTTGAGATCAGCGGACCCCCTGTTGGATTCACTCTCCAACAAGGCGTTAATCTTGACGGGCTTGTATCCTTCCATGGCCAGAAGCGCCGAGATAAAGCCCTCGACAATGTCGTAATCCCCCTTATTCCTGAGAAGATACTTGATGGCGTAATCAAAACTGATCAACGGCTTGTCTTGCATGAGAGATCCTTTCCTGGCCTTCATCCCCAGACAAACGCTTGTCGGTTTGGGGGGGAAACGCCTTTTTAAACCTGCTTTTATCCTAGCAAACAACCCCTCTCCCTTAAAGACAAATCAGGGCTGCGCCCCATAGGCGCTAACTTAAGGGGTGGAATAAACGCGCAGACCTAATTTTTCCTATCCCCGCAGCATAGGTAGGGGGTTAAGGGGTATATTGAGGAAAAATTTTTTTCAGATCAGCCTACTTAACTAAACAGAGCGAATCAATCTTCGGGGTATCATACCTTCAGAGATTTATCGTTTTTGTTTAAAAAAAGCGATCTATTAAGCTTGATTACCTTTAATTAAACATATGACAATAAAGGTGACCTCAAGGTCAAGTGTTAAACTCAACCAAAAGGAGGACACCATGGCAGGTACAACCGAAGGTGGAAAGAAGACAAGTGAAGGCGGTCGCGGAAATCCTGAAAAAGCTAGCCCTTCCGCTGTAGAGAAATATCTCAAGGGTATTCACTTTCCCGCAGGTAAAGAAGACCTTATTAAACATGCCAGGGAAAATAATGCCCCTGAGGATGTCCTGCATGTTTTGGGTCAGTTTGAGGAAAAACAATTTCATACGGCGATCGATGTGGCCAAGGAAGTGGGCAGAGTAGAATAAATTTTTAACTATATGGCTCTTCTTTCTAATCTTATCCTTTCCAGGAAACATCATGAAAGAAGAGCCATATAAGCCATTCATTAACCTTTAGAAAGGATATCAGCTATGCGTACTCAAATATTGATGGTTTCTCTATCTTTTGCTTGTTTTTTAGCTATGGCTCATCCTGCTGTAGCAGGAAGAATCGACGTTGTGAATGAAAATAAAAAATCTTTGACTGTCAAGATCAAGGCGGAAGGGGATAATATCAATGAAAATCTTGCAACTTATATCAAGGAAATCCCTACCGAATATTATTTCACATTTATGGTAGAGTCGTCTGATCTGAAAGGCAAATCTCATTACTCTATTAAGGGGGATACCAATGCTTTCACTCCTGGTGGGAAATGCGATCATTTAAGCGTTGATAAAAATTATAAGGTCACCTTTCTGAACGATGTTGCCGGGACAACATGTGTCGCCGAGGAAATTAAGTGAGCTGAAATCCTGGACATGTAACGATAGTTATTTTTTAAGCATTAGCAAGAATTAACGATTACAAGTGAGTTGGTTACGTTTGTAAGAACCCAGGATGATTTTGGAGTTGCTCTTAAAGACTTGATAGAGCTTGAGTGCAATGCCGTACTGTCAGAATTGATCTGATGGCAGCATGTCCGCATACTCTGTGCGCTTCCCTGAAGCGCACAGGCTCTTGAGAGGATATCCAGGAAAAACTTGAATCTGGCCTCAAAGAAGGTCTTCTTCTTCCAGGGATTCGTTTCCTTTTAAGTTGTCAGTTTTACACTCTTTACTGGTGAAAATGTTTTATTTCTTGCTTCACCTGATGATGCGAGGGTTTTTATAGAACAAAGCGCAAATAGTTAAAGACCAGACTTATAAAAAAAGGGATAGAATGCAAGAGGATAGATTTATGTTTACGATACTGGAAGTTTTTGAAGGGGGGGCAAACTAAATATTGTTAAATTCTGTGCAGAGGCACCAAGTTGCCAGCTGGGAATATGAGAAGGTAAACAGACAAAAAAATTTTTGGAAGGAAGTTGCTTCTCTTTGAATTAATAAGGCTTCCAATTAATTGGTACATATATGGTGCCTTTATTTAATCACAAGAGGTTTTCAAATCGCAAAAAAATTAGTAATTTCAATGGCTCCCCGGGACGGGCTCGAACCGCCGACCCAGTGATTAACAGTCACTTGCTCTACCGACTGAGCTACCGGGGAATAACCAAACTATACCCAAAGATTTTCAAAATATGTGGGCAGGAAGACGCGCCATAAGCCCCGCACAGCGTACGTATAGGTACGTGAGCAGGATGAACACGATGCCCAAAGCTCCACACCTTGAAAAACAAAGGTGATAATCACTCTGATATATCAAACTCTCTGATGTCATGCTAGCCCATAAATAAACTTTTTATGGAGGCCGGGACCGGAATCGAACCGACGTCCAAGGATTTGCAGTCCTCTGCATAACCACTCTGCCACCCGGCCATACCCTTCGTTTTCAAAATTCGAAGAAGCTGCATTGAAATGTATTCTACATGTTCACCATGCCCATAGAGGCATGGTATCTGTACATCCTACTTTCTCGCCGCTTGTGTGTCACTCCAGATTCTGAAGTCATCAGAGTACAATATGGTGCAATGTAGTCTTCTCAAGCGGTGGGGTCAATTCTGTTTTTTTCCTTTTTGTATTTTTGGGAAACTTTTCGATAACCATAGATTGCTCCCGCGATACCGATAATCAGGACGCTAAGCGTCAGGAAAATGATTTTCTGATAGTGGCCGATTTGGTGGAAGATCCGTTCGATGCTATCGGCAAAGAAGTAGCCTAGCATATAGCCTGCCATGCAACTAATTAACGTCCAGAGAATTGCCGCAATAAAGTTGAGAATGACAAATCTTTTAACACTGATCCTCGATGTGCCAATGACAAGAGGGGTAAGGGTTCGAATCCCGTAAATGAAGCGAAAGCTGAGAATGAACAAGGTGTCATATTTATGCAGAAGGGCAAATATTTTTTCAGTTCTTTTCTGCCATTTAGGATGGCGGGCAAGGACTTCCGCTCCTCGTCGGTGGCCAATAAGAAACAATAACTGATCCGCAAATAAGGTGCCGCAAAAAGCAATCAGCATCACCCACTCCAGTTTGAGAAAACCCGTGTAGGCGAGAAATCCCGCAGTCAGAACAACGGATTCTCCCTCCACGAATGAGCCAAGCAATAAAATGAAGTAGGCCAGATGCGGTCCCATCTCTATAAGAAAATCGATCAAAAAAGTCTCCTTTCACACGGGTTTTCGTTTAGATCTTCTCACACAATCCAGGCAGTGCCAAGGAATGCGAAAAACTTTTATGCCGTATCAGGCTTTGTATGTTATTCGTCTTGTCTCATGATGAAAAAATCTTCAGTTTCATGAATCAGCATTTTCATCTTTACTCACTTTATTTGAGAGAAAAAATCCGTCACTGGGAAGTTTTCGTCAAAGGACGAGGATCCAAAGTAAAATTCTCATAGAGATGAGTGTCGGCCGGTGTCACTGTCCTTTCCTTTACCGGAACAGAAGCGCTCTCTTCGTCCTCATCATCCACGATCGTGGCTTTAAGAAAAATCACTAATTCCGATACGACACGATCATCGGCTCTGGATTTGGCCAGATTTCCCAAAAGCGGAATGTCACTCAAGTAAGGGACGCCGGATTGATTGTTTTTCGCTACTTCTTCCATAAGTCCTCCCATAACGATAAAGTCGCCCGAATTCATGCAAACCAGAGACTCAAACTCCTGCTTTCGAACAACAGGGACATACGATTGTTGCGCTTCCTTTGAAACAATGGCGACCGCAGGATCCGCCTTTTCATCGACAACCCGGGAAATGGTAGGGCGTAAAGCCAGGATAATCGAGCCATCTACCAGATTAATGGAAGGATGCACCACCATGATCAGTCCAATCGGTATAGTATGAACTTCGCTGGAAACATACTCATGCTCACGCAAAGAATCATACCCATAGTCTCTGTTATAATTTATGCGAAAATAAACATGGTTCGTCGCCACTTTCATAACGCCCGGCTGATTGTTCATGGCTGTCAGTCGTGGGCTTGAAAGAGTCCGAACCGTACCAAATTTATTGATGATGCTAATCACTTCTGTCAACTGCTTGCCACTGCCGCCGATTGTAAAAACATCACGTAGAGGTGTCGCCTTTTTATTGAAGGGGCCTGGCGCAACGATATCTCCCAGAGGATTTTGGAGCGTAAAGTCTCCTTTGATCAGGTTCCAGTTAATCCCTGTTTTAAACTCATCTTTCAGGATCACTTCCACAATTTTAGCCTCAATGAGCACCTGACTTGACGTGCTGAGACGCAACAACTTTAAAAACTGTTCAACCTGGCGATGTTGGGCTTGAGTGCCATAGATCGAGATAATTCCTGCCTGCTTGTGGAGGGAGTAGTTCGCTTGATCCTTTTCCGTCGCTTTGGCGTCAGAACATTTCAGGATTGTGGGCAAGTTATTCTCAAGTTCGGTCCAGAAATCGTTTTTTGTCTCGCCGGTCAGCAAAGTGTTCGAGCCATTATCCGCGCTTCCGCCTTTTTCCTCATTCGTGGTGAAGATGTCAGTCGCCACTGAAATGCGACTTTGATTCTGGCGTGTCAGGGAAAGAAATTGAGCATTATAATTAACGAGATAAGGTCTGTCAGGTTCAATCCGCAAAATGCCGTTCTCGATTTTGTATCGAAGCCGATTCATGGCGCAAAGTTCGTGCACAACATCAATCAGCGGCCGATTGGTGGCATGAAAGGCAACCCCTCCCTTCACCTCAGGATCGATAGAAAGATCAATCCTCGCCTGTCGCGCGATTTGAAAGAAAACATCTTTTAACGACACCGATTCTGTTGTCGACAGTGTAACGGGATGCTTGAGCGCATCTGGGATGACGGGAAAATCTGCTTTTTTCGCAAGAGGTCTGGATTTTCGCCTGGACGGCACGTCCGGTTTCAGCAACGCTTTTTCAACATCCTGTTTTGTCATTTTAAGAACGGGGTCAACATCCGGATTGTGTTCCAAATCCAATATTTGACACGAAGACAGCGCAAAAAGCATGAGAATGCCAAGACGTCCTGTAACGGAAAGAATCATTTTTCCTCTTGATTTTGTTTATTTATCTAAAGTATTTCAGAATGCGGATCAAGTAATGAACGGCAGAATCCCGCGGACCTCCAACACCTCCACAGTTTGAAAGACAACGGGCATTGCTGCCTGAAAATACAAAAAAATTTATAGAATTGCCACATTAAATTATATACCCAAAGGATTTCAAAATGTGGGGTGACGGACGAGTGGTGAATCCCGATGTCGAATGTCCCCAGATTTTGAGAGGCAGAGGGTATGTTCCTGGCTCTGAAAAAAGACAGGGATGCCAAAAAGGAAATCAAAATGTATCCATCAGTTCTGGTCTGTCTTCTTGTCATCGTATGGACCGGCATCATTTTTTATGATCTGCGCTACAGGATAATTCCTGACCCGCTTGTTCTTATCCTTCTGAGTTTGGGGCTTTATCAATATTTTGGCGAAGTTGAACATTTTTTATGTGCCGCTGTCCTTGGGACGGGAGGCGCTCTTTTAAAGATCGGCATCGAGAAACTTTTGAAGCGTCCGTCCTTGGGATGGGGGGATGTAAAGCTTATGGCGGCTTTGGGAATAGGGATGACGCCGGATCAGCTTCCTTTTTTCCTGACAGGAGCAGGCTTTGCAGGGTGTGTTTGGGGAACCTGTCATAAAATAATTTCAAAAGAATCCACTTTTCCCTTTGCGCCTTCTCTCATTTTGAGTTTTCTTCTGGTTGTCTGGTATTTATGTTAATTGAGCTGTCTCATATGTATACCCTTCGCCTTTCAAAATCCGGGGGTGTTGGACATCGGGATTCGTCCTGCTCACGTACTTATATGTACGCTGCGCGGGACTCACCGCTCGTCCGCCTACCCGGATTTCGAAATCCTTTGGGTATATTTTAACGAATCTTAATTAAAGAGAGTCACTTTTATGAAAACGCTTTCCGGATCTTTCATTGAACCTGTCTCAGGACAAACAAGGCGCGCGGTTCTTTTATTGCATGGGTATGGAGCCTCAGGGAAGGATCTGATTCCTTTGGCTTCTTCCTGGGGCTCTTGCCTTCCCGATACGCTTTTTATGGCGCCCAATGCTCCAGAACCTTGGGAAATGAGTCCGCAGCAAGGGCATCAGTGGTTTTCGTTACCGGATCTTTCTTCCGAGACTTTATCAGAGGGAATCGAAGCGGCTCTTCCTTGTTTTCACAGCACACTTGATCAAGTGTTGGAGCATTATCTTCTCACGGAAGACCAAGTGGCTTTGGTGGGGTTCTCTCAGGGGGCGATGATGGTACTGGCCGCTGGTCTTTCACGCGCACGCCCTTTGGCGGCAATCGTGGCTTATTCGGGGGTTTTGGCCTACCTTGAGACCAAACCGGTTCACGCGCGCCCTCCCGTTTTGCTGGTTCATGGAGACAAGGATGACGTTGTTCCTGTCTCCTGTCTGGAAACATCGGAAAACCAATTAAAAAAAAGAGGGGTTCCCGTCACCACCTTAATATGTCAGAATACTGGTCACGGAATTGACCCTCATGGACTTCAGGCGGGAGGCGCTTTTTTGCGTCGCCATCTGGTGTCCTCGTGTGATACAACGGTCTCTTGACTCATCAGGGAGAAATAGAATGGCTCGCGCAAAAATCGCACTTGTTGGCGCTGGAAACATCGGGGGGACGCTTGCTCATCTGATTGGCCTTAAACAACTTGGCGATGTTGTCCTGTTTGATATTGCGGAGGGAATGCCTCAAGGCAAAGCCCTTGATCTTGCCGAATCTTCTCCTCTTGAAGGAGTTGATGCGTGCTGTAGAGGCACGTCGGATTATGCCGACTTGCAAGACGCCGATGTGGTGATTGTTACGGCCGGTCTGGCGCGCAAACCTGGCATGAGCCGCGACGATTTATTATTGACCAATGCCAATATCATCAAGCAGGTGGCGCAGAATATCAAAACATATTGCCCTGATGCTTTTGTGATTGTTGTGACGAATCCGCTGGATGCGATGGTCTGGGTCATGCGTGAGGAAAGCGGATTGCCCCATCAGCGGGTCGTGGGGATGGCGGGCGTTTTGGACTCTGCACGTTTTCGTTATTTCTTGAGCGAAGAATTCAAAGTTTCGGTGGAAGACGTTTTTGCCATGGTAATGGGGGGGCATGGCGATACGATGGTGCCTCTCATTCGTTATTCGACGGTAGGGGGGATTCCTCTGCCGGAACTGATCGCGTCCGGTCAAACCACCCGACAAAAGATTGAGGCGATCGTTGAGCGGACCCGCAATGGCGGTGGCGAAATCGTCTCTCTTTTAAAAACAGGTTCCGCTTTTTATGCGCCCGCTTCTTCGGCGGTCAGTATGGTTGAGTCCTACCTTCTAAATAAAAGGCGTATTCTGCCTTGCGCGGCATGGTTGACGGGAGAGTACGGCGTCAAGGATTTGTATGTGGGCGTCCCTGTCATAATTGGTGAGAATGGTGTGGAGAGGATTGTCGAAGTGCGCCTCACTCAGGAAGAACAAGCGATGTTTGACGCTTCCGTTTCGGCGGTCAGATCTCTTGTCCGTCAGCTTGAGCATTTGCGGTCTCAAGGAAATGTTGCGCATAGATAAGACGAAGGACGTAAAGGCTGGAAATAATGAAAATCCATGAGTATCAGGCAAAAGCGCTGTTGAAAAGGTTTGGCGTCCCGATTGCAAAGGGAGAGATCGCCTACACGGCAGCGGAAGCCAGAAAAGTTGCAGAAACCTTGGGAGGTTCGACCTGGGCCGTTAAAGCGCAAATTCATGCCGGGGGACGTGGCAAGGGAGGCGGAATCAAAATCGCCAGATCCCTTGAGGAAGTGTCGTTCTTTGCGGAAGAAATGATAGGCCGCTCTCTGATTACGCCGCAGACGGGACCCCAAGGCCAGCTTGTCAGGCGGGTTTACATCGAGAAAGGAGCCGCAATTGCCCAGGAACTTTATCTCAGCCTTCTGATTGATCGGTCGACAGGTCGCGTGATGATCGTTTTTTCACCAGCAGGAGGCATGGATATTGAAGAAGTTGCCGTTCAAACGCCTCAAAAGATTTATAAGCTCACCATTGATCCTGTGCTGGATTTTCAGGCTTTCCATGGGCGCAAGCTTGCCTTTCAGGCTGGGCTCTCCGGCAAAATGGCGGCTCGTCTTAGCTCTTTGATTTCGGGAGCCTACCAGGCGTTTAAAGCTCTGGACGCCGCACTGATCGAAATCAATCCTCTGGTGATCACCTCGGAAGGAGAGGCGATGGCGTTGGATGCGAAAATGACATTTGATGATAACGCTCTTTATCGACACCCCGACATAGAGGAATTAAGGGATCTGGATGAAGAGGAAGCAATGGAGCTTGAGGCAACCCGGAATTCACTGAGTTATATCAAACTCGATGGCAACATCGGTTGCCTTGTAAACGGCGCGGGACTTGCCATGGCTACAATGGATGTTATCAAGCTTTATGGAGGCGCACCCGCAAACTTTCTGGATGTCGGGGGCGGTGCGCCCCGTGAGCGCGTGACGGTGGCTCTTAAACTTATTCTTTCCGATCCTGATGTGGAAGGAATTCTGGTCAACATATTCGGTGGCATCATGCGCTGTGATATCATCGCGGAAGGTATTGTCGCGGCCGCCCGCGATGTGGGGATTAATGTTCCCCTGGTCGTGCGGCTTGAAGGAACGAATGTGGAACTGGGACGAAAAATCCTTGCGGGATCTGGTCTTCCGATCATCAATGCCGAAGATCTGGGTGATGCTGCGCGACGTATCGTTCAGGCCGTCAGGGAGGCTGCGTAATGTCTGTTCTGGTTGATTCAAATACGCGGGTTATTTGTCAAGGTTTTACAGGATCTCAAGGGACATTTCATTCTGAACAGGCTCTTGCCTATGGAACAAAAATGGTCGGTGGTGTGACTCCTGGCAAGGGAGGGACAAATCATCTGGGGTTACCTGTGTTTAATACTGTTCACGAAGCCGTTCATAGAACAGGCGCCGATGCAAGCGTCATTTATGTACCTCCCGCGTATGCCGCGGATGCTATTCTGGAGGCGATCGATGCAGAAGTTCCCCTGATCGTCTGCATTACAGAAGGAATCCCCGTGATCGATATGGTGCGCGTCAAGCGGGCGCTTGAGCTTTCAAAAACACGTTTGATTGGCCCCAATTGCCCTGGAATCATCACGCCGGGCCAATGCAAGATCGGGATTATGCCCGGGCATATCCATCAGCCAGGGCCGATTGGAATTATTTCGCGTTCCGGAACGCTGACTTATGAAGCCGTATGGCAAGTGACCCGCATAGGATCAGGGCAGTCAACCTGTATTGGCATAGGTGGCGATTCCATTCCAGGAACGAATTTTATGGATGGACTTGAGATGTTTTACGCGGATCCTCAAACCGAAGGGATCATTTTGATCGGTGAAATTGGCGGGAGCGCCGAGGAGGAAGCCGCTGAATTTATCAAACGGGCAAAATCAAAAAAACCAGTCGTGAGTTTTATTGCGGGCGTCACCGCACCTTCTGGAAAACGTATGGGACATGCAGGCGCGATCGTTTCAGGAGGGGACGGTACCGCCCAGCATAAAATCGATGCGCTTCGCTCGGCAGGAGTTTATATGGCGGATTCGCCGGCTGAAATTGGCAAGACAATGCTTGAGGTCATGAGAGGAAACTTGAGGTCCGTCAATCAGGTTAAGAAAGACGTCTAGCGTATCGAGAGAAAAAGAGTACTATGGCAACGAACATGCATAAACCGGAAGAAACCTCTTTTTTGGCAGGCGCCAATGCCGCTTTCATAGAAGCTATTTACGAAGAGTATTTGCGTGATCCTCAGCTTGTGGAAGAAAGCTGGCGGCGTTTTTTTTCAAGCTTGGGGACAGAAGATGTGCAAGCGCTTCAACATTCCTTACACGCGCGACAGCCCGTCTGGGAAAATCAGGCGATTCAGGAAAAACCCCCTCACTTTCACCCTGCCGTTTCCGAGAAGAGAGGGGACTTCCAGGACCTTCAAACCGCGCGTGACGCCATGCGAGCCTTACAGCTCATTCGCGCTTATCGCGTTCGTGGACACCTGAAAGCGCGTCTCGATCCTTTAGGGCTGGCGCCGCAGGGTCATTATGCCGAACTGGAGCCATCTTATTACGGTTTTACGCTCCAGGATTATAACCGTCCCATTTTTCTCGATGGGATGTTGGGGTTCCAGTGGGCGAATATGCATGAAATCCTTGCCGCCTTGCAGAGATATTATGGCGGATCGATTGGTATTGAATACCTTCATATTCAACATCCTGATGAAAAATCCTGGATTGAGCAACAGATAGAAGCTATAGAAGCTTATGAAAAAACAGCGCCGCAAGACCAGAAGATCATGACCTTGCATTCGCTCAGTCGGGCCGCCACTTTTGAGAAATTTTTGCAAGTCAAGTTTCCGGGAGCCAAACGCTTTGGCCTCGAAGGGGGAGAAGCGATGATTCCCGCCTTGGAGACAATCCTGGCGACATCTGGTCGGCTGGGCGTGCGCGACGTTGTGATTGGCATGGCGCATCGGGGACGGCTGAATGTATTGACGAATGTCTTGGGGAAGCCCGCGCGGGCGATCATGAGCAAGTTTCAGGGTCATGCGGAGACTGAAACCCAGATGCAGGGGTCGGGCGATGTCAAATACCATCTTGGCAGCTCGTCGGATCGAGATTTCGCAGGAACGATCATGCATCTTTCCCTGACCTCTAATCCTTCTCATCTGGAGGCTGTTAATCCTGTAGTGATGGGCAAGGTACGCGCAAAACAAACCCGGCGAGGGGATGTCCATCGCGCTGAGGTGCTGGGGGTGCTGATTCATGGGGATGCGGCTCTTGCCGGACAGGGATTAGTGGCTGAAACGCTCGATTTGTCAGACCTGAGAGGATACAAGACAGGGGGAACCATCCATTTCGTGATCAATAATCAGATCGGTTTCACAACGTCACCGATCTATTCACGATCTTCGGCGTATTGCACAGATATCGGGAAAAAAATTCAGGCGCCTATTTTTCACGTCAATGGCGATGACCCGGATGCCGTGATGTATGTTTCTCGTGTTGCTGCCCAGTATCGAGCGCGTTTCAAGCGTGACGTCTTTATTGACATGGTGTGTTATCGGCGCCACGGACATAATGAAATGGATGAACCGAGCTTTACGCAACCCCGGATGTACAAAGCGATTCGGGAACGTCCTCCTGTCCATCAATTGTACGGCGAACAGCTGATCCGGCAAGGGATCATGTCCGCAGAGAAGCCGGGACAAATCGTGCAAGCTCTTGAGCAAGAATGGCAGGCCGAATTCGCAGCGGCGGAATCCTGTAAAGACGATAACGATAAGGAAGACTGGCTGGAAGGGGCATGGACGGGTCTGCAAGGCCGCTACGATCCCTGGAATGAAGTTATCACGGGTGTCGCGTCCGAGATCCTCGTCGAAGCAGGAGACGCGTTAACGCGTATTCCTGAGGGATTCGCGCTTCATCCCCGACTGACCCGTCTCATCCAGGCAAGGCAAGAAATGTTCAGATCGCGCCAGAGATTTGACTGGGCGACCGCTGAAGCGCTCGCTTTTGGGACATTGCTGTGCGAGGGATACCCGATTCGTCTCAGCGGTCAGGATTCAGGACGCGGCACTTTTTCCCAGCGTCATGCCGTTCTGATTGATCAGGAGACGGACGCGCCTTATGTTCCCTTGAACACGATTCGGGTTTCTCAAGAGGAAGTCGAGATTGTCGATAGTCCGCTGTCCGAAGCGGGTGTCCTCGGATTCGAGCATGGATACAGTTTGGCGGATCCCCATTCACTGGTGTTGTGGGAGGCTCAATTTGGAGATTTCGCCAATGGCGCGCAAGTGATCATCGATCAATTTATTTCAGCAGGCGAGGCGAAATGGTTGCGCCTTTCCGGGCTTGTCATGCTGTTGCCCCACGGCTATGAGGGACAGGGACCTGAACACTCGTCGGCTCGGCTTGAGCGCTATCTTCAATTATGTGCGGAGGATAATATACAGGTTGCCAACTGTTCAACGCCGGCGAACTATTTCCATATTTTAAGACGGCAAATGCTGAACCAGACGCGCAAGCCTCTCGTGATCATGACGCCTAAATCTTTGCTGCGGCATCGTCTGGCGGTCTCTTCCCTTGAGGAAATGGGACCAGAAACACAATTTACGCACGTGTACGGTGAAGTCTCGCCTCATATTGACCCTGCGCATGTGAAGCGGGTCGTTTTATGTTCCGGTAAAGTGTATTATGATCTTTATGAAAAGCGAGAAGAAGCAGGGGTACGCGATATTGCCATTCTGCGGCTTGAGCAGTACTATCCTTTTCCGGAAAAGATCCTGAAACAGCATCTCTCAAAGTATTTGCAGGCGGAAATGATCTGGTGTCAGGAAGAGCCGGCAAATATGGGAGCCTGGAGTTTTATAGATCGACGCCTCGAAAATGTCTTGCGTGCGATAGGAGCCGCTTATCTCAGGCCAAATTACGTAGGGAGAGCCGCTTCGGCTTCAACGGCGACGGGATTGTATGATCGGCATGAGCGCGAGCAAAAGTTGCTTGTCTCCCAGGCATTGAAATTGACTCTATAACAATAAGAGGGGTTTATGGCAAACGAATTGATTGTCCCGCCATTAGGCGAATCAGTCTCTGAAGCGACTGTGGCAAGATGGTTGAAGAAAACAGGTGAAAGCGTCAAGATCGATGATCCGGTTGTCGAATTGGAAACCGATAAAGTGACGCTTGAAGTGAACGCGCCTGCAAGTGGCGTTCTTGAAAGGATTATAGCGCCTGAAGGTACCCTCGTTTCCGTAGGTAAAGTTTTGGGCATTATCGGAACTGATGCGGCGCTGCAAAACACTGTTTCTTCCCAACCTCAATTTCAGCACCAATCTCAACAACACTTTCAGCCTCATCCCCAACAGCAACCTCAGCAAGCGCAGTATCAGCCCCAATCTCATCCTTCGGCTTCGGGAGGAACCTTCGTTCCTGCACAACAGGAGAGAATATCCTCTTCTTTGATATCTTCTCAGGAAAGCCCTGTTGCATCGCCAGCTGCCCGTAAAATACTGGAAGAAACAAGTATTCATCTTCAAGCCGTTCAGGGAACAGGGCCAGGAGGACGCATCACGAAAAGCGATGTGTATCAATTTGCCGCGAATCATCTTTCAGCGAGCGCACCATCCCAGGCAACGCCACCGTCTCAATTGTCTCAATCGTCCGGGTTAGCTGAGCTGTCTGAGCCGTCCGGTGTATCTGGCGCGTTAGGAGTCTCTGGAGCGTCTGATGTATCGGGGGCGTCGGGTACAACACCTGGCGTTTCTGTTCCCTCTGTCGAGCCTGCTGTCTCTCAGGGGTCGTCACAGACTATGACTTATGGAAATAGAATGACGCCCTTGGCGTCGCGCCAGATTCAGGTAGCGCAGCCTGAAGAGCGGGTCCGTATGAGCCGCCTGCGCCAGCGCATTGCGGAACGGCTTAAAGAGGCTCAAAATACGGCGGCGATGCTGACGACCTTTAATGAAATTGACATGAGTCACGTCATGGCGACGCGCGATAGCTATCGTGAAAAATTCGAAAAGCGTTTTGGGATCAAACTCGGCTTCATGAGTTTTTTTGTGAAAGCGGCTGTTTCGGCGCTTAAGGAAATTCCAGCCGTCAATGCCGAGATCGATGGAGATGAGATCGTTTATAAGAACTATTATGATATCGGCGTGGCGGTTTCGGCTCCTCAAGGGCTTGTCGTGCCTGTCGTGAGGGACGCGGATCATTTAAACTTTGCTGAAATTGAGATGATGATTGGTCAACTGAGCGAGAAAGCGCGTACTGGCAAACTATCGATGGAAGATTTGAACGGAGGGACTTTCACCATTACGAATGGCGGCGTTTTCGGTTCTCTGATGTCAACGCCTATTCTGAATCCTCCGCAGTCCGGAATTTTGGGGATGCATAAAATTCAACAGAGGCCCGTCGTCGTAGGAGATCGAATTGAAAGCCGTCCCATGATGTATGTCGCCCTCACCTATGACCACCGTGTAATCGACGGGCGCGAAGCTGTCACGTTTCTGGTGCGCATTAAAGAAAATATTGAAGATCCCCAGCGCATTTTGCTGGGCATCTAGGGCATCCAGGGGTAGGGGATTTAACGGATCAGGATCATGTGATGGAAACACAAACATTTGCCTTTGACCTTATTGTGATCGGCGCCGGCATGGCAGGCTATGTGGCAGCGATTAAGGCGGCGCAAGAGGGCATGAAAGTGGCGTGCATTGATAAGCGCCCCGCACCAGGAGGCACTTGTTTGAATGTAGGGTGTATTCCCTCGAAGGTTTTGCTTCATTCCTCGCAAAAATTGCATGAGGCGCGGACAAGTTTTCAGTCCCATGGAATTTATTATGACGGCTTGCGATTTGATCTGGCCCAGATGATGGCGCGTAAAGATAAAATCGTCAGCGATTTTACGCAGGGTGTGCGATATCTTTTTCGCAAAAATAATGTGACTTTCTTTCAGGGCATGGCAACTTTTATATCTCCTGTTTCTTTGATGGTCAGAGGAACGGAGGGAGAGGCTCCAATCCTGACGCTGACGGCGCCTAAAATCGTGATTGCGACGGGATCCGGTCCCCTCGTGTTTCCTCATATAGCCATCGATGAAAAGGTAATCGTGACGTCGACGGGCGCTCTTTCGTTAGAGCGCGTCCCTGAGCATATGGTCATTATAGGCGGCGGATATATTGGGCTTGAGATGGGTTCGGTATGGCGCCGATTAGGCGCTCGCGTCACCATCGTCGAATACATGGAAACGATCGTACCGCAAATTGATCGAGAGATCTCGGCGGCGTTTTTGCGTTCTCTGAAAATCTTGGGGATAGAGTTCAGACTGGGAACCAAAGTGTTGGAGGTAAGCCGATATCAAGACGGCGCAACAGTAACCTTGCAGCCAACCGCGGGTGGAGCGCAGGAAAAAATCGCGGCCGATGTTGTGATGCTGTCAATGGGTCGCAAGCCCTTTTCGGAAGATCTGGGACTTGATCGCATCGGCATTCAGGTGGATGAGAAGGGCGTCATCCAGATCAATCAATATTTCCAAACCAATATTCCTTCCGTATATGCCATCGGCGATGTGGTGCGTGGCCCGATGTTGGCGCATAAAGGGGAGGAAGAGGGCTTGGCTGTGGCGGAAATCCTGGCCGGGCAAAAGCCTCATATCAATTATGACCTCATTCCTGCCATTATTTATACGCATCCGGAAATCGCCGCTGTTGGAAAAACGGAAGAACAATTGAAGGCAACGGGGATTCCTTATAAAGTCGGGAAATTCCCTTTTATGGCGAATAGTCGCGCGCGGGCGAATGGAGAAACGGAAGGGTTTGTGAAAGTTCTTTCTCATCAGCAAACGGATGAGGTTTTGGGTGTTCATATCATGCATGCGGAAGCAGGGAACATGATCGCCGAAGCGGTAATGGCTATGGAATATCGCGCTTCTGCGGAAGATATCGCGCGTATTTGTCATGCGCATCCTACTGTCAGCGAAGCCTTGAAGGAAGCCGCCATGATCTCTTATTCCGGGAAGACTATCCATCTTTAAAACGTTTTAGCTATGGTGTATGATGCTCCTTTTTTGATCATCATTGATGATCCAAAATTTCCTCAACCTGTGGATCTAAATTATGGAGAACATTATAAACCTCGCGTGCCATAGGGGTTGCCAATGAAAAAAAGGAAATATAAATGTCCCAATTATTAGAATATATACCTGAAACGGAAAAAGAATATTATCGAAAATATTTGCCTCAATATCAGCCAGGACGATATTTCGCTAAATTTAATTGGCCTGCATTTATATTTGGCCATCTATGGATGTTTTATCGCAGAATGTATAGTATGGGCATTAATTTTGCACTTGCTGGATATTGCAATGATAAGCTGATTGAAAAATTTGTTAATAAAGATTATGAAGGCTTTGTAAGCTTAGGTGCGTTTTTGGTATTGCATTTGTTAATGGGATTTTATGGTACAGCCATGTATGCGGAATTTCTTGATAAACGTATTAAAAAAGGCAAATCCTATCCTTCTACTAACTGGTGGAACACAGGACTAGTAGTTATTTTGTATACTGTTGGAATTGTTATACTTTCCTATTATGATGAAATTTGATTTTTGACGTGTCATCCTGCGCGATCCATATTTAAATCCGTTACGAATTATAGACATTGCTCTCCAAAAATATCCTTGCGGAGGTCTTTACAAACAGTCATGAGTCTGTTGTTAGTTTTTACTCTATCATCCTTCAGAATTCTATATTTCCTAAAAAACTGTTATTTTTAGCTATTTTTTTGGTTAGACTCTATCAGATATTTGTCTTATATTACCTTTGAACATCTCATTTATTGCTACAATTTTGCTACAAATTAGGAGGGGTAAAATGCCAAAGCTTACAAAAAAAATGATAGAATCAAGTCAGCCTCTCGCCAATAAAATTTTTTACCTCTGGGACAGTGAAATTAGGGGGTTTGGCTGTCAGGTTCTTCCTTCGGGTCGAAAAACATATTACTTCATGTATAGAAATCTTCAAAAAAAAGCACAAAGGCTCAAAATAGGCGTACATGGAAACATTACTTGTGAAATAGCTAGAGAAATCGCTTTAGGTTGGGCAGGAGATGTTGCGCGGAGCAAAGATCCCAAAGAAGAGCGAATGAAA
>JAEUKR010000008.1 GCA_016794245.1 Caedimonas sp. | reverse complement strand
CAACCGAATCCCTTGACCTCACTATCCCAGACAAAATAGTTTTTTTCTTTTGGAAGACTCTGATCTATAACGCTTTTGGTGAGTTTAGGCATTCAACGCTCCTTTTCTAATCTGCTAGCGTAATGCTAGCAGATAAAGGGTTAGAATGGCAATTTTAATAGTGGAATGGGATAGAACACGTTTAAAAAAGTGTGACTGAGATTTGTTGCTTAGCCCTAGAGAAAGAACAAAAAATTAAGATTTTCAATGGTGGGCGCTGTAGGGATCGAACCTACGACCCTCTGATTAAAAGTCAGATGCTCTACCGACTGAGCTAAGCGCCCCATCCAAAGACTTTTCGAAATTATGCTTCTCCACGCTCAAGGTCAACCCTGAATTTCATATATTGAAAAAATATTTTATCATAATAGCAGTCCGATATAAGATTCCCTATCTTGGATGGCGAACTGTGTAATGCGCTTCCTGGTCTCTACGATAAGGAAAATGCAACGTGATCACTTTTAAGGTTTGATTTTTTGCTGTCGAGAGAAGGAAGAAATCTGAGAGGACTTTTCCTTTTCAATCTCTTCAACAAGTAAAGAAACTCCTTTAACAATGGGAAGACAAAGGTTTAAAGTGCCGACCATAATGTAAGCAGATTCAAGATCCCCCACAGCGATTTTTCCTTCTTTAAGCTGGTTGATTAATTCATCCTTAATTACTTTGAACTCTTCTAAAGTCATGTTGATCGTTTGAGCCTGAAGGCTGGATTGAGAAGGATGCGAGGTTTTTGTCGTCTCTTCTTTCGCAGGGTTTTTTTCTCGATGCTCTATCACACTACGAATAACCGGAAGACACATTTTGATGCCCCCTATAACATCATAGATCTGATCACGATTTTTCCCGCTAGCCTTGCGTGCCTCAAGATCCTGACGCAGCTCTTTGATCAAGGACTTAAAAGTTTCGGCGGTTATATGCAACACATTCTCTTCAGCTTTTGTCACGGACAGGCAGAATAAACTCAAAAATAAAATTTTCTGAAGAACAGAGCGCAAAGTCATATTTTTTTCCTAACTGATCAATTCATCTAAAACTCTTACCATTTCATGAGGAGGCGTTGCGTGATTAAAGTGTGCAATAAATCGCCCTTGACGATCCATCACATAAATAATAGATGAATGATCCATTATATAATCCGTACTTGTGCCATCAGGTTTGGTTTTGGCTCCATAAACACGATAAGCTTTTTTTACTTTTTCTATTTGCTTTGGCTCTCCTGTCAAAGCAATGAAACGTGGATGAAAACTTTCAATATAACGAGCCAGATGCGCGATGGTATCACGTTCTGGGTCAATCGTAATGAAAAGAGAATGAACTTGTTCCGCTTTTTCTTTTAACGCCGCAAGAGCTTCCGACATATTTGTAAGAGCCGCAGGACAAATATCAGGGCAAAAGCTGTACCCAAAATAGACCATCACATATTTTCCTTTAAAATCGGCATCCGTTCGAGGATTGCCATGATGATCGATTAAACGAAAAGATCCCCCAATGTGGGGAAGTCCTGTACCGCCTTTGTCAGTAACCTCGGCTATCAGCGTATCGCCAGATGTAGCCACATCCACATGTTGGAAATAAATTTTCCCCGCCCAGGCTGAAAGCGCAATACAAATGCCTCCTACCACAAATAGCACAAGAATTTTTGAATTTAGCGTCATTTTATCATCGTTATTTATACTCAGAATCTAGCATATACTTTTTGTCTTTCAAAATTAAGGGCATTTATGAATATTGCGTAGATGAAAGCTCACGATGCATCGCTTTCACCACACAATGCCAAACCCTGAAATCATTCAGATATACTCAAACGATACTGAAATCTGGTCAGGCGTATGCGCAATGAGTCCTGTGGAACGTACACATAAGGACGTGAGAAGGACAGATCCCAATATCCAACATACTCAGATCTTGAAAAACGAAGGACATATTTGTTTAATTAAAGATTCTACCCTGAGCTAAAGCCTCCGTAAAGTCTTTTTAATTAATCTTTTTGACGGCTTAAACGCTTGCGTTCGTTGGGATCAAGGTAACGTTTGCGAAGACGAATGTTGGATGGCGTGACCTCAACCAGCTCGTCATCTTCAATATAGGACATCGCTTGTTCAAGCGTCATACTCCGCGGAGGGGTCAAGCGAATAGCATCATCTTTCCCTGAGGCACGAACGTTCGTCAGCTGTTTGGCTTTTAAGGGATTAACCTCAAGATCCTGGGAGCGGTTATTCTCCCCAATAATCATGCCACTATAAACCTCATCACCTGGATTTATAAACAAGATGCCGCGATCTTCAAGATTAGACAATGCATAAGAAACGGCTTTTCCTGTGTCTGTAGAAATCAGAACACCATTACGTTGCTTGGAAATCGATCCTTTATAAGGCGTATAGGAATGAAAAATACGACTCATCACACCCGTTCCCCGTGTGTCCGTCATAAATTCTCCCTGATATCCAACAAGTCCACGGGCGGGAGTCAAAAAAGTAATTCTTGTCTTACCTCCACCTGAGGGACGCATATCCCGCATTTCTCCTTTTCGAAAGCCCATTTTTTCAACCACAATGCCGGAAAATTCTTCATCAACATCAATTTGTATTTCCTCAATGGGTTCAAGGCGTTGTCCTGTTTCTGGATCGTTCTTATAAACGACGCGCGGGCGACTTACAGAAAGCTCAAAACCTTCTCGCCGCATGGTTTCAATCAGGATACCCAGTTGAAGTTCGCCTCGACCAGCCACTTCAAAAGAATCTTTTTCGGCGCTTTCTTTTATTTGAATGGCCACGTTACTTTCTGCTTCCCGGAACAAACGATCTCGAATCATGCGAGAGGTTACCTTCTTGCCTTCACGACCCGCCAATGGAGAATCATTGATGCAAAAAGTCATCACGAGTGTGGGAGGATCAACAGGAAGCGAAGGAATAGGTTCATTGACTTCAGGCGCACAAATGGTATCGGATACTGTTGTATTTTCCAGGCCAGCAACGGCAATAATATCACCGGCTGCCGCTTCTTCAATCGGCTCACGCTTTAAGCCACGAAAAGCCATAATTTTTGTTAATCGCGCCGTCTCGATTGTTTCTCCGGACTGATTAAGGGTTTTCACCGGCATATTAAGATGTGCAACACCTGTCTGGATACGACCCGTCAAAACACGCCCCAGGTAGGGATCAGCCTCAAGCGTCGTCACAAGCATGGAAAAAGGCGAATCAAGCTGTGCCTGCGGGGCCGGCACATGTTCTATAATCGCTTCAAAAAGAGGCGCCAGAGAGTCACGGGTGTCTTTTAAATCCCGAACAGCCCAGCCTTGTTTGGCAGAAGCAAACAATAAAGGAAAATCCAGTTGCTTTTCATTTGCGTCCAAGGCAACAAAAAGATCAAAAATTTCATTTACAACGTCATCAGCACGAGAATCAGGACGGTCCGCCTTATTAATCACGACAATCGGGCGAAGACCCAGCTTTAAGGCTTTCATCATCACAAATTTTGTTTGTGGCATGGGACCTTCTGCTGCATCCACTAACAAAAGAACCCCATCAACCATGCTGAGGATACGTTCGACTTCTCCTCCGAAATCAGCATGTCCTGGCGTATCAACAATATTCAGGCGCACATCCTCCCATTGGATAGAAGTACACTTTGCCAGAATGGTAATTCCTCGTTCACGCTCAAGGTCGTTGGAATCCATGGCACGCTCGGCAACGATCTGATTTTCGCGGAAGGTGCCACTCTGACGAAACAAGGCATCGACCAACGTCGTTTTGCCGTGGTCAACGTGTGCAATAATAGCAATGTTGCGAAGATTCGTCATGACTGGCGTTTAATCCTTATCCTTTATAACCTGGAATGCTTCTAATGCTTACAAAGGCAATCAGTATCCGGACGCATCCGCAATAATACGAGACCGGCCACGCTCACCCACAATCAGGAAAATACGTTGTCCCGGGTTAAAGCGCGCATCCATACCTTGCACGACCGTTCGCATTTCGCCGTTTTGAAGTTGAACGATATACTCAAAAGCGTCTTGAGTCTTCAATTCTTTTTCTGCGTAAGCCCCTGCGAGCGCTCCTAGAATAGCGCCTCCCGCGGTTGCCGCAAGGTTTCCTGTCCCACCGCCAAACTGATTACCAAGAACGCCCCCCGCAACGCCGCCTATAGCAGTGCCTGCGATATTGTTTTCCAGTCTTTCCGGAGCCACTTGAACGGTACGCACGCTTACAATAGTACCCTTAAACGTGCGAGAGGATTCTCCGACAGCCAAATCAGAATAAGTATTCGGCGAGATATTACGGGCACATCCGCTTAAAAATAAAGCGATGCTTGCCACGATAAGCGTCTGCGCCTTAAAAGAAAAAGGAGAGCCATTTCTTAAAGATTGAATCATGTTTTTTCATCCTTCTGATAAAAATATTCTAAACGAAATATGATCTTTTCAAACATCTTTGTCCAGTAAAAATTATATGCCCAAACGATTTTGAAAAGCGAAGAGTGTAGCTGAATTTCAACACTCAAAATCCTGAAAGGCAATAGGTATCATTGATGTTTGTTGATAAAAAACGAACTATTCTTTCTCTGAATAATGACAATAATCAAAGACAGGACACACTTTACATTGGGGACGCATGGCCTTACAGATATATCGACCGTGTAAAATCAGCCAATGATGAGCGTGACCAAGAAACGCTTGCGGAACACGTTTTAACAGTTTTTGCTCCACTTGTTCCGGCGTTTTTCCCGGCGCAAGTCCAGTGCGATTTGAAACCCGAAAGACATGGGTATCCACCGCCATCGTCGGTTGACCAAAAGCAACGTTCAAGACGACATTTGCCGTTTTGCGCCCCACGCCAGGAAGCGTCACAAGATCTTCCAAACGATGAGGAACCTGCCCTTGATAGTCAGCAACCAATTTAGCGCTCAAGGCTATCACATTGCGGGCTTTTACATTATAAAAACCGATTGATTTGATATGGTCTCTAACTTTCTCTTCCCCAAGAGCAAGCATTTTCCCGGGCGTATCCGCCACTTGAAAGAGAGAAGACGTCGCTTTATTCACTCCTTTATCGGTTGATTGAGCCGAGAGGACAACAGCAACCAAAAGCGTAAAAGGATTAAGGTAATTCAGCTCGCCTTCCGGATGAGGATTCAAGCTCTTGAGTGTTTTGAAAAACGCCAGGATTTCATCTTGACTCATCAGGGTTGAAGAAGATGGACGGGTTTTCATAAGACTTCTTTCCTGACCAGACTCTGGAATATATGGTCGGGGTGGAGGGATTCGAACCCCCGACATCCTGCTCCCAAAACAGGCGCGCTACCAGACTGCGCTACACCCCGAAGTCCTGATTCTTTAGACTTCTTTCACAATTTCAAGCTCAAGCCCGGCGGCGGCTTTGTCGTTAAAGGCTCTGACTCCAGAAAAATCTCTTTTATACTGTGCACAGTCGATGGTTTCTCACACGCCTTTTCCTAAAAACCCTTTATCATACCAAGCTCTGCAAGAAATCTATTACATGATTATCCGAAAAAGGGCAAGAGCTTCTGTTAAGAAAAAGTCATTAGATTTCTTTCCTAAGCCTAAGCTATATCTGGTTAAGAAAGAAGTCTGTTCAAGCGCGCCTTGGCTTAAGAGAAAGCGGGAAACGCGGCCGATATTCGAAATTGTGGGACGAGAATACCAGCAACAACAAGCAGGGCAGGCAGGCACAGGCTGTCAGTAAATAAAAATCGACCCACTCCAACTGATCGGCGCTCCAGCCTGCAAGTGAAGAAAATGACACGCGAGCCAGTGAACCGATAGAAGAGAGAAGAGCGTAATGTGTCGCCGTAAAAGGAGGATGACAGAGGTTGGAAAGATAAGCGATAAAAGCCGCCGTTCCCATGCCGCAGGTCAGATTTTCCACCCCTATGGTTACAAATAGCATTCGTAAGTCATACCCGACATAAGCCTGAAGCGCAAACACCAGACAGGAAAAAATCTGGAGGAGAGAACAAACCAGCAACGTATCAACAAGCGGCTTGCGCGCAAGCGTAAGACTGCCGATGAATCCTCCCAAAATCACTGCGCCAATGCCAAATGATTTTACGACATGAGCGATTTCAATTTTGCTAAAGCCCGTTTCCAGAAGAAAAGGCGCTGTCATCACATTAAGAATGGTATCGCCAATTTTGTAGAAGAAAATATACACAACGATCACTTGCCAATTTTCACGTTTCAGAAAACTGAAAATCAACTCTCGAATTATTTCAAAAAGACGAGAACATCTTTTTGAATCTCTCAAAGCGACTGAAGAATCCGAAGAGGCCGAAGACACTTCAGATACGACAAGCGTTCTTTCAGGTTCAGAGTCTGGCTCTGGACTTAAAAGCGTTGTAACAATGCCAATACTGACGCAAGCCGCCATGAAGGCATAGACGACGAACCAGCTAAAATAAGAAGCAAGATAAAGAGCGCCTGCGCCTGACACCCACATGCCAAGGCGATACCCTAGCATAGAAGCGCTCGCGCTTGCACCAATTTCATGTTTTTGTAAAACTTCAACGCGATAGGCTTCAAACACGATATCCTGGGTTGCAGAGCAAAAAGCCACAAAGGCGCCTGCGATAGCTGTCAGGAGAATATTTTTATGGGGATTTGTCGCGCCTAATAACAGAAGCGATACAATTAAGCAAAATTGACTGGTTAAAATCCAGCTTTTCCGCCTTCCAAAGGCTTTGCCCAGGAAAGGGAGCCGCAAGTGATCGATGAAGGGCGCCCAAAGAAACTTAAAGGTGTAGGGCAGCGTAATCAGGACAAAAAGACCGATCGTGGTTTTATGAGCGCCTGCCTCCGAAAGCCATACATGCAGCGTCGCAAGCGTCAATAAAAAGGGCAAGCCACTTGAAAATCCCAGAAAAAAAATCCCCAGGATCCGGGGATCACGATAAACTGCCGCATCTTGATGTATCAAGGAATTTGTCACACCACGAAAACCTTTCTTACTTTCAAGTATACCCTTCGTCTTTCAAAATCCAGGGACGTTGGCCTTCGGGATTCGTCCTGCTCACATCCTTAGACTTCTTGTCTGGACTAAATCTGGCGGGTGCTTTAAAAGCTCGCCGCCACATCTCACGTACCTCATGTACGCTGCGCGGGACTCACCGCTCGTCCGTTACTCCGGATTTTAAACCCTTTTAAATATAGCGTTATCATATCAGATTTAAGATTTTAAATCACGCGTCAGATCGAGGAAAAATGTATAAAAAGACGAACAAACGACAGACTTTGATATGCTTCTCTTGTTAAGTCTTTTATCCTTTATGAGGATTGCGCGGGATTCATCACCTTTCTATCGACTTTTGCTCCAAAATATTTTGAGTATAAAGTTTTTTCTTTTTCTCCAACAATAATTTTATTATTGTAGAGGATATAGCAGAAAATTTGAGGGAAGCTTGACGAATAATAACTTCTTTGGACGAAAACAATGCGTTTGAATTCTTTAAAATCTCATATGACATTATCAATATCTCTGGCAATCCTTCTCACTATCACGCCTCTTGGCTTTACCACCGATACCAAAGAGTCTGAAGAATCCCAGATGCAACCAATCCCGAGACCAATCACGCAAAATCAAACAGAAGAGGAAATCACTATTCAATACAATGGTTGGTTGGGTCTCAAGACTGAGGAAGTTTTAAGCACTGAATATGATGAAATTTTTTGTCAGGAATATCTTGATTATGTTTTGATGGAAGAAAAGATGGGATCTTCTTCTGCGCATAATGAAGAAGAAAACACTGAAATACAGTACGAGGATCTTCCAGATATGTGGATTATGGAACCCCCTAAAAAACGTCAACGTATCCGCTAAAAAATACGCTGACTATACGCTATTAAAAAAATCTGTACAGGGGCCCCTCATACAATCATCATCATGGGACAAGTGATCATCTGTTTGAAATGATTTAGAAATTTCGCACCAACGGCGCCGTCCACAACGCGGTGATCAACGGAAAGCGTACAATTCATGATGGTTGCAATCTCTACTTTGCCGTCCTTAACCACTGCTTGCTGTTGTCCAGCCCCCACTGCCAGGATACACCCTTGAGGGGGATTGATGACGGCGGCAAAATCTTTAATCCCGTACATGCCCAAATTTGAGAGACTGAATGTGCCTCCCTGAAATTCATGAGGTTTGAGCTTGCCGGCGCGTGCCTTGCCAATCAGATCTTTCATTTCCTCAGAGATCACCCCCAAAGATTTCTGATCAGCTTCCCGCACGATGGGGGTGACAAGGCCTGCATCCGAAGCCACAGCAACCGATATATCCGCACGATCGAAAATCTTGATGTGATCCCCTCCCCATGCCGCATTTGCTTCGGGAACTTTCTTCAAAGCCATCGCAATCGCTTTTATGACAAAGTCGTTAACAGAGATTTTTTGCGTCTCCGCCAAATGCTGATTGATCGACTGGCGCGCCTTCAAAAGCGCGTCAATCTCACACTCAATTGTAAGATAGAAGTGAGGCGCCGTTTGTTTGGATTCCATCAAACGTTGAGCGATGACCTTGCGTACATTCGTCAATTTGATTTCCTGGTACGCGGGGAAAAGCTGATCCGCAGGCTTGATTTCTCCTGAAACCATCCGAGGTGCAGCACAAGCGCCTTGAGATTCCACATCCGCTTTGATAATCCGCCCCCTTGGGCCAGAGCCTGAGATCGAACGAAGTTCCACCCCTTTCTGTTCAGCCATCCGTCGCGCAAGTGGTGTGGCAAAGATTCGATCCTGGCCTGTTCCTACGCCTGTTTCTGGTGTATGGGGCGTCTGGTGAGAAGATGCTGTTGTATCCGATATCATGGTGGGCACCAGGTCTGAGGCAGGAGAAGAAGATAAAGAGGAAGACTCCAACGTCATTTTTATCTGTTTTATCTCTGCTTGCTCCAAAACAGAAGCATCTTCTCCTTCTTCCAACAGCAATCCTATCAGCGCATTTACTTTAACGTTTTCTGTACCCTCAGGAATAACAATCCGGCCAAGAATTCCCTCATCTACCGCCTCAATTTCCATGGTTGCCTTATCGGTTTCGATTTCGGCAAGGATCTGTCCAGCTTTAACCTCATCCCCTTCTTTCTTGTGCCACTTGACAAGATTTCCCTCACTCATCGTTGGCGAAAGCGCAGGCATCAAGATGTGTACAGGCATGAGATCATTCCCCGCATATTTTAAATTGGTTTCTTTCTTGCACTTTTCTTCGTCACCACCGCAAGCGAAGCAATCCAGAGGCCAAAATCAAAGGCCGCCATATCAGCTAGTTTCGATAGCATACTTTCCTGGCCCCTTCAACCACGTGATCAACTTGAGGAATTGTCAGGTTCACAAGATTATCAGCATAAGGCATGGGAACGTCCGCACCTGTTACGCGCCACACGGGCGCATCCAGATAATCAAACGCCTGCTCCATCACAAGGGCGGAAATCTCGGACCCAACGCCAGCAAAAGGCCATCCTTCTTCCACGGATACCAAACGATTTGTCTTCATTATCGACTTTACAATAGTCTGTGTGTCAAGAGGTCGAATCGTGCGAAGGTCGATGACTTCCGCTTGAATCCCCTCCTCTGCAAGTTTATCAGCCGCGTCAAGCGCTACTCTTACCATCAGGGAAAAGGCCGTGATGGTGACATCCCCCCCTTCCCGCACAATCTTCGCCTCACCAATCGGAACAAGATGATCCTGCTCTAGAGGAGCGGGGAATGACAAACCATACAACAGCTCATTTTCCAGAAATATCACAGGATTAGGGTCACGAATGGCCGATTTCAACAATCCCTTCGCGTCACTCGCGTCATAAGGAGCAATGACCTTGAGACCTGGGCAATGGGCAAACCAGCTGGCGAAGCATTGCGAGTGCTGCGCCGCCACCCGTTTGGCAGCGCCATTCGGTCCA
Organism: Caedimonas sp.; assembly: GCA_016794245.1. Lineage (GTDB taxonomy): Bacteria > Pseudomonadota > Alphaproteobacteria > Caedimonadales > Caedimonadaceae > Caedimonas. The sequence continues at coordinate 24,144 of JAEUKR010000008.1, read as the reverse complement.
CGAAAAACAATCGGGCACCCCATCTGCCCGCCAGACATATACAATGTTTTTGCCGCGCTGTTGATGATCTGATCCATCGCCTGCATTGCAAAATTAAACGTCATGAATTCGATAATGGGACGAAGTCCTGCAAAAGCGGCCCCCACACCCAAACCCGCAAAGCCATGTTCCGTGATAGGAGAATCAATCACGCGCTTATTGCCGAACTCTTCCAGCAGCCCCTGGCTCACCTTATAGGCTCCCTGGTATTCAGCCACTTCCTCGCCCAGCAAAAACACATTTTCATTGTGCCGCATTTCTTCGGCCATTGCATCACGCAATGCCTCACGCACCGTTATCATGGAATTATTCGATATCATTTTCTGTCATCGGTTCCTTTATGAAATACGCTTTCTTTCCGCCCTAAAGCGAGATTTCACCGGTCTTCAATTAAAACATCCGTATAAAGTTCAGAAGCATCAGGTTCTGGGCTTGCTTGCGAAAACGCGGCGGCTTCTGAGATAATCGTCTTAATTTCCCTATCTATATTTTTAAAAGCGTCCTCGGTGACTTTAAATTCCTTTTCGAGCTTCACTCGAGCCTGTGCAACAGGATCAGCATTTTCGCGTATTTGCTCAAGTTCTTCCTTGGAACGATATTTCGCGGGATCAGACATCGAGTGTCCCCGGTAACGATAGGTTTTCAACTCAAGGATAACCGGCCCATTCCCTGCCCGCACATAGTCAACTGCCGCAAGGGCCGCCGTACGTGTGGCCACAACATCCATCCCGTTTACCTCATGTCCAGGGATGCCGTATGCACTGCCGCGTTCATAAAGATGTTTACCCGCCGCGTGCCGATGAACGGCCGTACCCATTGCATACTCGTTATTTTCAATCACAAAGACGATAGGCAATTTCCAAAGGGCAGCCATATTAAACGTTTCATACACCTGTCCCTGATTGACCGCGCCATCTCCCATATAAGTTACGCAAAGTCCCCCATCCTCACGATATTTATGCGCAAATGCCAATCCCGCTCCTAAAGAAACCTGAGCGCCGACGATCCCGTGTCCTCCAAAAAAATTTTTTTCCCGCGAGAACATATGCATCGAACCGCCCTTGCCTTTGGAATATCCACCGCTGCGCCCCGTAAGCTCGGCCATGACCCCCTTCGGATCCATTTCACAGGCGAGCATGTGACCATGATCACGATAAGCCGTAATCACTGTATCTTTTGGTGAAAGGACGGATTGAATGCCAACCACAACAGCTTCCTGCCCAATATAAAGGTGGCAAAATCCTGCAATCAATCCCATGCCATAAAGCTGTCCTGCTTTCTCTTCAAAGCGGCGGATCAATAACATTTGATAATAATATTTTAAAAGCTCTTCCTTCGTTACGGAGAGATTGGAAGCCGGATTCATGGAAACAAGCTTTTTTTGCGCATTCAATGTTTTCTTCTCCCCCACTCAAACCCGGATAATGCCTGGAAGAAAGACGTCCCTTTGTAAAAAGAGCCTATCCCCCTCGTTTTTCAAGATGTGGAGGCGTTGGACATCACGATTTATCTTGCCTACGTCTCGCAATCCTTTAGAAGTATGGACGAAGTTACGCATTGCCAATATCGGTTGCATCAGGAACATTGGCAACAGTTCGCTCCTGCCGCGCCAGATTATACGTATTTTTCTCGCGGATACGTGCATTTTTACCCTTGCGGCCGCGCAGATAATAGAGCTTTGCGCGTCGCACATCGCCGCGGCGAACGACTTCGATTCGGATATTGGGAGAATAGAGTGGAAATACGCGCTCCACTCCCTCGCCAAACGAGATTTTTCTCACTGTAAACGCAGAATTGATTCCCGCATTTTTTCGCGCGATGCAAACCCCTTCGTAGGCTTGCGTGCGCTCACGTTCGCCTTCAACGACCTTTACCTGTACACGTAATGTATCCCCTGCTGCAAGTTCAGGAACAGGATTGTTCGCGGCAAGTTTAATGACTTGCTCATGCTCGAATTGTTGAAGAATATTCATTCTTTTGATCCTTTCTCTTTCTCTCGCCGTTCACAGTACTCTTGCCACAAATCAGGCCTGCGAACACGGGTCAATTCTTCAGCTTGCGCCTGGCGCCACCGACGTATGTGTTCATGGTGCCCTTGAAGCAACACGTGGGGGACTTCCCGACCCTCCCACACACGGGGACGCGTGTATTGCGGGTATTCCAAAAGCCCTTGAGAAAAGCTCTCTTCCTCTAAAGATTCAGCCGTACCGACAATACCTGGCAAAATCCGTACACACGCGTCAATCAATGTCATGGCAGGCAACTCACCACCCGTGAGGACATAATCGCCCACGCTGACCTCTTCAAACTTCCATGCCTCAAGCAAGCGTTGATCAACTCCCTCGAATCGACCACACAGTAACCCTAGCGATGCGCTTTGCGCAAGCTCTTTTACACGTTCCTGAGTCAATGGTATGCCACGGGGCGACAAATAGATCAAGGATTTTGGGGGCGTTTGATAATGAAATTTCAAAGCGCGGTCGACCACATCAGGACGCATAACCATTCCCGGCCCTCCACCGCAAACAGTGTCATCAACGGTTTTATGCCTGTCAAGGGCAAAGTCACGAATATTGATGACGTCCAGCAACCATTTTCCGTCCTGTAACGCACGACCAACAAGCGAATATTGAAGAGGGCCTGGAAACATTTCAGGATAGAGGGTAAAGACTTTGACGGAAAAAGTCACTTGGGACTTCCTTCCAAGGCAAGAAGAGACTGAACATACGCCGTATCAAGGATCATACTTTTTTCTTTTATATTAATTTCCTTCACAAATTCCTTGTGAAACGGAATGAGCAACTTTGAAGCAGGATCAGAAAGAAGAGCGATATCAAGAGCTTCCCTTCCGCCATAATGAACAATCGCCTTCACATGACCAATCGTATGATTTTGTTCATCTCGCGCGACAAGACCTTCAAGATCATGATAATAAAACTCATCGTCTGAAAGCATACCCAGTTGAGCGCGATCAACAAAGAGAGAAAGCCCTTTTAAATGTTCTGCTTGCGTTCGCGTGGTAATTCCTTCCAAAAAAAGCGTCACCTTATTTTCTTTAACAGAAGAGACTCTTGTTATTTTAAATTTCCGATGTCCCGTTTGATCCTCGAAAGTGTTATAAGATTCAAGCGCTTCAATTGATTCGGCATAGGACTTGAAGCGTACGGCACCGCGAACACCCCAAGCGCCGAGAATAACACCCATCAGGACTTTTGAAGAAGAATTCATGACGGATTATATTTACTCTCAAGCGCCAACGACTTCAATATCTAAAAACGTCACGCCTTGCTTTTTTGTTTTAGTTTTTCCACTTTTGTGTTCAGCTTGACTATCATTTCTTTGTGCGTGTTTAATTCCTTTTGCGTTATGGCGAGCCGCTTGTTAGCCTCCTGTGTAGCCCAGCTTCCTAACAAGGAAGCTCCTGTCACGACTGTCCCCAGTACAAAACCTGCCGTTGCGAGATCAGGATGAATCGAGCTGTTGGGATCGACATATTTATTGATTCCAGAACATATTGTAGCAGCAACTCCCCCGACGGTAGCAATCGTACCGGAATGCATTGAAAGAAACTTCAGCGCATATCCCGTAAAAATCCTGTAGTAATCCAGACAATCTTTCCCCCTATTATAGAACGCTATTTTTCCCCTTGTATCCAAATTCACCACATTTGGTTCGACAACAAAAACCGCTTGCAAAGAGAGATCGTCTTCTTTTAAGTTTAATTCATCCAGATCCCTTAACGGAACGGTTGCATTATTTTTATCAACTTCTTCTATAGTATCTTCAGAACTAGAAGAAGAACCTATAGAAGAAGAACTTATATTACAGATTAAAAAAAGTAATCCAAGATACTTGCAGCATTTCATAGAAATTCTCCCTGATTTGGCAAAATATATCGTAACGCTATTTACCTTATAAGACACTCTTTAACTTTAGGTTAAAATATATTTCTGCAAATTTTGAGACTTCTGTGCCATCGAACTTTGAGTCTCGACATATTCACATGTTGAAATACTTGGCTAAAGATCTTACATCTTCACATCTTTTTCAAGACGCTATCTGCCGTGTGTTTGGACGGGCAAGGTATGTATAAACAACCGGAATGACAAAAAGCGTCATCAGGGTTCCAAGGGTCAATCCTCCGACAATGACCCATCCGATAGAATTTCGGCTCTCCGCACCGGCACCCGTATCGAAAGCAAGCGGAATATTTCCTAAAATCATCGCCGCCGTTGTCATCAGAATGGGACGCAACCGAAGGCTGGAGGCTTCAACGATTGCCTCCAGGAGCGAGGCGCCGCGTTCGCGCAGCTGGTTTGCAAATTCAACGATCATAATAGCATTCTTCGTGATCAAACCAATCAGGGTTACGATGCCAATCTGGCTGTAAACATTCAGGGTTCCTTTCGTCAGCACAAGCGCCAGCAACGCGCCCGTTAATGCCAAAGGAACAGAAAGCATAATAACCAAGGGATCGCGAAAGCTTTCAAACTGAGCAGAGAGTACAAGATAAATAAAAGCAAGGGCCAGTAACAAAGTGAAATAGATTTCTCGTCCCGTTTTTTTAAATTCGCGCGACTGTTCTGCATAATCGATAGCTGTTCCAGGGGGAATATAGCGATAGGCAATCTTCTCAAGAGCTTCCAACGCTTGTCCCAGGGTGGCGCCCGCACCAAGACCAGCCGAAATCGTAACCGAGTGCTGCTGGTCAAAACGGTTGAGATCCTTGGGAGCCGCCGTTTCCTTAATCTTGACAAGATTCGCCAGTTGAATCATCGTATTGTTACGCCCGCGCACGAAAATATTCGTGATATCGATTGGGTTTTGACGTTCTTCATCCCTGATTTTAACAATCACGTCATATTGTTTGTCCCCTCGTCTGAAACGGGTAATTTGTCGTCCCCCCAAAAGAATTTCAAGCGTACGATCAATTGTCGCAACCGATACGTCAACTGCCGAACTTTTTTCACGATTCACAACCAAACGTACCTCCGGCTTGTTAAGTTTGAGATCCGTGTCAAGATTAGCAAGCATTTTTACTTGCATCGCTTCTTTAAGAATTTTCTGCGTCAGTTGATTTAATTCTTCATAGGAGAGATCCGATTTCAGCACTAACTGAACGGGACGTTCAATGGGACTGCTCCCCAATGAACCGGGATTCATGGCGAATGCCAAAATGCCAGGGATAAAAAACAATTTTGGCGCCAGTTCCGCTGTCACTGCCTGTTGTTTGCGATAACGATCTTCCCAAGGCTTTAAAGACAGAAAACTCAGTGTTTGAGAGACATAAGGCCAGCCAGAAACGACAAAATATTTTTCAATTTCGGGAATGTCCTTGTAAAAAACCTCCATCGCCCTTGCATATCTGTCAGTAAAACCAATCGTCGCCCCTTCAGGCGCCATCCCGATAGCCATAACGAACCCGCGATCTTCCACTGGCGAAAGCTCGGAAGGCGTTATTTTAAAAAACACGACAATCAATCCTGAGGAAACAATAGCCGCCAAGACCGCCAAAAACCTCTTTTTCAACAACGCCATAAGAAGGTTTTTATATCCCTCATTGAGTTTTACCAAGACAGTTTCGATGTAACTGTAAATTCTCCCATGCTTTTCGTGAACATGAGACTTCAACAGTCGCGCACACATCATCGGCGACAATGTCAAAGCCACAACCCCTGAAACAAGGACGGCACACGCGAGCGTTATGGCAAATTCCAGGAACAGACGGCCGACTTTCCCCTGCATAAAAGCAATTGGCGCATAAACGGCAATCAGTGTCGTTGTCATGGAAATGACGGCGAACATGATTTCTTTACTGCCTTTGACAGCGGCTTCAAAAGGCTTGAGACCTTCCTCAACATAGCGATAAATATTCTCCAGCATGACGATCGCGTCATCCACGACCAGACCAATCGCCAATACAAGGGCTAAGAGAGTCAATGTGTTGATCGTAAAACCTAAAAGGTACATGAGGGCGAAAGTCGCGATCAGAGAGACAGGGATCGTCACAAGAGGAACAAGAGTAGATCGAATATTTCTTAAAAAAAGAAAAATCACTCCCATGACCAGAAAAATAGCTTCAAAAATGGTTTTGTAGACAGCCTTGATGGAACGATCAATAAAAACAGACGTATCATACGCAATGTCGACCTTCATCCCCGGAGGAAGCGCGCGCGAGATTTGAGGAAACATATCACGGACGGCGCGCGAAATATCCAGCGGATTTGCCGTCGCCTGCTTGACAATCCCCAAGGCTATCGCATTCTGTCCATTAAACCGGACATAAGAACGCTCACTCTCGGCCCCTAATTCGGCATGACCCACATCCTTTAATTTTACCGGATAATCGTTAACCCTTTTGAGAATAAGATTCTCAAAGTGTTGAGGCGTCCGCAGGTCTGTTTCCGAAAGTACAGTGAATTCGCGTTCGATACTTTCAATACGTCCCGCGGGCACTTCCAGATTCTGCTTTTTAAGCGCCTCTTCCACATCCTGCGCAGTCAAGCCAAAACCCGCGAGCTTTAACCGATCAAGCCAGATGCGCATGGCAAAGACACGTTGCCCCAAAAGCTTGACCTCCGCCACGCCTTCAATCGTTTTAAGGCGATCTTTGACATAACGGTCAGCATAATCCGTGATTTCCAAAGGAGATTGTTTATCGCCCGAAAAGGCAAGGTAAATCGTTGGTTGGGCATCGGCTTCGACTTTTGCAATCACCGGCTCTTCGATATTTTGCGGCAGTGAGCCGCGCACGCGGCTGACGCGACCGCGAATATCATTCGCAGCCGCTTCCACATCGCGTCCGATTTTAAAACGCAATGTAATTTGACTGAATTCTTGCCGACTGTTTGACGTGATCATATCCAATTGTTCCAGTCCAGCCAAGGATTCTTCAAGTTTTTGGGTCACCTGGGTTTCCATAAGATCGGCGCTTGCGCCCTGCCAGGTTGTCTCCACCGTGACCACGGGTTCATCAATATTGGGATATTCCCTGACGGACAAACGCTGAAAAGAGATGACGCCAACAAGAATCATCAAAAAATTGAGAACCAGTGTGAATACAGGGCGATGAATACAAAAGGATGGAAGGGTCATCGTCATGATGAGGCGCTTTTCTTCTCGGGCACAATTTTCACAGGCATTCCATCGCCTATTTTAATTTGTCCGGCCGTAATCACTTCTTCGTCCCTGGAGAGTCCTTCACGAATTTCCACCTTTCCCTGGCTGCGGATGCCAATCCGTACCTGTGTGAGCTTCGCCTTACCGTCCTTAACTGTGTAAACGAAATGGTCGTCGCCTTGCAAAACAATCGCTTCTTCGGGAATCACCAAGGCGTTTTTGCGTGTTTGCAGAATAACCCTGACGCGCACAAACATGCCTGGCATCAGCAGAAAACCATGATTTCCTTGGTTTTCAGCATCGCGAACGTCTTTGAGTACGTTTGAAAGTTTTCCTTTCATCTCAAGATTACGGCCATTTTCGTTGATAGCGGGATGAACCGCAAAAATATCTCCCTCAAATTTTTTGCCTGGCAATGCATCTGAGGTTAACTCTATTTTCTGCCCTGCCTCAAGGTGCAGAAAATAAGTTTCAGGCAGAGAAAACTCGACCTTGATTGGATCAAGATTCATAAGCATCACGATATCCTGACCCGCTTGAACATAATCTCCGGGACTTATTTTGCGCAGACCGACAAAACCATCAAAAGGCGCCAAAATTTTTGTTTTTTCAAGTTCCGCTTTTCTGCGGTTTAAAATCGCTTCATCCACTCTGAATTTTGCGACGGCTTCATCTTTTTTGTCGCCTGAGGTATAGTTTTGTTTGTAAAGAGAAACCTGACGCTGGTTTTTGGACTCGCTGAAGGCCAAGTTCGCTTCGGATTCTGCAACGTTTGCCGCATAAACGCTATCATCAAGCTTGACGAGAAGGTCTCCCCGCGCAACTTTCTGCCCCTCCTGAAAATAAATACCGGCGACACGACCCCCGATTTCAGGACGTATCATGACGGATTCATTCGCCGTTATCGTTCCGACCGTGACAGCCTCTTCATGTATCGTCTCCACCTTGATTTTGGAAGCTTCAACAGGCATCGCAAAACCCGGAGGCATCCCTCCATGACCCACTTCTGTTTTCTTCCCTGAATAAAGCGTAAAAACCCAGTTCAACCCCAATCCCAGCAAACCAAGAGCCAAAATCAGGTATATGCGTCGAGAAAAATGCAGGCCAGAAATTTTTTTGATCATTTGATGTCTCTTGAAAGAATATCAAAAACTTTAACTTAATTCCAAATATTTTAAAAGCCTGATTCACATGCACAAAGGATTTCAAAACCTGGGCAGGCGGACGAGCGGTGAATCTCGCGCAGTGTAAATAAAGGACGTGAGCAGGACAAATCCCAATTTCTCAACACTCCCCAACTTGAAAGACAAAGGGCGTGAAAGGATCCCCATACGTCAAGGTTTCCGTCCCGATGAAACATCGACACGAGCCGCAAGAGCCGCCTCGAGAAAATCATCAATATCACCGTCAAGCACCCCTTGCGCGTTGCCTTTTTCGACACCGGTGCGAAGGTCCTTGACCATTTGATAGGGCTGTAAAACATAAGAGCGGATCTGATGACCCCAACCAATCTCGGATTTGTTCGCATTCAAGGCCTGCGCGGCTTCTTCTCGCCGCTTAAGCGCCGCTTCATAAATACGCGCACGAAGCATGGCCATGGCTTGAGCGCGGTTGCGATGTTGCGAGCGATCGTTCTGACACTGGACGACAATCCCTGTCGGAAGATGCGTAATGCGAATCGCGCTTTCAGTTTTATTGACGTGCTGACCTCCCGCCCCGGACGCCCGGTAAGTATCAATCCGTAAATCCTTGTCTTCAATGTCGACCTGTATAGAGTCATCAATCACGGGATAAGCGGTGACAGAAGCAAAACTTGTATGACGGCGCGCGTTTGAATCAAAAGGAGATATGCGCACCAGTCGATGCACCCCCGCTTCCGTTTTCAACCAACCATAGGCCTGATGCCCCATAATTTTCATCGTACAGGATTTGATGCCTGCCTCCTCGCCCGCGACCTCTTCCATCCACTCGATCTTAAAACCCCGCCCTTCAGCCCAACGCGCGTACATTCGCTGCAAGATCAACGCCCAGTCTTGGGCTTCCGTCCCCCCCGCGCCAGCATGAATCTCTAAAAAGCAATCATTAGCATCGGCCTCTCCCGACAACAAACTTTCCAACCGCATTCTCTCCGCTTTGGCATGAAGAGATAACAGCGCGCGTTCTGATTCCTCAATAACGTGTTGATCGCTCTCCATCTCTCCCAATTCCAGCAAGTCCACATGATCCTGCAACTCCTGGTCAAGATGGTTGATGCGGTTGACGGAAGTTGACAACGCCTCACGCTCTCGGAGAATCTTCTGAGCCGCCTGCTGATCATTCCATAAATGAGGATCGCCCGCCTGCCGGTCCAGATCTTCAAGTCTTTTTAACGCATTCTCCCAGTCAAAGATGCCTCCTGAGGACTGCGACAACTTGGGTAATTTCAGATACCACCGCTTCTAATTCTGTACGCATTGTTTTTCCCTATTCTCCTGTTCCTGTCAATTACACTTAAACGATTTCAAGATGGGGGAATGATCGGTGCGGGCAAATGACGAATCCCGCGCAGTGTAAGTATCAGTCGTGAGCAGGACGAATCCCAACGTCCAACACCCCCGGATTTTAAAAGGCTAAAAAGTATATCAATTTTGGAAACCTTATAACATATATTGATCGAATTTCCATCAATTTGTGATATTATTGTTTAATAATAACAGGGATTAAAGGTGTTGCGTTTGAAAAAAAATAATATGATTCTTCTGCTGATCCTCTTTTCCTTTTTCTCCCTTTTCTCTTTGGCAGAGGGGAAGGAATCAAAGAGCAACACGTTGCGTGGAGGCTGGTATCTTTGGGATCCTTATCAGTATCTTGAAAAAGGACAAGGCTATACCCAGCTTAATGGGTTGGATATCAATCTTGAGAAAGCTATTGCCAAACAGGCGGGATATGAAATCAATTTTGAGCAGGTGGCATGGAAACAACATTTAAATGATCTTGCCGTTGGAATGCGAGATATCGCCGCAGGCGCCACAAAAACATCCGATCGTGAAAAATATGTCTATTTTTCAATACCTTATCGAGAAGAAAGCAACAGTCTCTTTACCCTTAAAAGTTCCTCCAAGAAACTTCATTTTTCAAGCGTCGAAGAATTTCTTATGCAAGTTAAGAAAACGAATTTCAAATTGGGCGTGGTGGATGGTTATGTTTATGTGGATCCGAAGATAAATGCTTTTATTGCCGATCCTGCCAATCACGCTCAACTGGTTCCGGTTGACAACACTTACGAGAATCTCGAGCATTTGATGAGCGCCAAAATTGACGGATTTCTGGCAGATCGCATCGATGGCGCGACCGCTTTGTGGCGTTCCAGTAACCGCGAAAAAGTTGTTGAGAAGGTCATTGGCATTGTTCCCATTCACTTGATGTTCAGTAAAAAAACGGTGTCTCGCGAGATTGTAGAAACATTTAACAAATCCATAGAGGCCGTCAAAGATTCGGGTGAATACGATTCGATTATACGATCCTATTTGTTCCCGATTCTTTTAATGCAGACGATAGATCGCGACTGGTTTATCGTGATTGACATCATTGGAACAGTTGCTTTTGCGATTTCAGGACTGATTATCGCGTATCGAGAGCGAGCGAGTTTTTTTAAGGCAACAGTCCTGGCCGCGCTTCCGGCGGTGGGAGGCAGTATTATTCGCGATCTGATCGCCGGGCGAAGTCCTATCGGCGTGCTGAGGACGCCTATTTATGTGATTGCGATCGCCTTAACCGTTTTGATGGCATATATCCTGATTCGCCTGATGAAAATGGCTTTTTTTCTTCCGCGCCCCACATCAACCCAAAAAGCCATAGTAGAGCGTCACTCAAAGTATCTGGCGCTATCTATCGATATCTTTGACGCGTTAGGGTTGGCAGCCTTCACGGTCATTGGCGTAACGGTCGCCTTTTCCTCAAGGAGTGATCCTTTATGGGTGTGGGGCCCCATTTTCGCGGTGACCACAGGCGTAGGAGGAGGCATTATCAGAGACCTGCTGCGTGAAGACAGGGTGATCTGGGCGCTTAAAGGCGAATTCTACGCTGAAGTTCCCTTTATCTGGGGGATTTTTCTGACGGTTTATCTTTTGATGAATAAACAGTACACCTCGCCCGAGCCTATTTTTTACGCTGTTCTTTGTACGTTAATCGGGGGATTTATGACCCGTTTGCTGATTGTTTGGCTCAACATAAAACCACCTTATTTTCGACCCCGCGCCTGAGGAAGATTATAATCCGATCACTTCAAGGATTTAAAATTCACTTGACTAGAATCCTGATAGACCCCAGGAAGACAAAGGGCATATTTTGTGACCATACAGCAATCCACAAAGACAGGTTCTTAATTCTTAGGCAAAAGTTCCTTGCTCTTCTGGTCAAAAATCCTTGGACCTTCCATCATTTTACCGCATTCATAGAAATACCAGGCGCAAACCTTTCCATTTTCATAATATTGCGTCACATTTCCTTCCAGCAAATTATTCAAATAGGGTTCAGTCTTGAGCAAAGCGCCCCCGGGATAATAGGATTTTGCAATTCCCTGCTTTTTTCCTCCTTTATGAGGAATGACTTTGGAAACATGCCCTAATGACCCATACAGAACCATATCCCCTTCCAGCACACCTTCTTTATAAGAAGCCTCCATTCGTTTGTTGCCGCCAGCATCGTAATAAGCGGCAACACCGTTTATCTTTCCTTCAATAAAAGGGATAAGCGCATATAAATTGCCGTTTCGATAAAATTCGCTCACCCCATGAAGCTTTCCCTGGAGAAATTCAAATTTACGTTCCGCAACCTCGTTTTTATCATACGTCAACATTGGGCCATGCAGTTGATTTTCAAGGAAAGTGGCGCGCTGTCTGACTTTTTTTGTTTTCGGGTCATAGTATTCAACGACGCCGGTGATCTTGCCTTCCCTGAGAGGACGACGTTCGATCACATCACCCCGGGCGTTTTTAATATCCTGATACGTTATGCGCTCTGTCATCATTGATCATCCGCTGATTTCAAGCTATCGAAACAAGAGGCGCCATGATGGACATATTGGCTCCAGCCGTCAATGTCGCTTCAACTGCTGCCTCTACACTGTACATCACTTCAACGCTCTGTGTGATCGACATGGCGTTCAGCGCCATTTCAAGATCGGCGTTAAAAGTCATCGCCATTCCTGCCGACTGAGTGATGTTCATTCCCGCCTCCTGTGTTATGGACATCCCTGCCGAGATATTGACATTTTCGCCAGCAGACAAACGGATATTTGCAGGAGTGGACATACTAATATCTCCCTCGGACTCGATCATGGTCGTTCCAGTCACCACGATGGTTAAATTTCCATCTACCGTGAGGATATAATTTTGCGTCACATGATGCGTGTGAGAACCATTGATAAAATGATCCTGATTGCCCTCGGCAACTTTTATGCTGCGATTGCCGACAGTAATTTCAACGTGCTGATTTCCTTGTCCTATTTTTGTCGTCTGATTGCCCTGTTCGATTTGTAAGGTCTGATTGCCCTGTTCAATTTTTGAATCGGAATTTCCCTGTTCGATGCGAAAGACATAATTTCCGGTTTGAATCAGATTTTTCATGGTGCCGGTTGTGACAGACGCTCCAAGCATTCCTGTCTCCACGACTGACATCAGGTCGCCAGTGCAAACGCCAAAAAGCATGTTGCCCGTCACAACCTCCTGAGACAAATTTCCTTCAGTAATTCCTGTTGTCACATTCCCCTTGACCACATAACTCCCCTGATTCCCCTGCTGAATGACCATCTGATCATTCCCCTGCAAAAGATATTTGTCATAATTTCCCTGTTCAATCCTGACGAATTCGTTCAACTGTCCGCCAATCGTATATTTCGAACCTTTGTCAATCTGCAAAAAATGATCACCGTCCGGAATGGTCATTGTGTAGGCTGCACCCTGACCCAGCAATTTGACAGTCTTGCTCCCTGAAAGGAGCGTGAGGTTATCATCTCCTGAACCCGCGGGAAGCGTTTGACCTTCCGGCGTTGTCTTTTGCGCCCCGTTTGTTCCTCCAATGATTGATTCTCGATTGCCCTGATCGATCCATAACCAGTAAGTGCCTTTCTCTATCCAGTCAGTCGCATTTTCCTTAACGCGAAAGTCCCGATCTTTTTGAGCAAACAGATAAACCTGCTCGGATTTCGCAAGATCCTCAAAGCGAAACTCATTAAACCCCTCTCCTCCTTTGCTGGATCTCGTTTTGATTGTACTTTTCGTCGGCTGCTCAGGAAGATAAGGAGGCATATTGTCGGAATTATAGACGGATCCAATGACCAAAGGCCGATCAGGATCGCCCTCTATAAAGGACACCACCACTTCCATACCAACGCGCGGCGTAAACAGGACGCCCCAATTGTTTCCGGCCCATCCTTCTGCGACTCTGACCCAGCATGAACTTTCCTGGTCTTTTTTGGAAAGGCGATCCCAGTGGAAACAGACTTTAACGCGCCCGTACTTATCCGTCCAGATTTCCTCGTTTTCAGGTCCTGTGACTCTGGCTGTCTGGGTTGAATAAATCCTGGGTTTGGGCGTTCGAGAAGGGGGATGATAGAGGGTATCAGAAGGAAACGCATGAAAAATATTCTGGTAAATCAAGCCTTCGCGGTGGAGTTTAGAGGCGCCCATATGACAGCTATGCTCAACCGTATGAAGCACATAGTCGCGATTGGCATCGTCGCGGGGATGCCCTTTCAATGTAAAACGATGCCCTGGCGCAAAAAAAGGAACCGTCGAAGTTCCCTCAATCTCTTTTTGCAAAGCTTGATCTTTCTGCAATTCAAGTCCGGCAAAAGTCTCAAGCCGGGATTTCTCAGGCTTATCCTCATGATCATAGTGAGCAGGATAGGCATAAATTTCACCTTTCTCCCCCTCCCCTTGCCCTGCACTCCTTGAGAGAAGGGATGTACTGGCCAGCGTAAAATTATAGTCATTCAGACTATGAGATTCAGAAACCACATGCTGTTTTAAATGACACGCCGTTACATATCCCAAAAAGCCGCCCTCTGGTCGAGCCATCTCAAATTCGGCTTCGCGATATCCTTCACACGCGGGATAGACCGAGGAATCGTCGCCGAAAACAAGGGTGTGTTTATCTTCTTCGTGCTCAAAGAAATAAAAAATGCCTTCTTCCTCAAGAAGACGGCTGATGAAATGAAAGGACGATTCATTATATTGAACACAATATTCGCGCGATTGATTGCCACATGTTCGAGTCATATCTTTGAAATCATGTACTCCATTTTCCTGTAAAACGGCTTTAACAATCTCCATCGGCGTTTTGTTCTGGAAAATTCGACAATCCTGTACAAACTTCAGCATCCATAAAGAAGGATAAATTTTTGCTTCATAGTACGTCGCATTGTCATCATTTTGCCTCGCTGTAATAAGCTGGGTAAACTGACCGATGACCCCATTGATGTAACGAGCGTGTCCATGACAATCAATCCAGACAGTGACGCTTTTTCCTACCAGATCCCCGAAAGAAATCTGGGCATTCGTTGAAACAATTTTTGCTTTATATTCAAATGGTTGAGACAAATATTCCCGCCCATACAAGGATTCCATAATCACGACGTCATCGCCCAAGGGAGTTCTTATTTTAAGAGAGATCTCTTGCTGACTTGTGACGAGGGTGGTTGCCGTCATCCATACCTGCCTGTTCCTGTCTGTTTTAATTCATTTTATGGTTTTTAGTTTTTATGGATCCTAGCGCACTTTCAGGCTTGTCGCAAGTTGTACGCCCCTTGCCTTTCAACAAGATATGACGTTGCCGGGACATGGCGAATCCTGATATTTCCCGATATTTGGCGCCCCCGGATTCCAAAAGACGAATGGTATAAAGACAAAAGCAGCCGCCAGATGCAGGTTAGGAAAGAAGTCTATTGGCTCCCGGTTCCCAGAGCACATCTTTCTTTCCCTGGTCATTCATGTAACGCGCCAACACAAAAAGATGATCCGAAAGGCGATTGAGGTAAGCCACAAGATTATCATTCACGACTTCATGTTCGGAAAGTTGGCACACGCAGCGTTCCGCGCGACGAACGACTGTACGCGCAACATGCAGCGCAGCACTGGCAACGCTTCCACCGGGCAGGACAAAAGACGCGAGAGGAGAAAGAACGGCGTTCAGCGCGTCAATTTCTTCTTCAAGACGCTCAACGTGGTCGGGTTGAATGCGCAACGCTGGCTTTTTCCTGTGATCGTGAGGCATACACAGATCGGCGCCTACGTCGAACAGATCATTCTGAATCCTTCTCAACATGAGATCTTCACGATCCTTGAGGGTTAAACGCGCCATTCCAATTGCCGCATTTGCTTCATCGACGGCTCCTATCGCTTCAATGCGCGCCGCATGCTTAGAGACGCGGGCGCCATCGCCCAAGGAAGTTTTCCCTTGGTCACCCCCGCGCGTGTAAATTCTTGTCAGCTGAACCATTTTATTCTTCACCTTTTAAAATTTATCCTTCGTCTTTCAAACCCTGCGACTGTTGGAGGTCGTTCTTCGTCCATCTGAAATCCCATGCCTTGGGTACTCCTTGGGTACTGATTAACGCCCTCTAACCTTTCCTGCCCAAAAGTAGAATGAACGTAAACAATATCAAGACTGTCACCTGCGCCGCGACCCGCCATTGCATTAATTTGTTGCTGCGCTCCCCTTCTCCCTCTTTTCTCAGGAACAAATTCAGAATGCCCAGAACAAGCACAACAACGGTTGCCCCTAGCGCAACAAGCATAAGATATGTCAATATGGGTGTCATGTGTGCTTCTCCGTAAAAGGCACCTCTTGTCTTTCAAGTTGTGGAGGTCCCAGACGTCTGGCTCCGTCCTGCTCGCGTCCCGATCTGTACGCTGCGCGGGAGTTGTCGCGTGTTCGTCACTCCACATCTTGAAATCCTTTAGGTGTTATCGCACTATATCAGATTTTAACCTCATTGAAACGATGGATACTTTAGAGAATGAGCGATTTGTTTTCAGCGATCAGAAATCCCACAAAATCAGACTATACAGCCAAGGATATCGAGGTTCTGGAAGGTTTGGAGCCTGTCCGCCGCAGACCTGGCATGTATATCGGGGGAACGGATGAGCGGGCGCTTCACCATCTGGTGACTGAGGTGCTGGATAATGCCATGGACGAGGCTGTAGCGGGTCATGCCTCCCGCATCGAAGTCATGCTTTCCGAAGATGGGACGGTCACCGTTCAAGACAATGGACGTGGAATTCCTGTGGATCCTCACCCTAAATTTCCCGACAAATCAGCTCTGGAAGTGATCCTGACAACTCTGCACTCTGGCGGCAAATTCGGGGGAGACGCTTATAAGACGTCAGGCGGTCTTCATGGCGTTGGCGTTTCTGTTGTCAACGCCCTGTCAAGTTTCCTTTTGGTTGAGGTTGTGAACCAACGCCAATTGTGGCGGCAAACATATTCACGGGGAGTTCCCACGTCCAGGCTTGAGTTGGTTGGCCCCCTGCCCAACCGCCGCGGCACTATGCTGACGTTCCACCCTGACCCGGAAATTTTCGGGGCGCATACACGGTTCAAGCCTTGCACCCTCTATCAAATCGTTCGTTCAAAAGCTTATCTTTTTAAAGGCGTAGAGATTCGTTGGCGTTGTCCTGAAGAACTGTTGAAAGGAGATCAGAAAACACCGTCTTCTGAAACCTTGCATTTTCCCGGGGGGATCAACGACTTCCTGCGGGAGAGCATGACGGGAACAGAGATGATTACGCCCGAAATTTTCGCTGGAGAAGCCGACTTCAGCGACGATTCGGGCCGGCTTGAATGGGCGGTCGCATGGCCTCTTATGGAAGAAGGATTTTTTCGTTCCTATTGCAATACGGTTGTCACACCTCAAGGGGGAACGCATGAGAATGGCTTCAGGCAAGGACTGACCCGTTCTTTGCGTGCCTACGGCGAGATGGTGGGGAATCGCAAGGCTTCTCAAATAACGCTGGAAGACTGTGTGGGGGGAGCCGCCATTATCCTGTCCGCTTTTATCCGCGATCCCCAATTCCAGGGTCAGACAAAAGAAAAACTTGTCAGCGCACAGGTGACGCGTCTCGTCGAAAATGTGATGAAAGATCACTTCGATCACTGGCTCAGCAACCATAAAGACGTTGCCGACGATATATTGACTGCCATTATCGAGCGGGTGGAAGAGCGCCTCAAGCGCAAGCAAACGAAAGAAACCCAGCGACAATCACCAACCAAACGCCTGAGACTTCCGGGAAAGCTGGCGGATTGTATCAGCGAAGACTCTTCAGAAACCGAAATTTTTCTGGTAGAGGGCGACTCGGCCGGCGGATCAGCGAAGCAGGCTCGAGATCGCCGCATTCAGGCGGTTCTACCCCTACGCGGCAAAATTCTGAATGTCGCTGCCGCCACATCGGACAAGGCGCGCGCGAATCAAGAGCTGATCGACCTCGGCAAAGCATTGGGATGCGGCACAGGAAAGGCGTGCGATCCTTCTCGACTGCGCTATGACCGCATCATCATCATGACGGATGCGGATGTGGACGGCGCCCACATTGCTTCGCTTTTGATGACGTTCTTTTTTCAGGAAATGCGCCCGATCCTTGAGACAGGACACGTGTTTCTGGCTCAACCGCCTCTTTATCGCATCACCCAGGGAAACGTGAGCCTCTATGCGCGAGATGACGCCCATCGGGAAGAGTTATTGAAAACAAGTTTTACAGGCAAGGGAAAGATCGATATCAGCCGCTTTAAAGGATTGGGCGAAATGGCCTGGCAACAGCTCAAGGAAACAGCCATGGACCCAACGAAAAGAACGCTTTTGCGGGTCTCAGTCCCCCAGGAAGAAGTGATAGGCGTTTTCGGACAAAGTGAAGGGGTCATTTCGATTGAAGAGTTTGTTGATTCCTTGATGGGACGGCGCGCTGAAAAGCGTTATGCGTTCATTCAAAGTAACGCCGCCCTGGCGCATGATCTGGATGTTTAAAGGCCTTTTTATCCCCTTCGCCTTTCAAAATCCGGGCAAGCGGACGCGCGGTGGTGAGTCCCGCGCAGCATACTGCAGCATACATATTATATTAAGTGCGTGAGCAGGACGAATCCTGACTTCCAACGCTCCCGGATTTTTTGAAAGACGAAAGGGGAAAGGGATGTTTTTAAAGTCTGGTTCCGGGTCTAGTCGAAAGAATTTTTTCGTTTCGGCAATGATCCGTAACGTCCATACATGTCAACAAATGTGATCCATCCGGCAAGGGAACATAAGTGAAATCAATCACCTTGTCATCCTTGCAGTCCAGTCTTGATTTTTTGGGAACGCGATCCGTCACACGCGCAATCAGTTGAGCGCGATAGTCCTCCCACGAGCCCTCAAACGTAAAGAAGTCGCGGATCATATTGATGACGTCCGAGATATGTTGTCCCAACTTTACTTCCTTCAAGCTCATGCCCCAAATATCAATAAAAGCAGGGTTGATTAATTTTAATTGATTGTCACTGCCAAAGACGGCAACGCCTTCATAGAGATTATCCAGGGACGCGCGATGTACGGCAAGCTGCGTATTGTACTGTCGTTCAAGCGCCAGGGAATTTGTCACATCCTCGAAAATAAAGAAGATGCCTCCCATCGGATGAGGAGCAGCAATTCTTCGAATGGTGCGTTCATCAGGAAGGTGTTCAAGCTGCTGAAAAGGAGAGATCAAGGAAGAAACCATCCGCAATTGTTGCTTTTTAAAGCTTTGATAGTCCGCCTGCTCCGACAGCAATCGACGGCGTTGGACATCATCAAGAACTTCTCCCAACGATGGCCCCGTATTCAGCCATTTCTCATCAGTTTCAAAAAGACGCGCGTAGGCATGATTGAAGAACTTCAGTCTTTTATCAGCCCCATAAATGGTCACGCCCGCCGAAAGGGTTTCAAGGACTTCGCGATAGGCCATATTATGCTGCTCAAGATCCCTGAGCGCTTTTTCAAGATCCGTCAAGTCCACGCCATAACCAATAGCGCCCCCCAGATTATCCACATATTCTTCCTTGAATTGAAAATAACGCCGTTCGCCGTGGACAATGATATGACGTTTTAATGGCTCAGTGAGATTCGGCGTCGCTTTCGTGTTCACAGGATCTTCTTCTCCTTGGTCATCGAGCCATAAAAGAGTGTTTTCCTGCGTGATGTACTCATCCGAGCATTCAAGCGCTTCGGCATAAAAACGATTGCAATACGTCAAACGACCCTGGGCATTACGAAACCAGATAGGAAGCGGCAAAATTTTCAGCATTTCCTTGAGTTGGGTATTTTCCTGCGCAAGGCTTGTTAATTTTTGACTTTGCTTTTCAGACTCCTGATAAAAAGCCGTCGTATCACGCAACCAGAAAACAAGACCCGCCGGTGTTTGAGAAAGCATATGCCAGACCGCGGAAACTTCACATCCTTGTCCCGTGTCGGGGTGAAGAATATGAACGTCAAAATTTTCCGTATTTTCTTTTGCATGACGTACACGCTCTGCAAAATCAACTGAAAATTTATCCTGAAGCGCTTTTGTAAAATCCTCCAGTCTCTCAAGCGGCTTGTTCCAGCCAAGATAAGAAGCCAATCCTTCACTGGCAACTCCACGATTACTGTCAGGACGGAAGTAAAACCACTCCTGACGAGACGCCGCAAGGATTTCCAAAGCGTCAAGCGTACAGCGCCTTTCGTGGATAAGTTGACGACGCGTGCGAATCAAGGCGCCTCCCAACCCGAGACATCCGATTGTCAAAACAACCAAACAAGGAAAGAAAATCCCTCCTGATGCGCTCAATTGCCTGATCTCATACAGGAAAGACACCCAAAAATTAAACAGTTGCATCCCCAAAAATTTATTCTTACTTATACTTAAAGAACTTCAAGAGTTGAGGTGGTGGACGAATGAATGGCAAAGATCACTCGGTATCCATGCCATACAATACCCAGACAGGACGAATCGTGATATCCAACACTCCCGAATCCTGAAAGACAAGGAGGATATTTTTTTGTATCCTTACACAAATTATAAGAGGTTGCGCCCAGAACATCAATATGAATTAAACAGATTCCCTATTTTAAGGTATTGATAATATCAACGTTATAAACAATTCTATTAAAGAGTATAAAAGATATAAAAAATGTCGAACGTTCCGCTCTCCCCAGAAAACGCTCTTCTTCCCTCTCTCTCTTCAGCTGATCTTTCGTATCAAGCGTTTAAAGGTGCTTACACTCTCAGAAATGAAGCGAAAGAGCTTGGTTTTTATTGGCTTTCCGCAGCGCAAATTCTCATGCAGATTTCTTCAGAGACACAAGAAGTAAAGCAAGCGCTTGACCAACAAGAACCCATGGAAAGAGTTGCGGAAGAAATCGGCGATCTTCTACACGCCGTGATCGAGCTTTGCCTTTTCCTTGATCTCAATCCTGAGACAATCCTTGAAAGCAGTTTGAATAAATTTGAAAAACGTTTTAATGTTATGAAACAGCTGATGACTGACCATGGACTGGAAACTCTTCGAGGCAAAACGTTTGAGGCCATGGCGCTTTGGCAAGAAGCGAAAAAAATGGTGCCGCCGGAGAGGATCGAACTCTCGACCTCACCCTTACCAAGGGTGTGCTCTACCACTGAGCTACGACGGCCGACGAATGCTAGATGTATACGATCGTTTCCCAAGATTCAAGATTCAAAAATGGCGGATTTAAAAAAAACACCGAAGCTCACCAAAACAGAACGGCGCGCGCAAGCGTTGCGCGACAACTTGAAAAAAAGGAAAATTCAGCAAAAAGCGCGCAAAGAACCCAAAGCTGAGACATTGTCGGATAATGAGAAATGACAATCACAATGATAATGACCATCGCTTATAAAGCGCTTCATGAAGAAGCGACAGCGCCTGATGAGTGACTTGATACCTTTTTTGACACTAGGTTCTGAGGGCTATCACTTAGCAATCCATCTTACGCCCAGATCAAAACGCAATGCTTTTGGAACTCTTTATCATGATGCAAAAGGAAAAGCACATCTCCGCGCTTTTGTCAGAACTGTGCCTGAAGACGGCAAGGCAAATCAAGCCCTGATTGAGTTGGTGGCTGAAGCCATGAATATTCCCAAATCATCCATTACTTTGCTCTCAGGGCATCATCATAGAAATAAGGTATTGAAGATTCAAGTCGCTTTCAAAGATAATTTAAGTCAATTCTGCAACATTCTTTTTAAAAGATCCAGGTCTTCCGCCAGGGATAGATCTTTATCCTTTAGTTCTTCTATTTTCTTGACGGCATGCATAATGGTTGTGTGATCACGTCCACCAAATTTACGACCAATTTCAGGAAGAGACATTGGCGTAAGTTGTTTGGCAAGAAACATCGCGATCTGGCGAGGACGCGCAACGGAACGCAACCGACGCGGCGAATGCATATCCGCAAGCTTTACGTTGAAATGCTCAGCCACTTTCTTTTGGATTTGATCCACTGAAACACGGCGATCATTCGCTCGCAACAAGTCTCTCAAGACATCCATAGCAGATTCAATCGTAATTTCGCGCCCCACCAACATTGAATGAGCGACAATCCGATTGAGGGCGCCCTCCAATTCCCGAACATTCGATGTGATTTTATGGGCTAAAAACTCAAGAACCTTGAGAGGAACTTCCCGTTCCACTTGTTCCGCTTTAGATTGTAAAATGCCCAGTCGCAATTCATATGTCATCGGATGAATGTCAGCAACCAATCCCCACCCAAGACGTGAACGCATGCGCTCTTCCAGGCCCTCCAAGTCGGAAGGAGATTTATCCGCCGAAATAATGACCTGATGATTTTGGTCGACCAAAGCATTAAACGTATGGAAAAATTCCTCTTGCGTCGATTCTTTACCACTGATGAACTGAAAATCGTCAATCATCAAAACATCGACCGAGCGAAATTGTTCTTTAAACGCCATTGTGTCTTTAAAACGTAAGGCCTTGACAAAGAGATACATGAACTTTTCGGCAGACAGATAAATGACGCGCCGTTGTGGATGGGATTTACAAATATGCCAAGCGATCGCGTGCATAAGGTGTGTTTTGCCCAAGCCCACCCCGCCATACAAAAAAAGCGGATTAAAGGTCACCGTATCTGCCTCGGCAACCCGTCGTGCCGCCGCATGAGCTAATTCATTGGGTTTTCCTACAACAAAAGCCTCAAAAGTATAGCGAGGCTCAAGACGAGATCCAATGACTTGAAGGTTGCTATCTTCAGATTCCGTTTCCTGATTGTCAGCGTTTGTCTCAGTACCGTTTAAAGTCCAGGAAGAAGAGGGCGTATTTAAAAGAGCAGGATCAACAATTAAATCAAGAGCTAAAATGCGTGGGTCAAAACGTTGGAGAATTTCTAACATTTTCTGGGAGAAATGGGTTTGAATCCAATCTCGCATAAACCGCGTCGGCGCCGCGACGACAAATCTTCCCCCAACAAATTCGCCAAATCTTAGGGTCATAAGCCAGCTTTTGAATGTCGCATCGCCAAATTCGCGCGGGAAAACAGAGCGCGCATTTTCCCAACAAACAGACATACTTGTCACCAGCTCTGGATTTGATCCCATTTGAAACGAGGCCACAGGTGACACTGACATGACAGGTTTACTCTTCCAGTTACATTCTTTGCCATGGATTTATCAAGCTTAAAAGGCTTGTGACCAAAAGCTCATTTATTATTTAAAAAGGGGTCATTTTTCCCTTTTTCAATTTGATTGAAAGATCTTACAAGGCATTTACGCGAGCGGCAAGACGAGAGACTTTGCGCGATGCCGTATTCAAATGCAATACGCCTTTGCTGACCCCTTTCATGATTTCAGGCTGAGCGGTTTGTAAAGCCTGTTGAGCTACAGATTTGTCACCAACGGTAATCGCTTCTTCGACCTTACGCACAAAACGGCGAATACGCGAGACGCGAGAATGATTGCGTTCATTTCTGACGACAGACTGACGGGCACGTTTTTTTGCTGAATTAATGTTTGCCATAATAATCCTTTTTCGACACTTACAAAGCCAAAGTTCTTATACACGACTAGAGAAAAGAGGTCAACCGGTTGCTTTCATCATTCCTGATTTTAAGCCTGCCCCCAGCGATAAGGTCTACAGGGATTGAGCCTGTGACAATTGCAGATGGCTTAAGAATTTTAATTCTACTAAAATTTACTTTTCAATGCACCAAAAAACTTAACGAGCTTTATGAAATATCAGAAGAAGAGATAATATACCGGACGCAATAGCTTACACATTTACTCAAAGTTAATTTAGAACCAACTGCGATTTCATAACGGATGAATAGGGTGGATTTTTCCGCATTTTGCCTGAGAACAGACATTTTTGGGGAGAGGCACTTTGGTTATGATCACAACGAATTAACAGAGGTTGCCCGCAAAACTCGGAGAAGCAGTTAAGCTATAGCCCCAAGTCAAGGAGGACTCTCTTTTAGACAGAATTTGCTTACACTTTATCTGGTGGTGCCCCCGGGGAGACTCGAACTCCCACACCCTTACGGGCAACAGATTTTGAGTCTGTTGTTAGCTTTTACTCTATCATCCTTCAGAATTCTATATTTCCTAGAAAACTGCTATCTTTAGCCATTTTTTTAGTTAGACTCTATCAGATATTTGTCTTATATTACCTTTGAACATCTCATTTATTGCTACAATTTTGCTACAAATTAGGAGGGATAAAATGCCAAAGCTTACAAAAAAAATGATAGATTCAAGTCAGCCTCTCGCCAATAAAATTTTTTACCTCTGGGACAGTGAAATTAGAGGGTTTGGCTGTCAGGTTCTTCCTTCGGGTCGAAAAACATATTACTTCATCTATAGAAATCTTCAAAAAAAAGCACAAAGGCTCAAAATAGGCGTACATGGAAACATTACTTGTGAAATAGCTAGAGAAATCGCTTTAGGTTGGGCAGGAGATGTTGCGCGGAGCAAAGATCCCAAAGAAGAGCGAATGAAA
>JAEUKR010000051.1 GCA_016794245.1 Caedimonas sp. | reverse complement strand
CACAAGCGCCTCTCTCCTTCCGCTGATATCAGATACGGACGTTAACTCATCAATATGTCTGATCAGACGACAGGGTCTGCCTGAACAAACAGCCACCCCAAAGCTCTCCGCCCCGTGTGGCTCAGTGCTTCAAAGAGTCCTCAAGCGCCTGCCTCTCGGAAAACGCCTAACCCCTCAAAACTCTGCCGAATAAGTAAACAGTCCTCAACAAACCGCCCACCTATCCTTCCCTCTTATCTACAATATCTAATATCAACACAGATAATCAACAAATTCAAACTTGTTTCATCCGCAATACAGGGGGTTATAATCCGACCAGGCAGACATGTCAATCGCTCTTCTTAATTTTTTTTACTTTTTTGCAAATGTCGAGATTTTGCATGCTTCCCAGAGATCAACGCCACCCATCGTTCTGCGATCTGGACCCCATTGAGAGCCGCCCCCTTACGTAAGTTGTCAGTCACGACCCACAGTCCCAGGCCATGAGGAACTGTTGTATCCTGTCGAATACGGCTGACATACACTCTATCCTCACCGCTACACTCCACGGGGGTTGCATATCCACCCTCTCGATGTCGATCAAAGACCTCTACAGACGGCGATTTTTCAAGCGCTGCACGCGCTTGCGCCACCGTGATCTTTTCCTCAAATTCTACAGCAACAGAAATTGAATGTCCGATGAAGACGGGCACACGGACGCACGTCGCGAATACAGCAACGGAAGAGCCTAAAATTTTTTGCGTCTCAAGCGCTATTTTCTCCTCCTCTCCCGTCATGCCATTGGAACGAAAGTCATCAATATGAGGGATGACGTTAAAAGCGATCGGCTTGGGAAAAAGTTGCGCCTCAACAGGATCGTTCACAAAAGTTCCCCGCGTTTGATTATACAGTTCATCCATATGAGGTCGCCCGGCGCCTGATACAGACTGATATGTTGAAGCAACGACACGTTTAATTCTTGCCACTTGATCAAGCGGCTTGAGCGCCACAACAAGTGGAACCACCACACAATTGGGACTGGAAATAATATTCTTTCTTCCACAATTTTCCAGCGCTTCGGGGTTCACCTCAGGCACGACCAAAGGCACATCCGCGTCAAGACGGAAATGTGAGGTTTTATCAATGACGATGGCCCCTGCCTGGGCAGCTTTCGGCGCATATTGGGCCGAGACTTTTGATCCCGCCGCAAAAAAAGCAATGTCGATGCCTTTAAAATGAAAATCTTCAAGCGCCCTCACCTTGAGCGCGGCACGTTCGCCAAAAGAGACTTCCAACCCCCTGGAGCGACTTGAAGCCAAGGCGGTCATTTCGTCTATTGGAAAATTTCTCTCAGCAAGAATATTCAGAATTTCTCGCCCTACATTACCCGTTGCTCCCACGACAGCGACTTGATATCCCATGGCGCTCGCTAACCTCTTTTCTAAAAAAATATCCCATCATTTATAAAAAGACTTGATCAATCATCAAACACACGTCATCTATACAAAGAAAATAAATTTAAATCCAGACTGTCGTGTACTTCCTATATCCGCGCCTTAGCTTGAAAGGCAAAGCGTATAGTGTATTAAACTCAAGGAGTTTCTATGTCATTCAAAAGTCCCAGCCCAAAGGTCGATACCACCCAGGAAACTTTATTATTTCTCAAAAGGTTGCTAAAACATCCCTTAAGACTAGGCGCGATCGCCCCAAGTTCTCCCGCGCTTACGTCGCTTGTCAGTCGACATGTCTCGGTCAAACCCGGAAGCTATATCGTCGAACTTGGCGCCGGCACGGGAACAGTCACACGACGCCTGCTGGAACACGGCATTCCCTCGGATCAACTTTATGTGGTCGAGCTTGATCCTGAACTTTGCGGCTTTCTGGAAAGATCGCTCCCTGATATTCACGTCATTCAGGGGAATGCCGTTGAACTTGCGTCACTTTTGCCCAGAGAGGTAGTGGGTAAAGTCTCCACTATTGTCTCAGGAATGCCTGTGTCAACCATGCCATTGAACTTGCAAAAGAAAATTATTGATTCCTGCTTTAAAGTCATGACGCCGGATGGTGAAATTGTTCAATACAGTTATCATGTAACCTCACCCATCCCTGCTCTTAAATTAGGCCTTAGCAAAGAACGTATTGGAATAACGTTACTTAATTTGCCGCCTGCTTTTCTTTGGCGTTACCAAAGAGCCGCTTAATTATCAGTCAATTTTTTCCTAAAAGTCGTTTTTGGTAAATATTTATTAGGTTCTGTATTTTTATACTTTAACTATAGATCTCTTGCATCATCAAAGATGACGAAAGGTTTTTAGGCAAAAAGTAAAGAGAGAAACCACGACATCTGTATAAGGGACGTAAGCAGGATGACTCCCGATCTGCAAAGTCACCAGATTTTGAAAGGGAAAGAGCATAAAAGCGTCCTCCACCGGGTAGAAAAGAGATCTGATATTGCACCAAAACGGAATTATAGGAGGCGCTGTCATATTATGAATATAAAATGGATTTATAAGTGGGTTTTCTTTTTCGGCGTTTTCATACCAAGCTCTCCTTCTCTGTGTACAGATCAGGACACGCGCGAAGATTCTATCGTCCTCCAACGTTTGAAAGACACGTCGGGCGAAAAAATCATTTCCTCTCCCACCAGAAAAGAAAAAAAGGCTGACCCTATATCAGACATAGATTCAACATCTTTAAAAAACTTCCCCTTCATCCCACGACAAAAAATTACAGACACACCGCACCCTCTTAACAGCCAGGAGAAAAGGTATGAGTTAAAAGAGAGCTGGCCTATCGCTTATTATCTGTTAAAAGCGGGGACAGAAAATCAATATATCCTCAATAATCTTCTGAACGTGATGACATCTTTTAGCTCCAACAAAAACTTGCGGGAATCTTATTATTTATATGATCAAAACAGTGACGCTTTAAAAGAGGTATGGGAAGAAACCAAAAACTTAGGCTTTATACCCCAAAATTTAATGATTTATTCCTTTCATACTCTTTACCCCTATATTCCTCCCTATCAACCAAAAGT
The DNA here is from genome assembly GCA_016794245.1 of Caedimonas sp. Taxonomy (GTDB): domain Bacteria; phylum Pseudomonadota; class Alphaproteobacteria; order Caedimonadales; family Caedimonadaceae; genus Caedimonas. The sequence goes on along the minus strand of JAEUKR010000051.1, from coordinate 98,602 downwards.
GAAACCTGGGGAACTTGCGCCTCTCATAATCCAGTCCACCTATCAGGAAATGAAGCCTCATTTAAAAATTCATCCTTGCTGTTATTATGTCATGCGTACCGCTAAGTTTATATCCATCGAAAAACTTGATCTCATTTCTGAAGTGCAAAATTGCAGTCAACCCAGGCGCCCCAGCACCAAATCGACGGCATTAGCTGCTTATCAATCCAGCTCTCTGGATGAACAGATGAAGTCGATTAGCGCTTATTGGAGACTCTCCAGCACACTATGGAAACTCATACGCAATTTGACAGACGGTGAAAAAAACCTTGACTTTAAACTTTACGAGAGAGCGCACTCAATGCTCATCAAACATAAATTCAGTTAAGCGTCAGAATTTAAAGGGTTCACCGCTTAAAATGCCCGTAAGAATCAATGGTGACATTCAACGCTTCTCCTGGCGCAATTCAAAAGCACAGGATAAAGAAGAAAAATTTTTAAAGCTGCGCCACCCATTCCCTGAAATCTTCGTATTCATCCACCTGATCAAGCGGACGTTTACCTTTGCGCATTTGACGAATGGCAATGATTCTTTTTTCGGGCAGTATATAAAGCCATTGACCCAGATAACCCTGGGCGGCATAGATTTGAGGTTGGCTATAGATCCACCAGAGAAGCCCACACCTGTTTCCCGATACTTGAGAAGGAGTGAGCATCTGCTCAAGCCAGCGATTGCCAAGAAGTTTTATACCGTCCCAAAATCCCCCGTTCATCACCAGCTCAGCAATTTTATGCAGATCTTTGGCGTGCATCTGGACGCCTCCCGAACTGCGAGGATTGCCGGCATCGTCATGATTCCATCCAAATTCATCAATACCAAGAGGCGTAAAAATCTTCCGCTTGACATACTCATCAAGAGGCTGTCCCGTCACGCGCTCTAAGATTCCCGCTAAAAGATTCACAGCTTTGTTATTATAGAAGAATTTCTCACCCGGCCTATGCTCAAGTTCCGCACACAGCGCAAGCTTGACGCCATCAGGCGCTCGTGAGATCTGATTGCCACTCGGAATCGTCTGTAGTCCTGATGTATGGTTCATGATCATGCGAAGCGTAATTTTTTGCTTTTCCCCCTGATACCATTCGGGGTAAATATGAAAGACAGGTATATCGACATCAGGTATTTTTCCCTCCTCTATCAGCATCCCAACGGCAAGCGCCACGATCGACTTGGTGATAGACATAATCTCGATGGGAGGAAGATTAGGCTCTGACGTCCAATCAAGCAAAACTTCTCCTTTCCGGGTAATATAGACGACATCTGAATCAGAGTCGTGAGCGCGCATCTGAATCTTTTTTAAAAGAGTGTCACACACAAGATTTTACTCCTTATGACAATACAAATTACCTGAACGATGACTCACGACAACGTCAGAGTCGTGTAGAGAGCCATATTGCCGTTCTTGAGGCTATTTTGATCACACCCTTCATCAGCTTGAAAGCGGGAGCATCGGCGGCGCCGTGTTCGATTCCCATTTCACAGTGTTGACGCTCATCCTCGCGAAACCGATGAATGACCTCTCGCAACTCAATCTCATCTGGATGCTTTTCAAGATCTTCGGACTGTCGCGCATAATGTTCGTCAATCACTTCCTCAATGGCGACAGTACACGCCATCGCGGACTTTTCACCCAGACAGGCCGAAAGAACGCCTAGAGCATAACCAGCCACATGCCACACGGGAGATAACAGCGTAGGGCGAATGCGCCGCTCACGAATGAGGCGGTCAAAAGTATCAAGATGGGATTGCTCCTGGGCGCGCATATGTTCAAGAAGCGACGCAACGGGCGTATTTCCGAGCACAGCAAGCTGTCCTTCATAAATGCGTGCCGCGCCATATTCGCCCGCCTGATTAACGCGAATCATCCGTGCAGCTGCTTTTGAAGAAGGAAAATCACCGGGAAGAGCGCTCATGACCATAGAATTCCCATCATGAATAGCGCTCTCCCGCATAACGCCTTTGCCACAAAACATACCCCCACATCAGCACAAGACAAAGCGATCCCAGCGCATTATGTGTTGCCATAGAAAGTCCAAACAAACGCCATGAGACTTTATCACAAGGCACAATATCCTGTTGAAGCAGTAAATCGCGTAACAGATTCACATCTCCGCCATGTTGCGTCAAGTTCCCACGACATTGAGAAGGAGCGGGGAAGATATGTTGTTCCACCCCCGAATGGTATGCGGCAAGGACAAAACTAACCAGATAGATCAAGGGAATGATCACATAGACTTTCCTGTAGGGATATTTTTGAAAAAACATCCATACAAAAGGAAAGCAAACGATCACAGCCCCAAGCACAAAACGCTGATAAATGCACAGGGAACAGGGAGGCGCTTTCTGATAATATTCGATAAGATAAGCCCCGCATAACCCTCCCACGGCATAGGAAAGACTGAGAAAAAGAATAAGTTTAAGCTCCTGCCCTTTTATCTTTATATGCATTATTGCTCCTGTTTCAAGCTTTTCAGAGTTGCATGATCACCCAGTATCCACCAACAAGCGCCCCCAAAGCAAGTGTTGTGACCAAAACAAGATTCTTTTCAATATAATCTTTAATAGGAGGACCATAATACCAAAACAAGCCGGCGAGCAAAAAGAAACGAAACCCTCGCGCGATCAGGGATGCCATCGCAAATGTCAACAGGTTCAGATGAGCAACGCCGCTGGCGATCGTTACAATTTTATAGGGCACAGGCGTCAACCCCTTTAAGGCGACCAACCAGAACCCCCATTCCTGAAAGCCGGCACGCAAGCGCCCAAACGAGTCCTCAAGTTTATACGTGTGGATGATCCACTCTCCCATCGTCTCAAAGAGCGTATAGCCGATATAATAACCCAGAAGCCCTCCCAACACCGAAGAAACCGTACACAACATCGCCAAACGCCACACGCGGTTGCGGTTGGCCATCAGCATCGCCATATAGAGTGGATCCGGAGGAAGAGGAAAAAACGAACTTTCCGTAAAAGCAACCAGCGATAATACCCAATTTGCATGAGGGTGAGTCGCGTACTTGATCATCCAGTCATAAAAACGTCGCAGCATCTGAAGCAAGAGATCTCCTTGATTTCTGTTCTTCACTACCATTTCAGGACAGAAACAGCAAGAAAAACTCCCGATTATTTGACAAAATGATAAATAAGAAAGCCTGACGTCCAACGCTCCTATACCCAAAGGATTTCGAAATCTGGGTAGGCAGACGAGCGGTGAGTCCCGCGGAGCGTACAATCAGTACGTGAGCAGGACGAATCCCGATGTCTAACACCCCCAGATTTTGAAAGGCGAAGGGTATATAATTATTCGCCAGAATTCAAGGCCACCAGAGAAGTCTGTTTTCATTCTCTCTAAAATACGCTAGGGCATAAAGAGAAGACATAAAAACGAGGCAAGGACAGTTCATGATTATCGGCATCGGGACGGATTTTGTCGAAATCTCGCGCATTCAGAAATTGCTGGACGAAAAAGGCGTGTGTTTTATGGATCGGCTCTTTACGCAGGTCGAACGGGAACGAGGGATCCATTCAGCTCATCCCGCCAGCAGTCTTGCAAAACGTTTCGCCGCAAAAGAAGCCCTTGTCAAAGCGTTTGGACTGGGATTTAGTGAAGGAATCTCTTTTCAGGATATTGAAATCGCCAATGACCCCAAAGGAAAACCCTTCATGACACTCACAGGCAAAGCCGAGGAAATTCTTCATTTTCTCACACCTTCTCATCACGTCGCCCATATTCATCTGTCCCTTTCCGATACCAAAACGCATGCCCTTGCCTTTGTTCTGATTGAGGGAAGGTGCAGGCAAGGCATCGCATATCCCTATAATACGGAAGGCGTTCCCTCTCAGAATGTCTGATCTGGTCTATGTTTTAAATTCCTTGACGGATACGCAAGCGCTGGGGCAAAAGGTTGCCACGCTTTTGCAACCCAGGGATGTCATCCTCCTGAGAGGAGACCTGGGCGTCGGGAAAACAGCGCTCGCTCGCGCTATCGTCACTTCACTCAATCCTGATATTGTTCAGGTGCCAAGCCCTACTTTCACTTTGGTACAACTGTATGAGACCTTGCGCGGTGATTTGTGGCATTTCGATCTTTATCGGCTTCGTCAAGCAGAGGAAGCTTTTGAACTTGGCCTTGAAGAAGCGTTTGGTACAGGCATAAGCCTGATTGAATGGCCTGAGCGGTTAGGAAGCTTAAGATTGCCCTCTTCCCTGCTTGAGATTCATTTAAAGATTGTTGAAGAATCGGACGACAGGCGCGACGCTCGGATCAGATTGTCAGAAAGCTGGAAACAGAGATGGGCAACGCCCCTATGAAGCTTTTCACCATTCCCGCTCTGGAAAATTTTTTGGCGCGATTGGCTGACCACGTTTTAGAGAAATGTTCCAGCGATCCTCTTCGCCTTGCCGATACCCATATCATCCTTCCGACCGAACGCGCTTGCCTCGCGCTGGAGAAAGCGTTGACCTGCGCAAACAAGGGTCGTCCCCTGATCATGCCTCATATCAAGTCAATCACAGGATGGACCCAACCGCATGGAACATCCACGCAAGTTGTCTCCGCTCCGCAAAGGCATCTCCTTCTTTCACAGTTGCTAAAGGAAAAAACCGGCTATTCCTGGCAAGAATGCTTTTCACTGGCGACATCCCTTATGCAACTGCTCGATCAATGTCATACAGAAGAAATACCGCTTGAAAAACTTGAAGCCCTCGTGCCTGAAGAACTTTCAGGACATTGGCAAAGAAGTCTGGATATTCTGCGCGTTCTTTCCTATGAATGGCCTCTTCGCCTTCAGGAACTTGGCCTTGAAGATCCTTTGCCAGCACGCGCACACGCCTTTAAACAGCAAGTGGAAGAGTGGCGGAAATCGCCACCTCAAGGATTTGTCATTGCCGCGGGTCTCGTCGGTTCCGTTCCAAGCGTCGCCCTTTTCCTGAAAGAAATTTCGGCGTTCGCCTCAGGCGAAATTATTTTCGCGGGATTGGATCTTGAATTGAAGGAGGAGGATTGGCAAAGCCTGCCCCCTTATCATCCCCAGTACGGGCTAAAGCAGACTCTTGAGCGGATGGACTGTCGCCGGGAGCAGATTCAACATCTTCCGTCCATTTCACTTATTCAAAATTCTCCCTTTCCTCTATCTCTCTCACCTCCCTCATCCTTGCCCTGGCGCTCCAGACTACTTAAAAACCTGTTTGCGATACAGGGCTTGCATTGCGGATCCTTACAGCAGTGTCTTCAGGAAAACGCTCTTGAATCAATCAAGCTGATCGAAGCAGAATCTCTTCAGGAAGAAGCCCGCATCATCGCCTTGATGATTCGGGAGGGACTCAACGATCCGGACAATATCATTGCTCTCGTCACGCCGCACCGAGGATTAAGCGACCGCGTGAGCGCCGAACTCAAGAGGTGGAGGATTGTTCCAAATGATTCTTATGGAGAAAGCCTTTTTGAATCGTCACAGGGTTCGTTCCTGACCCTTAGTCTGAATGTGGCTCTTCATCCGCAAAATACCGTCGCCATGCTTGGTCTTTTAAAGCATCCCCTGACTCTCCTCGGCCTCCATCCCGCCGAATGCCGAAAAATGACCAGACGATTGGAAATGCATTACTTGCGCCCGCTTTCTCCTTTTGAGAAACTCAATCTCTGGCAAATTGAGGAAACCGACCTCGCTTCCTTTTGCAAAACCTTTTTTCAGGCTATCGCGCCTCTTACAGCGGAACCCGCTTCTCTGGCGGAATGGATCAGACGGCATCGCACTACCCTAGAAACTCTGGCTCAGGATGTGAAGGAAGAAAGAGAAGAGAAAGAGGAGAACAGAGACGAAGAAGGACAGGAAGAAAACGAAGAAATAAAACAACAGGAACAAACCCGCCTGTGGCAAGGGAAAAATGGACAGGCAACGTTTGAGCTTCTTCAGCGTCTGGAAAAAATTTCTCCCCTTCATCAAGTCTTCACCCTCAAAGAGTACGCTTTTCTTGTCTCCACCCACCTTAAAAAGATCCGTCTGACCAAAACTTATGGAATGCACCCGCGTGTTCATATCCTGGGTCCGCTCGAAGCAAGAACCTTACACTTTGATCTGGCGATTCTGGGAGCGATGAATGACGCGCACTGGTCTGAGTCCGCCCAGCCCGATCCCTGGTTAAGTTATGAGATGAAACAACATTTGGGATTGCCTGACGAAAGCTATCGAGTCGGCTTGATGGCAGCGGATTGGATGCATTTGCTGCATTCAAAGCGGGTTGTTCTGACGTGCGCCCAACGGGAAAACGGGCTGACGATGCTTCCTTCCCGCTGGTTGATGCGCCTCAAGGCTATCCTGAAAAGCAACGATTGCATCTCTTTGCTGAACCCTTTGGAACCCTGGAAAAAATGGGCGCAAAATCTTGATTCCCTCATCCTGAAAGATCGAGGTCAAGAAGATGGGCAGGGGAATGCTTCATGTTCTTCTTCTTCCGGGCGTCCTGCTCCAAGACCTCCCGTCTCTTTAAGACCCAGAAAGCTTTCGGTTACGGACGTTCAGTTGTGGGCGCAAGATCCCTATGCGCTTTACGCCAAGAAAATATTAAAGCTTTCCCCCCTTCCCCCTCTGGAAAAAGAGGTGACGCCGGCGACGTTTGGAATTGTCGTGCATCGCGCGCTGGAGAGATATATCCACAACGCTCCCGCCCACCAGACACACACGCATCTTCTTGAGTATGGCCGTCAAGCCTTTGGAGAAATGCTGGAACATCTGATGATCAAAACCCTGTGGTGGCCCCGTTTCGTAAGACTTTGCGACTGGTTTCTGACCGAGGAAAAAAGGCGTCTCCCAGAGATCATGACCTCATGGACGGAAGTGAAGGGACATTTAGTCGTAGACGCTCCTGGAGGCCCTTTTATTTTGACCGCGAAGGCTGATCGGATTGATGCACTTAAAGAAGGCGCGCTTGAAATCATCGATTATAAAACAGGCGAGCTTCCTTCACGTAAAGCGGTCCTGAACGGCGAGGTCTTGCAACTTCCTCTCGAAGCTGCCATTACCCGTTATGGCTCCTGGGAAAATCAAAATATCTCAAGCTGCCCTCTCAAAGCGCTAAGTTACTGGCATCTGAAGGGAGGAATTCCGCCAGGTTCGGTTTTGCGTTTTGAAGAGACGGAGAAAATGGCTGAAAAAGCTCTGGCGACTCTCGAACACATGATTCTTCTCTTTGATAAAGAAAGGACGCCTTACAGAGCAAGCGCCCAAAATTCCAACCTGTACGATCCCATGGCGCGGAGGCAGGAATGGCGAAACAAATGACTCTTCCAAAAGGATGTGACGAGGCATTGACGAGAAGCGCTGAAACCTTCGCTCTAGACATTCAGCGTGCAGCAACGAATCCGGATTGTCATGTCTGGGTTTCGGCTTCGGCAGGGACAGGAAAAACCAAAGTTCTGACAGACCGTATTCTCAATTTGCTGTTGAACGGCGTAAACCCCCGTAAAATCCTTTGCTTGACGTTTACGAATGCTGCCGCTTCTGAAATGATGCAACGTTTGCTGGATCGTCTGGGACACTGGGCAAGTTGTTCAGAATCTGCGTTGATGCGAGAACTTCGTCTTCTGAGGAGGGATGGCGATACGGCGTTCCAAGAGCAGGAAACTCAAAAACGGGCGCGTACCCTTTTTATTGATATTCTGGAAATTCCAGGGGGGATTCGTATTCAGACGATCCACAGCTTTTGCCAATCTCTCCTGGCATCCTTTCCACTGGAGGCAGGACTTGCCCTTGAAACGACCATCCTCAAGGATCGGGAACGAGACGACATTCTCAAACAATCCCAAGAGGCTGTGCTGAAATCGTCTGCGCACAACCCTCTTCTGGAAGAGGCGATGGGGCTGCTGGCCGAGCAATTTCACTCCGAGACCTTCAAGCAACTCTGCGATACGTTGCTTGAGGAAAGACTTAAACTCATCATGGTTCTGGCCTCAGGTCTTGACGCTGCCAGAAAGACAACACTTGAAGCTTTGGATCTCGACAGCATCGACCTCGACAGAACCGTCGCAGATAAAATTGGCATGATAGATCCTGCAACGCTTCTTGATCGCCTGTGGAATGAAGAATCAGAAAGGCTTGATGCTCTGAAAAAGGCGGCACTGGCTTTGCTTGAGGGACGCTCCACCGATCAAAAACGGGGCGAGGCAGTTTTTCTGTGGCTTGAGCAACCAAAAACGATGGAGGCTTTTGCCGCTTATGCTTCTCATTTTCTGACACTGGAGGGAGAGATTCGCCAGAAACTGGCGACGCGCGATGTCTTGACTTCCTTTCCCGCCGTCGAAGACATTCTTCTCAAGGAAGCGAAGCGGGTTCAGGAAGCTTCCGATCTTCTGAAAAGACTGAAAATCGCCGAGATTTCCTTGTCTTTACTGACGCTGGGCGATGCGCTTTTGACGCACTATGAAGCTCTCAAGACCGAACAGCGCGTTCTGGATTACGACGATCTTATTCTCAAGGCAAGCGCTTTACTGCATCACAGCGAGCTTGCGCCCTGGATTCTCTACAAGCTTGACGGCGGGATTGATCACCTTTTAGTCGATGAAGCGCAAGATACCAACACATTGCAATGGTCTATCATCAAAGCTCTGACGGAAGAGTTTTTTGCCGGCGAGGGCATCAAGGCTCAAGCGCGAACTCTTTTCGCGGTGGGGGATGGAAAACAGTCAATCTATAGTTTTCAAGGGACGGATCCCCATATTTTTACAGCGATGCGCGCTTATTTTGCCAGAGCTTTGCCGCCTGATGAAAAGAAAAAGAGATGGAAAGATCTTGAGATGTCTTTATCCTTCCGTTCGACCTCCGCCATCCTAGACTTCATCGATGCTCTCTTTGCAAACGAACATGTGCGTGACGGGGTATGCGAAGAAGACGGCTTGAGACATCTTTGCTTTCGCACAGGACAGGCGGGACGAGTCGAGCTATGGCCTCTTGTCGCGCCAGAACCGACAGCGACAGACGGTCACGGTCAGAAAGCGACACAACCATCGTCAACGCCGCCAGACCCATCGGCAAATATGGCGTACACTGTTACTGCCAGAACATTGCTTGCCCAGCGGGTAGCAGATCAGATCGAGAGATGGCTTGAGAAAGGAACGTTTCTTCCCTCTCGCGGGCGTTTCCTCAAAGCCGATGACATTATGGTTCTTGTCCGCAATCGAACCGAGTTTGTGCCCGCTCTCATTCAATCCCTCAAAGCCAAGGGCATCCCTGTCAGCGGCCTTGACCGACTGGATTTACTGGAGGAGCTTGCTATCCAGGATCTGATTGCGCTCTCGGAATTTCTTCTTTTGCCCGAAAATGATTTCGCGCTTGCCTGTGTTCTTAAAAGCCCTTTTGGAGGTCTGGACGAAGAAGCTCTGTTCACTTTGGCCACGACACGCAACCAAAAGTCTTTGTGGGAGAATCTGAAAGAACGGCGCTCAAGCCTCCAGTGCTTTCAGGATCTGTTTGAACGTTTATCAAGTTTGCTGGCCCAGGTGGATTTTGTCTCTCCGTTTACGCTTTACAGCGAAATTCTCTTTACGCATAACGGATTGCGAAAAATAATGTCCCGCTTTGGTCGGGAAGCCATGGACCCCATCGAAGAATTTCTGGGGCTGGCTTATGATTATCGCGGGCAATCTTCAAGTTCCCTGCAGGGTTTTTTACATTGGCTTGGGCAAGGTCCGCTGAAGATCAAGCGTGACTTTTCCCAAACGGGATCCGGACAAATTCGCACGATGACGGTCCATGGCGCGAAGGGGTTACAAGCGCCTGTGGTTATTTTAGCGGATACAGCCTCTCGGCCTGTCCTGAGGCAAGATTTTTTATGGTCTCAGGAGCAAGAGAAGAAACCGGCCTTGTTATGGTCTCCTTCTCAAGATTTTGAGACGAAGACGACACGCCACCTGAAACGTCAGCTCAAAATCCTTCAGGATCAGGAATACCGCCGGCTTTTGTATGTCGCTCTGACCCGCGCCGAAGATCAGCTGTATATATGCGGCGCTCATGAGAATCAACGATCCATAGAAGGATCATGGTATCACCTGATTGAATCGGCTTTCCTGAGAGACGCCGTTTTATCGTCCCGTACAGAGAAAATCTCCCTTCCCTGGGGAGAGGGCTTCCGATTGGAAAGACCGCAGGAAGTCCCCTCTCCGCCAACGGATCAATTTCCTGACTTGCCTCATTTATCTCATTTGCCTTCGCCTCCTCCGGAAGAGCCGACTCCAGAGTGGCTTTTTGCTGAGGTTGATGCGGAAGAAGAAGCATTTGCCAAAACGGCGGTCACAAAAACCGGGAGCGATGCGCAAGATGTCGCCCCCTCCTCTTCCCCTGCTTGTTTAAAAGGACGTCTGATTCACCATCTTTTGGAAGTCCTTCCTCTTCTGCCACAAGAAGAACACGCTCAAAAAATCTTGCAGAGCCAGCAAGAATGGCCGTATGCCAAGGAGACCTTTGAGGAAGCGGTCGCCACTGTGCAGGATATTCTCTCGGATGCAAATTTCGCTGTTTTGTTTCAAGGCAACAGCAAAGCTGAAGTTCCTGTTGTAGGCCATTACCAAGGGAAACTTTATACTGGACGGCTGGATCGCCTTGTCGTTTTTGACGACATGATATGGATTCTTGATTACAAGACGGATGCAACGCCTCCCTCGCGCCCTGACCAAATCAAGCGGAACTATAAAAATCAACTTGAATTGTATCGTGAACTGATGATGTCTGTTTATCCTCGGCATCAGATCAAGACGATGATCCTATGGACAGAAACGAAACAGCTTATGGAAGTGTGACATACCCTTCGCCTTTCAAAATCTGGGGGTGTTAGACATCGGGATTCGTCCTGCTCACGTACTGATTGTACGCTCCGCGGGACTCACCGCTCGTCTGCCTACCCAGATTTCGAAATCCTTTGAGTATATGAATCAAGAAAAAGATCTATTTAAACAGGTTTTCAGATATCGTCCCGTATAGCTTTTATCGACGCCGATAATATCTTCGGGTGTCCCTTGAGCCACAATGTCTCCTCCTCCTTTTCCTCCTTCAGGTCCAAGGTCGATAATCCAGTCCGCGGTTTTGATGACCTCAAGATTATGCTCAATCACAACGACCGTATTCCCCTGATCGACAAGAGAGTGCAAAACTTCCAGCAGTTTGCGCACATCTTCAAAATGAAGACCGGTGGTAGGTTCGTCAAGAATGTATAGAGTTCGACCCGTGGCACGGCGCGACAGTTCCTTTGAAAGCTTGATGCGTTGTGCTTCTCCTCCCGAAAGCGTCGTTGCACGCTGACCGATATGAATGTAGCCAAGCCCCACTTGATTGAGCGTCGTCAGCTTGTCACGCACCGAGGGAATGGCGTCAAAGAAAGAAATTCCTTCCTCGACGGTCATATCGAGGACATCCGCAATTGATTTGCCCTTGAAGAGGACATCGAGCGTCTCACGGTTATAACGCCTGCCCTTGCACTGATCGCACTGCACATAGACATCCGGCAAAAAATGCATTTCGATTTTGATGACGCCATCGCCCTCACACGCTTCACAGCGCCCTCCTTTCACATTGAAAGAAAAGCGGCCTGGTCCATATCCCCGCGCTTTGGCTTCGGGCAAGCCGGCGAACCATTCTCTCACAGGGGTAAACGCTCCCGTATAGGTCGCCGGATTTGAGCGCGGGGTGCGCCCAATCGGCGATTGATCAATATCAATGATTTTATCGATGTGCTCTATGCCCTCAATCCCGTCATGATCGCCCGGAACATCTCGCGCCTCGTTCAGAGTACGGGCGAGTCCCTTATACAAGGTCTCAATCACCAGGGAAGATTTTCCTCCCCCTGAAACGCCCGTGACACCGATAAGTTTTCCCAGGGGAAAATCGACCGTCAGGTTTTTAAGATTGTTGGTGCGAGCGCCTTTGATACGAATGAATTTATCCGCATGACCCGATCGCCGCATCTTAGGAAGGGGAATGACCCTATTGCCGCGTAAATATTTTCCCGTCAGACTCTCAGGGTGCGCCGCGATTTCCTGGGGAGTTCCAAGGGCGACGATCTCGCCGCCATGAATACCCGCACCCAGTCCCATATCGATCACGTAATCGGCAGCTTTGATGGTATCTTCGTCATGTTCGACGACGATGACCGTATTGTCCAAATTTTTGAGATGCTTGAGGGTATCAAGCAATCTGTCGTTATCTTTTTGATGAAGGCCGATGGAAGGCTCATCCAGCACATATAAAACACCCGTCAAGCCTGAGCCAATTTGCGAAGCCAGACGTATACGTTGGCTTTCTCCTCCCGAAAGCGTCCCTGACGAACGCGCGAGGGTCAGGTATCCAAGACCCACGTTATACAGAAACCCCAAACGTTCGCGAATCTCCTTGAGGATACGATGGGCAATTTCCCGCTGTTTGGAGCCAAGATGATCGTCAAGAGCGTTGAACCACTCCACAGCTTCCGCGATGGACAAGGCTGTAATCTCTGCAATGTGCCTGTTCTGAATCTTGATGGCAAGCGCCTCGGATTTAAGGCGATGACCCTGGCAACTCTTGCAAGGCGTCGTTGTCTGATATTTGCTCAGCTCTTCACGACGGGAAAGATTTTCCGTTTCCCGAAAGCGACGCTCAAGATTTGGCAGGACGCCTTCAAAGGACTTATGCGTTCGGTACGTATGGTTCTCGTCCTTGATCACCGTGGTGATGGCTTTAGACCCTGTGCCGTGAAAAATGGCGTGGCGCGTTTCCTGTTTGAGCTGATCAAACGGTTGATCTATAGAATCCCCGAAATGGGTGACAAGCGCCTCAAGGTGTTGCAAATAATAAAAAGAAAAGGCGTTGGACCAAGGAATGATGGCGCCCTCGCGAATCGTTTTGGAAGGATGAGGAACCACTAAAGCAGGATCAAAAGCAATACGTACCCCAAGCCCATCACAGGCAGGACAAGCCCCGAAAGGACTATTAAAAGAAAACAGTCGCGGCTCGATCTCATCAATCGTGAAGCCTGAGACGGGACAGGCAAATTTGGCGGAAAACGTCGTGCGCTTACCCGTATCGGCATTTTCAGCAAAGACCAGTCCGCCGCCAAGACCAATCGCCGTTTCTATACTTCCCGCAAGACGCGCTTCCAATCCTTTGGCAATCACGATACGATCGACCACCACCTCGATATCGTGCTTTACTTTTTTATCGAGAACCGGCGTTTCCTCAATCTTGTAAAGTTTGCCGTCAATTTTAAGACGTTGGAATCCGCGCTTCTGCATGTTGGCGATTTCCTTGCGATATTCTCCTTTGCGGCCTCGCACGATGGGGGCCAACAGAAGGAGGCGCGATCCCTCAGGCATTGCAAGAATACGGTCGACCATCTCGGAAACGACCTGACTTTCGATAGGAAGACCCGTGACAGGAGAATAAGGAATGCCGATGCGAGCAAACAGCAGACGCAAGTAGTCGTAAATTTCTGTCACGGTTCCCACGGTTGAGCGAGGATTTTTCGATGTCGTCTTTTGTTCAATCGAGATCGCCGGCGAAAGACCTTCGATCGAATCCACATCCGGTTTTTGCATCAACTCAAGGAACTGTCGCGCATAGGCGGAAAGGCTTTCGACATAGCGCCGTTGTCCTTCGGCATAAATCGTATCAAAGGCCAGAGAGGATTTGCCCGATCCGCTGAGTCCCGTAATAACCACCAGCTTGTTGCGCGGAATTTCCACATCAATATTTTTTAGGTTATGCTCGCGCGCTCCTTTAATACTAATCGTTTGAAGGCTCATCTTTAAATCTTGCAAATAAAAGAAACATAATTACGCTTAAACCCGATAAAGTCAATGTCAATCAATACTTTTATCTCAATCATTATTTTTTGAGGATTGACTTTCTTGTTTTAGAATAAAGTGACGACTGCAATAAGGACAGATGATTTCGCCTCTCTTCTCAAGGTCAAGATAAACGCGAGGATGTCCGGAAGGGCTTTCATTGCCATCGCAAACAACCGATGGAGTTTCAACATAGATAATGGGGGCATTCACTTTGATGTCTCTTCACCCTTCGCCTTTCAAAATCTGGATCAAAATAACGCATTTCAAGGAAATTTTAAAGCCCTTGTCCTCCAGAAATCACGCTTGGCGAACCTGAAAAGAGGTTCACCCAAAAGGCGGGAAAGCCACCATACCAGGACAAGAACGGGAATATTTGAAAGAACGCTTAAGGCAAAAAAGTTATTCCACCCTATCTGTTCAATAATCCATCCGGAGGGAGCAGAGAACAAAACCCGCCCCAAATGAACGATCGACGTCAGCAACGCAAGTTGAGTCGCCGCATAGATCGGGCTGCATAACGTCATTTGATAGGCAAAAAGAGCCGTTAATCGCATACCGCCTGTGATATCTTCAATGGCGACAGTTGCGTATAAAAGAGCAAGATTATTCCCCGCATACGACAAGATCAAATAACCCATCATCGCAACGCCATGAAGCGCCGCCATATAGAAAAGACTTTTGATCATACCATACCGAACAACAAGGATACCTCCTATGAAGCCGCCAAAAATCGAAGACCACATGCCGAAAATTTTGGAAGCATTTGCAATTTCCACTTTAGAGAAGCCAAGCTTCAGATAAAATAAATTTTGCATATTGCCGATCATGTTATCCCCAAGCTTATAGAAAAACATCACCAACAGGATAGTAAACCAGCCCTTTTGACGCATATAATCTATAAAAGGGCAAATGACAGCCCCATAGAGCCAGGATAAAAGGTTCGCCTGCCACTTTTTCAACCGAGGCTTTTGAAGGAGATAATGGTTGATACTCTGTTCAATCTCAACAGATTCTTTTGTGATGAGAGGATGCGGTTCCTCACATATAAGCGTCGTGACGACGCCAACGCCTGTCGCTGCCGCCATGATGCTATAGACAGCCTCCCAAGAGACAAACTCAGCCAGATAAAGCGCTCCCGCGCCAGCCAGAAGGATGCCCAGGCGATAGCCGAAAATTCCTGCGGCTTCTCCCGCGCCATATTGAGACGACCTGAGGCGCTCAACCTGATACACCAACATAACAATATCCTGAGTCGCAGACGCAAAGGCAATGATAAAAGAGAATAAAACCACTAATTCCAGATTTTTCTTCGGATCAACCTGTCCTAAACAAAAAATGGCTATGATGAGTATCGATTGACTCAAGAGAAGCCACGCACGCCGCCGCCCCAGGAATGACGTCAAAAATGGTATCTCAAGACGATCCACAAGGGGCGCCCATACAAATTTGAAAGTATAGGGCAAGGCGGCAAGAGCCATGAAGCCAATATCGCGGTATTGAATGCCCTGTTGCCCAAGCCATATGCTCAAGGTAGAGGCCGTCAGCAAAAGGGGAATCCCACAGGAAAATCCCATAAAGAAAACAACGGCAACGCGACGGTCGCCATAAAGCCTTAAAGACTGATACCAAATGTTTTCAGGATTCAATCCAGGACCTCTCTAAATTTGAAATCCTTTGGTTATAGAATTTCCAATGAAAAAAACATAGATTCCTGCTAAACGTCAAGAATATTGTTATATAATGACACGTAATATACATTATTTCTTCTAACCCTTTGTGGAACACAATGAAAGTAAAAACCTATACGCATTCAACAAATATACCCAAAGGATTTCGAAATCCGGGTAGGCGGACGAGCGGTGAGTCCCGCGCAGCGTACGTAGAGTACGTGAGCAGGACGAATCCCGACGTCCAACGTCCCCGGTTTTTGAAAGGCGAAGGGTATAACTTCTTCCTAAAAAATATCCATATCTCCTGTTAAATTAATAATTTGTAAATATGAGCAGCTTAACATATGTCAAAAGGGCTTCTGGATTTGCAATGAACCCTTATTAATAAACGATGTGATCACATAATTTAGGAGGAGAATCAAGATGAAGTTATTTCAAGTGGCGCTTGCCCTTATGATTGGTTTGGGCCTGGCTGGAAGCCAAGCAATTTTTGCTATGGATGAGCACAAAGCAATCGATGAACAGAAAAGCATGGATGATCATAAAGCCATCGACGACAAGAAAATGGACGATAAAGACGTTAAAAAAGACGATATGGATAAGACGGATAAAAAAGAAGAAAAAGAAATGGAAGAGTAGCAAGAATATTTCAAAACTTGTGGGGATAAGCGCCTTAGTGAACGGGCGCTTTTTTATCTGGTCACCTTTGGTGAGCGAATTTTTTAATGAACCATACTCTCTCTTCTCGAAAACTGTTCCCTGTGCTAGCCTGAATCCTGAATAATGTATGAGTCAAAATTTCGGGAGCAGAAAACGAACATGACGGGCTATTATGATTCTGAGAGTGCTGAGAAATGTTCCAAAATCTCTGAGCAGCACGAAAAATTCTATACAGATCTTAAGGAAAGACGACAAAAGAGCAACGAGCATCATCATACTTACACCGATCAATTAAACAGTCTTGTCAGCGAATACCAAGAAAAAATTACACAACATAGCAACAAGTTTCAGGCGGAATGACAGACCTCCGTTGTGCTAAACCTTAATGGTGAATGAATAACGGAATCTCGGACTTCTTGAGCATCGTTTTAGAGCAAGAACCAAAAAGCGCGTCCCAAAGAATGGTATGTCCAAAAGCGCCCAATACGATCATTTCGGCTTTAAGTGTCTGCGCAAGATCTAATAAGGCCTCTCCGGGCGAATGTTTCGCGTTTAAAATTTGACTTTCGGCGCTGACGCCATGAGATTCACATAACTTGAGAGCAAGCGAAACCAGTTCCTGCCCTTCGGAAGGATTCTCATTCACATTCACGATATGCAAACGTTTTCCCTTGCCCAAATTCAGCAGCAAAAACATATGAAGAGCGCGCGAAGAGCAAATTTGCCCATCATACGCGACCAGGACAACATTTGTTTGTTCAGGTATTTTGGGAATAACGACAAGGGGACGGGGATTGTCGTGGGCGACATGTCTAACCGTACTATCCGAATCTGTGTCCAGCTCAAAGTGAAAATCGGTGGTTTTTCCAAGGAGGATAAGGTCTCCCTGATAGGAAGCCATTTCAATTTCGTTGGCGGGGAAACCTTCAATTTCCAACGCTTGACAGGGAATGTTTTTCTGTGCGCAAACTGACTTGAACTCAGCAAGCACTTCCTCGATATGAGACTGGGTAGAGCGAATCATTTCCTCATCCCGACGGATTTTAAACGCCGAACCTCCCAGAGGTTCAGGCTGAGTCGCCGTCAACCAGGGCGTATCAAGTACTGCAACGCCCAGCAATTCGGCCTGATGCTGTTTTGCAAGGTCGAGGGCGTACGCGCGCGCGGTCTTTCCCGCAACGGAAGCGTCAAGGACAAGAACAATTCGCTTTATCATCGTTTTCTCCTGTTTTTATAATTATTTTTATAATTATAATGTGTAGTCTAAGACGATTTATAATGCCTTTCCAGAAAAAAGAATAAGGCAAGACTTCTTTTATAACCAGAGATAGCGAATGCGCAACAAGTCTCGCGCGGCATCCATAAACACGCCCGGATTCTGAAAGGCAAAAAGTACATTGACCTAAGGGTAGATTGACAATGAAATTCGGAACGCCTCTTCTCGCAGGCAAGCTTATCAAGCGTTACAAGCGCTTTCTGGCTGATATTGAATTACAGGATGGCGGTGTGGTGACGGCTCATTGCGCCAATCCGGGGTCGATGTCGGGATTGCTTGCGCCGGCATCGCCTGTGTGGGTCAGGTCTTTCCCTGAAGAAAGTCAGCGTGCTCTAAAGTACAGTTGGGAAATCGTGCTTGCGGAAGAAACATTGGTTGGCGTCAATACTTCCTGGCCGAATCGCCTGGTCGCCGAAGCGCTTGAAGAGAATCTTATCCCGGAATTGTCTGCTTTTCCCTTTCATAAAAGAGAAGTCAGATACGGTGAAAATTCTCGTATAGATTTTTTACTATCCAACGAACAAAATCAGAAATGCTATCTTGAAGTAAAAAACGTCCATTTAAAACGAGGCCATGAGGCCCAATTTCCAGATTCCGTCACCGCACGAGGAGCAAAGCATCTGAAAGACTTAATGGCTATGCGCGAAGCCGGTCATCGAGCCGTAATGTTGTATATCATTCAACGGAATGACTGTAACGTTTTTAGTCTTGCTGAAGATATAGATTTTTTCTACACTCGGCAAGCTCGCGAAGCGTATGCGCGTGGCGTTGAGTTTCTGGCCTATGATTGCGACATGACGCTTACAGGGATAAAGCTGAGACAACGCCTCAAGGTGCGATTTTAAATCATAAGTTGTACTGAGCCATAAAGAGTAAATACAGATAACAAACAACATACTATACCAAGCAACCCATAATGAACGATCCATTTAAAACATCAAATACGGGCTGTACCATTAAAATTCACGGTTCAGAAGACTTTGAAGGAATGCGACGCGCTGGAAAACTGGCGGCGCAAACGCTTGATTTTATCGCTCCCTATGTTAAGGCGGGAATTTCGACAGAACAGCTCGACACACTTTGTCATGACTACATCATCAAGCATGGAGCCATACCTGCCCCTTTGAATTATCGAGGCTTTCCCAAGTCTATCTGCACATCAGTGAACCATGTTGTGTGTCACGGAATCCCCAGCGAGAAAAAAATTCTTCGAGAGGGAGATATCATCAACATTGATGTGACTGTTATCCTTGATGGGTGGCATGGGGATACGAACCGCACGTTTGCAGTCGGAAAGATCAGCCTTTTAGCAAGTCGGCTCATGAACGTCACCTATGAAGCCATGATGCGCGGTATCGAAGCGGTCAAGCCAGGGGCAACACTTGGAGATGTCGGGTACGCGATTCAAAGCTTTGTCGAGGGACAACGATTCTCTGTCGTTCGAAACTTCTGCGGTCATGGGATTGGTCGAGTTTTCCACGATCTTCCCGAAGTTCTCCATTTTGGCCAGCCAGGAACGGGAGTCGTGTTGGAGCAAGGAATGTTTTTTACCATAGAACCCATGGTCAATGCGGGTAACCATCATGTAAAAATTCTCCATGACGGATGGACTGCCGTTACAAAAGATCATTCTCTTTCTGCGCAATTCGAACACACCCTGGCGGTCACATCCACAGGCTATGAAATTTTTACGCTTTCATGAATAGATCCTTCGTCTTTTAAAGTGCGAGAATCCGGACATCGATCCTGAACCGGTTATTTAAGTCAACTATACATTTGAATCAGCTGAATCAGCGCTTTGAGTTTGAGACTAAAGAGAAGGGGTTTCTCTTGAAGAAGCCTCCCTTAAATCAAACACGGCAACCAATTCAACATGCTCTGACCACAAAAACTGGTCAAAAGGATGTATTTCCTTGAGCGTATAATTCCCTTCAAGCAAAATTTCAGCATCACGCGCAAAGGATCGAGGGTTGCAAGAGACCATGACAACCCGTTTTACGCGAGAAAGCGCAAGCTGTCTCGCCTGCGCCATCGCCCCTTCTCGCGGAGGATTAAGCACAATAACATCAAAAGGGGCAAGCTCTTGAGGGCTTAACGGTTCCTGAAAAAGATGACGCTGTTGAAGGGAAACGGGCAAACGATGTTTTGCCACAGTCTTTTGAAGATCCGACAACGCCTTTGCATCCCTTTCATATCCATTGACAGATCCCAGCCGTGTCAACGGCAAGGTCAGCGTCCCGCGTCCGCAAAACAGATCGGCCATTTTTCCGACGCCAGCAGGAACGAAGCGGCAAACCTTTTCTGCTAACCATTCATCGGAAATCGCGCTCGCCTGCAAAAAAGCATCAGGCGTCATATGAACAGGGAAGCCACCAAAAGAAACAGTTGGAGACACTTGAACATACAAAGGCTCTTCATCAATCATGAAACGCGTTAGCCGGTGCCGGTGCGCCGTTGCAAACTGGACAGCGGCCTCCCGTTGCTCAAGCGTCAGAGGAGACGGCTGCAAGCGTTTCAGCGCGACATCAAGCCCCTGATCGCATTTCGTCACAAAAATCTCTGATCTGGACTGG
Organism: Caedimonas sp.; assembly: GCA_016794245.1. Lineage (GTDB taxonomy): Bacteria > Pseudomonadota > Alphaproteobacteria > Caedimonadales > Caedimonadaceae > Caedimonas. Next base: position 78,581 of record JAEUKR010000051.1, on the reverse strand, counting down.
ATGGGAAGCAGCGTCAAAAGCGCCTTTCTTAAAGGATCAATCAAGCTTTCGATTTCCGGGACAACAACAAAACAGCGTTGAAGATCAACAACATGATGGCTTTTGCCTTGATAAAACCCGACTTGGACGGATTTGTCCCCTCGATAGGCTTTCAGGACAGCGCGTCTGCGGGTTTGAGGTGGCACAATCTCAAGAGGATAAACATGAACATTATCTATAGAGATTTGTTGATGCTCAAGGGAGCGGAGAATCTTGTCCTGTTTATATGCCTTGTACTCATCCGGGGGTAAGTGCTGTAATGCGCATCCTCCACAGACCCCAAAGTGAGGACAAGGAGGATGATAAAGAGAAGATGTTAGCGACATGGACTTAAGATGCTCTCATGGAATTTTCTGTTTTATCGCCTTCGCCTTTCAAAATCCGAAGTCTGGCTATCGGGGTTCGTCCTGTCAAGTCCTTATTGTACGTTGTACGGGACTCACCGCGTTTCCTCTCTACTCTACCATCGCGAAAGAGGAATGATATAGACCTGCCGCGATTTCAGCCGCTTTACAGGATCGTTTTTTTATGAGATAAGAAAATACAGTGAGGTAACTTGGTTAGATGGTCGCAAGATACCATTTTCTCCATAATATCATGTTAAAAAAATCACTTTCTCTCTTTCATTCGTCTTTTGCGCAGGATATTACTTTTATCATAGCGATTAAGGTGATCGCGCTTATATTGCTTTATGTTTTTTTTATGCCGAAGATAACGCCTTCTTTCTCTGATATCCCCAGAATCTTTCAGGATGTGAGGTGGCGGACGTGCAGCAAGTCTCGCGCAGCGTATGCAAACGTGAAAGACGAAGGGTATAAACAACAAGCTTTTGAGACAGTTTTGTCGCCAAGACAGGAAAAACAGGGATAAGATATAAGAATGGACCTTTCAGCATTGGATCTCTCGCGCCTGCAATTTGGCATGACAGCGCTCTATCATTTCCTGTTTGTGCCGTTGACATTAGGACTCTCGCTGATCATCGCCATCATGGAGAGTGTGTATGTCATGACGCATAAAGTCATCTGGCGAGACATGACCAAATTTTGGGGAATCCTGTTTGGCATCAACTTCGCCATGGGAGTGGCAACGGGCGTTCCCCTTGAATTCCAGTTTGGTACGAATTGGGCTTATTACTCTCATTATGTGGGAGATGTTTTTGGCTCGATCCTGGCAATGGAAGGATTGATGGCCTTTTTCCTGGAGGCTACGTTCGTCGGGCTTTTCTTTTTTGGCTGGAATCGGCTATCAAAGCTGCAACACCTGATTGTCACGTGGCTGGTCGCGATTGGCAGCAACCTTTCCGCCCTCTGGATTCTGATTGCCAACGCCTGGATGCAGAATCCTGTGGGCGCCCGCTTTAATCCTGACTCGATGCGCATGGAAATGACCTCCTTTTATGAGGTTTTTTTCAACCCTGTGGCGCAATCAAAATTCGTTCATACCGTCAGCGCGGGCTATGTGACGGGCGCTGTTTTTGTGTTGGGGATCAGCGCCTTCTATATGCTCCGCGATCGGTACATTGCTTTCGCGAAAAGATCAATGGTTGTGGCGGCCAGCTTTGGACTCGCTTCTGCTCTGTCTGTCGTAGTGTTAGGTGATGAGAGTGGGTATACGGTCACCGAACATCAAAAAATGAAGATTGCCGCCATCGAGGCGATGTGGAAAACGGAGCCTGCGCCAGCGGGATTAACCCTCTTTGGATGGCCTGATCAAAAAGCTCAAAAGACTCATTATGAAATAAAACTCCCCTGGGTTCTGGGGTTAATCGCGACACGCTCTCTGACGCAAGAGATGCCAGGCATTCAGGATCTGGTGGATCATGGAAAAACACGCATAAAAAGCGGAGCGATTGCCTACGCAGCCCTCGAACAATTAAGGAAAGACCGGCAAGACACCCAAGCACAGGAATTGTTTCAACAGCATCAGAACGATTTGGGCTATGGCCTTCTGCTGAAAAAGTATACCCCGCATCCCCAGACGGCATCCATCGAGCAGATCGATCAGGCCGCGCAGGATCTTATTCCGAATGTTCCTTACCTTTTCTGGCCATTTCGTTTTATGGTAGGACTTGGGCTTTACTTCATTGCCTTCTTTACGACGGCGTTTATTTTGGCGTCTCGTGACAGGTTTGAGAAAAGTCGTTGGTTCCTTAAAATAGCTGTTTTGAGCCTCCCTCTTCCCTGGATTGCCGCCGAGTTGGGCTGGTTTGTCGCCGAACATGGACGTCAACCCTGGACAATTGACGGCGTGCTGCCAACATTTTTATCGGCAACCCATATTTCCAGCTCTTCAGTGTGGACAACTTTCCTGGCATTCATGACTTTCTACACAGTGCTTCTTGTCATAGATATCAAGCTGATGATCAAATACGTGCGCCTGGGTCCCGTCAGCGCATTCGAAGCCAAACCCTCAGAAAGAATAATAAATGCTGGACTATGAGACTTTAAGGCTGATCTGGTGGACTCTTTTGGGTGTTCTTTTGATTGGTTTCGTTATTGCCGATGGATTTGACTTGGGCGTCGCCGCTCTTTTACCCTTTGTTGCTCACAAGGATGAAGACCGTCGCGTGATCATCAACACCGTGGGACCCGTCTGGGAAGGGAATCAAGTCTGGCTTATTTTAGCGGGGGGCGCCGCTTTCGCGGCATGGCCTCCCGTTTATGCGGTTTCTTTTTCAGGTTTCTATTTAGCGATCTTTCTTGCTCTGTTTGGACTTGTACTCAGACCAGTCGGTTTTAAATTTCGTTCAAAGATGCCTGATCAACGGTGGCGGCAAAACTGGGATATCGTGTTGTTTCTGGGAGGCGTCATCCCTCCTCTCATTTTTGGAGTGGCTGTGGGAAATCTTTTCCTGGGAGTTCCGTTTCAATTTGATGACATGCTGAGAATCACTTATACGGGAACTTTCCGGGAACTTTTAACGCCTTTTCCTCTTCTGTGCGGCGCATTGAGCCTCGCGATGGTGATTTTGCATGGCGGCTGTTACCTGACAATCAAGACGATGACGCCACTTGCAGAACGGGCGCGGAGCATCGCTATGGGAGCCGCTCTGGCGGGGATCGTCCTTTTTGCCTGCGGAGGCGTCATTTGCGCACAGTGGCTCAACGGATATCAATATTTATCTGTAATACCGGGCAACGCGCCGTCAAATCCTCTTGGAAAAGCCGTCGGACTGTTGCCGGGAGGATGGCTTCACAATTACGCCCTCTATCCATGGATGAGGATTGCCCCTCTCTCAGGATTCCTGGGATATATCGGCGCCATTCTTGCCTTAGCATGGCGATATGAAAAATTGGCTTTCATGTCAAGTTGCCTAGGTATTTTTGGCATTATCTCAACGATGGGCGTCAGCCTTTACCCTTTTATGATTCCCTCTTCGACGCATCCGAATCACAGCCTGACCATTTGGGATGCCTCCTCAAGCAGATTGACATTATTGATTATGTTCCTGGGCACAATTATTTTCCTGCCCGTTGTTTTGGCGTATACGGCCTGGGTTTATCGCGTGTTGCGAGGTAAGGTGACCGCTGCTACTTTGGAAGAAAACCAAACGAACGCTTACTGAGAAGGAGGGATGATGTGGTACTTTTCCTGGATATTGGGGTTGGGACTTGCCTGTACCTTCGGCATCCTGAATGCGATGTGGTTTGAATCGCGGACGCATCATCGCGAGGACATTAGACCCGTTGGATAACCAGGATATAGCTCAGGAAAGAGGTCTATGGGGTCAGAATGATTTTCCGACCTTCTGCACACCCACCTGAAAGAGCGATTTATCCCTCACCAGCCCACCTTAAATTAAACCTTGTGTTTATTCGATGATATGATTACCCTCTAACAACAAAATACTTAGACCAAGAGGGGGTCAAGGCATGGATGTCATTGGTGTTCCGCTTCTTCAGCTCATACGTACGATAGTTCATATTTACATATGGATGATTATTGGCTCTGTTGCTCTTCAGTGGCTGACAATGTTTGGAGTTGTCAATCATTATAATCGCATCGTGGCAACCGTCAGTGATATGCTAGGTAGATTGACAGAACCTTTATTGGCTATTGTCCGAAGAATGACACCACATCCGGGAGGAATCGATTTGTCTCCGATGATTTTGATCCTCGCCTTGTATTTCTTTGAAAACGTTCTTGGCATGTTGATCGTAAAAATGGTATTTGCAGGTTCATAAAAAATCACCTAAAAATATGGAAAGATTATGAGCGCAGTCATTCTAGACGGCCGAGCAAGCGCCGCACGTATTAAACGCAAGCTTGCTCATCATATTGTTGCCCTGCAAAAGCAACATAAGATTGTTCCCGGTCTTGCCGTTATTCGAGCAGGAGATCACCAAGCCAGCCAAGTCTACGTTGCCTCAAAAATGCAGCAATGTCAGGAAGTGGGGATACAGTCTTTTCAAGCCACTTTTAAAGAAAAAACGTCCCATGAAGAGATTCTGGAGCAGATTCATCGATTCAATGCGAACCCTCAAGTTCACGGCATCCTTGTACAAATGCCGTTACCCCGGCATCTTGACTCTGAAAAAATCATTCATGCCATTGACCCTTTAAAAGATGTCGATGGTTTACATCCCGAAAATCTGGGCGCGTTGATGGCAGGCGTCCCGCGTATCGTGCCTTGTACACCACAGGGTTGCCTGTCGCTTTTGCGACAATACCGGAAGAATTTAAAAGGACTGCTCGCGGTGATTATCGGACGTTCTATTTTGGTAGGCAAACCACTGACTCTTTTGTTGTTACAGGAAAATTGCACCATCGTCATCGCCCATTCCAAAACCCGTCATCTTCCTGAACTTTGCCGTCAGGCGGATATTCTGGTGGCGGCAGCGGGACATCCCTGTCTGGTGAAAGGATCATGGGTCAAGCCAGGCGCAATCGTTCTTGATGTAGGGATCAACCGCATGGCGAACAAGGACGGGACTTCCGATTTACTTGGTGACGTGGATTTTGAAGAAGTCAAAGAGATTGCCGGCGCCATAACTCCCGTTCCTGGAGGGGTGGGTCCTATGACAGTCGCTGCGCTTCTGCAAAATACGGTTAAGTTGATGACCCATCAACTTGGTCTCATATAAATCATATACCCTTCACCTCTGGAAACCCGGGAGCGTTGTATACCAAGCTCTGTTCTGCTCAGATCTGGAAATCCTTTGGCGATAGTTTCATCAAGTCTTAATATAAAGAACAGATGATTTTTCAAAAAAGTTATCTTATAGTTAATTCGATGATATTAAGAATCGAGGAAACTATAATGTTTTTTCAACATGGGGGGATACATATGAAGTCATTTAAAAAAACATACTCTACCTTTGTTTTGTCAGGGCTTTGCTTTGTCATAAATTGCTGTTCCATAACAGCCTCGGCTTCAGATCAGAAAAATGATGAAGAAGAAAATTGTCAGACGATGACAAGAAAATCTACAGATCTTGAAGATATCACCAGCTCTCTTCACGAGGGACAGAACAAACAAAACGAAGAGACGAACGTACCCACCACAGCACAGGAAGAAAAAATAGAATCAGATGATACGCCTCCTGTCGCGCCAAAAACGAAAAATAAAAAAAGAAGGTGCACTATATTATGAAGAAGCGCTTAAAGCGGCTCTGAAAGAAGTTTCATCTCAACTCGCACCTCTTCTCTTGCTCTTGAGTTCGATAGATAAAACCCTGTCTGACCCTGACATACGGAACAGACATCGCGCCAAGTCTTTGCCTTGCGTCACGAACCGCCATACATCTCACACGCGCGGGCTTCAAAGGCCTGAATCATTTGAGCAACCGCTTTGGAAAATACCGCTTCAACGGCAAGCTGCAGAAAACCTGACCCAAACGAGAAATCAACAAAAAAATTAACTTCCGAACGATTTTCAGCCGGATCCAGATCACGAAACTTCCATTGATTCTTCAGATATTTCATGTGTCCACCCACATATTCCGCGTTAATTTCAGCAGGGCAGTCCATGATCACGCGAGATCGAAATGTATGCGTCAATGACTTATAGCCGATCGTTAAATCAGCAATAAAAACATCTGCTTCCCGTGAGATGATGCGAGCTTTTTGGCACCATGGAAGAAATTCAGCATAACGCTCCACATCAGCCACCAAAGCAAACATTTGTGCTGCCGAGTAAGGAAGAGAGCGAGTTTCAGCGTGTCGAGGCATGAACGTCTGATTTCCCCTGGTGTGCCTGACGCGCTTGACGCATTTTTTCAAAATCCTCAGCCGCATGATAAGAAGAGCGTGTCAGGGGAGACGCAGAAACCATCAAAAACCCTTTGCCACGCGCCATCCGCTCATAATCCTGAAATTCATCAGGTGTGACAAACCTCATCACCGCATGATGCTCAGGCGAAGGCTGAAGATATTGACCAATCGTCATAAAATCGACCTGCGCGGCTCTGAAATCATCCATGACCTGATAGACTTCGGATTTTTCCTCACCTAACCCCACCATCAATCCAGACTTGGTGAACATATGAGGCGCCAGTTGTTTAACTTTCTGAAGCAGGCTGAGCGAATAAAAATAACGAGCGCCAGGGCGAACGGAAGGATAGAGACGCGGCACAGTCTCCACATTATGATTGTAAACGTCAGGACAGGCATTGACGACGATTTCCAGCGCGCCTTCCTTACGGAGGAAGTCCGGGGTCAACACTTCGATCGTTGTGTGAGGAGAGGTTTTGCGAATTGCTCGAATCGTACGGGCAAAGTGATGCGCTCCTCCATCCGGCAGATCATCCCGGTCAACCGAGGTCACAACCACATGAGCAAGTCCCAACTCGGCGAGCGCCTCGGCAACGCGTTCAGGTTCGTGCGGATCAAGCTTGTCCGGCATACCTGTCGCCACATTGCAAAAGCGGCATGCCCGCGTACAGACGCTTCCCAAAATCATCACGGTTGCATGTTTTTTAGACCAGCACTCACCAACATTTGGGCATGAAGCTTCCTCACATACGGTATTCAGCTTATACCGTCGGATGAGATCGCGCGTTTGCTGATATTCCCGTGAAAGAGGAGCCTTCACGCGAATCCAGTCAGGCTTTTTAAGCTTTTCCGTTATGGTTTCTTTCATGACTGATTCTTTCATTTCATGACTTGATTGCTTCTTTCATTTACAGATGAATCACACGTCCATACGCATCAAGCACAGATTCATGCATCATCTCCGAAAGCGTCGGATGAGGAAAAATCGTTTGCATAAGTTCCGCTTCCGTCGCCTCGGCAGCTTTAGCAATCGCATATCCCTGGATCAACTCGGTGACTTCAGAGCCAATCATATGAGCGCCCAGAAGCTCGCCCGTCTGCGCGTCAAAGATGGTTTTCACGAGTCCTTCAGGTTCACCCATAGCAATTGCCTTGCCGTTTCCGATGAAAGGAAAACGACCAACCTTGATATCAGTTCCTGCTTGCCGCGCGTCCTTTTCAGAAAGCCCGATACTGGCGATTTGGGGATGACTATAGGTACATCCTGGAATATTTTCACGCTTTAGAGGATGGAGGCCTTTGACGCCTGCAATCCGCTCAACGACGATCACACCTTCATGACTGGCTTTATGCGCGAGCCATGGCGCCCCCGCCACATCTCCGATAGCATATATGCCGCTTTCGCCCGTTTCGCCCCATTCATTCACCACGATATGGTTTTTTTCAATTTTGACTTTCGTTCCCTCCAATCCCAAATTTTCTGTATTACCGATAATGCCGACAGCGAGAATCACTTTTTCAACGTCCATCGACTCTGGCCCTTGAGGCGTTTCAAAAGTCACTCTTACGTTTACGCTTTTGCCGGCGTTGGTTATCTCTTTCTGGTCGATAGAGTGAAGCGAGGTCGATGTTTTTATCCTGATGCCTTTCTTTTCAAAGGCTTTTTGCGCAAGACCCGAAATCTCCTCATCCTCGGCCGGCAGAATACGGTTCATGATCTCAACGACGGTGACTTGAGACCCCAGCGCATTGTAAAAACTGGCAAATTCAATGCCAATGGCTCCCGATCCAACGATCAGAAGCGTTTCAGGAAGCGTTTCGGGAACCATGGCCTCACGATAAGTCCAGATGCTTTTGCCCCCAGTTTTAAGACCAGGCAGATCCCGGGCACGCGCCCCCGTTGCAAGAATAACATGAGAGGCCAGAAGCGTCTCTGATCCCGCCATCACCTTGTGATGTTGACCGACACGCCCGGCAAGCTTGCCTTTGGCATTGTAAACCGTTACTTTATTCTTTTTAAGAAGATGCTGGACGCCTTTTGAAAGCTGTGTGGCGACATTTCGAGATCTTGCCACGACTTTGGACAGATCAAAGCTAGATCTTTGAACGTTCAGCCCATAAGCCTCGGCATGTTTCATCAACGTATAAATTTCTGATGATCTCAAGAGCGCTTTTGTCGGAATGCAACCCCAATTCAAACAAACGCCGCCAAGGTGGGTCGATTCGATCAAGGCCGTCTTCAAACCAAGCTGCGCCGCGCGAATAGCAGCAACATACCCCCCCGGTCCACCACCGATAACAATAATATCAAATCGCTTTTCAGTCATTCATTCCCCCTCCAAACGAGCGCTTTTCCAGCATCTGTTTTATAATCTTTCATCGGATATACAAAAAACACTATCTTCTCTTTGATGCAAGGCTTAAAATACACCAATTTGGTATAAGCGTCGTTAAGGACTTTTCAGAATGGCGGAGAGATCATTTACATTACTGGTCGTTGATGACGATCGACGATTGCGTGACCTTTTGGAAAAATATTTGATGGAGCAGGGTTTTTGGGTCGTAACAGCCCAAAGCGCCGAAGAGGCACGCATGCGGCTCGGCACCGAAAATATAGACCTCATGATTCTTGATCTGATGATGCCGGGCGAGTCAGGTTTGGCTTTTATTCAAAAATGGCGCACCGATCATTCTCATCCGAAATCCAATCTTCCGGTGCTTATGCTGACCGCCCTGGGAGAGGTCGAGCATCGAATTGAAGGATTGGAGGCGGGCGCTGATGATTATCTGTCAAAGCCTTTTGAACCTCGTGAACTGATTCTGCGCATTCATAAGCTTCTTGAGCGGGTTTATAAAGATCGCTTTCCCGGCAAGCTTGTTAAACTGGGAAAGCATATCTATGATACAGGCCGCGAAACGCTTTATCATGGAAGTGAAGTCATTCACTTAACGACACTGGAAGGAAATCTTTTGAAAATTTTCTCTTCCCAACCTGGCGTTATTTTAAGTCGGGAAAAGTTGGCCGACGAGCTTGGCGTCATGCTCAGCCCGCGCACTGTTGACGTTCAGGTCACGCGGTTGCGGAAAAAGATCGAACATGATCCCAAACGTCCCCTTTACCTTCAAACAGTACGCCACCGTGGCTATGTTCTTCGGCCGGATTAATGTTTCAATTTTTTACGCCGTTTAAACTTATCAAGAAAGTATTGCCTCAAGGTCTTTTTGGCAGATTTTTTATCATCGTTTCTGTTCCCGTCATTCTTGTTCAATTCATCACGACCTACATCTTTATTGACCGGCACCTGGACAAGGTGACCGAGCTTCTCGCGGACAACATTGCGAGGAAACTCTCAGCCTCTGTTGATATGATTATGTCTGCTTCCGACCTTGAAACCAAATTTCCCAGTATTCAAAACTATATTCGTCGCCGCTATAATTTAATGTTGATGTTGCCCCTTTCTCAACGAGAGATCTCTCATGCGCCACAAAATCTTCCTTATAAAGAGAAGCTTTTCTCCGAGGCACTTAAAAGTCATCTCACCTACCCTTTTAAAATCAAGGTAGAGGATGAAGATATTATTGTTAAAGTAGATACGCTCAAGGGTTCTTTCATTTTCAAAGAGAGATTGAAACACCTCTACCCCAAAACAACGACGATTCTGTTATGGTGGGCTATTGTGACGCCTGTTTGTTTTCTGTTGATTTCAATCATTTTTTTAAGGAATCAAATCAGACCCTTGCGCAGACTTTCCGAAGTCGTCGACGACTTTGGCCGAGGACGAGAAGTGGCCTGTTTAAAGCCGTCGGGATCTTTTGAAGTGCGCAAGGTAACCCGCGCCTTCAATATGATGAGAGAGCGCATTAAACGCCAAATGACGCAGAGAACGGAAATGCTGGCTGGGGTCTCTCATGATTTAAGAACGCCGTTGACGCGGATGGAACTTCAGCTTGCGATGATGAAACCTTCTGTTGAAATCGTTCATCTGCACGAGGATGTCAGGGAGATGAGCCATATGATCGAAGAATTTCTTGCCTTTGCAAGAGGAGAAGAAGGCGAGGATATGAAAGAACACAACCTCAGCGAACTGCTTCGTACGGTTGCCATGAAACATGACTTGAGCAGAATTACATTAAATCTGCCCGACACATCCGCTCTTCTTTCCTATCGTCAAAATGCGATAACGCGATCTTTATCCAATATCATCAGCAATGCGATGAAATATGCTAAAAACCTCCGCATCTCTTTAACGTATCATGAGAACTTCTACGAGATTTGCTTCGATGATGACGGCCCTGGCATTCCCGAATCTCATCGGGAAGATGTTTTTCGCGCTTTTTTCCGCCTGGAAGCGTCGCGCAACAGTGAAACAGGAGGAGTAGGACTGGGTTTAGCGATAACGCGCGATATCATCCACAGCCATGGAGGAACGATCCATCTTGAGAATTCTCCTCTCGGCGGACTTCGGGTGATCATCAGATTGCCGACATAAACCAATAGACCTCTTGCAGAACCAGATATGGCGTGAGGATTTTTAGGCAAAAGCGAACGAGAAACCGCAGCGTAAAAATAAGTACGTGAGCAGGACGAATCCCGACGTCCAACACCCCCACAGCGCGAAAGACGAAGAGTATGAAGATTATCTGGAAGAACGTTTAGATGTTAATCCCAAAATTTCGCGACGATACTCTTCAAGATCGCCATCATATGGTTTTACGGTATGGTTCGCCACCAGCCATAAACTGTCAACCGTGTGACGCAACAAATGCCAATCGTGCGTGATGAGAATCACCGCCCCCTTGAAATTATTGATAGCCATCATCAAGGATTCACGCATTTCAACATCCAGGTGATTGGTTGGCTCATCAAAGATTAGAATATTTGGCTTTTGAGATGTCATTAATGCCAGAACCAATCGCGCTTTTTCACCGCCGGAAAGTTTTTCGACCGCTACTTCCGATTTTTCCTTGTTGAAACCAAATCGTCCCAGGTGCGCCCGGATCTGTAATTCCGGAGTCTTCGGCATGATCTCGGAAAGATGGTCAAATCCTGTCCAGCCTCTCTTCAAATCTTCCATCTGGTGTTGATGGAAATATCCCACGCGCACTTTGGGAGAGCTATGAAAATAACCGTACATCGACTCAAGGCGCCCTGAAAGCAATTTGGCAAAGGTCGATTTTCCATTTCCGTTTTGTCCCAAAAGCGCAATACGATCTTCTGCCGTGATACTGCCGTTCAGATTTTTCAAAACGGGAATCCCTTCATACCCAACCGACACTTTTTCAAAGCTTATCAAAGGAGGCGCCAGCTTCTCCGGGTCAGGAAAGTCAATCTTTAAGGTAGGATCATCCGTCATCAACGGGACTGTCTCAAGCTTCTCGATGGCTCTGAGGCGACTTTGAGCCTGTCGCGCCTTTGAAGCTTTTGCGCGAAAGCGCTCGACAAATTTCATCATGTGCTGGCGTTGTGCCTCGACCTTCTCATTATACGCGGCGGCGTACATCAACTGTTCTCTACGGGCGCGCTCATAAAAATCATAATTGCCTTTATATGGCATGATTTTTCCCTGATGCAGATGATAAATGCGCGTGGCCACGGCATTAAGCAATTGACGATCGTGACTGATGATCAACAATGTGTGAGGGTAAGATTTCAGAAAACCTTCAAGCCAAAGAGCCGCCTCAAGATCCAGATGGTTGGTCGGCTCGTCAAGGAGCAGTAAATCAGGTTCCTGGAACAACGCCGCCGCCAAAGCGACCCGCATCCGCCAGCCTCCCGAAAACCGTGAGAGAGGTTGATTCTGCTGCTCATGATCGTATCCCAGTCCCGCCAGAATCTGTGCCGCGCGCGCTTCGGCCGTGTACGCATCAATTTCGGCAAGACGTGCGTGAATTTCGCCTATTCTTTCGGGATCCTCACAAGTCTCGGCCTCCTTTAAAAGAGCATCCATTTCCCGATGAGAGGAAAGAACGAATTCTAGCGGCGTTTGTTCTCCTCCGGGCGTTTCCTGGGCGACGGTTGCGACTTTCATGCGTCCTGTGAGCGTCACGTTTCCCCCGTCGGCATGAACTGAGCCTAAAATCAATTTAAAAAGTGTCGATTTGCCACACCCGTTTCTCCCCACCAAGCCCGCATGATGCCCTTTTGGCAAATGAAGATCCGTCTCCTCTAAAAGAGTCCGCCCCGCAATTCGATAAGTAACTTTATCCAGTTTAAGCATGTTTGATCGATAGCAAAAATGAAAGAGAAGGGCAAAGAAAAAACCAATCTATATCCATATCCTTCGTCTTTTAAGATTCGGACGTGTTGGGACTATCTCAAAAAGGTGGGCGGATTTCAAAAAGCTGGCGAAAATTTTTCTCAAGCCTTTGGTCAACCTCTTCTAAGGTCACTTTTATACCCAGCTTGTGAAGCGAAGTAACGCCATAATCGGCAAGACCACAGGGAATGATAGGATGATAATGGGCAAGATCAGGGTTTACATTCAGAGAGATTCCATGGAAAGTAATCCATTTCTTGATCCGCACGCCAATCGCGGCAATCTTTTCTTCTCTCTCCTGGCCATCTCGCGATCCACAAACCCACACACCCACGCGCGCCGGGCGCCGTTCTCCGACAACACCCAAATCTTTAAGGGTCAGGATCAACCCTTCTTCCAGCAACCAGACATAACGACGTAAATCGCGTCCTCTTCGGGCAAGATCGATCATGATATAAGCCACGCGCTGTCCGGGACCATGATAGGTGATCTGGCCCCCTCGTCCTGTTTTATAGAGAGGAAGCTTGACGGGAGTCAGGATGTCCGCCTCTTTCGCGCCGCTCCCCAACGTATAAATGGCTGGATGCTCAAGGAGCCATACTTCTTCCGAAGCCAGACCCGCCAGCATCCGGGACACATGCGTCTCCATGCCCAGAACTGTCTCCGGATAATCCATCGTCCCAGGCATTTTTCTGAAAAGAACGGGCGAGACGGAAAGCCTATCCATGTCACAAATCAAAATATTTAACCAAATCCTCTGGAGAGAGCGCCTTGCGATTTTCGCCCTGCATGTCACGCACAATCTCGCCATGATACATCATGATTGTCCTGTCGCCATATTGCAAAGCCTGGGCCATGCTATGGGTAATCATCAGAGCCGTAAGCTTGTGATTCTTGATGATTTTATGGGTGATCTCCATGATGATTTTGCCAATTTTAGGATCAAGGGCCGCTGTGTGTTCATCGAGCAACAAGATTTTTGAATCCTGCAAAGTCGCCATAATCAAGCTTAAAGCCTGACGCTGCCCCCCGGAAAGGGTCGCCACCTTATCTTTTAATCTTTCCTCCAAACCTATGCCAACCTCACTTAACGCTTCCCTGAATCTTTCTCTCAACTGATTATTCAAACTCAGGGACAAGCCTCTCATCACGCCGCGTTTAAAAGCCAGACTCATATTTTCTTCAATCGTAAGGTCAGCAAAAGTTCCGATCATCGGGTCTTGAAAAACCCTGGACACCATTCCAGAGCGTCTTTCGGTTGATAATCTGGTAACATTTTGATGATCAATAAAAATGTGTCCATTATTCGGGATAACGTCTCCGGATAAAACGTTCATGAGCGTCGATTTGCCTGCGCCATTTCCACCAATGATCGTCACGAACTCGCCGTCTCGTACTTTGAGATCAATATCCTTTAAAACATGGCTTTCCAATTTGGTGCCTTTGTTAAAAATAACGTTTATATTTTCAATCTTTATCATTTCGCGGTCATTTTCAATTTTGGCAATATCATCGTTAAAGCAACGATCGTCGCCGTGATTAAATTCAAATCCGTCGCTTCCAAACCGATATCATGCGCATTGAGAGCAAAGGTAATCGCTATTCTATAAAGAATTGAACCAATGCCGCATGAGACCAAGGCGACCAGAATTCTTTTGGGGTGAAACATGATCGCTTCTCCAATGATGACAGCCGCAAGCCCGACAACGATCGTTCCCATCCCCATGGATATATCGGCGAAACCTTGCGACTGTGCGAACAAAGCGCCGCTTAATGCGACAATCGCGTTACTGATGGAAAGAGCGATGATTTTCATTCTGCCAACATTGATGCCATACGCTCGGCTTACTTTTGGGTTAATGCCTATCGCCCTTATACCCAAACCAAATTCAGAAGCGAAAAATCTTGTGAGAACGAGTATGCTTACAATGACGATGACAAGAGTAACAATGATGATGGAATGAGAACCGAAAATGGTGGGTTCATCAATAATCGCGATGTTAGGTCTTCCCATGACTCTTAAATTCACGGAATATAAAGCCGTCATGGTGAGTATGCCAGCAAGCAGATCCAGGATATTCCACTTGACATTCAGATAGCCTGTCACAACGCCCGCCATCCCGCCCGCGGCGATTGCCGCTAAAGTCGTCACCCAAGGATTGCATCCAGAAGAAATCATGGCGGATGTGACAGCCGCTCCCAAAGTGAAACTGCCATCGACCGTTAAATCGGGAAAAGCAATAAGTTTGAATGTAATATACACGCCAATTGCGACAAGCGTATAGATTAATCCTATTTCAATTGATCCCAGAATCTGTAATGTATTCATAGTCGCGCTCTCGTTTTTAGTTCCTGGGGAATGTTTATATTCAATTCAGACGCCATTTTCTCATTAATCCTTAATTCTTTAATGGTTGGCGTCTGGATATTTGGATTTACGGGTTTACCTTCCATCATATCTGCGATCATATGACCAAGCTGCACGCCGCTTTTAAAATAGTCACACCCTAAAGCCAGCAATAATCCTTTCTCAACCAAAGCCGGGTCATTGGCTATCACGGGTATTTTAGCCTGCAAGCTCACCTGAACCACGGTATCGATGGCCGATACCACCAAATTATCCTGAGGCAGATAAACAAGATCCGTATCAGGGATCAGTTTTTGCAAGGCAAGTTTGACATTCCCGGACGAATTCACAACAACTTTTCTGACTTTTATCCCTCTGGACATCGCCGCCTTTTCCAGGTCCTTGATCACATTGACAGAATTAACTTCTCCAGGGTTGAAGATGACGCCGATCGTCCGCATACGCGGCAAAATTTCAGCGATCACTTCCAAAAGCTCTGTAACAGGAGGTTGATCGCTCACGCCAATGACATCATTTGCGCTTGATGTTAATCCCGCCGCCGCAGGATCGGTGACAGCGACAAAAGCAAGCGTGGATTTATCCGTCTTCGCCTTAAAATTCGCTTGCGCGGCAGGAGTTGAGATGGCGATCATGAAAGCCGGGTTTAGTGAAGCCTGATGCTTTGCAATCTGTACAACGTTTGCAATGCTGCCTTGAGCATGATCAAGTCTGATGTTTATTGTGTCCGGAATCAGGCCTCTATCCTTCAATGCTTTTTCAATGCCTTTTTCAGAAGAGTCAAGCGCCGGATGACTTATAAACTGATTGATCGTCACCAACGTTTTTTCAGCAGCCAATCCCCCTGAAACGCCTGCAAAAAAAATGCCCGCAAAAAACAGTGTGAAATTTATCAACAGCTTTCCTGACATTTAAATAATCCTATTTTACAATCTTTATTTCAGCGCCAAACATTGTTTCAGGAACAAGGATATCCATTTTTTCCGCTGATATTTGGTTAACAAAAATTTCCGCATGTTCCGGTTTCTCAATTTTGAGGTTTTTTTCACCCTTTAATATTTTTACCAAAATTTTGCCCGCAGTCCTGCCAACCGCGTATTGCGTATAACCAACACAGGCAAGCACGCCCTGTTTCACTGAATCAGGATCACTTGAGAATATCGGCAGTTTATGTTCGCGTGAAATCTTGACCACCTTTGGCATCGCCGCGAAAACGGTATTATCTGAAGGAATATACACGGCATCGACCTTGCCAATCAATGCACTTAAAGCCTGGCCGACCCGATTGGAATCGGGAACAGTGGTTTCTATGATTTTCAACTGATCTTTAATTTCCTCTTTGAGCAATTCAACGGTTTTAAGAGAATTGGCTTCTCCTGCGCTGTATAACAGTCCGATCGTTTTGATATGTGGGACGATCGTTCTGATAAGCTCCAACCCTTCTTTAAGGGGCGGAAAATCGATGGCTCCCGTAATCTTTGGATGTAGTTCTGATATGTCCTGTACAAGCCCGGCGGCGACCGGATCCGTGACTGAAGAGAATACAATCGGGATTTGATCGCTCTTGGCCGCATTGGAAACCGCTTGTGCAGAAGGCGTGGAAATGGGAATGATGGCATCAGGTTTCATACTGACGAACTTTTTGGCAATCAACACGGCGTTTGCGATACTGCCTTGGGCGTTCTGTTGAATGACCTTTAAATTTTTGTCCTCCTCATAGCCATTTTCTTTAAGCTCATCCAAAAGCCCTGTCCTGGCTTGCTCAAGCGAGGGATGTTGAACGATCTCAGTAATCGCTATAACTTTTTGAGATTCCGCTTTTGCTTGAGTATTGAAGGAATTTGAAAAGAGAGAAAGAAAAAGGGCGAAAGATAAAGGAAGAAATTTTAAGGTACGAACAACAAGGCGTGCAGACCAAACTCTCATTAAGTGACTGGTTTTATTTTGAATCCTTGTGTCCATAAAATACTCCTGTTTGGTTTAATGCTTGTCAAAATATGATGAAACTGCTTAAAGGCAAAAAAGTTGATAAATCGATAATATATAAATCGATAGTGCCTAAAATGATAAAATCGGAATAATGAGCAAGAGTACCATTGAATCATATGTCTTACCTGACCCAAATTCATTAATAGATAGGGATCGTATCATAAAAATTTATATCGTCAACTCATTTTGCATCACATATGCAATGTTGACACATTTACTGTTAAACGATTTCAAAATGCAGCCAAAAGACAAGCTTTATCCTCAAGAATCTTTGAGTAATTTACAGTTCTCAGCTATTTCCTGATAGAATTCCGCTTTCTTTGTCGCGAGCTGCGCATTGAAATCGCGATCCCTGCACGATTTTGTATAATAATCCCCCAAGCGAGCTTGACTGTAAGCAAAAGAATCACCTTTCAAGGAATTAAAAGATTTTGAAGATCTCGCTTGATTCCAGAAAAGCTGTTCCTGTTGTTTTTGGACTTTGACTCTATAAGATTTTACGATATTTTTTTGTTCTTCACCCCAATTGCGATAAGCGGTGGACACGGCGTCATAATATTGCCCCAAAACATCCGGATCCAATTCATCCTCGGCGACAGGCTCTGGAAAATCCCTGATATCCTTTTCAAGAGGAATCATGGGAAATCCAGTTTGGTCAATCTCATAGGCGGGTAAATACCAGGCGTGAGGCTGGATCATTTCTACCTGTTTGAAACCGTATCCTTCGGAGAAAATACCTGTCATCAACAAAACTGTATAGACAGTATATAAGGAATATTTTGAAATTTTCATTTTTTCTCCTCGCAAGTACATAAGCAGGACGAAGCCGAAGTCCGAACCCCAACACGCCACAGTTTAAAAAATGAAGGGGATGTTTTTTATTGTTCAGGAGAGACATTAATAATCATTTAAAAGACATTTACCCGAACATTAAAGGGTCTAAAGATTTTAAAATTCCTTTTTTCCTCTCCATATTATTTTTCTCCCCTATACTCATATGCTGATATCTTAAAATCTCTGAAAGCCGCAGAATAACTCATCTTCGGGTTGTTTAATATTTTTTAGCGAACGTCCCTTCCCATTTGAATAAAATTTCGGTATTGTCTGAGTGATTTATGAATATCCTGGGTTACCTGAAACATGCTAAGAAAGCAAAAAACGCGGAAACAACCTGAAACATTTGGCGAATTCGTCCGTTCACTGTGTATAGCCGCTTTGATCGCCCTGGGAATTCAAACCGTAGCCTATCAAACTTTCCATATTCCTTCAGGTTCGATGAAGCCAAACCTGTTGATTGGAGATTTTCTGTTCGTCAGCAAATTTGCCTATGGCTATACCCACTATTCCATTCCTTTCAGTCCCCCTCTTTTTGAAGGGCGTCTTTTCGGGACTGCACCAAAACGTGGAGATGTCGTCGTCTTTCGCGCTCCTCACAAAGAAAACAGTGAAGACTGGATCAAGCGCTGCATTGGCCTTCCAGGAGACAAAATCCAAATGCGCGGAGGGATTCTTTTCATCAACGATCAAGAATGCCCTTTGGAAAAGCTGGAGAGAGACTTTCCGGACACATTGTATGTAAAATATCATGCGGACGGAGCGGAAGAACGGATTCTTGATGACAAAGGCATCCCGATAGAGCGCTATATGCAAACACTCCCGAATGGCGTTAAACATATCATCATTAAAGAAAAACCCTTTGGCGCGGGACGCCTTGACAATACATCTGAAATGATCGTTCCTGAAGGTCATTACTTCATGATGGGCGATAATCGGGATGGCTCGGACGATAGCCGAAATCAGCAAGCTCTGGGGTTTGTTCCCTATGAAAATCTGATTGGGCGCGCCGAACTGATTTTCTTTTCCACTGAAGCGCGTTGGTGGGAAGTCTGGCATTGGCTTGGCGGTCTTCGTTTTAATCGCCTCCTGAAAATTATTCGTTGACAAGAAAGCCAGAGAGAGAAGTGAAAAACTCCTTTGAGAAAACATTGAATTATCAATTTTGCAACCCTTCGTTGCTGAGCGAAGCCCTGACTCATGCAAGTGTACACGACAAAAAGTGCGATAATGAACGGCTCGAATTTTTAGGAGATCGCGTACTGGGTCTTGTGATTGCTAAAACTCTTTATCATCTCTACCCCGAAGCCCCTGAAGGCAAGCTTGCTGCACGACAGGCGCATCTTGTCAGCCGTGAAGTGTTGGGAAAAGTCGCCGATCAATTAAAGCTTGGAGAAGCTCTTCAAGTGGGACATGCCAATCGCATGACAGGGATCCTCAAAAAGAAATCCATCACTGCGAATGCCTGCGAAGCCGTTATTGCGGCCTTGTTTCTGGATGGTGGTCTGGAAGCTGCCGAACGCTTTATTCTTGAACACTGGTCCACTGAATTAAAAGCGTCGCAAACGCTGGAACGACCGACCAAATCGTTACTGCAAGAATGGGCACAGGGTCGGGGAAAGCCTGCGCCTATCTACGTTCTGATGCATCAAACAGGTCCTGACCATGATCCCCTTTTTGAAATTGGCGTACATGTGAAGGGATTAGACATGATGGTGGGAAAAGGTTCTTCCAAGCAAGAGGCCGAGCAAAACGCCGCCAAAGCTCTTTTGAGCTACATTCGATCTCAAAATGTCTAAACGCTGCGGATTTGTCACCATCTTAGGCGTCCCCAACGTAGGAAAGTCTACCCTGACGAATCGTCTGGTAGGGTCTAAAGTTTCTATTGTTTCTCCCAAAGTTCAAACAACGCGTCGACGTATCCTGGGCATTACGCTCAAAGGAGAAAGCCAGATTGTCCTGGTTGATACTCCCGGCATCTTTGTCCCCAAAAAACGCCTGGATCGCGCCATGGTTTCAGCAGCGTGGGGAGCCAGCTCAGAAACAGACCTTGTTCTGGTCATGACAGACGCGCATCATCCTCGTCAAATGGAAACAAGAGAGATTCTTGACAAAGCCGTTAAAAAATCAACAAATCCTGTACCTGTATTTCTTGTTATCAATAAAATCGATCTGATCCCGCGAGATCAATTGCTTGCCTTGATTGCCCAGCTTTCAGAAGACAAAAAGATAGATCGCGTTTTTCTTATTTCCGCTCAAAAGGGAGACGGTGTAGAAGATCTGTTGCAAGAACTTGCTGAACGGATGCCCGAAGGGCCGTGGCTGTTTCCAGAAGATCAATTGACAGATTTGCCTCAGCGGTTGCTGGCGGCAGAAATGACCCGCGAGCAAATTTACTGTTTGCTTCATCAAGAGGTTCCTTATGCCATCACCGTTGAAACTGAATCATGGGAAGAATTCCGCAATGGATCTGTTAAAATTTCCCAAGTGATTTATGTACAAAAAGAAGGACAGAAAGCAATTCTCCTTGGAAAAGGGGGACATCAAATCAAACATATTCGAGAAGCTGCCGCACGAGAACTGAAAGAATTGATCGGACATCCGGTTCATCTTTTTCTTCATGTAAAAATTTCCGAAAATTGGGCCGAACAACGCCACCACTATACCGAACTTGGACTTGAGTATGATGTATAGATAGATACCCAAAGAAGGATTTAAGAGGGATAAAAGGACGGGCAGCAAGCGCCGCGCGGTGTCTATACCCAAAGGATTTCGAAATCCGGGTAGGCGGACGAGCGGTGAGTCCCGCGCAGCGTACATATAAGTACGTGAGCAGGACGAATCCCGATGTCCAACGCCCCCGGTTTTTGAAAGGCGAAGGGTATATCAAATTTCTTTCTCACGCAGGTTACCAAAGAAATCTATTGAATGAACTTAAAAAATTGAATATCTTCGTCTCTAAAGAATTCAAAAAACAGCAAAATCAAAAATATGAAACCTATTTTTAAACGGATTGTCATTGCGTCCGATCATGCTGGCTATCTCCTCAAAGAGAATCTCAAAGAGTATGCGGCTGAGCGAGGGGTACACCTCCAAGATTTAGGCACACATTCACAAGCTTCGGTTGACTACCCTGATTTTGCCGCTTTGGTGTGCCAGGAAATATCTGAAGGGCGTGCAGATAGCGGCGTCCTCCTTTGCGGCACAGGGATTGGCATTTCCATCGCTGCCAACCGCTTTCCAGGAATACGCGCCGCCGTTTGTAATGACGGCGTTACTTCCGCCTCTCTCAGTCGCCGCCACAATAATGCCAACGTCCTTTGCCTGGGGGAACGTCTTGTAGGTTCCGAGGTGGCGCGAGATTGTTTCCATACTTTTATGATGACGTCGTTTGAGCAAGAAGAACGCCATTTGCGCCGCCTTGAAAAATTTCGTTAAATCAAGTGATGGTATGATATATCAAATTTTTTACTGTTTTTTCTGGACACTTTCTCTCTAGCGTTAGAAAAAGCGCCCAGCCTCAGTGTGAAGACAGAGGGAGTCATCCTCATGCCAAAAAACACGAATGTGGTTCTGCAAGGTTTTCGCTCTTAAAGATACTAAATACCATACCGAACTTATACAAGCGGCGGGATGCCAAACTTTTCCAGGTAAGCGCTGAGCTCTCCCTTAAGAATATCCAGCCCCGCAGGGTTTTTTGCCTCCACGCGCACGACCAATTCTTCAGCTGTGTTCGAGGCCCGCAACAACCACCATCCATGCTCGCTTAACACCCGCACACCATCAATATCAATAAAGGGGGTCTGCATGTTTTGCAAAGCGTTGCGTATATGCGCAATGACGGAAAATTTATCGTGGCCTGAACACCCAATGCGAATTTCGGGCGTATTCAGAGGATGAGGCAACCGTTTACGCCAATCACTTAATTTTTCATCTCCCCCCGTAGAGACAATACCCAATGTCCGAAGAGCCGCATACAAAGCGTCATCAAACCCGAAATGGCGATCAGCAAAAAAGATATGTCCGCTCATTTCTCCAGCAAGAGGCGCTTTTGTTTCAGCCATTTTTGCCTTAATCAAGGAGTGTCCTGTGCGCCACATCAGGGGAACCCCTCCCATCTCTTCAATCTGATCAAACAAGGTTTGACTGGCCTTGACATCCCCGATAATCGTCGCGCCCGGATATGCGCGCAGCACTTCCCGAGACAAAAGCACAAGTAACTGATCCCCCCAAATGATAGAACCTTGATCATCAATCACACCAATACGATCGCCATCGCCATCGAAAGCGAATCCCAAATCTGCCCTATCGGTTTTCACTGCTTCAATAAGCTGCTCCAGATTCTCAGCTACCACAGGGTCAGGATGGTGGGCGGGGAAAGTTCCGTCAATCTGCGCATTCAGAAGGATATGAGTCCCCGGAAGTTTCTGAACAAGCTTTTTCAGAATCTCCGCGACTGCCCCATGACCCGCATCCCATATCACTTTAAGAGGCTTTGCCCCGGCGTAGTGACTTTTGAAATCATTTATCAAATAATCAATATAAGCTTCTTCAATCGGACAATTTTCAACAACGCCTGTTCCCGTCGCAAAGTCTCCCGATTCAATTAACCTTCCCAACGCCTTAATTCGGTCACCAAAAAAAGGCTTTTTAAAGAGGGTCAACTTGAATCCATTATAAGAAGCAGGATTATGAGAGCCGGTGACCATCACAGCGGCATCAGTTTCAAGATAAAAACTCGCAAAGTAAGTCATTGGCGAAGGTCCAAGCTCAACCCGTAAAACACGAAGCCCCGCGGATTTTAACCCCTCTACCAACGCCTTCTCAAGCGCGACGGATGTTAATCTGCCGTCATATCCCACGACGACAGACTGTCCCCCCGCCCGTCTGACTTCAGTACCATAGCCTTGTCCAATCAGATACGCTTCATCCGCACCAAATTGTTCTTCAACGATTCCGCGAATATCATATTCACGAAGAATTTGAGGATTCAGCGCACCCCCCTTATCCTTACCCTTATCCTTCATGACACCACTCTTAATATGGGCGCTTTTGATCGAGAAAAGCCATGCGCGGGAGATCGTCCAATCGAGACATAATCAAATCCTTTCTCCTGAACCTGTGACGGCACATAGATGTTGCGCAAGTCAATCATCAAAGGTTTTTTCAAAAGAAGTTTCATCTGATTAAAATCAAGGGCTCGAAATTCATTCCACTCGGTAATGATGACCACCGCATCCGCTTCTTTCATGGCCATATAGGGATCTTCAAACCATTCCACTTCTGGCGGCAACATGTCACGGCCTTCTTTTTGCCCCTGAGGATCAAAAGCGCGAATCTTTGCCCCCGCCTTTATCAAGGAAGGAACGATATCCAAGCTGGGCGCATCCCGCATGTCATCAGTATCAGGCTTAAACGTCACACCTAAAACACACAAGGTTTTGCCTCTCACGTCTCCACCACAAGCACCTATCACTTTTTTTGTCATGGACTGCTTTCGCGCTTTATTGCTGGTTACGGCCGCATCGACAATACTGACCCTTGTTCCGTAATCATTCGCCGTATGCATGAGCGCCAACGTATCTTTAGGAAAACATGACCCTCCATAGCCAGGCCCCGCATTCAGGAAGCGCTCGCCAATTCTTTTATCAAGCCCCATCCCTTTGGCGACCCCCTGGATATCAGCGCCGCATCGCTCACAAAGATCCGCGATTTCATTGATGAAAGCGATTTTCGTCGAAAGAAAAGCGTTGGAAGCATATTTTGTCAACTCTGCCGTCTCAAGCGTTGTAAAAACGATTGGCGTTTCAAGCGAGGAAAGCGGACGATAAAGTTCCTGCATGACGGCTGTTGCCCGCTCAGCCTCTGATCCAATCACAACGCGGTCGGGTTTCATAAAATCTTCAATAGCGGAACCCTCGCGCAAAAATTCAGGATTAGAAACCACGTCAAATTCCGCCTGGGGTCGTTTTTGTCGAATAATCTGTTTCACTTTTCGCCCCGTCCCTACCGGCACCGTGGATTTCGTGACTATGACGGTGTACCCTTCAAGAGCCGCTGCAATCTCTTCGGCGGCTGAATAAACGTAAGACAGATCAGCATGCCCCTCCCCGCGACGACTGGGGGTGCCCACCGCAATAAAAACAACATCCGCCTCTCTTACAGATTCCTGGATAGCCGTTGTAAAAGCAAGCCTCCCCCTGGCCAGATTATGAGCAACCATCACATCAAGACCAGGCTCGTAAATAGGGATGATGTCCTGATTAAGCTGAGCAATCTTCTGCTGATTGTTATCCACGCACGTGACGTAAAATCCAAATTCCGCAAAACATGTTCCCGTGACAAGGCCAACGTAACCACTGCCAATGACTGTTATTTTCATGAGTTAAGCCCTCTTGATTACTTTTTGCATGACATCGGAATTCGCCAGAAGAGACTGAAGTTCTGGCATTAACTCACATGATAAATCTTCCCGTGACAAGGCCACAGCCAGACTTGCAATCAACAACCCCGCCTTCGCGCCACAATCATAACGTTTCCCCTCAAAGCGAAAACCATAAAAAGGTTCTTGAGAAACAAGATGTCCCAAGGCGTCGGTCAATTGAATCTCTCCTCCCGCGCCTTGCTCCTGTCGTTCTAGGTACTCAAATACTTTGGCATTTAAAATATACCGACCAATAATCGCAAGGGTAGAGGGAGCCCGATCTGGATGAGGTTTTTCCACCACACCGCGTATTGTCACTAACGGATTATTTTCGCAGGCGATATCCACAATGCCATAGCGGCTGACATGAGCGCGATCAACATTCATCACAGCCATCATAATGCCGCCGCATTCTTCATAAGCTTCAACCATTTGTTGCAAACAGGGCTTTTTACCATGAATAAAGTCATCCGCCAAAAGAACGGCAAACGGTTCGTCCTTTATCAAATGGCGTGCGCACCATACAGCATGACCCAATCCCAAAGGCTCTTGCTGGCGGGTATAAGCGATACTGCCAGGGGAGAGCCTGGGAACGCCCAGAGTTATATGATCGACTTTAACGCCTCGAATCCTCAAGGCTTCTTCCAATTCAAAAGAACGGTCAAAATGATCTTCAATAGCTGACTTTCCCCGCCCCGTGACAAAGATAAGTTCTTCAATACCGGCGACTAAAGCCTCTTCAACAGCGTATTGAATCAAAGGCTTATCTACAATAGGCAGCATCTCTTTCGGCATGGCTTTCGTTGCCGGCAGAAAACGCGTTCCCAATCCCCCCACTGGGAAAATGGCTTTACGTACTTTTTTGATCATATCTTTCTATAATCCTATCCTCAATTTAGCGTTGTAGCGAATATAGAAACAAAATACAAGTTTTACGATTTCGGTTCAATTTCAATCGAGTTCTGGCATCCAACAGACTTCCCTAACCGGAAAAAGTTAAAGATTCAAAAAGACAGGGCAATAAATGAAATGCAAAAAGGGACTCTTTCTCATTAAGAGACGAGGGGGTACTCTTAAAAAATAAACTCAAGCGGAAAAAACAGGCGCCGATGAATAGAACCTCCTAAAACAATCCTTTGAGCAAGCCTTTAATCGCTTTTTCCGTACCCTTGGTCATATCCTTTATACCAGGTTGCTGTTGTGAAGAATCAGGCGTTTGCCGAGCTTGAGATTGAGACGGATCTGTTTGCTCTGCTCCCTGACGATTGTCGATCCCGTTACCTATAATTGCCCCTATGACATCAGCCGATTTTTTCTTGCCTGATCGAATCGCGCCCACCACATCCTTAGCCATATCAAGCGCCGTTGCCGACATATAGTGCCGCAGCGCGGCGCTATCAATGGAACGGACAGGATTGTCAAGAGGCCCTGTAAACGTCACACCAACGGGCGGCATGTTTTTAAGATCCGTCAGCAAGAATTTTGCTTTTACATTCATACTATAGTCAGGCAGGTTGATTGTTCCCTGGGCCGTTCCCTCTCCTCCTTTCGCCAACAGCTTCAACTTTTTGATATGGGCGATGCCATTCTGGATTTTAATCAATCCATCGAGACTCGAAAAAGGCGTCTTTCCTTTTGTAAAAGAGGTTGAAAGAAGGTGCGCTATTCCTTCCAGCCGGTTTTGTCGCCCAAGGTTCGCCGTAATCTTTTGAAGATCAAAGCCGCTGATCATTCCATCGCGAGCCTTAAGAGTGATCTTGCCACTCAAAGCAGAGACCAAAGCGTAAAGGCTGTTGCCTGAAGTCGCAAGATCCCCCACGATATCAATTTTTCCTTGCGTCATTTTAACGCTTGATTCTTTAGGTGAAAGATTCTCCAATGCGGCGCCTTTTAATGAAAAAGTATACTGACTTGCATTATTATTTTTGGCGTCCGTATGCCCACCGAGCGTAAAACTTCCCCCATAAACGGAAGCTTTTAAATTCATGATTTTTAAAATCCCGTCTCTCACCCGCGCCGTAAGGACAGGATTGTCAAACACCAGCTCTTTTTTAATCAGTTTCAGAGAATCCAGCCTGACGTCCGCATCAAAATAATTCAGAAACTTCAGATCCAGGACCTCGCGAGACCAGGATCCGGAAGCATGACCATGAGCATTTGCCGCCGCAAGCATAATAGGGGGAAAGGTCGGAACAGTCGCGGAATCCTTGAGAAAAGACAGCAAATGATCAAGGTTGATACCGCTAAACCGCAAATTGGTATTCACATAAGGTTTTCCCTGAGGTTGAGAATAATCTATAGACCCGGAAAATGCCCCTGCCGTACCTAAAATTCCCTTGATCTCGCTTAACTTGAACGCGGCAAGCGTTCCACCCAAATGTCCACTCAATGAAAAATGACCTGAAGGAGCATGTGCCGAAGCCCCTAAAATTCCCAACAAGCGCTTTACATGAGGATGCGTGGCGGAAATTCCCAGATCAAAATTCGGATTGTGCGAAAGATCGCCGATCATTCCCCGTGTCTGAAGAACGAGATCGCCTATCCTGGTGCTGGTATCCAGCTTTACCTTCGCGAGGTCTCCCGCGACTTGTCCTGTGAGCGTTACCTGATCAAAAAGTTGGGGCAAATCGATATCAAAATGTTTCAGCAGATCAACAAGCGCGGTCGATTTGAAATCAATTTTTGTCTCAAAGCCTGTCCAACGAAGGAAATTCTTAGCCTCTCCTTTTAAAGCGACAAAGCTGGAGCCAATTCTTGCGCGCGTATCGAAAACAAGTTCTTTTTGATCTCCCTCGATTTTTCCCTTCAGAGAAGCATCGGCGCCCCTATCAATCGCCTTAACGCCAAGCAAAGAGAGGAGAGGCGCGAATTTTTCTGTTTTTAAATCGACGAAAAGAGAAGATTTCAAAGCCACACGAGACCAGATCATTTCTCCCGTCATTTTGGCATGCTTAAAATCTCCCTCAAGATGATGAAGGCGAATTTCTCGCGGCGTCACTCTAAATTCAGTTTTCAGCGACAATTCTTGAGGCAACGTTTCAGGAATACCGGCGGCATCATATTCGATAAAAGCTAAAAGGCTCTTCAAATCCTGAATACCCGCCATGAACGAGCCTGCAAAATCCTGTTTGTTTTGATTTAAGGTAAAAGAAAAGTCCAGTCCGCCGGGTCGTCCTTTCAATCTCCCGCGCGCTTTTACACCCTTCTCCAGAAAAGCGAAGAAGTATCCGTCAGCCACAAGTTCGCCCGCTTTAAACGAAAGATTGTCGAGTTTGATATGGGTTAAAGACGCCGTGGCATCCGCTTTGAAGTCAAGCTGTTTTTCCAGGCGCGGAGGAACCGTAAAATCAAGTCCCGCGATTTGTTTAAGCTCCGCCCCATTGCCCCTTCCCGTCACTATCGCCTTGCAGATTCCATCCGGGACAGATAACGTTCCTTTCAGGCTGATCTGATTACTGCCAAGGCCAAAGCTTGCTCTGAACGCCTGGGGATCCTCGAACGCTCCCAGATCCATATCGACATGAACCGTTTGAAGCGCGTAATCGAACTTGCCCTTGGTATGAAAGCCCTTCCGAAACGATGGCACACGAACATCAAAAGAGACATTCTTGACTTCATACACAGCATCTCCTTCTTTATAGACGAGGCGGCCATCCGTTATTTCAAGAGAATGGAGGATTAAATCAAAGGCGGATAGATTGTGAGAAGATGAAGCTGCCGCAGGCGTCACAGAGCCTGTGGAGACAAGCGTCACGGATTCCAGGGAAGAAGACCTCTTTTCTCCATCAACAAGACTCAATTCCCAATTCCCGCGCCCTCCCGGAAGTCGTTCCAAGAAAATATCAGGTCCAACAAGTTGAATTTTATCAATCTTTAGCTTTTTCTGTAAAAGAGGCCATAAGGCAACCTGTATTTTGACCGTTTTGACAGCGACCATGTGAGGCTGAGACCCTTCAGGCGCATTGCTTATCCGGATTTTATCGGCCGAAAGAACAGGGACAGGCAACAGGCGGAAGCTCATTTTTCCTTCAATGTCAAGATCACGCCCCAAGACCTCTTTGGCTTTGGCTAAAATTTCAGGTTTATAGCTGTTGAGATCAATGAAAAAAGGAATGATGAGCACAAGCGCGGTCATCATGACCAATAAACCTGAAACTCCCATAACAATTTTTTTCATTATTGATTCATCTCTATTTTTTGATACCCTGAACTTCCTTCTTCTTTCCTGACTTCAGTTATCCAAATGGCGCCACTTGAAAAACAAAAATACAGAAATTAAATATAAAAAACAAGCGATGCCAACACAAGGCTCTTGACGAGAAACACGGGCTTTGAGAATGGTGAAAGAATATGCCCTTCGTCTTTCAGGATGGAGAAGCGTTTGGACGTTGAGTTTTGTGTTGCTCACGTATTTTTTTATATGTACGCTTCGCGGCACTCACCGCTCGTTCGTCAACCCCCCTCCTGAAATCCTTTGGGTCTAATCCTGACGACATGAGAAAAGGACAACGATGGCCGGACATTCCCAATTTAAAAATATTATGTATCGCAAGGGCGCTCAGGACGCCAAGCGTGCCAAGGTTTTTACGAAATTAATTCGCGAACTGACCGTAGCCGCAAAAGAGGGCGGAAGCGATACCGAAGCGAATTCCCGTTTGCGGGCTGCCGTCATTGCCGCTCGCGACGCCAATATGCCCAAGGATACGATCGAGCGCGCCATCAAGCGCGCCGTCGGCGGTGAGGATAATGCCAATTACGTTGAAATGCGCTATGAAGGCTATGGCCCGGCGGGAGTCGCCATGATTGTCGAGACGCTCACGGACAACCGCAATCGCACAGCGGCGGAAATCCGCGCGGTCTTTACCAAATATGGAGGAAATCTGGGAGAGACCAACAGCGTCAGTTTCCAGTTCGATCGTCTGGGAGAGATCCGATATCCAGCCGCGAAATCCTCGGCGGAAACAATCTTTGAAGCGGCGCTCGAAGCGGGCGCTACGGATGTCATCTCAAATGCCGAAGGACATGAAGTGTATTGCGAAGCGGCGGATCTCGCACTTGTTCGAGATCATCTCATGGCCAGATTTGGCGATCCCGCATCCGCCAAACTCATCTGGCGACCTAAAAATACGGTTCCCGTAGAGGGAGAGAGCGCAAAAACCTTATTCAAGATGATTGACATCCTGGAAGATAATGACGATGTTCAGACAATTTCAGCAAATTATGATATTTCTGAAGATGTCATAAAAGAGATGGAGATATAGGGGGAGATATAACAGCCATGAAACTCTTTGCCATGTCCTTCGCCTTTCAAGGGTTTGGGGCGCTCGACGGGATAGTGTTCTATAGCCGCTTATGGTCGCTGCGCAGGACTTTCGATGCGTCCATCGCCTCCCCCCTTCCAAAACCGTTTGGATATAAAAGAAAGCAAATCTCTTATGCCTGAAAAGATCCGTATCATTGGCCTTGATCCAGGTTTGCGAAACACAGGGTGGGGCGTGATCGAAAGCCAGGGGAACCACCTGGTTCATATAGCCCATGGCGTGGTACATTCCATAACCGAAGAAAGTTTTGCCCAACGCTTGCTTCAACTCTTTCAGGGAATTTCGCGGGTGATCGAAGAGTTCAGCCCCGGCGAAGCCGCCGTCGAAGAAACCTTCGTCAATAAAAATCCCGTCTCGACGCTGAAGTTGGGAATGGCTCGCGGTGTCGTGTTGCTTGCCCCCTCTCATCATGCATTGTCCGTGGCTGAGTACTCTGCCAATCGGGTGAAAAAAGCCGTGGTCGGCGTTGGACATGCCGCCAAAGATCAAGTCGCCGCCATGGTCCAGCGCTTGCTGCCGCAAGCGGGAAAAGTTAGACTCGATGCAGCGGATGCTTTGGCTGTCGCCATTTGTCATGCTCATTTTCGTCAAAGTGACTATATGAAGGAGAACACACGGAATGATTTCAAAACTAAGCGGTTTGCTTGATTCTGTATCTGACATGTCTGTGGTAATCGATGTGGGCGGCGTGGGGTATCGCGTCCATTGCTCAAGTCGTTCCGTGAGCCGTTTACCGAATCCGGGTCAACCTGTCACTCTTTTTATAGAGATGATCATCCGTGAAAACACGCACACGCTTCTGGGATTTTGCACACTGGAAGAGCGAGAATGTTATCGACTCTTGACATCTGTACAAGGCGTCGGCATGAGGGTGGCTCTGGCTCTTCTTTCTATAGGAGAGCCTTCTGAGATTGCCGCCGCCATCTTTGGTCAGAATAAAGCGTTCATCGCACGTGCCGAGGGTGTGGGGACGAAACTGGCCGCACGCATTATCAACGAGCTGAAAGACAAAACGGAACAGCTGAACATTATTTCCGTAATCCCTAAAGGGACTTCCTTAAATCCCTACCACAAAAGGGATGTTCCCCAAGATGCCGTTTCGGCGCTTACGAATTTAGGATACCGCCAACACGAAGCGACACAAGCGATAGAAGCCGCTATGATTGAATGCGGAGAAGATGCTATAGTCGAGCAACTCATTCGAAGCGGTCTTGTGAGGCTTTCCCGTTCATGACATTTTCCACTGCACAACGATTAGTGGCGCCTGAACATAAAGAAGAAGATCTTCCAGAAAAATCTCTTCGTCCTCGGGCGCTTGAGGATTTTATTGGTCAAGAGCCAATCCGGGCGAATTTGCGCATTTTTATCGAGGCAGCCCGATCACGCGGCGAAGCTCTTGATCACGTGCTGTTTTGCGGTCCTCCTGGTCTGGGGAAGACAACCCTGGCGCAAATTATCGCAACGGAATTGGGAACAGGATTCAAGGCAACGACGGGTCCCATGATTTCAAAAGCAGGGGATCTCGCCGCTATCCTCACCAATCTTCAACCTCACGACGTTTTATTTATTGACGAGATTCATCGTCTGAATCCTGCCATCGAAGAAGTGCTGTATCCCGCGATGGAAGACTTCAAACTCGATTTAATGATTGGAGAGGGACCCGCCGCACGCGCGATTCGCATTGACTTGCCACCGTTTACATTGGTCGCAGCCACCACGCGCACTGGTCTGATCGCCTCACCCCTGCGGGATCGCTTCGGAATTCCCGTACGCCTGGAGTATTACACGGTGGCTGAGCTGGAGCTTATCATCGAACGAGCCGCAAGACTCTTAAACTTGCCCATTTCTCAAGACGGGATCCATGAAATCGCGGCACGATCACGAGGGACGCCGCGCATTGCGGGAAGGCTTCTGCGTCGTGTGCGGGATTTCGCAAATGTGGCAAAAGCGAAACAGGTTACGGCGAAAATCGCCGATCATGCCCTGACATGCCTGGGGGTAGATCCCCGTGGGTTTGATCATCTCGATTGTCGATTTCTTGAGTTGATCGCCAAAACTTTCCAGGGTGGACCTGTCGGCATTGAAACGATAGCCGCTGCCTTATCTGAACAAAGAGACACAATCGAAGAAGTCGTGGAACCCTATTTCATTCAACAGGGGTTCTTGCAAAGAACGTCGCGCGGGCGTATGTTGACGCTTGACGCCTTTAAATATCTGAAACTTCCGGCGCCCACATTGTCATAATAGATTCTTTGTAGGCTCAAAGATAGCGTAGCGGACTGGGGATTTGAGGCAAAAGCGACAAGAAACCTTAGCGTACGTAAGGTACGTAAAGAGTGAAGCGAGCTTGAGACCCAAAGGATTTTGAAAGACGAAGGGTATCATGATTTTTCATTCTCATTTTGTCCGTATCTACCAAGAAGATGTTGATGCGGGCGGTATCGTATATCACAGCAATTACCTTAAATATGCCGAGCGTGCCCGCACTGAATGGCTACGGGGACACAATATCACCCAATCCACGCTTTTGGCGCACGAGAAATGCCAGTTCGTTGTAAGCCATCTAACGGTTGATTATCTCAAGCCAGCTTTTCTTGACGAAGAACTGGAAGTACGCTCAGGGCCAGCAACTCTTCGAGGAATCCGTCTCATCATTCCTCAAAAGATCTATCGACATGAGATGTTGTGTGTTGACATGACGGTCACTCTTGCCTTAATAAACGAACATGGCAAGCCTGTACGCTTGCCACAGCATATTTTGGTGTTTTCAAAACCCGGAAAGACTAAACACGAAGGAGGCTCAACGTGAGCGTACCAAGCCCTACCCTTGAAACCGCAACAGCCGGTCAATCTGTGGCAACGACAGATCTTTCGGTCTGGAGCTTGTTTGTTCACGCGGATTGGATCGTTCAATTCGTGATGATTCTGTTATTGATGGCTTCCATGTGGTGTTGGACTATTATTTTTGCCAAACTGATGCGGCTTAGATCGCTACAATCAAGCGCTGAGAAGTTTGAAGAGGCTTTTTGGTCTGGAGGATCTCTTGATGGTCTTTATGACCGTATCGGTTCGCGTCCCGCCGATCCTCTCGCGGCGATTTTTGCTGCGGCAATGCGAGAATGGCGTCGCACCACAACGCGGGGAAAAACCGCAAGCCGTGAATTTCGAGAAACGCTTCATCATCGGATTGAGCGCGTGATGAATGTGACGCTTAACCGTGAAATCGAACAACTTGAGCGACACTTGAACTTTCTCGCTTCCGTTGGGTCGACTGCTCCCTTTATCGGACTTTTTGGAACGGTATGGGGCATCATGCACAGCTTTCAGGGAATCGCCCAGATGCAATCGACGAACCTCGCTGTTGTGGCGCCTGGTATCGCGGAAGCCTTGTTTGCGACGGCTATTGGTCTTGTCGCCGCCATTCCCGCTGTTTTAGCGTACAACAAGATTTCAACGGAACTGGGGCGCTATGCTAACCGTCTTGAGTCTTTTGCTTCGGAATTCAACGCTATCATCTCGCGCCAATTAGAAGAGGCCGAATAATCATGGCCATCCTCGCCCCTTCCAGAACCTTTGGTAAAGGATCGCGATCCAAGCGCGTACCCATGGCAGATATCAATGTGACGCCTATGGTGGATGTCATGCTGGTTTTACTGGTGATTTTTATGGTGACCGCCCCCCTGATGACCGTCGGGGTACCCGTGGATCTTCCCAAAACGCAAGCAAAAGCCCTGAACGAGCAAGTGGAACCCCTTACAATCTCTGTTACTGCTGATCATAAAATTTATCTGCAAGAAACGGAAGTTGACCTGCAAACATTGGTGCCGCGCCTTCAGGCGATTACCCAGGCAAAACCAGATACCCGTATTTTCGTACGCGGGGATCAAAGAACTTCTTATGGCATAATTTTGCAAGTAATGGGAACAATAACAGCCGCAGGGTTTGAAAAAGTTGCCCTCATGGCGGAACTTCCCTCACCCACCTCCAAAGGATTTGAAGAGACAAGCAGGACAACACCCAAAAGTCAACGTCCGCGCCTCTTGAAAGATGAAGGAAATAAAAGCGGTAAAATCCTGAAAGACTTGAAAGAATAGGTTATTAATGCGTCGCGCGGCTTTTTACTCCTTTTTGCTGCACTTTGTCGTTTTCTTGTTGCTCTTCTTTGGTCTTCCATGGTTCCCTCAAGAGAAACCTGATCTCATGCGATCAATTCCTGTGGAAGTTGTGAGGATAGCGGAAGAAACAACCACGCTCAAACCCACTTTAACACCCGTCAAGGAAGCGCCTGAACCCGAAGAGAAAAAACCTGAGCCAAAACCTGAACCTGAAAAACCAACGCCTCCCCCCTCACCCACACCCGAACCTGCGCCAGAGCCAGAACCTGCGCCCACGCCTGCGCCCGTTGAACCAAAGCCTGAACCTCTTACACCGCCCGAACCGCTCGAATCTCCCAAACCAGAGGTCAAGCCTGAGCCCGAGCCTGTCCCTGAAGCCGTATCAAAACCGGAAACCAAGGAAGAAAAGGCAAAGCCAGAAGTAAAAGAACCCACGCCTAAACCTCAGCCGAAACCGGCTCCGCCCAAGCCAACGGAGAAGGAAAAGCCGAAATCAAAGAAGCAAGAGAAGCCAACAAATCAAGCGCCCGAGAAAAAGAAAAAAGAGCAATCTTTCGATTCAATCCTCAAAAATCTTGAGGAGATGAAAGAAAAGATAGAAGATGATAGGGAGCTGCCCACAGATCCCAAGGCCACTGCGCCAGCCAGCCAAGCGGGCAAGGAGGACGATGATTTGACGACCAGCGAACGTGATTTGTTACAGGATCATTTCAAAAAATGTTGGCTTGTCCCTGCTGGTATTCGGGATGCTGAAAATCTCGCGGTGCCCGTTCACCTCTCGATCAATCCTGACGGCACAGTCAAGGATGCCCGCATTCTTGACAATCAGCGTTTTAGCGCCGATCCTTATTATCGAAGTATGGCCGAAGCTGCGTTGCGGGCAGCCAAAGATCCGCGGTGCGCAAAACTTCCTCTTTCTCCGGAAAGATTGAAAAAATATGATAATATTAAAATGACCTTTAGTCCCAGACTTTTACTTGGAGGGTAATCATGAGTCACTGCATTAAAAAATTCTTACACTTTTCAGTATTACTGGGCATTCTCTCTACGAGCATGGTATCCGTCAGAGCAAAAGAGCTGACGATTGATATCACTCAGGGGCATATCGCGCCAATGCCGATTGCGGTGACAGGCTTTCATGGAGCCAGCCCTGACCTCAACAACCTGGGCGCCCAGATTTCATCAATTGTCAGCGCCGACCTTGAGGGGTGCGGCCTTTTTAAACCAATTGACCCCAGTTCCTTCGTGCAAACGCTGGATTCTCTGCGGCAAGGGCCACGATTTGCGGATTGGCGCCTCATCAATGCTCAAACACTTGTGAAGGGAGACATCACAAATGCAGGCAATGGTCGCTTTCAGGTCGAATTTCGTCTTTATGATGTGATTACCGAAAAACAACTGGAAGGTTTGAAGTTCACAGCGATCCCTTCCGAATATCGTCGCGTTGCCCACAAAATCGCCGACGCCATTTACAAGCGCATAACGGGAGATGAAGGTTATTTTGATACAAAGATCGTTTATGTTTCCCAGACAGGCCCCATCACCCGCCGCATCAAGCGCCTTGCCATCATGGATCAGGATGGCGCCAATCACCGCTTCCTTTCAACAGGTCAATCATTGACGCTTACGCCGCGCTTTTCTCCCAGTATTCATGAAATCGCCTATCTCGATTTCGTTCATACTCAGGTTAAGGTTTATCTGATGAATCTGATGTCAGGACAACGACAATTGCTTGGTAACTTTAAAGGTATGTCGTTTGCCCCACGCTTTTCGCCAGACGGCAACTCTGTCATCATGAGCCTGGCGAAAGGCGGGCGCACATCCCTGTACAATATGAGTCTGACGACACGTGCGATGACACGCCTCACGGAAGGTTCGCAGATTGACACATCTCCCTGTTATTCCCCTGACGGATCTCAAATCGTCTTTAATTCGGACCGGGGAGGATCACCACAACTTTATATCATGCCAGTGAACGGGGGAGAAGCGGAGCGCATCAGCTTTGGAAAGGGAAGATATCTGACCCCTGTATGGTCTCCACGCGGGGACTGGATCGCCTTTACAAAAATTTCCAAAGGCACGTTTTACATTGGCGTTATGAAACCTGATGGATCAGGAGAGCGACTTTTGGCGCAAGGCTACATCGTTGAAGATCCGTGTTGGTCTCCCAATGGTCGCGTCATTATGTTTACACGTACGGAAAGATCAGGCAAAAGCAGGATCTATCGCATTGATTTGACAGGATATAATGAGCGTATGATAGCGACGTCCACGGATGCAGCAAATCCATGCTGGTCCCCCTTGATTAGATAGAAATTTACATATATACTTGATAAAAGTTGAGGTCGTTATTATAACAAATCTGAAGGTCAAGAATTGTCCTTGAGGTATTGTTCAAATATGTGTTTGAATAAAAATATTAACCTTTTTAGGGGGAAATAATGCGTAAACAATTTATAAGCTTGGCAGCTTTAGCTGCTCTTTTAACGGCTTGCGGCGATTGCACAGATGAAAATAAAATGGTTTCTGGCGGTTTTGATAACTTTCCAGCACCGTCAGCATCTGTCGAAGGGTCAACGCCTGGCTCTGCTGCCGATTTTCAAAAGAACGTTAAAGATACCGTTCACTTTGGTTTTGACCGTCATGACTTGACGCCAGAAGCTAAAACCGCTTTGGAGCAACAAGCTGAATGGTTAAAGAAATGGGCCAGTCAAAACGTTTTAATTGAAGGCCATTGTGACCAACGCGGAACTGTCGAGTACAACCTGGCTCTCGGTGAGAGACGCGCCCATGCAATTAAACATTTCTTGATGGCAAATGGGATTGATGCTTCGCGCCTTGAGACCGTGTCTTATGGCAAAGAACGCCCCATTGATGCAGGTCATACGGAAGAAGCCCATGCAAAGAACCGTCGGGGGGTTTCTATTATCCGCTAATTAAAACTATACCCAAATGTTTTTAAGATGTGGGGTGTAGGTGTACATTGAAGGTCAATGTTCCTTACCTTCAACGCTTAAAAAGAAAAAGGCGTATGGCAATCAACAAAATATTAAAGAGGCTCGTCGTAGATGAGCCTTTTTGATATCATATTTCTTTATCATCCAAGTTCTGTGAAGATTTCTCAGTGATGCAATGCAAATAACGAGATGTCCCGTCCCTCATGAACAATATAATTTTATATATGCCCCTGTTTTCCTTTTCAGGTTGGAGTCCCGTCAATTTCCTGGATCCTTGGCACAGCAGAAACATAGCAGGGTAATGTCAAGTAAATCTGCCCATTATTGAGAAATCTTCACAAAACCTGCGCTATCTCTGAAGTTTCACCAAGACCATCATACTTCTTATTTTTTGGATAATATGACAATGAAGGCTTGCGCAAATCTTTGAAATACTTTAGGAATATAATTATCTTCTTGTTAAATCTTATAGGAAATAATAAAGAAGATTTCAAAATAAGCTGATACTGGAAGGAGCGTACCATGAAAGTCAAAAACGTAAAGCTTCAAGAAACAAGAACTTGGAGCTATAATTAGTTTTCTATATTTATCCAGATTTGTAGAGAGGATAATTTTGAGTTTTTTAAAGCTCCCCTTTTAGGGAGTTTTGTGCTTATTTGGATCTCTGCTTTAAAAGGTGATCTTGTCCTTTTCTTAATTTCCTTTGGGGCTTAGCTTTTGCTTTAAATAATCTTTGAGAGCAAGAATTTCCTTATCTGTTTTAAAATAATCGGGGTAAATAATATGCTCTTCTATTCTCTGAGCCTTGATATCGGGAAGTACATTTTTCAGGGAAGAATCTTGGACAATCTTCATTTCTTGATAAGTAGCGACAATTCCTATGTCATTTTGGGCGGCTTCGATTAAACATTCGATTGAATTTGAGGTAAAGACAGGTACGTGCATGTTATCTTCCGTCATCCCTAACTTCAAAATCCACTGTACGTCTCCATAGGGATACTCATGAGGATGCGCAGGCGCGATAATATGATGATATTTCAGGTCTTCGACTGTTTGCGGTTCCCCATATTTTTCCAGATAGTTCGTACTGGCGTACAACTTTTTCTCCAGCGTAAACAAAAACTCTTGCTGAACACGCCGCGCCTTTGGATCATGGGGACGAATCGCAATATCCACATCGTTCATAACAAGATCAATCACCTGATCATTACTGATCATCTCGAAAACAAGATCAGGACGATCTTTAGCATACTCAAGAATCAGTTTCTTTAGAATATATGCGTTAATCGCATGCGTCGAAGAAATGCGGATTCGTCGTTTCTTTCCCTTCTCTTTGGAGGTCGCCGCATGCATATAACGTACGAATCCTGTAAGGTCTACGAAAATGGTGGCAACAATCTCTAAAAGCTCTTCCCCTTTTCGGGTGAGTTCAATCCCCTTTTTTCGGCGGATCAACAAAGGACAGCCCAAATGATCTTCAAGCTGGGCAACCTGACGGCTAAGAGAAGGTTGGGATAGTCTTAAGGTCTGAGCCGCCTTTGTAAAGCTGCCTGATTTGGCTATATAATAAAAAGTTTTAACTTTCTGCCAATCAAAATAATGAAAATCGGAAAGATTGTCAAATTCTCCTGCTGTCTCTTTTTGTGATTCTAGCGGTTCTTTTTCGTTTATCATTCAATCCTCTTGATATGAAATATATGTGACCCTCCCTTAAAAAAATATTATTCTCCTTTAAAAGTCAAGAAACGCTCACATAAAGGACATATTATTTGCATTGCATCACTGAAAAAACTTCACAGAACCTGCTTCCTAGGTGTTATCTTCTTCTTCGTCAGGCAAAGAACTCTTATAAGCAATCAACTTTGCTTCCTCATTTTTTAATGTTCTTTTTAGGAGCGCACTATAATTTTCTAAGAGAGAAATTTTTTCTCCCAAGGTATTGTTTTGATAAGAAAAGATTTTTTTTATCCTTTCAAATACATTTTCTTGTGTCCACTTTTGGGACAAAAATTCCTCGGCCAATCTTGAAAGTTCTTCTAAAAAATCAGAGTTTCTCAAAACATACTTGCGCTCTTTTTTATCCTGAAATAAGGAAAAGGTGTAAGGCGTTGTCCAGGAATTTCTAGGAACAAGAGAATTTTGGATAACAAGAGCTCCCGTCCAATTCTGGTTGAAATTGAATTGATTTGTAATTTGAATTTTCACACGGCCATTTGGCATATAGAAATCGCACCCCTCTTGATCTACTTTTGAGATCATATCGTGCTTAATGATTTTTTTATACTTCTTTCCTGACCGCCAATCTTCTAAAATAAAATAACCACGCTCGGGGTCTGTTCCTGGCATTTTTAGCAGCCAATTTTCTGCTTTACAGTATTTTACACTGCAGGGAGGGCAGGGGATTTGTTCAATTTTAAGACCTTCGGGAACTTCTATAGAAGCTGAAAAAAAACGGGCAGAGGTTACACCATTGTTACTCTTCCTAAAAAGTTTGTTCCAAGCTTTGGTCATTTTGTCCAAAGGTACCTCGAGAGAAAATTTGGGATCTAATTTGAAAGAAATGCTATTGCTCATAAATATGTCGTTGGTCAGTGTTAAAGAATCTAGACGAGGTTGATCCATAGATACTTTCCCCTTGAAGATTTGCTCACCTAATGTCACAGAAAAAAACCATTCTTTTCCTTCTTGAGTCACAAAAGGATTTTTAGCCGCTCCAGAAATAAATCCAAGGGTTTGTTTTGGGTTTAATTCTCCTGTAAAAAATCCAGAAACAGAATACAGCCCCTCAGATCTTGGGATATATCCAGAAGGATGAGGTTCAATACGAGCGACGTCTGACAGGATTTTATTAAATCCCTTTTCTGCAAAATCAATGTCTGTGTGTTCAACATTTTTCTGCAGCTCTACAAGAAACAGAGAAACATCATCCGAAAGCTTGGAAAACTCTTCAAGATG
The DNA here is from genome assembly GCA_016794245.1 of Caedimonas sp. Classification (GTDB taxonomy): domain Bacteria; phylum Pseudomonadota; class Alphaproteobacteria; order Caedimonadales; family Caedimonadaceae; genus Caedimonas. Next base: position 39,112 of record JAEUKR010000051.1, on the reverse strand, counting down.
TTGACGAACACTTCTCAGTTCTTTTTCTGTTGTTCTATAGCTGGCCAACAATTCTTCAAGCTTTTGCTCTTTGCCTTTGCGAGCTTCGGAAAAAGTAATATATCGAGGAGTTAACAGCTTATCTTCATCCAAGACTTTTTCTGATGCCAAGGAAACAGAACAATTACAAACCATCAATAAATATAAGATATTTTCTTTTTTTATCATGTGAGAATCCTTTCTTTTTTTTAATAATCAAATATAAAGGTAAAAAAATTATTAATATAACCTTTTATTTAATTTCTTATTTAAGGGTTATGCAGGCTCTTTCAATTTAATTTTATTTGTCAAGAATGGTTTTATTGAGTAAAAATTTAGGCTCAAAGGATCCCTTGTGCACCTCCCATCCAGATTGTGTAGGTTGAAGGATTCGAATAAGGTGTGAGAATTTTAGAAAGATGGTAACCCCAGGTACTTATTTATCGAGGGATCTTTTGCTGAAAAAAACGTATAAGACAAAGTAATGGTCTTGACATCTTTAGCTTGCTTGTCTCGTGTGATCTCAGGATCAATGAAAAACTGAACGGCCATGTCAATCGATTGATGAGGCTGAAGTATTTGCTCTTCGAAACAAAAACATTCTATTTTATTAAAGTAGGGTCCGGCTTTATCAGGCGTAACATTATAGGTTGCAACTCCTGCAATAGGAAAATCCGTATTATTTCTGACACGATAAAAAGCCAGCCCTACTTCTCCCGCTCTGATCGTCAAATGATTCTGCAAAGGCTCAAAAGACCAATCCAAATCTCGATGAAGACTTGCGCTAAATCGAATGTTGAGGCGCCGATCGCTTATTTCGTTGCCTGCCTTCAGCGCTATTTTGGGCGTGCCTCCGTAGCCGGTACGTTGACAAAAAAGACGATACAACGGCACAGATGCAAAAGACAAGACACACATCATTCCTACCAAGCTAAGTAGCAGGGTCAACGTGCCACGATGCGAATGTGAAACATTCTTGTCAGACATAAAATTAAGAAGTTTTTAAACGAACAATCGCAAGGCCATAAAACAAAGCCACAAGAACCAAAAGCGCGACTAAAGTAACCAGGTTTTTTGATCGTAATCGCCTGTCCAGTGAACGTGAAGAGCTTTTTTCGCGTACCATTATGAATCTCCCCTTAAAATTAATTTAATATGCTCAAAGCGTTTCGACATCCGGGGCAGCAGCTGAACAGTGCGTCATGCGCAGCGTACGTAGCAGCACATGAGCAGGACGAAGCCCGAAGGCCAACATCCCCGGATTTTAAAAAGCTAAGGGCATAGCATCCCCAAAAATAACAGGAACAGGTAAAGTATAGAAAATAAAAATAGTTTTTTGCAATCCCTCTGAAGGCCCTTTTGAAAAACTTTTATCGCCAATCCTAAAAATATACTGCCTAAAACAAAAGAAATCGCTGCATATAGCCCCCTCTTCAGATGAAAAAACCATGGCAATAAAGAAACAATAAAGAGCAAGAACGAATAAAATAAAATTTGTTGACGTGTTTTAAGGCTTCCGGCGACATTCGGCATCATCGGTACATTCGCCTTTCGATAATCTTCCGACCGATTCAAAGCCAACGACCAAAAATGAGGAGGCGTCCATAAAAAAATAATCAAAAACAAAAGGCAGGGTTCAAGCGAAAGAGAAGCGCCCGTGGCAGCCCAGCCAATCATCGGAGGAAAGGCTCCCGCTGCTCCTCCGATGACAATATTTTGAGGTGTCATTCGCTTAAGCCATACCGTGTAAATTATTCCATAAAAAAAGATAGAAAAGGCCAGAAGGCCTGCCGTAAAGAGATTGGCAGCTAAAGCCATCAGCAACACTGAAAGAAGGCTGAGAATAACGCCAAATGCAAGCGCATCCTCTGGCGCAATCCGCCCTTGAGGAACGGGGCGCTTTTGTGTCCGCTTCATGATGCCATCGATATCTCGATCATACCACATGTTGATGGCGCCCGCGCCGCCTGACCCAAGAGCAATCGCCAGTAATGCCACACTTCTTAAAAAAGGATGCAAAGCGCCTGGAGACAGCATCATGCCCACATAGCCCGTAAAAACAACCAAAGACATGACGCCTGGTTTTAAAAGAGTGATGAAATCCTGAACACTAGCCTCTGTGGAAGACACCGAATCCGAATAACAGGAAAAACCTGAGGGTTGACTTCGAGACAGGATTCTACCCATCATGTCACGGTAGGTAAAGTTTCAAAAGTATGGTATGGCGGTGGAGAAGAAACTGTCCACTCAAGCGTCTTTGCTCCTTCTCCCCAGGGATTCGGGGAAACCGGTTTGCCTCGTCGAAGCGTATAAACGACCATGAAAAGGAAAATCAGCGTCGCAAAGCCAGTCAAGTATGCCCCGTAAGAAGCCACACGATTCCATCCTTCAAACGCATCGGGGTAATCGGGAACACGCCGCGGCATTCCTTGAAGTCCTAAAAAGTGCATCGGGAAAAACAGCACGTTCACGCCAATAAATGTCAAAATAAAGTGTAGGCGCCCCATGTTCTCAGGATACTGTTTGCCGGACATCTTGCCAAACCAGTAATAAAATCCTGCAAAAATGCCAAAGAGGGCCCCCATGGAAAGCACATAATGGAAATGAGCCACAACATAATATGTGTCATGAAAGGCAATATCGAGACCGGCATTCGCCAAAACTACGCCTGTCAGTCCTCCCATCGTGAAGACAAAGACAAAACCAATCGCAAACAACATCGGCGTTTTAAAATGAAGGGATCCTCCCCACATCGTTGCGATCCAACTGAAAACTTTAATGCCCGTGGGAATCGCAATGATAAGGGTCGCCGCTTCAAAATAAGCGCGCGTGTTCACATCAAGGCCAACCGTAAACATATGATGCGCCCAAACAATAAAACCAATAAATCCAATTCCTATCATGGCATACACCATACCGAGATAACCAAAAACAGGCTTTGTCGAAAAAGTAGAGATAACGTGACTGATAATCCCGAAAGCCGGCAAGATCATAATATATACTTCTGGATGACCAAAGAACCAAAACAGATGTTGAAAGAGAACCGGATCCCCTCCCCCCGCAGGATCAAAAAAGGTTGTGCCAAAATTGCGATCGGTGATCAACATGGTGATCCCTCCGGCAAGAACAGGAACAGAAAGAAGCAACAGAAAGGCCGTGACCAGGATCGACCATACAAAGAGCGGCATTTTATGAAGGCTCATGCCTGGTGCGCGCATGTTAAAAATTGTGGTGATAAAATTGATCGCCCCCAGGATAGAGGAAGCCCCTGCCAGATGAAGACTGAAGAGCGCGAAATCGACAGAAGCATCCGGATGTCCCAGGATCGAACTTAACGGAGGATAAAACGTCCACCCCGTACCTGCTCCCCCTCCTTCAATGGTGGAAAGGATCAGCAAAACAAGAGACGGCACAAGCAGCCAGAAACTGATATTGTTCATACGCGGGAAGGCCATATCCGGCGCCCCGATCAGAAGAGGAACGAACCAGTTGCCAAATCCTCCGATGAGAGCAGGCATCACCATAAAGAAAATCATCAAAAGGCCGTGAGCGGTAATTATGACATTGTAAAGCTGATAATTCGACCCCAGAACCAGACTTCCCGGATGCGCGAGCTGCATACGCATAACCATCGAGAGCAAGCCCCCCAAAATCCCCGCAAAGATGGCATATACCAAATAAAGGGTTCCGATATCCTTATGGTTGGTTGACATGACCCATCGACGCCAACCTGTGGGATGATCGCTTGAACGAAGGGAGTCTGTGCGTATCAATTGAGAGGTCCCAGCCATTACATCCTCATGTTTCACTATTTTTATACCCTTCATCCTTCAAGCCGTGGAGTGCGTTGGACGTCGGGAATTCGCCCTGCTCGGCGCACTTTTTATACGCCATATACACTGTGCAGGATTCACCACTCGTTCATCTCGCCTAACCGCAGCCTGAAATTGTTTGGGTATGCCCAAGGCAGGAAAAATGTCTTTGCGTGAAATCTGCATTTGCAAACTTCTGTTTTGCCTGTTCAAGCCAGACTTTATATCTTTCTTTTGAAACCGCTTTAATAACAATCGGCATAAACGCATGGTTGATACCACAAATTTCCGAGCACTGTCCATAGTAAGTTCCCTCTTTATTGATGCGCACCCATGTTTCGCGCAGGCGACCCGGAATGCCATCCTGCTTCACGCCAAGAGACGGCACCGCAAAAGAGTGGATCACATCAGCCGCCGTCGTTAAAAGTCGAATATTGGCGCCCACCGGAACAACCACCTGATGATCAACTTCCAAAAGACGCCGCATTCCCGGCTTCAGATCCTTGTCCGCGATCATATAACTGTCAAAAGCTATGTTTTCATCAGGATATTCATAGCTCCAATACCACTGATGCCCCGTAATTTTGAGGGTCAATTCGGCCTCTTTTGTTTTATCCATAAAATATAAAAGCTTAAAAGAAGGAACGGCGATCACCGCAATAATCAGGGTCGGAATGAGCGTCCAGACAATCTCAAGAGGGGTATTGTGAACGACTGTGGACGGAACAGGATGGCGTTTTGCATTAAACCTGAACACCACATAAAGCAGCAAAAAAAGAACCAACGCCGCTATGGCGAAAATGATTATCAAAAGTAAATGGTGAAGCTCATGAATTTTTTCCGCTGTCGGAGAAGCCGCTATTTGAAAGCCCTTTCCCCAATCTACGGGGTAAGATGCTATCGCCCACACCGGGAATGCGCTCAAGATCCCTGTAGCGATCAAATATTTAAAACGAAGCATATCCTGGTTCGATATCCTTTTCATATTTTCCTGTTGAGTATACGCAGTGTTTTAAAAAGTTACAGTTAAAAAATACTCTCAAAGGGTTTCAAGATGTGGGATGGTGGACGAAGCGCGAAGTGAAGGAGGACGAATCCCGAAGGCCAACGCTTCCATCGTTTGAAAGACGAAGAATACATACCCAAAGGATTTCAGACTGTAGGTAGGCGGACGAGTGGTGAGTCCCGCGCAGCGTACAATCAGTACGTGAGCAGGACGAATCCCGAAGGCCAACACCCCTACAGGCTGAAAGACGAAGGGTATGTCATTTCCCGTCAGGATAAACCTTTGTCGCTTGCGCCAAAAGATCAGGGGAAAACCGAATCCCTATTTTCGCTGCCGCCGCCAGATTCAGATAAGTCTCTTGCGTGTCCGGAAATTCAACCTTCTGATCCTCGATGTTTTTCCCTCGTAAGAGACGCACGATCATACGTCCTGTCTGAAGACCCAATTGATACTGGTTAGGCCCAAGCGCCGCCAATGCTCCTTGCTCCACGACATCCGTATCACTGACAAAAACCGGTTTTTTCTCTCTGGTTGCAAGCTGGATCACATTCGAGATCGCTGACAGGGTCGTGTTGTCATTGCTGACAAATATGGCATCCGCTTGCCCCAAAAGCCTCTGGGTCGCTTGCGGTACATCCACCGTTTTGGCAACGATCTGTTTAACCAGCGTCATCCCGTATTTTGTCGTCAGCGCCTCAAGCTTCTTGACGATAATTTGAGAGTTTACTTCTCCGGGATTATACAGAATCCCCAACTTCTTAAGGTTGGGGAAGATCTTTTGAAATAATTCCAGTTGCGGCCCCAAAGGAACAAAGTTGGACACGCCCGACGTATTGCGACCTGGACGATCAAGACCGTTCACAAGGTTAGCGGATAAAGGATCCGTGATTGAGCTGAAGACCAGTCTGACCTTTCGATTCTTTGCCGCTTTTGCAAAAGATTGAGCCGAAACCGTCCCTATGCCCACCACAAGATCAGGCTCAAGCGCCAGAAACTTGTCCGCAATCTGTTGCGCAAGGGCTGGACTTGCCTGCGCTGATTCAATCCAGAGATCCAGATTGTCTCCCTTCACATATCCCGCCTCTTCAAGCGCCTCTTCAATTCCCTGACGCGTCGCGTTAAGCGCGAGGTGCTCAACCACTTGCGAAATACAGATACGCACCTTTTGCGCCTTTGAGGTCTGTGTCGCCAAAACAGGACACGCGAGCAGAACCCACACATAATTTAACAACAGCAACCATCTATAAAACATCATGAACTTCCTTTTTTCCTGACTTTAACTTTTCGAGAACACAGCGATACCCCTGGTTCGCTTCCATATTTAAAAATCGTCCGACACGACTAATAGTTGTCAAGCTCGCCCCCGTGAGGGCGTGGATCTCGCGGTAAGAGGACTTGCCCTCATGCAAAAGCTGACAAATTCTCCATCTCTCTTTTAACGCTTCAATTTCCTGAGGTGTACAAAGATCCGTCAAAAACTTTTTGCACTCCTCCGCCGTTTCAAGAAGCAAAAAAGCCTCAAAGAGATCACATGTTCCTTCAGGCAATGATTTATCCACTTGAGCATCCTTTTTGTTCCACTATGCTATTTTGATAGTACACTATCAAGACAGAACAATAAAATCAAAGGAAACTTTAACGGAATATTAGACCTCTTGCAGAACCAGATATGGCGTGGGGATTTTTAGGCAAAAGCGAACGAGAAACCGCAGCGTACATAAGGTACGTGAGGTGTGCAGCGAGCTTTTAACGCCAAAAGCATCCGCCAGATATAGGTTTTGCAAGAGGTCTATTGTCATCTTTGCTCTGCGCCGGGAGGATTGATCGCCTTTACCCTGGATTTAGAGAGACAAAAAACAGGCTCTTGCGTTGAAGCGCCACTCATCTTAAATTAGGGAACGATGACAACGACGATGACCCAAAAACCGCTTCAATGTGATGTCCTGATTGTGGGAGGAGGCCCCGTAGGCGGCGTGCTTGCAGGGCTTCTGGCTGCCATCCCCCTGCATATCGTGGTTGTGGATCACCTTGCCCCTGAAGAAGTCCTCCATAAAGATCAAGACGGCAGAACCACCGCCGTATCCTGGGGATCGTCCCGGATCATGGAAAGGATGGATCTATGGCAGAAGCTTCTTCCTCACACGACCCCTATCCGTCAAATTCGCGTCTCTCAATCTTCAAGTCCAGGATTTTTACACTTTAATCAAGAAGACGCCGAAGGTCATCCCATGGGTTTTATCCTTGAGAATCGAGAACTTCGGAAAGCGCTTTATCAAATGATGTCCGATCGGGAAAATATCCGCCTCATCACGCCCCATTCGGTGAAACGTCTTGTCTCTCATCCTCTGAATGTCGAAGCGACATTAAGCAATGGACAGATCATTCAGGCAAAACTGATTGTGGGCGCCGATGGCCGTTTTTCCCGGATTCGAGAGGAAGCCGGCATCAAAAGTCATACGATGCATTATCATCAAACAGCGATTGTCACCTCCGTTCAGCATGAAAAGCCACATCATCACATCGCCTTCGAGCATTTTCTGCCGACAGGTCCCCTTGCTTTCCTGCCGGTTAAAACGCATCATTCATCGGTCGTCTGGAGCCTTAAGAATGAGTGGGCGGCGGCGATGCAATCCTTGTCTCAAGAAGAATTTGCCCAAGAGCTTGAGATCCGCTTCCCCTATCTGGGCAAATTAACGCTGACCTCAAAGCGTTGGCTTTACCCTCTTGCTGCTACTTTGCCGCGACGAATGAAGGCTGAACGCTGCGTATTGATCGGCGATGCCGCCCATGCGATTCATCCGGTGGCTGGTCAGGGCGCGAATCTGGGATTCCGGGACGCCTCAACCCTGGCAACTCTTGTACACGAAAGCGCCAGGTTGGGGATTGATATAGGCAACGAAACCGTTCTAAGCCGCTACCAGCGACGACGCCTCAAGGATGTCGCGTCAATGACCTGCATGACGGATGGCCTGGTTCGCCTCTTTTCCCACCCCTCGCGAACTCTCGCTTTTATGAGAGGACAAGGAATGTCACTGGTAAATGTGATCGCTCCCTTGCGCAAATGCTTGACCCGACACGCCATGGGGATTGGTCTTTAGAAGCGATACAAGACAGACTATAATAAACGATGACTATACCCAAAGAATTTTAAAAGGCGAAGGATACATAAATAAAGAGAGACAAATGTTGCACACCGTTCCCGTCATTCTTGTTACACTCCCCCATGCTGAAGGCCTGTCATTGCCGCGCTATGCGACGCCTGAAAGCGCCGGCGCCGATCTTATGGCGGCCCTTGATAAGCCAGTGACTCTGAACGCTGGAGAGCGCTGCCTTGTTCCCACCGGCTTAACCATCGAACTGCCTAAAGGATACGAAGCGCAGATCCGCCCCCGCTCAGGGTTGGCTTTGAAACATGGCATAACAGTTCTGAACGCGCCCGGAACCATCGATTCCGACTATCGCGGAGAGATAAAAGTGTTGCTTGTCAACCATGGCACAGAACCCTTTACGATCGAACGAGGACTGAAAATAGCTCAACTTGTCCTCGCTCCTGTCTTGCATGCCGATTGGCAAAAACAGACAGCTTTCACATCAACGACTTTGCGAGGATCGGATGGCTTTGGCTCAACGGGATATTAGAAGCCCAAGCAAGGTAAAAAAGTGTTGATACTCAAGACCGTCTTCTTGCTGATTTTTGGCGTGCATGTTTTGCAAGCGGGTCAAAACCTGCCTTTGCCGCGTTTTGTCTCTTTAAGATCAGGAGAGGTCAACCTGCGCGTTGGGCCAGGTTCGGAATATCCCGTCGAGTGGATTTTCAAATATGAGAAAATGCCTGTGGAAGTCGTAAGAGAATTCGGCGTCTGGCGAAAGATCCGCAACTTTGAAGGTGTCGAGGGATGGGTACATCAAAGTATGCTTTCAGGGGCACGAATGGTTATGATTATGGAGGATGGCGTTATTCTCAGAAAACGCCCTGAAATCGAAGCGTCAGGACTTGCGCGTCTGGCATCAGCGGTTGTGGGAAAACTGACGGAATGCAAGGGCGACTGGTGCCGTCTTCAAGTGGAAGGATACAAAGGTTGGTTGCCGCGCGCAAAAATCTGGGGCGTTTATGAATCCGAATTCAAGAACTGACGTTTGTACCCCTGGCAGGCAACAGAGATGAGGATTATCGCCGGAAAATGGAAAGGGCATTCTCTTAAAGGGCCAAAAAGTCCCCTCACGCGCCCGACGTCAGATCGTTTACGAGAGACGATTTTTAATATTTTAAACGCATATTTTATGAAAAATGACATATCCCTGGATAGACTGCGTGTTCTGGATGCTTTTGCGGGTACGGGGGCTTTGGGGCTGGAGGCTCTCTCCCGGGGCGCCCACAGCGTCACCTTTATTGAAAAAACGACAACTGCTTGTGGCGTCATTCGTGAAAATATAAATTTTTTAAAGGCTCAATCACAGTGTTCTCTCATTCAATCAGACGTTCTGACATTGAAAGCGTCTGAAATCTTTTCCTATGACCTTCTCTTTGTGGATCCCCCTTATCATCAGAGTCTTTGCGAAAAAGCGCTTGAGAGATTTTTTGAACAAGGATGGCTTGCAAAAAACGCAATTATCGTGGTGGAGACGGACTCTTCAGAAACGCTGATATTTCCTGAACATTTTCAACTTCTGGATCATCGCGCAGTGGGACGTGCAGGGATATGGACATTACATTTTCAATAGATGATAATAAAGTGTTTTTATACTCAAAGGATTTCAAGATGTACGTAGGCAAACGAAAAAGAGGTAAAATAATGTCAACGACGGTTTTTTGATCTTGGTTATCGCCTTTCAACCGATTTTCTTTACGACAGGATTGTTTCTAACCGCTCTTGCCCTGTCCATGATTGCGCCTGGAATTCTGGACTATTTCCACGATGATATTAATTGGCAAGCTTTTGCCATTTCTTCAGGCATGACCGGATTTTCAGGTCTGCTTTTGACATTTGCGGCACGCCCTACCGAAAAAACAAAAATGTCCGCGCGCGATACGTTCTTGCTGACCACTTTCAACTGGTTGGCGCTGTCATTTTTCGCGGCGCTTCCTTTTATTCACTCCCACGCCACCAATACGATCACGGATTCTTTTTTTGAGGCCATTTCGGGCTTGACCACGACAGGGGCGACCGTTATTCGAGGTCTGAATTATACGTCACCCGGTCTGTTGTTATGGCGCGCCTTGCTTCAATGGCTAGGGGGGATTGGGATTGTCGTCATGGCTTTGACCGTTCTGCCGATGCTGCGGATTGGTGGAATGCAACTGTTCCGAAATGAATTTTCGGACCGATCGGAGAAAATTCTTCCAAAAGTCTCTCAGATCGCCTCCGCCATTTTTGGCACCTATGTTTTTTTCACCATTTTATGTAGTCTTGCCTTATGGGGCGCAGGAATGACCTGGCTTGAGGCCGTGTGCCATGCGATGGCAACTCTTTCCACGGGAGGATTTTCCACTCATGGAGCCTCCATACAGCATTTCGACAGCCCTCTCATCGACGTTATTCTTATCATTTTTATGACTATCGGCGGAACGACATTGATTCTTTTTGTGCGATGCTTTCAAAAAGATTTCAAATCCCTTTACCAGGATAATCAAGTGAGAGGTTTTCTTCTGGCCATGACGACGGCTTCTTTGTGTTCAACTTTATGGCTGTGGCATCAGAATTATTCTTTTGGAACCGCGTTACGTCATTCGACTTTTCAAGTGGTCTCCATCATGACCACGACAGGATTTGTCTCTGCTGATTATACTTCCCTGGGTACTTTTCCTGTTCTTATTCTCCTCATGATGATGATGATCGGCGGGTGTACAGGTTCAACAGCAGGAGGGATTAAAGTCTTTCGCTATCAGGTGATGTATGCGACGGCACGCGCGAATATCCAGCAATTGAGAAAACCCCACGGCGTTTTTCTTTCTCTCTATAATCGACAGCAAATCCCTGAAGGTATTTTCCTGTCCGTTTTCAGTTTTTTTGGGCTTTTTATCATTTGTTTTGGACTCTTATCCTTGGGGCTTTCCTTATATGATTTTGACATTTTTACTTGCCTTTCAGCTGCCGTATCCTGCCTTAATAATGTAGGGACGGGCTTTGGAACGTTGATTGGTCATAGGGGGGATTATACAGCCTTGCCTGATGGCGCAAAATGGATGTTGATGGCCGGAATGCTTTTGGGACGTTTAGAATACATTACCGTATTGATTTTGCTCAGCCCTAAATTCTGGCGAGATTAAGAACCTGTCTTCAGACTTTGACTTGTGAGGCGAAAATAGCTGTTTTTCAAGAACCAAACCACAGCGTATATAAATTTTTCTTACAGTTCACATAAGATAAAAAGTAAAACTTCTTCAGATGAAGTGTTTTTTACTTTAAATACAAGTGTAAAATAAGTATTCATTATTTATAAAAATATTGTGAAATTTTTGTGATTGATTTATCTGTTAAGAAGTTTTATAGGGTTGACATTGAGGATTGTTCGTCCATAATTCTGGGTATGGAAATAGACCCCCCGGATTCTGAAAGAGGGAGAGAGATGTTTATTCAAACTGAAGAGACGCCGAATCCTGCAACGCTTAAGTTTCTGCCTGGCAAGGTCGTTATGGCTTCAGGAACTGCTGACTTTCCCACTTTGGAATCGGCGCAACGATCGCCTCTGGCGCAAAAGCTTTTTACCATTCAAGGCGTCAAAGGCGTATTTTTCGGGAGCGATTTTATTACCGTGACCAAGGAGGGCATCTCTTCTTGGGCCGTGATCAAGCCATCTGTCCTGGGTTCAATCATGGAATATTTCATGGTGCACGATCAGGTACATATTCGTGAAGAGGCCCTTTCTTCCACACATGAAGAACTCAGTGACATTGAGCGCGAAATCAGGGAGCTTTTGGAAACACGCATCCGGCCTGCGGTAGCGATGGATGGAGGAGACATTATTTTCCAAAAGTTTGAAAACGGAACTGTTTATCTTCAAATGCAGGGAGCCTGCTCAGGGTGTCCCAGTTCATCCGCAACTTTAAAATCAGGAATTGAGAATATGTTGAAGCATTACATTCCTGAGGTCGAAGAAGTTCGCGCGGTTTAATTTTCATTTGGATCAACAACTTGGGTAAGAGGAATGAATCAGAAATACATCTTCGCAAAACGAGTCTATTGTGCGCGTCAAGCGATTATGGTGAGTCTTATAGGAATGATGATGGCGCTTTACGCACTGGCACCTTGGGGAACGCCCCATATTGCTCTCCAGAAGCGTTTTTTGCTTTCATCCTCAACCCATGAATTTTCCTCCAAGCCAACTATAAAACAGATTAATTCTCACCATAAGAGCGATTTGGAAACCTTTTTAAAGCGCCGTCTCTTTTCTAATGATACGCATAGGAAAGAGGCAGACATCATTGAAATCGCGCGGATGTATCCGACACGTTTTTCTCCGGATCTGGAGCATTTGACCAACATCAGTTCACGCAAAGAAACCTTTGTAAACAATTTGCTTCCTTCCATTTTGGCTCACAATGAAAAAGTTCAGGCTGAACGTGAATACCTGTTGATGTTGAAAAGAATTAAGGACGCGGGGAAGAAACTTAATCACAAACAAACGCAGTGGCTGAGCCGGTTGGCTCTTAAATACAATCTTCGGCGCATAACGATCGCAGAGCTTTTAAAGCGTGTGGATGTGATTCCCCCTTCTCTTGCCTTGGGTCAAGCCGTTGTTGAAACGGGATGGGGTGGTTCCTTGGCGGCTCAACGTTTTAATTCTCCGTTTGGCATGATGAAGAACCCCAGACATGTCTTTTCTTATAACTCTCTTCAGGAGAGCGTGAGCCATTACATTCACAATCTCAACACGCATGACGCCTATGCGCCTATGCGTTCCATTCGCGCCCATCTTCGCACTGCGGGAGAACATCTTTGTCCATTGAAATTAGCGGAAGGTCTGACAAGGTATTCGGAATTGGGAAAGACTTACACATCGCGTGTGAAGAACATTATTAAATCTTTTAGGCTTCAACAATATGATAAAGCGCGGCTTTCTTCATTTTATCAACAATCCTGAAGTTCCTGGAGCATACGCTCAAACGATTTCAGGGTATTCGCAAACGAATGAGCAGCATGTTCCGCTCAGCATACAAAGAACCCCCTTTTATGGATAAAGATGGGAAGGCGCTTGTTTTCGCATCCTGAATTTGCTAAGACACGTGGCAGGTGAGACCCATAAATTTTCCAAACCTATGATGATTCAATATGTTTAATCCAAAATCAGATTTTCTGCGAGAGACTCTTGAACGCGGTTTTTTTCATCAAGCAACGGATTTGGAAAGCCTTGATAACCAACTGCTCAAAGGCCCTGTCATCGCGTATTTAGGTTTTGATGCTACCGCCAAAAGCTTGCACGTTGGAAATCTGGTACAGATTATGCGCCTTCGTCTCTTGCAGCGTACAGGACACAAGCCGATCGTTTTGATGGGTGGAGGCACAACACGGGTTGGAGACCCTTCCGGCAAAGATGAAATGCGCAAAGTATTAAGCGATGAAGAAATTCATACGAACCTTGCCTCCATGAAGCAGATCTTTGCGCGTTATCTTAAATTTGGGACAGGACCAACCGATGCCTTGATGATCAATAATGCCGAATGGTTGAACGATCTCAATTATCTTGATTTTTTGCGCAACTATGGCCGGCATTTCTCAATCAACCGCATGATGACCTTCGATAGCGTTCGTCTTCGCCTTGAACGCAAACAATCGCTTAGTTTTTTGGAATTCAATTATATGATCCTGCAAGCCTACGACTTCCTTGAACTAAAGCGACGCTATGGCGTTACCTTACAATTGGGTGGCGCGGATCAATGGGGGAATATCGTTTCAGGCGTAGATCTTGTCCGTCGTACGGAACGCAAGGAAAGTTTTGGTCTAACGTCTCCCCTGATTACGACAGCAAGCGGTGCCAAGATGGGTAAAACTGTGCAAGGCGCCGTATGGCTGAACGCGCAACAACTTCCTATCTTTGATTTCTGGCAATTCTGGCGCAACACACACGATGCCGATGTGGGGAAATTCTTGCGTATGTTTACGGATCTCCCTCTGGAAGAGATTATCAAACTTGAAATGCTTCAAGGACAAGAATTAAATGACGCGAAAAAGATACTTGCTGATGAAGTGACGCGCCTTTGCCACGGCGAACACGCGGTGAGCGAATCACGCAAGACGGCGGAAAGTCTTTTTGAGCGCCACACTCCATCAAGTGTTGAAGGGGTTTCACTTCCAATCTTTGACATTGATCCGGAAACGGCAAAATCAGGTCTTGGACTCCTGGAGCTTTTCAAGTCCACGGGCCTGGTCCCGAGCAATGGAGAAGCAAGACGACTGATACGAGGCTATGGAGCGCGCCTTAATGATGAAATCATCACCGATGAAAGCCGGAAAGTGACTTTAGAAGAATTTGGAGATACGGGCCATATCAAGCTTTCAGCAGGAAAGAAGCGTCATATCCTGTTGAAGCTTAAAAAATAAGGTTAACCTGTATTCATATACCCAAAGGATTTCGAAATCTGGGTAGGCAGACGAGCGGTGAGTCCCGCGGAGCGTACAATCAGTACGTGAGCAGGACGAATCCCGATGTCTAACACCCCCAGATTTTGAAAGGCGAAGGGTATAAATTTCTTTGTGGTCGCAAAACATATCCTTCGCCTCACAACCCAAATTCTGAAGACAAGTTTTTATTTTTCAACATCAAAAGAATCGTCGTTATCTTCGGATTCAGCGTCCTCAGCGCCAAACTCAAAGATCTTGCGCAAAAAGCCCGGCGTAAAAATCGAGACGGGATTGACGCTGACGATCGGATTCAAGCGCGAACCCTGAATAGTATAAGAGACAGAAAAAATTCCCTCATGTTTCCCACCGGTGAGCAATTCACCAAGCAGGGGGATTTTGGATAAAAGAGAATTAAGCAGATACGCCGGAATAACCGAACCAAAAAGATTCAAATGCATGAAAGAACGATCCATACTGCCTTGCAGCGTAATCCCAAGCGAAACACCTTGAGCATGGCCTTTGGAAAGGATGATCTTGCGAGGCGTCAGGGTAAATCGAGTCCTGAACTGTCTGAAAGACAACCCCTTGTTTGAAAACAGATCCATCACCCCTGTCGGGAACGCCAGCGAGAGAATTTGACCAAGGGCGGGAACATTCCTGATGGAAAAATTCTCAATCTTGAGCTTACCTTCCCAAGGCCCATGGCTCAACATATCATTTCGTACAGCATAGAGTTTCAAAAGCCCGCCATGAACTTGAAGGGGAATGTCCAATGCCTTTATCAACTTATCAGCCGCAGGCGTTTGCAATGTAAATCGTCTTGTATGATCGGGGCGTGAAGCGATCACGACATGAATTAAATTTTCCTTATCTTTGGTTTTTTTAAAGTAAGCGCTGTATTCAAAAGAAAGCAAACGATCGTTTTGACTGTAAAAAGTCAGAACATTTTCAAAAAGCGTCTCTTGTGGACTAATATAAGCCTGCTCAATGTTTGCCTTAAAGCGCACGTTTTCCTTGGGAAGAGAAAACTCTTTTTCACTGATCGTTTTCCTGAGAGGCTCAATATCAAGAGACTTTCCACTCAAGGTAATCTCATACTCTCTGTTCCCGCCTCTTTTGAGGGTGCCGTTCAATTGGTTTTGCCCCATCTTAAAATGATGAAGTCGAAGGGACTCAAAGGCTTTTCCCGTCTCATCAAATGTACCGTCTGCTTCAATGTCAAGACCATCAACAGCCGTGACAGAAAACTTTTTGAGAGATTGAAGCCTGTCATGGTGAAAGTCCAAAACCATAGCAAGCGTTCCCTTGGTTTGGAAAGGCTTGATGCCCCCCAGAACCATGAGCTTTGCGCGCGTCAAGTCGCACGAAATCTCCAATCTCCCTTTGCGTGCGCTATCTTCAGAATATTGAAACCGGGTTGGAAGTATTCCTTCTCCATAACTGGTCACGTCAAATCCTGCTCGCTTCAGCCAGAAAGGCGTAAGCGCCGCAGAAATGTTCAACTGCGCTACATACGGCGCTTTGTCTGATAACGCCCTCTCCCAGGTGATGTCAGCGGACGTATCATTAAGCATGGCTCGTCCCTGAAGCAATAGTCGATCAGAATTGACTTTTAAATCAAATTCCCCCTCTGAAACCGAGATATCCAGAGAAGGAACAGGTTTGACGATTGAAACATGCGAAAGACGCGCAGCAGCCTGAGCTTTAACTTGCGATAATGTTAAGCGAGTTGACAAGGGAAAAACCATACTCAGGGAGGTTTCAGCGTTGCCGGTATAGGTCATCTTATCAAGATTAAATTTTCGCGCGAATCCAAGGGGTGGCTGATCAATAAACTTGAGCGCATCTGAAAGGGAAGAGGCAATATCAAGGGTCATGTCCAAAGTCTGATCTTTTTGATCCAGACCATGAATATCTATTCTCCCCTTTTTAAGGACTAAGCCGGCGCTTTTACCCTGCTGCAACTGAATATGAAAATCCCGCGCATCGTAGGTCGCAATTCCCTTCACGTCCTTTACGTCAGGAAATTCATTCATATAAGAAACAGCGCCATTTTTGAACTCTATTTCGCCATGGATGCCATTGACGTTAAACGCCGTTTTATCGGTCAGAAAGGAAGCCTTCCCCTTCAATGCGCATGTCGCGCGCGTAAAAACAGCCTTGGAAATATTCTTGAGGATCCACTTTCGCGTCACACAGGCAAGATCTTGCGGCCACACATCTTTAAGCGAATCCGCTGAAACCTGGCGTGCCTCAGTCTCAAGGTCAAAAGCCAGATCGTAGGTATCCGGTTGCCAAACGCCTGATCCCTTGATCTTCACAAGGCTATTTCCCGATTTTAAATCACAAGTCTCAATCGTCAGAAGATTATCGTCTATATGCGCTTTAAGTCGACCCTCCTGAAGTTTGATACTTTTTGGCAAAAAATTAGGGAAATCCAGAGTCCCTTCAAAAAGCATACTTTGAAGCTCAGCCCGTCTGATTCCTTTTCCCCTATGATAATGACCGTCAAGGAACAATGAAAAGCGCAGGGGATTTCGGCATAAGATATCCATAAACTTTTTTGTTTGCGCCGAAAGATCACGAATATGATGACTTTGAACATTTTCCAGAAAATCCGTCGAAAATTCAGGGACAGACAGACGAAAGCGCACTTCTTCACTCTTGGCGGAAGTTTCAAGAAGAAGAGAAAATTTTTGACCTTGCCAAGTCGTATAAGCACTGACTTCAAAAGTGTCTTTTGATTTTTTTAAAGTGACATGGCTTGGCGGCAATATCCAGACACCCCATCCTCCCTCGTCATCCAGCGTTATTTGCGCTTGACTTATTTCAAGAAATTCAAGGGGTGACGAAGCCTCGGCCGAATATAAAATCCTGTGAACGAACGAGACCAGCAGATCTTCATCTTCTTCTTTTTGGGACGAAGCGAAAAGGGAGAGAAAGGTATCTCTTTCAAAAGTCAGGTGCGGAGACTCAATTTCAATGCCTTCCGGGTGTAATCCTGAGGTCAGGAGACTCGCAAAACTGTAGGTCAAGCTTAATGAAGCAATGGACGCTTTTGTCTTTGTATCCTTTTGGCGACGAATCTCAACGTCGTGCAGACGGATTCTGGCCGGATGGCCCAACCCTTCCCAAATCATTTCAGGATGTCGAACCGTCATCACAAAACCCGGCGCCACTCTATCGATATTTTTCTGAAGAGCCGGTTTAAAGTGTTCCAAAGAAAGGGGGCCTTGATGAAGACGGACAATGAGCGCCAAGATCAACACGCTCAAAAGACCGATAACGACAAATACCGCTTTAAAAAAATAAACGGCGATTTTTTTAAGAGATTTATAAATCATGATGAGAAGAGTATACTCATAAATATCGTACTGTTGAGAAGTAAAAAACAATGACCTGACCTGAAAGGAAGTTATTATGTCACTGGAAATTGGTCAAGCTGCGCCGGATTTTAGCATTCCCATTCATGAAAATCAAAAGGTCGATCTTAATCATTATCAAGGTAAAAAGCTTATTTTATATTTTTATCCCAAGGATGATACGCCTGGCTGCACTTTAGAGTCTTGCGCTTTCCGAGATGCCTATGAACAGATCCAGGAATCAGGAGCTAACATATTGGGGATATCTCAGGACGGCCTGGCGTCACATAAAAAATTCAAGGAAAAATATGCTCTTCCCTTTGATCTTGGCGCCGATGAAGAAGGAACCGTTTGCAAACTTTATGATGTCCTTAAACAAAAAAGCATGTACGGACGTACTTTTTGGGGAATTGAGCGCTCGACATTCCTCATCGACGAACACAGCAAACTGACGCATATTTGGCGCAAGGTGAGTGTCAGCGGCCATCTCAAGGAAGTTTTGGAAAGCTTGAAAAATTAGCTGGAAAGTTGGACGAGTCACATGAAAGCGCGGATCTATCGTCCTGCCGGGACCGCCATGCAATCGGGCAAAGGACGCACGAAAGAGTGGATTCTGGAATTCATTCCCGAACAGCCTGGATACATCGAACCGCTTATGGGCTGGACGGGGATGCGGGATACGCGCAGTCAAATCAAACTGCGCTTTCAAACAGAAGAAGAAGCCACACGATACGCGGAAACTCACAAGATCGCTTACCAAGTCTTGAAGCCCCATAGAGCCGCCTTTACTTCCAGACGATATAGCGATAATTTTTCACCAGGTCGTTTGAGATAAATATTAGACGTTTTCCCTAATCAAATATGGCCAAGGAACAAAAGCGCCCGCCAGATATAGATTAGACTAATCGCATGTTATCTCAGGTTTTGGAGAAAGGCTTTACCCCTATGATGTTTTAGGATAAAGTTTGTCTCAAGTTTGGTAAATGGTACGCGCCCTTAGCTCAGCTGGATAGAGCATCGGCCTTCTAAGCCGCAGGTCGCAGGTTCGAATCCTGCAGGGCGCACCATCCAAATATCCTGCTTTTCAGGAGTGCGTCCCTTTCTCCCGCTCTTCCCGCTCTATCAAAAGCAACATATACATATATATATTCAAACGGTTTCCAAATTCGGATGGGCGGACACGCGGTGAGTCCCGCGCCCTACCTGGTTATGCAAGAGGTCTAATGAATCGCAACCAAGCCTTCCAGTCACGATCTCCCAAATCTTTTTCAAAGGACAGTAAATCATGGACGGCTTTTTTACATATATTTTCAGATGGAATCATCAAGGGCTGATTCGTACTCAATGCCAAACACTGCGTTTTGCAAGCTTGCTGTAAATGGTAAGTGTAAAACATGGCTTCCTGAATGGTGCGGCCGCATGTGATTGAACCATGATTTTTTAGCAACATTGTGAAATGCTTGCCCAGATCCTTCACCAACCGCGATCCTTGGCTTGTATCAAGCGCCAGGGAATCGTAATCGTGATAGGCAATATGGTCATAAAAATGCAACGCCCACTGACTGATCGGCATAAGCCCTTTGTCACAGGCGGAGACCGCCACAATCTCAGGCGTATGAAGATGAAAAACAGATGAAATATCGGCGCGTTCCTGATAAATGGCGCCATGAATTACATACCCCGTTTTATTATATTGATATTCTGCACCCTCTAAGATATGACCATCGAGGGATACTCTCAACAAAAGATGCGGCTCTACCTCTTCAAATCTTAGCCCAAACGGATAGATATAAAACGAATGATCTATCGCTGACCTTGCCGAGAGATGGGTGTACGTATGGTCATCAAGCTTAAGATATGCAAGAATTTGATAAGCTTGAGAAAGTTCTCTTTTAATTTGTTCATCTCTCATCCTGATATCTCCTGATCCGAACCTTCCCAAAAGTTGCTTATAGCGGTTCAGAAAAGATTTACGCAAGACGTGAAAATAGAGTATACGTTTATATGTATGAGGTCTTGGTGTCAACTTCAGAACGCTAGAAACTATGGAGGCGTTTTCCCCTGCTTACCAGAAAACCTATTTAAAAGAAAGTATGGCTTTTATGTATTCCATAGCGCTGCAAATGTTGTTCGGAGATCGCAGAAAGTACGTGGCCATCGTTATGGGCATTACTTTTGCCGCTTTGATCATGACCCAGCAACCTTCCATTTTTATAGGATTATTAAGTCGTACGTATAGTTTTATCAATGACGTGTCTTTACCAGACATCTGGGTTATGGATCCCGGCGTACAGTTCGTTGAGGAACATAAACCGATGCGAGATACCGATCTAGGCCGCATCAGAGGCATCAAGGGTGTAGACTGGGCGGCACCTATGTACAAAAACCTCCTGAGAGCAAAACTTCCGGATGGCAAAACAAAAACCATAGACCTTACGGGAATAGATGATGCCACTCTGATAGGAGCGCCTCACCGGATCATTGAAGCGCATCTTTTGGACATAAGAAGCTCGGATGCCATTTTTGTTGATTATGAGGCAGCACAGACACGTCTTCGCATCAAAAATTCCGATGGCACGACAAGATCCTTAAAGATAGGCGATGTCCTGGAAATTAATGATCATAAAGCGATTGTTGCCGGATATATCAAGTCCACACGCAACTTTGTTTTGCAACCGCAAGTCTATACCACATATTCGCGCGCGCTTAATTATGCGCCGACGAATAGAAAATATCTGACCTATGTGCTGGTAAAGGCCAAAGCAGGAGAAAACCTTCACGAGATCTGCCAAAAAATAGAAAACGATACTGGACTCTCTGCCTATACTGCCGAAGAGTTTCGCCATGTCAATTTGGACTACTGGATGAAAAATACGGGAATCCCCATCAATTTTGGCATCTCAGTGCTTTTGGGGTTTATTGTTGGCGCTGCCGTTGCAGGTCAGACTTTTTTTAATTTCGTTCAGGAAAATTTAAAGCATTACGCCGTACTTAAATCCATGGGGCTTGAAAATGGCACGCTGATTTTAATGGTCATGTTGCAGGCTTTCGTCGTTGGTTTAATCGGTTATGGAATGGGCATTGGGTTAACAGCTTTATTCGGACTTAAGGTTTATGATTCGGTGCTTGCTTTTAAGATGGCGCCTTTTATTCTTCTTTTTTCTGCTACAGGAGTCTTTGTGATCGTCCTGTTATCAGCGCTTCTGGGAATCTGGCGCGTTGTGAGAGTCGATCCATCAACGGTATTCCGAGGCTAATGTTCATGTCAAATCAACTTGCCGTTAAATGCAGAAATGTAACCAAATCCTTTATGATCGCGAAAAACGTTGAAACCATTGCTCTCCAAGGTCTGGATCTCGATGTTTATAAAGGGGAGTTTTTTATGCTCGCAGGCCCATCCGGATGTGGCAAGACAACATTGATCTCGATTATCGCAGGCGTCCTTCAACAAAACAGCGGCACATGCATTGTGAATGATTTTGACTATCAAACAAAATCCGCACGCGAGGTTCTAAAATTTCGAGCAAAAAACATAGGGTTTATCTTTCAGTCTTTTAATCTTGTCGACTCTTTGAATGTCGGACAGAATGTTGCTCTTCCTTTAATCATAAACGGGATGAAGCAAAGAGAGGCTTTGGAAAAAGCAAAAGAAATCCTCGAAGAAGTCGACCTGGGAGAAAAACTTTTAAGCCCGCCCAACCAGCTTTCAGGCGGTCAACAGCAACGCGTCGCGATTGCAAGAGCGCTCATTCACAAACCTTCCCTCTTAATATGCGATGAACCTACAAGCGCACTGGATCATGTGACCGGGACGAAGATTCTTGAACTTATGAAAGAAATAAACAAAAGATTTACATCAACTTTTATTATCGTCACACACGATAATCGAATTTTCAAATATGCTGATCGAATCGCTTATATGGATGACGGACGTATAGAAAGGGTCTCACAAGATCATGAACTTTAGGAAATTGATCATTGATATTTTAATTTTAGCGAAAAGAAATTTTTTGGCAGTCTTGGGCTTCATCGGCTTAGTGGCAGGGATTGTCTTTAGCCTCACCCTTGGAAGTCCTCCTTTACCGTCCTCCAATCAACTTTCTTTACCTCCTTCCTCTCCTTTTGATCAGAATATCTCTGGCCTGGGATTCGTTGAAGGCAACACTGAAAATATCAGCATAGGTTCTTTTACTTCAGGAATTGTTGCCGAGGTGTTTGTTAAAGCAGGTGATAGCGTTCAAAAAGGAACCCCTCTTTTTAGCCTTGATCAAAGAAGCGCCGTGGCAGATATATCTCTTCAGGAAAAAGAAATGGAGGTCGCGCAATCAGAAATTTTAACAACGACGATAGATCTGGAAGAAAAAAAAGAAGAACTGCGGCGCGGGGAATCCCTGACAGTTGGACGGGAAATTAGTCAAAGCGAACTCAAAAAAAGGCAATTTGCCGTTGTTCGTGCTGAAGCGCAACTCGCGCATCGCATCAAAGAATACGAGCAGGCGAAGGCTCAACTTGTCCTGGCGAAAATCACTCTTGAAAAACTGACTGTCCGAGCGCCCGTCAGTGGCGCCGTTCTTCAAGTCAGGATTCGCCCGGGAGAATTCATCAGCGATACTTCTCCGCTTTATCAAGGGGCTGTCCTTATAGGCAACATCCATCCTCTGCACTTGCGCGTCCAGATCGATGAAAATGACGCATGGCGTTTTGATGCCGCCGCAAAGGCTTATGCTTACCTGAAAAGCAATAAGGCCATTTATTTCCCGTTGTCCTTTGTTCGTCTTGAACCTTACGTTCGTCCTAAACAACAACTCAGCGGCGATAGCGCCGAACGTGTTGATACGCGCGTTCTTGAAATTGTCTACAGGATTGAGGGCAGCCCTGAAAATATATATATTGGTCAACAATTTGACGTTTTTATAGAAACCCAAAAGGGCTTTCAGGAACAAACTGACTAAAAAGGAATACTCTTAAGAAACCATAGACAAAGAATTGCGGGCCTTGGAGAAGCAGACGAGCGGTGGATCCTATACGGCATACGTGAAGGACATGAGCAGGAGGAATCCCCAAGGCCAACGCCTCCGGATTCCGAAATCCCTTGGCTATTACAAGTTAAGTATACAAAAGCGCAAGCGTGCTCGAAATCCTCATTTGTCTCATGGACACTGCGCTTTCACGACAAAAGCCAGCAAATCACGGTGTCCATATCTGGTAATGAAAGAATCTGTTATGTAAACTTCCTGTGTATGGTGCCACAAATTCCAGCCTTCTTCACTTTCATATGATCAAGAAAACTCAGAGCGCGCGAATTAAGAGCAACAGGGACGTCTCGGCGCGTAAATTGATTCTTGATGAATCCCGGCCATCCAAGGTTGTCTAAAGGATCTTTAGGAGCATTTGCACGCGCTTTTGCAAGCGTCAACATCTGGAAAGCAACATTCGAGAAAGTTGGGTCAAAGTTCCCGGATTCCACGATTGAATGTAAAAAGAGATGACGAAGATAAACCCCTGTATCCGCAAGAATATGGGTCATATCCTGTTGGTCTTTCTTCGCTTGATATGCGGCTTTAAAAGCATCGGCAAGGATATCATAGAGGGCTCCTGTGAACACGCGGGAAATTTCGTGAACTTCCTGTTCTACCTTGAGCAGGCTGACATCATCGTCCGCGTTTCTTAACCCTTCCTTCAGACCAATCTCTTTTCCAAATTGCTCGGCCAAAACTGCCAGGAAATTTTGTCGATGAAGGTTGCCTCTTGTATCAATGATCACATTTCCACATTGTCGCGGTTGCGATAAAGTCCAGAAGAGCGAGGTAAGATCTCCAAAAGCTTCGTGGAGTCCCCCCGTTTGAGGAGACTGGCTTACGAAATATTCTGGGTGCAAAAGATCTAAAAATGAATGTCCCGCTTCATGAGCAACGACTTCGGAAGATTGACAGGTGTGAATCTTTGTTTTCTTATCAATTTCGCTTGTGAACGAAAAAAACATTAAAACGCGCGAGCCGTCTTCTTCGCGTGAATAATAGGCGTTTTGATCTTCACCCGCATGAGGCGTTATTTTCAAAATTTGGAATTTACGTTTATCAAATATTTTCGTCGCTTGTTTGAGAGCCAGACTTTTTGGAAATAAAGTGCTTAATACCCATAAATCTTGAATATACATCTGGTAGACACTAGAAGCGACAGCGAAGGTATGGACACTGTCAAATTCGGGCGTTTTCGGCGTGTAATCTGTAAAATCACCATTACTGTTTGGCCTTACCGATGTTTGAACAACTTGTATAAAAAGATCACTTGGTCCCGCACTAATCTTTCTAGGAATGAAGACAGTGCTAATTCCGCCATTTTCTTTATCTAATGAAGGATCCTGATCAAATATTCTAAGACGAGCGCCTTTCCCAGGCTCTTCAAATTGGTCTCTGAAAGAGGCTTCGAGTCCCCAGGATACAATCACCAGAGCCCCGACTAAAGCTATGCTTCTTTTTAAGGTCGCATAAAAAAATCCAGCCTTGGGCATATTCCACTCCTCATTTTTCGTAAGATCATATGATTATCGAGCGATCGTGTTAAAAATTGATTAAGAGAGAAGAAGCAACGCCAATCCCGATGATGTCTAATACGCCCCCATGAGTCTGTTTTTTGTGTTTTATTTTGCGATCAACCAAAAATTGGCTTATTTTCTGGCGCGCCCGAAGGGATTCGAACCCCTGACCTTTACCTCCGGAGGGTAACGCTCTATCCAGCTGAGCTACGGGCGCATATTATAATGAATACTCTTTTATACCTGAATTATCATTGCACGCAAGAATAGAACTCGTTCAAAATCACCCCCTCACCCGCCAGATATAGACCCTGTCGGATATAGGCTATGCAAGAAGTCTATTGAAGGATCCAGTTATGAACGCCCACCCAAATTAAAGCGGCCAAAACAGTTGTCAAGGCAAACTTGATGCCAAGATATGGCCTGGCGGGGGCTTCAGCGGCGCAACCGGACACAGGGCGCGTCTCTGGCCTTACTCCCCAGGGAAGGATCATAAAGATCAAGACCCACCAAATCATGACATACACGACGATACCGGAAACCCATCCCATCGTTTTTTCTCTCTAGCGAATCAAATGTACGACAGTTGTTGGTTTTTTAGCGCGCAACGCATGGACACGCCGGCGACATGCCACACGAATGATTTCTTTTATAGCGCTATCATCAGACCATAGTTCTTGAGGTGTATTCGCCATCGTCTCCGCAATCGAGTCCTGGAGATCATGAATCATCGCTTTTTCAGTCTCTTCCTCGAAAACACCCAGTTGCGTAAGATGAGGCTCTTCCCGCAAATGTCCACGTTTATCAAAAGCAATCGTCACAAAAAGAACCCCCGATGACGTTAAACGCGCCCGATCCCGCATTTGAGCGCTAAACAAGGGAACGACTTTTGTTCCGTCAAGCGCCAGCCGACCATTTTTTACCACGTCAACAATTTCTGGCCCCTGAGGCGAAAGCTTGATCAAGGTACCATTTCGGGGAACAATCGTATGAGGAATGCCACAAGATTTCCCCAGGTTTGCTTGCTCACGCATATGAGCAACCCGACCATGAACGGGAACAAGGATTTGAGGGCGAATCCATTGATACATCTTTTTAAGATCTTCACGACCGGGATGACCAGAGACATGAATATGCTCGACCTGTTCCGCGTCAATGATCGCCACCCCCTGTTCTATCAAGGCTTCCTGCATATTTCTTATTGCTTCTTCATTACCGGGAATCATTCGAGAAGAGAACAAGACAGTATCACCCTCGGACAGTTTCAACCTGGGATGATCCCCCGCCGCCATCCGCGCAAGGGCTGAGCGAGATTCACCCTGGGATCCGGTACAGACGACCAGCGTCTCTTCAGGTTTCAGACTCTTGACTTCATCTTCCTGAAGAAAAGCGGGCAGACCTTCAAGATAGCCATTCGCACGCGCCGCCTGATCCATTCTGACCATCGAACGTCCAACCAATACGGGTTGCCGTCCCGCTTGTCGTGCGGCAATCGCGCAAGATTCCAGACGCGCCACATTACTGGCAAAGCAAGCAATAACCATACACCCCTGTTTTCGCTGCGAGACTAATTCTATCAATTTTCGTCGAACAGTCATTTCAGAGCCCGCGTTTCCCTCGACAAACACATTCGTTGAATCGCAAACAAGCGCCAGAACCCCTTTATCTCCCACAGTTTTAAAGGATGTCTCGTCAACCGTATCGCTGATGAGCGGTTCAGAGTCCAGTTTCCAGTCTCCTGTATGAACAACAGCGCCGGCAGGCGTGCGGATCACAAGAGCGTTCGGCTCGGGGATGGAATGAGTTATGGAAAGAAACTGCACTTCAAAGGGTTTAAGGGAGAGTTCACTGCCAATCTTTACCTCATGGATTTTTGTTCGATCAAGAAGTCCTACCTCCTTTAATTTTTGTCGCACCAATGTTGCCGTAAAAGGCGTGGCATAAATGGGACATTGCAGCCGTTCCCACAGGTAAGGTACAGCGCCGATATGATCCTCATGCGCATGTGTTAAAACCAACCCCCTCAGCTTGCTCCGACGTTCCACAATATACGAAGGATCGGGCATGATAACCTCTATACCCAACTGATTGGCGAATGTAATCCCCAAGTCGACCATAAGCCACTGGTCATCATAGCAATAAAGATTCAGGTTCATGCCGATCTCTCCTGCTCCCCCTAAAGGAAGGAAGAAGAGGTCTTGTTGAATGTTTGAATGAGAATGAGCGACTGACAATGTTTCTATTTTCCTTTTTCAAGAGTTTCATAAATAAAAGCAAGACCTTTTACTGTGAGATCAGCATCAATATGCGTGATCGTCGAACATGAAGGCGCGATGAGAGAAGATAATCCTCCCGTGGCAACAACTTTAAGTCCGTCTTGAAGCAATCCCCGAAAATTCTCGGCTTTTATGCGCGCGACAAGCCCTTCAATCATACTGATATAGCCCCAAAATATGCCCGACTGCATCGCGTCAATCGTATTCGTGCCGATAACATTCCTGGGCTTGATCACGGGAACTTCAGGCAACTTTGCCGCCGATTGATAAAGAGCCTGAAGAGACACGTTAACCCCAGGCGCAATGATCGCGCCACAAAAATTCCCCTGATGATCAATCAGGCTTAACGTCGTTGCCGTACCAAAATCAATCACCAGCAAAGGGCCTTGATAAAGAACATGCGCGGCAAAGGCGTTGGCCATAAGATCGGCCCCTTCTTCTCCGGGACGATCAATAAGAGAAGCGACGGGAAGCGGCAGTGAAGGTTCGCCGACGACAAATGGTTCTCGTGAAAAGCAACGGAGGCAAAAATCATGAAGCGCCCGGAGAAATTTGGGAACGACACAGGAAATGATGACGTCTTCAATATCATCATCAGAAAATTCCATCGCCGTTAATTCGTGCTGCAACCCCACTGACCATTCTTTGGGTATATCCGTACATACTTCAACGGGGGCCGGAGTTGCGATGCGCCATTTCTTCAAGAGACGCCGTTCCTGAAAGAGGGCAAAACAAATCGTCGTATTTCCAGCATCAATCGCAAGTAACACCGCTTGTCCTCATTATAAATCCAGGCGAAGAACACATCTCTCCTACCACTTGCTTTAATAGTACCATTTGACCATTTAAGCAACAGACTTTCCAACCTGTCGATGCCGACATCGCACAACATCCCAGTCTGATTTCTTTTTCAGGACACAAAGAGATCAAAGAAGTCCTGGATTAAAAAGAGCAACCACTGCTGTACGCGCTGCATTAACCAATAAAGAAGGATAAAGCACATAAAAAAGAGTGATCAACGCTGTCGCCGACATGACGACATAGGTCTCTCGATAAACAGCGCGATCAAACCGGGTCCTTACATCAATAGAAAGAGAATCTTCAAAATACATGATTTTAACAATCTTTAAATAGTAGGCCGCCGAAAGAACGCTCACGCTCATACCAAAAAGCGCAAGCTTATAATAGCCCGCCTTAAGAACAACGCTGAAAACCCCCAACTTTGCAAAAAAACCTGCCAGCGGAGGGATACCGGCCAGAGAAAACAACAAAATTGCCAACATCCCCGCGATCACAGGATTGTCTCGCGAAAGCCCGGATAAATCGGAAAGATTTTCAACAGCTTTGCCATCTTTTCTTAAATTGAGGAGGCACGCAAAGCAGCCCACCGTCATGATGATGTAAAGAACAAGATAAACAAGAACGCTTTCAATCCCCTCCTGTGTCTTTCCCAAAAGACCAAACAAGGCATAACCCATATGGGAAATGGCGCTGTAACCTAAGAGGCGTTTAATATTACTTTGAAAAAGAGCCGCAAAAGCGCCCAGGGCTATGGAAAGGAGAGAAAGAAACACAAACACTTGTTCCCAGATCTCACCTGAATGACCGGGCATATAGATAAAAAGTCGGACAAGGAGAGCAAAGGCGGCAATCTTGGGCGCTGTCGCAATCAATGCGGTGAGAGGCGTCGAACTTCCTTCATACACATCAGGCGACCACATATGAAAAGGGGCGAGAGCCAATTTAAAAGCAACCCCCGCCAAAATGAGAAGGATACCCACGATAAAGGCAGTCAAACCTGAAGAGGTAAGAGAGGCGGAACCACGAACAACCATGAACAAACCCGGGAACTCGGTCGTACCGGTTACGCCATAAAGGAATGAGCTGCCGTAAAGGATGAAGGCAGAGGCCAGAGCACCCAGGATAAAGTATTTGATTCCTCCCTCGGCCGCCATCAATCTATCCCGCTTCAAGGCAACCAGGATATAAAGTGAAAAACTTTGCAATTCAAGCGCAAGATACATGCCGATCAAATCATTTGATGAGACCGTCATGATCATCCCAAGCGTTGAGAGCAAGACCAGAACAGGATATTCAAACCGCGCTATCTCTTCACGTTCCATTGGCCGTATGTTCATAAAAAGAATCACGGAAACTGTTAGCAGAATGGTTATTTTACAAAATGTTATAAAAGAATTCCGAACATATGCGCCATTGAAAAAAATATCGGATTCCGTACCCGAAGACAGAACCATCAGCGCCGTCATCAATAACGCAATCATGGACAGATATGTTAAGCTGCGGGTATAGGTATCCCCCTTAAAACTCCCGATCCCCAAAAGCATAAGAAGAGAGAGGCTTATAAACACCTCAGGGCTTCCAGGTGAAAATTCCGGTAAAATACCTTCAGCAAACACAGGCATGTCTTCACTCCTCAGCCCATCATAAATCACCACGCCTGGTTCCCCCCGGCTCCAGCAATCCAACCCATTTCTCAACGGTTGTCTCGCTAACGCGCAGAATCGGCGCAGGATAAATCCCTGACAAAAGCACAAGAACGGCGAGGGGCCCAAGCGTCAATTTCTCAACAAGCGTCAAATCGTTCAGCTTCGCCACTTCGAGCTTCTCGGCTTTACCCAACATGACGCGCCGATAAAGCCATAAAGCGTATGCCGCACTTAAAATCATGCCTGATCCCAAAACAAGCGCCATCCAGCCATGCACTTTAAAAGCCGCAACCATCACCAGAATCTCGCCGACGAAGCCGCTAGTTCCCGGCAAACCTGCCGTTCCCAAAATAAAGATCATGAAGAGGACGGCATATTGGGGCATGGGATGCGCAACACCGCCGTATCGTTCTATATCACGGGTATGAAGTCGATCATACAAGACGCCGACACATAAAAAGAGCGCCCCTGAAACCAGACCATGACTGACCATTTGGAATAATGCTCCCTGAATCCCCATCGAGGAAAAAGTAAAGATGCCAAAAGTCACAAACCCCATATGCGCAATGGAAGAGTAGGCAATCAACTTTTTCATATCTTTTTGAACCAAAGCAACGAGAGACGTATAAACAACCGCGATCATGCTGAGAAAGAAGATGAGAGGCGCAAAAAATTGCGACGCATCCGGAAACAGCGGCAATGAAAATCTCAGGAACCCATACCCTCCCATCTTTAGAAGAATGGACGCCAAAATGACCGATCCCGCCGTTGGCGCTTCGACATGCGCATCAGGCAACCATGTGTGGACGGGCCACATGGGGATTTTGACGGCGAACGAAGCAAAAAATGCCAGCCATAGCCATTTCTGAAGATCGAAAGACAATGTATGACGCGCCGCCATCGCGATTTCGCTTGTGCCTGTATGATGATAAAGGACTAATATGGCGGTCAACATCAAAATAGATCCAAGCAATGTATAGAGGAAAAACTTGAGGGATGCGTAAATGCGCCGTTCGCCGCCCCAGATGCCAATAATAAGATACATCGGAATGAGGACAGCTTCAAAAAAGAGATAAAACAGCACAAAATCGAGCGCACAAAAGGCGCCCAACATCGTTGTTTCAAGAAGCAGGAAAGCAATCATACATTCTTTGACCCGTACTTTAATGGCGTGCCATGTCGAAAGAATCGCAAGAGGAACAAGAAAGGCCGTTAACACGACAAACAGCACCGATATTCCGTCCACTCCTACGTGATAATCGCATCCAAGACTCTCAAGCCATGGATAACGTTCCACAAGTTGAAAATCTGACTGAGACGGATCAAAAAGAATAAAATCTATACATGCCATCACAAAAACAGTCAACGATGTCAGCAAGGCAACGGCGCGTGCATTGTTTTGCGCGGCTTCATTTTTCTCATTGACAGACAAAACGCAAAGCGCCCCCAGAAGAGGCAAGAAAATAGTTACAGTGAGCAAGGGAAGTACGTACATTCAAAGTCCTTTTATTCTTTTTATATCTTTATTGATCCTTATTCCCTTCGCCTTTCAGGACATGACGTGGAGGCGTTGTCGTTAACGTCAGCACTGGATCAGGCCCGTTTGTCTTGCTCAGATATATCCCTTCCTTATACGCTGCGTCTGCTGGACGCGCTGCTTGCGCCGTGTGGGACGCACCGCTCGTCCGCCATTCCAGATTATGAACTCCTTTGAAGACAGGCATAAACCAGGCAATCAGAAGGGCAACGCCCAAAACCATCGCCCAGGCATAATGAGTGAGATAGCCCGTTTGCATTCGGCTTGAGCGATTTGAGATACGCAAAGCCAATTGCGCCACCCCATCAGGACCCCATCCATCAATTATTTTTCCATCTCCCACCCGCCAAAATACGGCCCCCAGGCGCAATGCCTTGCTAACCAAAATTCGGTCATAAAGCTCATCGACGTACCATCTATGGAAAAGAAATTGATGAATGGCGCGATACTTCTGAGCAATCAGGGAAGGCCACGATGGATTCCAGACATAGAGGGCATAAGCGAGAACAATGCCGCCAAGCGCAAAAAGCGCGGGAAGCATCTGGATTATAAAGGCTGGCTCCGGATGGGTCGAAACTTCTGTCGCCATAACAAGAGAACCACCCCAAAAAATCTTGCTGGTAAAAAGACCTACCCCGACATAACCTGAGAAAATCGCCCCTGTCGCCAGAACAAACAAGGGAACCAGCATGACAAAACCAGACTCATGCACATGACTCATCACCATTTCATCTGCTCTTGGCTTACCCGTAAAGGTCAGGCAAAGGAGACGCCAGGAATAAAAGGCTGTCAGGAAAGCGCCCCCCAATCCTGAGGCATACCCATAAGCCGCGACCCAGGATCTTTCCGTTAACCCTGGCGACTCTATTGCCCACACAGCCCACGCCGTTTCAAGAATGGCATCCTTTGAATAATAGCCTGCGAAATAGGGAATGCCTGCCAACGCCAAACTTCCCACCACCATCATAAGACAGGTCAGGGGAATTAAGCGCCCGATTCCTCCCATCGCCTGCATATCCTGCTCATCCGACATAGAATGAATCACGGCCCCTGCCCCCAAAAACAACAATGCCTTAAAGAAAGCATGGGTCACGAGATGGAAAATGGCGATATGATAGGCGGAAAGTCCCGCAGCCAAAAACATATACCCCAATTGACTGCACGTTGAATACGCAATGACCCGTTTAATATCATTTTGCGTCAATGCAATCGTCCCCGCGAAAAAAGCCGTTGTGGCTCCCACGATTGTCATGATATTGGAAGCGATGGGCGCATATTGATAAAGCGGCGAACATTTCACCACCAGGAACACGCCTGCTGTCACCATCGTCGCCGCATGGATGAGAGCGGAAACAGGCGTTGGCCCTTCCATGGCATCCGGTAACCATACATGAAGCCCGATCTGCGCGGATTTTCCCATAGCCCCTGTAAAAAGAAGAAAACAAATCACTTCAATACAGGAAAAAGAGTATCCCCAAAAGGAAAACCCGAGTCCTGATCTGGAAGGAGCCAATGCAAAAATTTCCTTAAACTCCAACGTCCCGAAAACAACATAAATCGCTCCTATGCCAAGGACGAGACCCAAGTCCCCGATCCGGTTAACGATGAACGCCTTGAGAGCAGCCGCACTGGCAGACGGCCTGTCATACCAGAAACCAATTAACAGATAGGACGCCAGCCCCACCCCCTCCCAACCAAAAAACAACTGAAGGAAATCTTGAGCGGTCACCAACATCAACATCATAAAGGTAAAGAGACTCAGATAGGCCATAAATCTCGGAATCGAGGGATCCTGGCTCATATACCCGATTGAATAAATATGAACGAGAAAAGAAACCAACGTCACGACCGCTATCATAATGGCGCTCAGCGTATCAAAGTGCAAGCTCCACCACACTTGGAAAGCGTCTACTTCCATCCATGTCGCAAGAGGGATATCCACAGTGGTTCCTCCCAAGGCAACGTCATTAAAAATCATGCCCGCCCCCAGAACAGAAATACCCATCAGGAGACACGTTATCATTTGACTAAAGCGATCGGGGAGGTTTCGACCGATTGTGCCCGCCGACAGGAACCCAAGAAGAGGCGCAAAAATTGTCGTGATATACACCATCCCTGTTACCCCTTCATCTCACTAATGTCCTGAACATCGACTGAATGACGATGGCGATGAAACACGACCAGAATCGCCAGACCAATCGCTGCTTCGGCTGCCGCCACCGTCAAGATGAAAAGGGCATAAAGCTGTCCGACCAAATCCCCCAGAAAAGAGGAAAAGGCCACCAGGTTAATGTTGACAGCCAACAGCATTAATTCAATTGCCATCAGCATTGTGATAACATTTTTGCAGCACCGAAAAACACCGAAAACCCCCAAAGAGAACAAAAGAAAAGAAACCGTTAAATAATGCTCAAGCCCGATTGGTTGCATGCCTACACTCCTTTGCCAACAGGAATATCATGCAGCCTGAGCGTATCATCCTTGCGCCGCGCGATCTGATGACGAACATCCTGGCGCTTGACCCCTTCCCGTTTACGGTGCGTCAGCACAATAGCGCCGATCACGGCAACCAGCAGGATGAGGCCAGCCGTCTCCAGAAAGAAGACATAATCCGTATAGATGATCTTCCCCAGAGCGTGCGTATTCGTCACTTGCCGAGGATTCGGCACAGGAGCAAGAATCATCGTTTCCTTCAAGTCAAACGATTCCCAATGAGCGATGACGTAAGATAACTCCGCCAGAATGACAAAACCAGGAATCGAGGCCAAGGGCAAAGCTTTGATAAACGCCTGAAATACCTTGAAGAGAGATATTCCGAATCCATAACGCATGACGGCATAGGATGTGATGCCCGCAAAAACATAAAGACTTACCTTGATTCCTGCCATCGATTCGGAAAATCCAAAGATTTGAATTCCCCATTCAAGCACCCGGATCATCCCCCCTGAAAACGACACGTAGAGGACCAGAGCACCTGTTAACCGTAAAAACACGCGCGCCAGATATTCGATTCGATGCCACTGCGCCCCTGCTGTACTGTTCTTTGGGGGGACAATATCCAGCATCATCACGACAAAGAGGAATAAAACCGCGACGGCCCCTACATAGACAACGACAAGAAGCATAGCCAGAAACTCGGCGCCCAATAAGATAAAAAGACCCGCCGCATTGAAAAAGGATAAAATCAGATAAAGAACAGAGTGTACCGGGTTACGCGCGAAAACGACCATAACGCCTGAAACCACGAGGACGCTTGCAAAAAGATAAAAAGCAACCTCAGCCATGCTCTCCATCATCTGTTATTTGCTATGATTAAGTGTTGGACATCGTACCAGTCCCTTGCCCAATCGCCAATAGACTTCTTTCATAAAGCCCATAAGAAAACAATGACGGAGAGTAAAGGAAGCGGAACTTCATCCTCCTTTGAGGATCCCGGATTCATTTTATGTTAAAATAGAGAGTTTGAACGTTCCCTTGAATTTACGCTTGAAACGAGGAAAGACCGTTTGCAGAGCCATTCGGTTGCCTCACACCAACCTTAACCTCTTTTCCAAAACAGGGAGAGGGCAAAGAATTTGAATGCAGCGCCTTAAACTTGTTTGACAGAAACGTTCCATAGGTGGTGATCTTCTTCGATTCCTTGTGATAGCTTCGAAATATATAGTATAAATCAACACTCAAGGAGAGCTCCTCAGGCAAGACTTTGACCAGAGAAGAATCGCCGGCGACATATTCTTCTGAAAGGGTTACAATACCTAAACCCGTTTCGGCAGCCCATTTCATTTCCTCTATGGAAGACACATACAGATCAGCGACAGGCGCCTTTCCCTGTTTGGCGCTCCATTCCAAAACCTTATTGAAAGGACAAGATAAAGGCATTGAGGGATCTCCAAAAGCTATCAGGTGATAAGCATCCAAATCCGAGACTTTTTGCGGCATTCCATATTTTTGAAGATAACCAGGACTGGCATAAAGCCCCATAAGACACGTTGTCAGATAAATCTGTTCCATATCCTGAGCATGTTCATTGAACGTAGCGATGGCAGCATCCGCTTCAAAAGGCGTAAAATCTCTTTCTTTTTCGTAGCCAAGCAGAGCCAGTTTTATCTGGGGATACGTTCTTAAAAAGTCTGGCGTCATCCTCGATAGCTGCAAAACAGGTAGCGTCCTTGGAAGGATGACTTTCAATAATCCTTGCACCTCTTTTTGCTTACTGCTTCTCATTTCCTGATAGCGTGAGAATTCATTAAAAATGTTATCCACTGTCTCAGCCAATCTTTTCCCTTCTTCTGTCAACATGATTCCTCTTGCTCCCCTTTCAAAAAGCCGAATTTGAAGTCGATTTTCTAAAGAAGCAATCGCGCGACTTAAAGCGGGTTGTGACAGACGAAGCGTTTCCGCCGCTTTTGTGATGCTTGGCGCTTTGGAAACAAAGTAGAAAATCCTGAATTTGTCCCAATCTGTGGCTTGAATATTCATTTTCAAATCCCTCTTGCCAAATTCAAAAACATATATAATCGGGAAAAAAGAAAGTGTTCACAAAAAAGTACATGAATGCGTATCAACCTGTATAAAATGTATATTTATGCAGATTGTTCATTTACTATGATCATTTAGAATTATCCTCCCCCCTTAAATCGCTAGGAATCAATTGAGAAATTCAAAAGAAACAGATCAAAGAATAAAAATTGCAAGATTACTGGCTGACTTTACACGTAAAGAATTTTGCGAAAAATATAAAATAAATGTTTATACCCTTTTATCACTAGAAAATGGCAGGTCATTTCCCTCTGAAAGGAAAATAAAGGAAAGGATTTTAAGCTCTGAGGACGCTAAACCAGCGATATCATTAAAGCTGTCACGGGTAAGACATAAGTGGTGCCTGGGGAGGGAATTGAACCCCCGACACGAGGATTTTCAGTCCTCTGCTCTACCAACTGAGCTACCCAGGCAATGTTTCTCACTCTTAATAAATTCCCCTTCATTTGTCTAGTGAGATTTTTGGCTTATATCAAAGAGATTATACCCAAAGGATTTCGAAATCCGGGTAGGCGGACGAGCGGTGAGTCCCGCACAGCGTACATATAAGTACGTGAGCAGGACGAATCCCGATGTCCAACGTCCCCGGTTTTTGAAAGGCGAAGGGTATATTAAAAGTTTTTCGTGTACCGACATATGAAGGAGAATTCATTTTTTCAATCCAAAAATCTTTACCCAAACAAAAGATCAGGCAGCCTCGATTAAACCAATGATACGGTAAACCGCTTTCATCGAACTATTATCTATATGCACCAAATCATCGTTTGAAGCCATCTGAAGCTTTGAACCTCGCGGGATGCGAAGGATCATACAATCATTCTGTTCATGATGTGAGGACCAGCCAACAAACTCACCCAGATAAGCGCGATTGTCGTGAGTAACCGCCAGAACAGAGCAATTTTGTGATAATGGACGTGTGGGATGCGCAAAGATTTGATCGCCTGGACGATAGCGCAGCCCATCATACTCATGACTTACCTGGAAAGAAATGGCGCCCGATACTCCTACCAATTCCGGAGGACGATTTATCCATTCAAAAGGAGACTCAAGCTCAATAACACACACCTGATCATTCAATGTTTTAAGCTGATACAAAGGAAGATCCGGCGCATTAAACCGAGGCGTTGCCTGAATCTGGCTATGTTCACAAATCTCCAGCACAGGACGTGTGACAGAGACGTTAAATTTGCCCCGATGAGGATCGGTAGATAGAAGATCACCGGGATGACAAGATAAAACGTGCGCCAATCTTTGCAGAATATCCGCATTAAGCCGACGTGTACCACTCTCAAGGCGAGAGAGATAAGAAGGTGATAGCTTTGTTAAATTTGCCAACTCCTCAAGCGTGAACCCTCTCTGCAATCTCAAATCACGCAGAGGGTGACGTGAACGCCTTCGCTTGCGGGCCAAAAGCTTGTTTACAACGGTACGACCGAAACGACCTTGCGTTGTATGGTCAACGGAAGATACGCCACGATAAGACGTATGAGAATCATTGGCCGGCGTCTGATTCGCATTGCTTCCATTGTGTGATTGCCAGGATATCCTTGCATTTTTACGCATTGTCCCTGTTTTATTATATGTTTTTGCTTTCATTTATTTTTCCTTTTTTACTTACCCTTCTTTAAAAAAATATCTTACACCTCATTACACTTCCACATTTAAGCTTCAATTTGACAAAAAATTAAAAAAAATGTTGACAATTTTCGTCCTAAAAGTCAAAAAATAGATAAATGTGTCACACGTATATCATATATGCGACAAGAGTATATTTATGCAAGGATCTTTTTTAAAATTCCATTTCAGTTTCTGGAGGAGGAAACATAGTGAGGAATATCAAACACACAAAAAGGCCCTGGTCTGAACAGGAAATCGCTTACCTTTCCCTGGGACACAATATGGGCGCCACCCTCAAAACCTTGTCGATTGTCCTCAACAGGACGGAATCAGCCCTCAACAAGGCATTAGTCAGATTAGGCATTCGACAATATGGGACGACACCAAGGGGCAAAAAACCCAGGCGCACAAAAATGTCCCCTATCACACCACAACGACTGCGTCAAGAAATTGCTGAATTTGCAAAAAAACAAGGATATCCTGTGATTTTTCCCGATCAAATCGCTTTAAGGAAACGGAATGACCTACTTTAAGGTGCAAACTATCTGTTGACATAATAAAAATGGCTGCTATCTTTAATTATCTAGAGAAAGGATAACAGCCTTGAATATCATACAAGTTTATCAAAAATTTCCAAGCCAAAAAGACTGCATTGATTATTTAGAGGGTGTGAGATGGCGAGGAATACCCTTATGCCCTTATTGTAAATCTGATCGTTGCTGCTCTTCTAATATTGGATATCGTCATTATTGCCTTAACTGTCGTACGTCATTTAGCGTAACAGTTGGTACAATTTTTCATCACACACATTTACCCCTTCAAAAATGGTTACTTGCTCTTACGCTTATCTTGAATGCCAAGAAAGGCATATCCAGTCGTCAACTGGCAAGAGATTTAGAAGTCAATAAAAGCACTGCTTGGCGTATTTCCATGCAGATAAGAGAAGCAATGGGAGATGATAATCAGAGATCCTTACTTCAAGGAATTGTTGAAGCAGACGAAACATACATTGGGGGGAAGCTAAGAAAAGGCAAAAAGAATGATGACGGCACGCCCAACAAAAGAGGCAGAGGAACTAAGAAAATTCCAGTCGTAGGAATGGTTGAAAGAGGCGGTAAAGTTGTGGCTAAAGCGGTTAAGAAAACACAGCTTAAAGCCAAGGGCTTAAATGCTCTGGTTCGCGGTCATGTCGACACTAAAAAAGCGACACTGATTACTGATGAATATAAAGGCTACTTAGGCATCTCAAATTTTATGAGCCATCAATCCGTTAATCATCAAGTCTGGTATGTGGATGGCGATATTCACACAAATACGATTGAAGGATTTTGGGCGTTACTCAAGAGAGGAATTGTCGGACAGTTTCACAAAGTCAGCCTTAAATATTTACCTCAATACCTCAACGAGTTTTGTTACAGATATAACCATCGTAAAACAATTGACCTTTTTGACTTAACCATTTGCAGAGCATTAGGAGTGTAAAATATGGAACAAGCTACACATCAGGGAGAAATAAGAATAGGGGAGAAGGCTCTTCCTTGTGCTGTATTGAGTGACGGTACGCGTGTCATCACTCAAAAATCTGTTTTTAATTCTTTTGAAAGACCGCAAAGAGGGCAGAGGGAAAAAGATAAACAGATCCAATTACCCCATTTTATGGCAGCAAAGAACCTCTTACCCTATATAAATCAAGATATTACCCATCAGATCCAACCGCTCAAATATTTAGATATTAATGGCAAAGTTAAGAATGGGTATAGGGCGGAAATATTACCTATTATGTGTGATATATACCTAAGCGCTCGGAAAGATAAGGTCTTGACTCATCATCAAAACAGACTAGCTGATATTGCGGAAATGATAGTGCGGTCTCTCTCCAAGATAGGAATAATAGCCCTGATAGATGAAGCCACAGGCTACCAAGACGTCAGGCGCAAAGATGCCCTGCAAAGAATATTAGACGCTTATTTAAGCAAGGAATTATCCGCTTGGGCTAAAAGATTCCCTGACGAGTTTTATGATGAAATATTTAGATTAAAAAAATGGAACTGGGGTATACAAAAGCGTCCTCCGTTTATAGGAAAAATAACTAATGACATTGTATATTCTCGATTAGCTCCGCATATTTTAGAAGAACTTCAAAAGCGCAACCCCGTAAATGATAAAGGAACAAGAAAAGCTAAACATCACCAATATTTAACAACCGATGTTGGACATCCTGCGTTATCTCAGCATATCCACGCCTTAAAAATACTGATGAAGTCAGCTACCTCATGGGATTCTTTTTACAGATTGTTGCAAAGGTCCTTACCTAAGAAGAATGAGCAATTAAGTTTAGATTTAAAACAACAAGATCAAGAGGAGTAAAATACTCTTATTTGCACCTTAAAGTAGGTCATTCCG
>JAEUKR010000039.1 GCA_016794245.1 Caedimonas sp. | reverse complement strand
CTAAAAAATCACCCTTTGCCGTTAATTCCTCTAAGCGCTTCTCAATGCTGGACAGTCCTGACATCTAAAAATAAACCTCCTCTCATAGCCTTGAAGTATAACTTTATCATAACCTTATCCGTTTTTGGAGGTCTCCAGCTGCAAAAGCCCTAACACCTGTTAGAGTATTAACATAGCTTGGAGCTTCATTCTATAAAATATCCCTAAACTTATTTAAGTTTAAATTCAAACATTATAATTAACTTTATTGATTGAATATATTAATTCGTTACTTTTCATCAATCAATCCCAGAATTCTATAGAAGTTAAGATTTTAAGTCAATCTATATTTTCTTATACGGTCTAAATATCTAATGATCGTCTTCGGTGACTGATTTGGCAATTTTTGATGTATAGGCCATAGCAAGGGCAGATATCAAAAATAATGCATGAATAATGACTTGCCACTTCACGTTATATTCAGAAAGCTGGTCAATATTGATAAAGGTTTTCAACAAATGAATCGAGGAAATGCCAATCAAAGCCAGAGCCAGTTTGATTTTCATCGTGTTGGCGTTCACGTGGGAAAGCCATTCGGGAAGATCCGGATGATTATCCATACGCAAACGCGAGACAAACGTTTCATATCCTCCAATAATCACCATAATTAAAAGGTTGGAAATCATCACCACATCAATCAGACCCAGAACAATTAACATGATCTGGTTCTCACCGATGCGGCGGATATCCATGACTAAATGAAAAAGTTCTTCAAGAAATAAATACACATAAATGGCTTGGGCAATAATCAAACCAAAATAAAGGGGTGCTTGAAGCCATCGGCTAGAAAATATGATCGTCGCCAAATAACGTTCAGCCGGCGCACTTGTTATTTTCTTTTTATTGTAATTATCATTCGAAGTCATAAAATCTATATATTTTCCTAAAAGTCCTGGTCAGTTCCACTACAAATTACATGAATTTACTGAAAAAAGTCAATCATAAATGCCGCTTATATTGCAGGCGATGACCATACCCAAACGACTTCAAGGCGTAGAGAATCGTTATGTCGACATCGTTTTATGCCCATCCCGTGAGAAAAACGACATCAACAGTTGAACGCAAATATCCTTCTGTTGCTCTGAACGCAACCATATCATGAAAAATGTCCTCAACGCGCCTGAGCAGACTCCTGGACAACGGCTTGGTTGATCGCTCTATCAGACTATTTCCCTCGCCCACCCGTTTAATCTCTTTCAACAAAGACATCAGGGAAGGATAGAGAAGAGTAAATTTTTGATGATCTATCACAGGCAATTTAAATCCCGCGCGGTCGAAGAGCCTTGTCGCCTCTTCAGGCGTGATCATTGGATGCACCCTTGGGAAAGCGCCGCCGCTCATTTCAAGTTCAGACCGCAAAAAAGCCTCCCTAAGTTCACAAAGCGTATCCCCCCCAAAAAAAGCCGCCAGATACAGCCCCTCTGGTTTCAGTAACTCCTTAGAATTCATAAGGACTTCAGGAACATCATTGAGTTGATGAAGATTTAGAAACGAAACAATCAGATCAAATGTTTTCCGCACAAAAGGAAGAGCTTCCTCATCTCCTGCGACCCTGTAAACCGAGCCCCCTTTCTGACGAGAAGAAGCCGTGTCCAAAGAAACGGAATTACATTCTATCAAATATTTATCCCCATGACCTTGCGATAAAAGAGCCCTTACAAATCGTCGACTCACAGGTGTGGTCAGTAAAACTCTGGGGAAATTACAACGAATGCAAGCCAATCGCTCTAACAAGATAGATTCGATTTCGTTATGAAGGAAATAAGGATTCTGGCTTCCTTCACGAGGAGCAGCACGTGACCTCAGCAAACGCTGACGTTTTCGATCGAAAATCAGGCGTGCCTGATTCATCATGTTTTCCGGGCATCTTCTTCCTCTTCCCGTGAATACGCC
The DNA here is from genome assembly GCA_016794245.1 of Caedimonas sp. Taxonomy (GTDB): domain Bacteria; phylum Pseudomonadota; class Alphaproteobacteria; order Caedimonadales; family Caedimonadaceae; genus Caedimonas. The sequence goes on along the minus strand of JAEUKR010000039.1, from coordinate 161,072 downwards.
TTAAAACCTGTAAGATCAGCCGCTGCCTTTTTGCGGCTTATATAAGTGTAGATCGCAGGCACAATAAACAACGTAAAGAGTGTCCCAAGCGTCATTCCTCCCACAATTACAATGCCAATCGGTCGACGGCTTTCCGCGCCCGCGCCTGACGTGAAAGCCAAAGGAAAAGCCCCCAACACCATCGCAAAAGTCGTCATCAGAATGGGACGCAACCGCAGGCGAGACGCTTCAACGACCGCCGTCACCCGATCCATCCCGTCAGCTTTTAATTTATTAGCGAAGTCAACAATCAGAATACCATGTTTTGTAATCAATCCAATCAACGTGACAAGACCAATTTCGCTGTAAAGGTTCATAGTTTGACCACTCAGTTTCAGGAGATAAATTCCTCCTGCCAAAGAAAGAGGAACACTGAATAAAATAATCAAGGGATCGATATAGCTTTCGTATTGAGCCGACAATACAAGATAAATGAAGACGAGAGCCAGACCAAAGATCAACAGAATGTTCGAGCTTTCCTCAAGATAGCGACGGCTTTCCCCTGTAAACTCAAGCCGCACATCTGACTTGGGCAATATATCGAATATCTTTTCCTGAACAGTTGCAAGTGCTTCTCCTAAGCTGACCCCGTCTTTCAGTTTGGCGCTGAAGTTCACGGCTTTCAACCCGCCATAATGGGCAATCGAGGTGGGCGCCTGTCTCTTTTCTACCTTGATAAGCTCTGACAAGGGAATCATCGTTTCAGTCCTGTTTTTAACGCCTCGGACATAAAGGGAAGTCACATCTTCCGGATTACGACGATACTCCTCTTCAACCCATAATTTCACGTTATAAAGTTTGCTTTCACGCTCAAACTTGGTCGGTGAGCGCCCACTGATCAGGGCATCCAGCGTATCGGCAACAGCCGATACATCCACACCCAAACTGGCGGCTTTCTCTCGATCGACATGAACGATAAGCTCCTGCCCTTCAGAACCGTAATTCGAGTAAAGACCGTGTAACATACCCATGTCATGTAAGGTCTTTTCCAGCTTTTCGGCCATCTGTACCAATTCGGGATACGATTTAGTCGTTTGAATAATAATGTCAAACGGTTTGTCCGTCAGACCTCCTATGAGCGATTTTCCGCCAACACTGGGGTTTGCGTTAATGCCAGTGATTTCATATAAAGGCTCTCGTAAGGCCTCCACGATTTCCTGACTGCGCCGTTTTCTTTTTTCCCAGGGCTTTAAAACACAGAAACTAAAAGAATCACCCGGAACACTGGACGTTGACAGCTTTTTGACAATCTCAGGCGCTTCTCGTTGAAGGATATCATCGACCTGCTTAACATACTTGTCCACATATTCAAGGTTGGCGCCATAGGGAGGGATACCTTGAACCAGGATGATTCCCTGATCTTCTTTGGGAATCAATTCAGCAGGAATATAACGATAGGTGAAATATCCCCCCAGCGCTACGGCAAATCCTGTCAAAAGCACCAAAGGTCGGCTGGAGAAAGGGAACCTCAGGGAAAAACGATGGGTAAGGCATTTATGCAAGAACCTGCCATATCCTTCATCAAGCGAATTCAAAAATTGTTCGCAAGCAAATTCAAAACGATCAAACTTTTTGCGCCACCGTGGCGTTTCATTCATGACCTCGTCAAACTTTTTATGGGCAACAAGCAAACGCCCGCACATCATAGGGGAAAGCGTTAAAGCCACAAACCCCGAGATCAACACCGACCCCGCAAGCGTCAGCGCAAATTCAGTAAAAAGTTTGCCCGTCTGCCCGGAAGTCAGCGCGATCGGCGCATAGACCGCCGCAAGCGTAATCGTCATCGCCAGGATTGCAAAGCTGATTTCCCGCGCGCCCTTAAACGCAGCCTCCATCGGTTTCATGCCTTTTTCAATATGTCGATAAATATTTTCAAGCATCACGATGGCATCGTCCACCACGAGTCCAATCGCCAGAACGAGAGCCAGCAACGTCAGGGTATTGATGGTAAAACCGAGGAAATACATAAGGGCAAAAGTCCCAATCAAAGAGACGGGAATAGTGACGATCGGGATAAAGACAGCGCGGAAAGACCTTAAAAAAGCCAAAATGACCAACACGACCAGTACCACCGCCTCAACAAGCGTACGGTATACCTGACTGATGGAACGATCAATAAACAACGTGCGGTCCACAGCAATTTTAAGATTCATCCCATGGGGCAAAGCCTTTTTGATACTGACCAGCGATTTTTTAACTTGCTGGCCAATTTCAAGAGGGTTTGCCGTAGACTGTTTGACCAAGGCGATAGCAACCGCGGGACGGCCATTAAACCGCACGCGATTTCGCGTATCGATCGAATCAAGCTGCGCCCGTCCGATATCTGATAATTTCACAATCGATCCTTCTTTTTCATAGACAATCAGATTGTTAAAATCCTTTTCTGTCATTAAAGGAGCGCGGGTCGTAACGGTAATTTCCTGACTTGTTGAGATAAGACGACCGGCAGGTTTTTTAATATTCTGCTTTTTCAGGGCTTGAGCCACATCTTCAGCGGTGACGTTGTAACCAGCCAATTTTACAGGATCGAGATAGATCTGCATCTCATATTGACCGCCTCCCACGACATCAACGCTTGACACCCCGTTAATCACTTCAAGCTGGCTTTCAAGATAACGATGCGCATAATCGGCCAGTTCCTTGACATTATGGCGGTCGGAATACAAAACAAGCTGCATAAAGGCAATCGCATCCGCATCCGCTTTCTTAATGCGCGGTTCCGTAACATCATTAGGCAATCGATCGCGGATACGACTGATCACATTACGAACGTCGTTTGCTGCGTCCTCGATATTGCGCTTGAGATTGAAGGTCATGTTGATGCGACTTTCGCCGACTTCACTGGAAGACGTCAGCTCATACAAACCTTCAATTCCATTGAGGACATCTTCCATGGGTTTGGTGATCTGAGCCTCAACGATTTCCGGGCTTGCCCCTTCAAGCTGCGTCACTATTGAAATACGGGACTCGTCGACGTTTGGATATTGCCTGACCTGAAGACGATTCCACGTCACGATTCCAAGCAAGGTTATGACCAGGGACATAACGGTCGATAAAACCGGACGCTTTATACAAATACTGGTTAACTTCATTTCTATAAAATCCGTCTCATATAGCTAAATTCTTTTGAGTTAGGAAGCATCAGATCATCGCTCATCTCTATTATGATAGACATCGCCCCTCTTTCCTTGCCCTAACTTAAAACTCTTTAGCTATAGCGTGCAAGGAACTACTGTTCGAGCATTTGTTTTGCGGAAACTTCCTGCTCCTCCGTCTCTTTTTTAAATTTGTCGAGATATTCTTTTTCACCTTCAAAAGTGACCGCGACGCCGTCTCTGATCTTTAATTGTCCCACCGTTACAATCAAATCACCTTCACTGACGCCACGCACGACTTCAATCTTATCGGCTTCCTGAAATCCCGTCGTTATGGGATGACGCATCGCCACAAAAATATTCTCTTTCGCAAAGTAGGTCAATTTATAAACGGATTCCTCATCCCCATTGACCTGAACAACGGAGGCGGGCAATACAATCGCATTATCCTTTGACCCTACCTGAATATCAATGCGCGCAAAAAGGCCAGGTTTTAACAAATGCTTGCCATTATCAATAGCAGCGCGAACGGCAATCGTATGAGAATTGGGGTCTACTCTCGCATCAACGGCTTCGATGAAGGCGTCAAACTTTTGATCAAGAAAGCCATCGACCATCACTTTCAGGTTCTGTCCTTTCGAGATGTTTCTCAGATATTGCGCAGGAATATGAAAGTCAAGCTTAATGGGGTCAAGGTCTACAATGGTGAAAAGCTCGGTATTTTCATTAACCGATGCTCCTATACTAATGTCATTCAGGGTAATCATCCCTTCAAAAGGAGCGGTAATCACCGAATCTTCAATTTCTTTCCTGGCTTGATCCACCATTGCTTCGGCTTCTTTCCGGTCCGCAACAGCCCTCTCATATAGTTTCTTTTTTCCAAAATTAAGCGCCGCCAACTTGTCATAACGCTTAAATTCAAGTTCAGCGAACGCAAGTTTCGCCTCGGCCTCCTTGAGCTTGTTACGGTATTTACGGTCATCGATACTGATAATCGCCTCTCCAGCTCTTACCTCTTGCCCGCCTTCCACATGGATCTTGGATACCTGACCATTCACGAGGGGTTTTATCGTCACGGATTGATTGGCGCGTAAGGTTCCAACCGCGGTGATCACACGGGAAATAGAAGCGTTTCGAACAGGTTCAACTTCAACGGTGACTGACTTGAGCGTCCTGACTGGCGGTTCGGAAGGAGAAAACACTCCTTTAAAAATCAGCACCCCCACGCCCACAAGTAAGGCGACGATGATTCCTCCCAAGAGCATGAACTTACGACGATTTCCTGAGGATGTCCTGGGGAAACTTGATGAACCCATTTAACTTTCTCACTTTCTTTTTTGGGACAGGCACTATATTGTATGGTTCAAAAGTTTAATTCTTTATTGACTGGTTTTCCACAAAAAAGTAATAATTTAATTTTTACAAAAAGTAAAGACAAATTGGTCTCATTGTCAAATGACTTTAATATAAACCTTCCTCTGCACAAGAGAGTAATACTTCAAATTATCCCTTCTCTGCATCAAGGAGGCGCTGAAAAAGGAACATTGGAGATTGCGCAAGCGATTACGAAAGCCGGGGGCAAGGCTCTGGTCGCTTCTTCAGGAGGGTCAATGGTCCCAGAACTTGAGAGTTTGGGAGGGACTCACATTAGCTTGCCTCTTGACGCGAAAAATCCCGTAACGCTGATTCTGAATATCTGCCGTCTTAAAAAAATGATTCAAGACCATCGCGTTGATTTAATACACGCGCGCTCGCGCGCGCCGGCATGGAGCGCCTTTTGGGCCGCCCGTCTTACCAATACGCCGTTCGTCACAACTTTTCATGGAACGTACAATTTTGACAACCCTTTGAAAAAATACTATAATTCGATTATGGTACGCGGGGTGCGCGTGATTGCCATCTCTCAGTTTATTTATCAACATATCCTTGAACACTATTCTTCTTATGTGGATCCCGCGCATGTCTTTACGATCTCACGGGGGGTGGATCTTCGCGTCTTCAACTGGACAGAAGCGGATTTGGCAACCCGCGCTCAAAACCTTCAAAAGGCGTGGCAGATCGATGACGCCTTTCCCCTTCTTCTTTTGCCGGGCAGGCTCACGCGATGGAAGGGACAGCGGATTGCTCTCGAAGCGATGTCACTCTTAAAGGATCAAAAAAATTTCAAAGGGTTGCTGATCCTTCTGGGATCCGATCAAGGGCGTACAGAATATAAGCAAGAATTGCTGCAACTCTCGCAAAACCTAGGAATCGCGGAACATGTTCGCTTTATTTCTCACTGCTCAGATATGCCGGCGGCGTATACGCTTGCCGATCTTGTGCTTCACACCTCCACGGATCCCGAAGCCTTCGGGCGCATTATCGCGGAAGCCCAAGCCATGGGACGATGCGTGATCGCCACAGACCACGGAGCGCCTCCTGAGATTATCGAAGAGGGGCAGACAGGATTCCTGACGAAGCCTGGCAACCCCTGGAAGCTGGCTGAAAAAATAAACGCTTTTTTGATGTTGACGCCCCTGCAAAGAAAACATATGGAAGAAAAAGCCATTGAACGTGTCCATCGCTTTTTTTCAAGAGACCAAATGGAGCAAAAGACACTTCAGGTCTATGCAGAGCTTGTTACGGTAGGGCAAAAACAAGCCCTATGAAAATTCTGGTCATCAAACACGGCGCGTTAGGCGATATCATCAATGGGACGGGGGCTTTTTCGGCGATTCGCCAAGCTTTCCCCAAAGCGATGATAACGTTTTTAACAGAGCCTGCCTATGAGAGACTTGCCTGGGAAACAGGTTTTTTTGATGACGTGTGGATTGATACGCGCTCTAAAAATCCCTTCAAGATATGGGCGCTTTGTCAAAAGCTGAAGGCGCAAAAGTTTGATTGGGTTTTCGATCTTCAAAATTCAAAACGCACGTGCTGGTATTTTCAATTTTTTGGGCGTCGATTCCCTGGATCCGAACCCCAACCGCAGTGGTCAGGAATTGCTCTTAGGTGTTCTCATCCCCAACGTCGACCTGATCGACGGCAATTGCACGCTTTTCTGCGCTTTGCAGACCAATTGAAAATCGCCGGTCTGAATCTGCAAGATCAAGAGGCGCTTTATCCTGAGATGTCATGGCTTAAAGCCGATATCCGCCGCTTTGCTCTTCCTGAGAAATTTATTGTTCTGGTTCCTGGAAGTTCTAAGAGAGGCGCTTATAAACGATGGCCGGCCGAAGGATATGGCAAGCTGGCTCAATGGATACGCGCACACAATGTGACGCCTGTTTTAATCGGAGGCCCCGATGAGGCGGATGTTATCGCTTCTATACGATTTGTGGCTCCACAGGTTTTTGATTTGAGCGGCCAAACGTCTTTCCTCGAAATCGGAGAAATTGCGAAATATGCGCTTGCCACGATCGGCAACGATACAGGGCCTGTTCATTTAGCTGCGGCGGTTGGATGCCCTACTCTCATCCTTTGGTCCAAGGCTTCTTCCCCCGAGGTTTTTGCTCCCCGCGGTCAACATGTGAAAGTTCTTTTTAAGGCTGACATAAAGACGCTTTCGATGGAAGAAATTCTGCAAGCTCTTCAACCGTTTCTTGAGGAGCGTACACATCATGAACGATGAAAGCATGGAAGATGAAAGCATGGAAGATGAAAGGATTTTAAAAAGAGTGTTCTATCGGGCAACCTATCGCGGCGGGAAAGAGGCAGACCGTATCCTGGGGGGATTCGTTCAAACGCACGCGGCGCAATTACCCCCTCAAGAGCTTAAAGATCTGGATGCCTTGCTTCAATGTGACGACGGCGATATTTTTGCCTGGCTTGAGCAGACGGAAGCGATTCCTCACTCGTTGATTCCTTACCCATTTAATACCACCCCGTTAAATCGCTTAAGAGATTATTTAAATATTTTAAGATCATAACATCCTTTTTCGTTGCCTATTTTTTTGACTTCGAGGATACTCGCGAACAATGCTCTCACGGGTTGAAAGAGGAAGGGTATACCCAAAGGATTTCAAGGTGTGGGTAGGCGGACGAGTGGCGAATCCCGCGCAGCGTACGCAAAGGTACGTGAGCAGGACGAGTCCCGATGTCCAACACCCTCACGGCTTGAAAGACAAAGGGTATTAAGAGGAGGAATGCATGAAACAGACACCACCATCCGGTCAAGCGGGATTCAGCCTGATCGAGCTGGCGATTGCCCTGGTGATCATCGGCCTTATTGTCGGCGGAATTCTCCTGAAGGGAGGCGATTTGATTGACAGCGCCCGTCTTAAAACCGTTCTGTCTCAAGTCAATGAGATTCGCATGGCCGTTACGACCTTTCAAGACCGTTACAACGCTCTACCAGGAGACTATGATCAAGCCAAAGCGCACATTGATAACCAATTAGTTGATGGCGGAAATGATGGAACCATTGGTGGGGATGGATTAAAATCAGACGCGGAAGCGTTTCGTTTCTGGAGCCATCTGGCCGCTGCCCAATTGATTCCCGATCCTGGGAAACCCCAAGAGAACACGCCTGATTTTGGTCACGGGGCGCCTGCCGCGAAGATCGGAGGAGGATTTACAATCGAATACATCGATCAGGGCGACATGCAGGGACATTGGATTGTGTTGGGAAAGAAAAATGGCGACAAGGGTAATGGCGCCTTATTGACGCCTCTTCAGGCGATGCATCTTGATCAAAAGGCCGATGACGGAAACCCTTCAACAGGCAGAATCCGTGCAGCGAATGGAGAAGGTACAGACGACAAGTGCCTTACCGATGACACGAAACAGTACAATGCCGCCCTCAAAAAACCAGCATGTATCGTTTATTTCCAACTTTTTTAATGTCCCCTTCCTCAAACCAGTCTGGATTTTCTTTGCTGGAAATGACGATCGTTCTGGCGATTATGGGTGTTTTGAGCGGTTTGGCTCTTCCCTTTCTGTCGCAGCATATGGAACGTATCCGTCACCAGACCACAAAAGAACACCAAAAAGAAATCATGGACAGCATCGAAATTTACTTCAGCAATATGCAATCCCTTCCATGCCCCGCAGATCCTGTAAGCAAGGGCAAGGCGCGGCCGATATGTCAAACAACCTCACAAGAAGCCATCGGGATCATTCCTTATCGAACGCTCGGACTTCCAGAATCGGTCGCCAGAGATGGATTTGGCTATTACATGACCTATGCTGTTCATCCCGATCTGACAAAGCATGGAGCCGGCGATGCGCATCAAAGCTTCGCAGATCCTAAAATGCCCAAGCTGATCATCACGGATGAATCGGGAGACTCTGTACTGGTTGATACTCCAGATCAGAATTCTGAAAAAGGGAGTATTGATGTTATCGCTTACGTACTGGTCAGTCATGGACCTGGCGGAAATGGCGCTTACACAGGCAAGCGCAGACCTAAAAAAATCACTCTCACACCCACCAGCAATGATGAAAAAGAGAATAATAACGGCGACCTCAAGTTCAGGACAAAACAATACTCGACCAACCCTGAAAACCTTTTTCGTCATAAACTGGTCTGGAGAACCCAGAAAAAACTTTACAGAACTTACGATCTCTTACAAGCTCATGATCTTCTTCCGCAAAACGCGCCTAAGGCTTCCACAAAAAACTCCAGAAAAAATATCATCAACGCAGATAATAACAACGCAAACAAAGATACCGCCACCGCCAGAAAGAAAACGACCAAACATCCTAACAAGGCAGACGATCTTCATTCAAAGAACGATCACACAAACGATGTATCTGAGAAAGATGACGTTTTAGCCGACTGAGACCTTGCCTCGAGAGCATGCATTATGAGGCAACACATGATCAGACCCCTTTCTTGACCAGATAGGGCAGAGTGACTTTGTGACTTTCAAGCAAAAGCGTCCGAGAAATCGTAGGGTGCGTGAAAGACGTGAGGATGACGAGCGTGCTTGATACCCCTTGATACCCAAGAACATTTGGAATCTATTGACCTTCCCGTATCTCCCTTGACATGGGATGGTAGGATTGATTCGGTTTCAAGGTGACGTGATGCTGTTCTCCCTCATACGCCCACTCCAGCGTAGCGCTGTGAGGACTGACGACCCGCACGCATACGGACAAATGAGACAGGGAAGAACGCGGGTGCGTAGAGGTCATCTTATGATCGTTTACCCAAACAGACCATTCTTGGGGAGATTGATAAAAAAGCGCTCCCAAATAAAGCGAGTTTTCTTCCCTGCCAAGCCGAGGGGAAGGATCTTTTGTCAAGGCGAACGCTTGCAGCTCCTGCTCTGTGAAAAAAAGAGAGAAGTCAGCTTTCTGAGGCATCGCGTTTGAAGAAAAACCAACAAACCCTGTCAAAAAGAAAACGAGCCGTATTTTTTCTTTTCGCAAAGTCATTTTGAACTATTCTCAAGGGTCAGAAGATAAAAATGATAGGTGCCGGAAATGCCCCCGAGGCTATCGGACGCATCGCCATCAGAAGCTTCATGTCGCGTCAGGGAAAATTGCTCAGGGATTAACGTCCCAGGCACTTTTTGAGGCAAGTCCTGAACAAAGCGAAAAATATCTGTGTCTTGCGGATGCTCCATGCGTAACGTCACACGGGTTAAACGGCAAGGAAAATTTGCGAAAGTCTTTTTTTCTGTCAAACTCACCTCATAGGACAAACGCTCAAGTCCACTTTCCAAAGGCAAGTCTTCCAACGCCGCCACCAGTTTCTGACGATCCCCCTTTTGCAGCAAACCTAACGTCTGCGCTTTTAAAAACAGTCTTTTAAGATTTTCCTGCTGAGACGCCCTTTTTTTCGCCTCCTGTAATTCCTGCGTCACCGCGGCAAGTCGGGTTTCCAGAGCCATCCTGTTTTCTTCCTGTTCGTTCGCCCTGAGTTTCTCCCAGATATACAGGAACGAACTTGCGCTCAACACAAGGCTCACCATCAAAAGATTTTTAGGCAGGCTAACGCGCATCACAAGAGCCGCCGTTACCGTCATCGTTACTGTCATGCTGAATTTGAATCAGTCCTGAAACCGTTTCCTGTCCACCTCGTCCCATCTCTTGTGATTCCCACAATTCAACGTGCGCGGGAGAAAGTCCTTTCCTTAACGTTTTTTCAAGAAGCTGAAGGCGTTCAACGCTTGGCCCCGTCACTCCCAACACAAGTCCCTGCGCGCCAGAAACTGATTCGGAAAGCGATTCAAAGCTCAAAGGCTGAAAACTTATGGATTGATCCTTGGGATGAATGGTCACCTGTCCCCGTCCCCAAAAGAACTCGTGCACACGGCATTCCCGCTTCACATGGCCAGAGATGCGCTGAAACCACGAAAGAGAAACGGCAAGGGAAGCGAGGGGCGCCAGTCTCTCATAGACATCAACAACAGACGCGATGTCCCACTCTGGATCAATCGCCTTGAATTGGCTTTCAAGATGACCCCGGACTTGATCAAGTTCCTTCTGTTTTTCTTTTAAGGCGTTCGCGGTCAGGAGGCATATCTTTTCATCCTGTTTCGATTCCTTAAACAGCCAAAGAGACAGAGCCACCAGACAAACACTGGCCAAAGAAAAAAGAAGGGTCAGGATTCTTACGCTCGCCCGACGACAAAAAAGACGAGGAGAGAGGACAGGATGATACGTCAACGCCGGCGCAAGGAACCGCGCATAATTTCTCGCCAGATCTTCCTCAAAGAAAGTCGAGGCATAGGACATTAATTTCTGAGAAGGACAAGCGGAACCCCACCATATCATCTTGAGAGTCTGAGGATTCGCCTGATAATGACGCTCGAAATATCTTTTCAAGGCGTCAATTTCCTTTTCCCAATCCCTCTCTATCTCTCGAGCATCGACCAGACGAATAAAAACCGGACGGTGGTTTTTGAGATAAATCTCGCGCACTTTTTCATCCTGAGAGGGAGCGAGAATCACCCCCTCCCCTTCTTTAAAGATATTGAGCCGGAGCAGCTCCCCCACCAGAGCGCCACAGGTTCTCCCATCCTCCAGAGAGGAAAGAACGGATTGCTGTCCCTGTTCGAGTTTCAAGGCTAAATAGCCATGGTCAGGAAACCAGCGATAAGCAAGCCATTTCACCGTCTTAAAATGACTAGACAGAACATGATACAGAAAAGGCTTTCGATCAAAAAATTTAAGCTTCGGCGCTGTGCCGACATAAAGTTCCTGCGGCAACGTATCCAGAAGCACATCGCCTCTCTGAGAAGAGACCTCATGAGGCGATAGAAGCTCGCGCCCAATCAACCGCCCAAAGTGAAAACGGTAAAGACGGATTGATGACTCGCCAACGATGATCAAAGCTCTTTTGGGGAACAGCCAACCAAACCAACCAATATTGATACCCAAATATTCTGCGCTGCAGGTAGACGAATGCGCAGGGCATCCCGCACCGCGCAGGCACACATCCACAAGCTGGAGAACCCGGGAGATTTTCGACCTCCAACGCGCCCACAACTTGAAAGATGAAGGAGACAGAGACTTCATTCAAGCGCCATCCCTTGATCATAAAGAGGCAAAAAGATAGCCACAGCGATCCAAATCATCATCCCTCCCAGAAAAAGAACAAGGGTTGGTTCCAAAACAGCGGCGAGCCTTTGAGAAAGATGTTCTATATCGCGTCTTAAAAAGGGAATGCCGTGACGAAGGCTTTGGGCAAATTGTCCCGAATTCTCTCCTGTGCTGGCAAGCCTTCCAATCAGAGGCTCCAGCAAAGGCAAGGCAAGCCATCCTTGAGAAAACGACGTTCCTTTCAGGATTTCATCGTGCAATCTCAAAAGGTTTTGCCGGATAAACAGGTTACGGACATTTTCCATCGCCATCTTCAGGGAATCAAGCAAGGGAATGCCCCGATCAACAAGAGAGACAAAAATCTGGAGGAATCGTTGCAACGCTATTTTTTTAAAAATCCTTCCCGTAAGAGGCACGCAAAGAAGCCAACGATCAAGATGTATGGCCCCTTGGTGAGACAATCGCCTTATCCCGATCATGCTCAAAAAAACAACGCCCAGCGTTCCCGCCAAAACTTCGAGAAAAACCAGGGCATGTCGGGAAATAAACATCAGCGCACGCGTCAAGGGCGGAAGCTCTTGATGCATCCCCCTCAGAAAAACTTCCAATTGAGGAATCACCCACGTCATCAATATCACCGTCAACCCGATCACCATGGCTGTCAGGACAGCAGGGTAACGCAAAGATTTCCAGATATGATTTTTAAGCTCATATCGCCACTTGAAAAGCTGGGCGAGCTGATCAAACGTCGCCCCCAGTGCACCCATCTGTTCAGCCGCCGCCACCATGGAACAGAACGTCGCATCAAACAGACGCGGCTCCAGCGAAAAAGAGTCGGCAAGCGAGGTTCCCTTTCTGAAGGCCTCGATCACTGTGGTCAACGAAGCCTTGAAAAACTTCTGTTCCGACGTCTCGCGAAGGGATTCCAGAATCTCAAGCGCCGTGATTCCCGCGCGATCCAAAGCCGCCATATGAAGGCAAAGCTCTTCAAGATCCCGGTCAGAGGCCCGAAACATGCCTGCGGGTACACTTAAAGCCGTCAAAGGCGATGACTTCCGTTTTATCTTGACGAGGTAAAGTCCTTGCTCTTGTAAAAGATGGGGCAAGTCACTCTCGCACCTGGCTTGCAAAGATCCCTTGTAAATTGCTCCGGTTTGATCTATGGCCTTGTAACGATAGAGCGGCATGGGCTTTTAAATTCCCCCGACCACGCGCCGCATTTCCTCAAAAGATGTTTCTCCTGCATAAACCTTTTCAAGAGCGCCCCTTTTAAGAGACTGGAACCCTTTATCCTGCGCAACCCTTCTAAATTCAAGCGACGTGGCTTGACGTTCGATCAATTCTTCAATTTCTTCGGTAATGGGAAGAATTTCAGCGATGCTCGTGCGGCCTAGATAGCCCGTATAGGCGCAAGCGTCGCACCCGCGCGCTATAAAAACCATGCGGTTGTTTGAAATTGTCCGTTGTTTGCACTCAGGACAGAGCTTTCTCAACAGCCGTTGCGCCAGAATTCCTCTGATATTCCCCTCTAAAAGCCGAGGCGTCAAACCCAGATCGAGAAGACGGGGAAACACGCCGAACACGTCTTGCGTATGGAGAGTAGTCAATACCAGATGACCCGTCATTGACGCCCGTATGGCCATTTTGGCTGTTGGTTCATCACGAATTTCTCCGACGAAAATGATATCCGGATCCTGTCTTAGAATGGCGCGAATCCCTTCGGCAAAGCCAAGACCAGCCGGCTCTTGAATTTCTGTTTGACGAATGTGGGGAAGCTCATATTCAACAGGATCCTCCAATGTCATAATGTTGACGGACGCCGTGGAAAGATAGCGCAACATCGAATATAAGGTCGTCGTTTTTCCTGATCCTGTTGGTCCTGTCACAATAAAAATTCCTTCAGGCGTCGCCACGAGTTTTTTGACCTGCTCGGTTTGAGCAGCGGTCAACCCCAGTTTTTCCAGCGGCTTTAGCGAATACAATTTGTCCAGAATGCGAACCACTATATTTTCACCATGATTCGTGGGAAGCGAGGAAACGCGCAGATCAACCTCCCGCCCTGAAATTGTGAGGCTGAAACGACCATCCTGAGGCAGCCGCGATTCCGCGATATTGAGTCCGGAAAGAATCTTGAGACGCACGCAAAGCATAGGCCAATATTGCCAATGAAAAGCGCAAATCTGTCTCAAGACCCCGTCGATACGATAGCGAACACACACAAATCTGCTTTCAGGCTCAAAATGAATATCAGATGCGCGGCACTTTACAGCGTCAACAAAAAGCGCCTGTAAAAAGTGAACTGCCAGCGTATCGCGACTTTGCGACCCCGATAGAACGGGATCATCATAAGCCTGCAAAAGTTCTTTTAGAGACAGATGATGACCATAATGCTCATCAATCGCATTCAGCAATTCCGCAGGGGTTGAGACGTAGATCACAAAATGCGCGATTGGCTTATAAAGCGATTTCAAGCGATCAAAAATCTTCAGATCTTCAGGATCGCAGACGGCGACATGAAAATCCTCTCCTGCATGATGAAGCGGAAGGACCTTCAGCGTTTCCGCTTCCTGTCGCGGCAGCGTCTTTAAAAGCTTGCGATCTACAAGGTTTTTTTGCGCATCAAATGTCAGATAACCCGCAACCTTCGCTTTAACTTCTGCCATCAGGCGATCACTGAGAAAACCTGATTCGACCAGAAGCGTATCGATCGGCTTGCCTGACTTCAAGCGCTCGATTTTGGCGACATGCAGTTGATCAACCGTAATGATGCCCAAGTCAAGAAGCGTGTCAATAAATGACACCCTCTGATCTGTCAAAAATTCACTACTGCTCTTAATTTTCAGAGCTTTTGTCATGTTCTTTCGTTTGCCATATGGTAATTTTTCATGACCTTAACAGAAAAGGCAAAAATATCCAGGTAAAATTTATATATCTTATATAACTCCAAGGTATATACTTGGTGGATTTCCACAACGTTTGCGTACCGATGCCAGGTGAAAATAAAAAGTTGATCATTTTTTAAAGGGTGCGTATAATTTGGCTCATAATAACCATTCACAGGGGAATTTAATGTTCAAACTACACAAATTACATGGATTTGCACGACTTGGGGGCTTTCTGGCGATAACTTTCGCGTTGCTGTCTTTATCGTCCCATGCATTAGCATCGGATCCATTCGCACGTCCTGTTGAGCCTTTTAAAAATAATTCTGACTTTTTAAACAATGATAAAGAAAATGATTCCTCAGGATTGAGTCCTTTTGAGGGGGGATCTTCTGGATCGGCGTCCCCTCCTTCCGCCTCTACGGCTCAACCTGCTCCAGCCCCTAGTGCTCCGCCACGCAGAGTTCAGAAGTAATCTTGTGCGCACGTCCTTTGTTTTATGGATGCTGCGCAGGACGAAGCCCGATGTCCAACGCCCCCGGTTTTTGAAAGGCGAAGGGTATAATTGCTTACACGATTGATTTATTATATACGATCGTAACATTTGTCAGTATAGTGTGAATCACTATGACATTTTCCTGTATAAGGAGATCACCTATTAAAGACATTGATCAATCGTGAAAAAAAAACGCCTTTCCCTTCCTACATCCCAAGAATTGAGGGATTACATCAACCAGAATAGCAACAACATTAGCCCGCGTGACATCGCGAAAGCGCTTGGCATAAAAGGTAAATCCCATATCGCGCTTAAAGCGATTCTCAAGGAGCTTCATCGGGTTCTTGATATTCGGCAGCAAGAAAAACGATATGCTCCTGTTGAAAGCTCGCTCTTAAAAACGGTCAGAATTGTCCAAATTACAGACGATGGAGACGTTGTCGGCGTTTTGGAAGAAGCGCCCGAGCAAGAGATTAGGATTGATTCTGTCCTCAAAAAATTTCAAGGCAGGGCATCGTTGTCACAACTTGGCGTTGGAGATTATGCGCAAATCAAAATTGAGGAGAACAGCGCCTGTTTGGTGCGCAAGCTGAATCAAAAAGAAGATCTTATTCTAGGCGTATTTCATGCCACGCGACAAGGCAATCTCGTGACGCCCGTTTCCCGGACACTTCGTGAAAATTATGTTATCGCTTCCACTGACACCGCAGGCGCTCAAAACGGTGATCTTGTTGAAATCAGGCCGATTAGTCTTTCCCGCCAACCCCAGACGAAAGGACAGGTCGTACGCGTTCTCGGCTCTATGCGCGAACCCAGATCAATGAGCCTTATTGCGATCCATTCTTATGCTCTGCCCTCTGAATTTTCAAAAGCTGCCATGGATCTGGCGGAAAAAGCCACCATACCCCCTTTGGCAGGGCGAGAGGATTTACGCGACCTCCCTCTCGTGACCATTGATGACGAGGATGCGCGTGATTTCGATGATGCCGTGTGGGCGGCTCCAGACTCTGACCCACACAATCCCGGGGGATGGCACATCATCGTCGCCATCGCGGATGTCAGTCATTATGTCCATCTGGGCGATGCTTTGGATGAAGAGGCTTTCCAGCGCGGCAATTCCATTTATTTTCCTGATCGTGTCATCCCCATGTTGCCAGAAGCTTTATCCAATCATATCTGTTCGTTAAAGCCTGAAGAAGATCGAGCCTGTTTAGCCGTTCATTTAAAAATCAGCAAAAAGGGACTTCTGCTTAGCCATCGCTTTGTTCGGGGCTTGATGCGTTCCGTTCAACGCCTGACGTATCAGGAAACCCAGGATGCTTTTGAAGGCAAACAAACACGGCTTGAAAAGAAATTCATCGAAGATATTCTTGTCCCTCTTTATGGAGCTTATCACGCGCTTGACGCACAAAAAGCAAAGCGTTCTCCTTTAAACCTTGATCTCCCGGAAGAACGAATCTACCTCGACGAAGAAGGAAAAATCAGCAAAATATCTCCGCGACCCCGTTTTGACAGCCATCGCCTGATCGAGGAATTTATGATTACGGCGAATATTGCGGCCGCCATCACGCTTGATGAGAAAAAGACCCTCTGCATGTACCGTATTCACGATAAACCCACCCCTGAAAAACTTGACGCTTTAAGAAACTTTCTTCAAGGAATGCAATTAAGCTTCCCCAAAGGACAAGTTCCTCTGCCACATCCTTTTAATCAGCTTATTGCCAAAGCCCGTCATAAATCCTATGAACATGCCGTACATGAATTGATCCTCAGGACACAGGCGCAAGCTATCTATCATCCTGATAATATTGGACACTTTGGCCTTAACTTGCCACGCTATGCGCATTTCACCTCTCCCATTCGCCGTTACGCGGATTTGCTGGTTCATCGTGGACTTGTCGCCGCCCTCAACCTTCCGGGAGAGCCAGAATTTCCCTATGCATATGAACAGTTCAAAAGCCTCGGCGAACATATCAGCATGACGGAAAGACGAGCCGTCAGCGCTGAACGCGAAACCATTGAACGCTATATTTCCGCTTATTTAAGCCAGGACACAGGAAAAAGTTTCTCGGCCCGCATTACGGGGGTGACAGCTTTTGCCCTTTTCATCCGACTTGACCAGAGCGGCGCCGAGGGCATGATCCCCATGCGCTTGTTAGGATCTGATTATTTTATACATGATCCCGTTCATCATCAGCTGGTGGGACGGCGAACAAAAAAGATTTATAAGCTTGGAGAAAAGATAAAGGTAACTCTGGTGAATACCGACCCTGTTAAAGGAAGTATCATTTTTGCCGCGGATGCCTCCCCAAAAAAGGCCTTCAGATCAAGAAAAACCAATGCAAAAACCAAGACTCTCGATATGCCGCCCCCATCAACACATTAAAACAAGCGAGGATCTTCACAGAACCCGGATTTTAGATCTTTATATCTTTCACTTTCAGGATCTGGGCAGCGGCAATATCGCTTGGTGTACCAGACACAGGAGAAATCAAGGGTCTGATTTTTTTAAGGTGTTCTCGCTGTGATCCTTGCATTTCCACAAGAACACTCTCTACAATTTTCCCGACGGTGCAATTTTCTTGCAAAAGTTCAGGAACGATGGATTCATTCAAGAGAATATTCACCAAACACGCATAGCGCGTCAAGAGAAGACGACGGACAACCCAGGCTGTCAGAGGATTCATTTTATAGGCAATAACCATAGGCGTTTCTGTCAGCGCCAACTCAAGCGCGACTGTGCCAGATGCCGCCAAAGCAACATCACTTGCCGCCATGGCCGCAATTTTTTCCTGGGGATCCGAAATGATCCTGAAAGAAGATAAGGACGACTCTTTGAGGTGAGCGCAAACAGCGGATTCAAGATGAGGCACGACCGGCAAAAGAATTTCAAGATCTGGAAGACGTGATTTCAATATATCTACTGCATTCAGGAAAAGAGGAAGAAGGGAATCAACTTCCTTTTGCCGACTTCCCGGTAAGAGACATAACAAAGGCTGCGTTTGCGCGTATCCGAAACGCTGTCGGAAACTCTTCTTGCGTTGAGGACCTATATCCATCTCAACCAGGGGATGCCCTACAAAAGTTGTTGGCAAGCCCTCTTTTTCAAAATAAGGAGGCTCAAACGGAAAGAGCGTCAGCAAATGAGATAAAAATCGCGCCACCTTTCTGGCGCGCCCCGGCCGCCATGCCCAAACCGTTGGTGCGGTGTAATGAATAATCGGAATGCCCTGTTTTTTGAGACGCTTTGCGAGCCTGAAATTAAACCCCGGCGCGTCAATCGTCACGACTACATCGGGACGCTGCTCCAGAATATCCCGTTCCGTTTCCTGAAGGCGTTTGAGGAGACGCGGGATATGCGGCAAAACTTCAAAAATGCCCATGACGGAAAGATCGCTCATGGGGAAAAGACTGCGCAGTCCCTGACTCTCCATACAAGGCCCGCCAATGCCTGAGAACCTGACATGAGCTTTGGTGCGCAATGCTTGCATCAACCGCGCCCCGACCTGGTCTCCCGATGCCTCTCCCGCAATAAGGTAAAGATGAACAGCTCTACTCATGGAAAATTTTACTCGCAGAAAAGTCCGCAAAGTCTACATCCATTACGCCCATCAGAAAAAGGCCCTGTTCATCCGCAAGCCGCGCCATTTCTGGCAGATTATGCACGATGACGCCGTCGGCCTCCAACGCGATTCCGCTCAGACCCGCCTCGATGGCATACTTTACAGTCTGCGGCCCCACAACGGGACGATCGACGCGCGTTTCTTGATGAGGTTTAACGATCTTTACCAATACGCCGCCCGGCCCTTTTCGCTTGAGCGCCCTACACCGCAGCAGAAGCTGATCCGTCCCTTCAATCGCTTCAACGCCGAGAACCAGCCCTTGTTGCACAACCACGCACTGCCCTGTATCGCATCGCCCCAGCGCCTTCGCAACAGTAAAACCATGTCGAATATCCGCTATCGCCTGATCTGTTGGAAGATGTTGACCCAAAACGCCATGGGGCGCCAAAAGATTATGACCGACGATATCTTCCGCGCCAACGACACGAAATCCTTCTGCTTCCAGGTTTTGAACGATTGTTTTTAAAAGAGAATCATCGCCAAAAATATTTTTTGCGGATTGCGCAAGCCATCGGGCACACACGGCATCAGGTTTAAGCTCCGCCCATGAAGGTCTGCGAAACCGTCCTGCCAGGACAAGTTCCTTGACCTGGGCTTGTTTCAAATTCTGAATCGCCTCGCCGACTTTCCCCAAATAGCCCATAATATGAGGAAGAGAAAGGTAAGTCTCAGGATCCGTTTGTCCGGCATAGGCAAGGATCAGAAAGGGGCGCCCTTCTTCCTGACAGGACTTGATAATTTCCAGCGGCAGATCACCGCCCCCCGCAATAATTCCCAGCTTGGGTAACTCACAGGCTTTCATGATTTTTTGGCATACACAAGGCACGGGTGGATTCCGCCCGAATAAAATCGACGATTTCGGATACGCGCGGATCCTCCACAAATTTTTCAGCCACCTTTTGAACACGTTCGGCAAGGGTATGTTCAAGGGAGAAAAGATTTTTGTACGCTTCTCGTAATGTGTCGATCTCATCCCGGCCAAGCCCTCGGCGTTTAAGACCAACGAGATTCAATCCATAGAGACTGGCGCGTTCTCCCTTTACGGAACCATAAGGGATCACATCGTGTTCAACCCCGCTCATGCCACCGATAATCGCATGAGCGCCAATACGAACAAACTGATGAATCGCGGAAAGACCCCCAATGATCGCGTAATCTCCTATGACTACATGCCCCGCAAGCGTCGCATTATTCGCCAAAATCACGTGATTGCCCAGAACACAATCGTGCGCTACATGGACGCTCGCCATCAAAAGACAATGATCGCCTGTTTCGGTTTTCATAAGGCCGCCCGCCGTTCCAGGCTGAATCGTGACATACTCGCGAATTTTATTATAGGCTCCGATCGTCAAAGTGGAAGGCTCGCCTTTATATTTAAGATCCTGGGGACGATGTCCAATAGAGCTAAAAGGATAAATCTGCGTCCCTTTGCCAATTTTTGTACGTCCCGCAAGCGCGATATGAGAGATAAGTTCAACGTCATCTTCCAGCTCGACGAACTCTGTTACAACGCAATAGGGACCAATCCTGACGTTTTCCCCTATTTTAACAGACTCTTCAACAATCGCCGTTGGATGAATGAAGCAAGCCATTAACTAGGAATCTCCTCCGACCATAGCTGTACACACGGCTTCCGCATGAACAACACCCTTGACCAGCGCTTCTCCTTTAAATTTCCAAATGGTTTTTCGATTGTGGATTTTTTGCACTCTTAGTTCGAGCGCATCGCCAGGAACAACCGGACGCCGAAACCTTGCTTCTTCAATCGACATAAAATAGACGCGCCGCTGATTTCTAAGGTTCATGCTATAACAAACCAGAATTCCTGCGGTTTGAGCCAAAGCTTCGACGATCAACACCCCCGGCATGATCGGATGATCAGGGAAGTGCCCTTGGAAAAAATATTCATTCACCGTCACATTCTTGAATCCCACAGCGCTTTCGCCTGGAACAATTTTTTCCACCCGATCCACCATTAAAAAAGGATAGCGATGAGGAATCATTTGAGTAATTTCCTGATATCCCAAGATGATAGTCTGATTTTCTTTTTCCGGTAAACTCACGAGACTTGTTCCTTTTTTCTGGATGATCCTTTCACCATTCGGTTGAGCAGAGCGGTTTGACGCATAAAATCCTTGATAGGGACAGCGGGGCTTCCAAGCACCGTTTCACCCGCAGCAATATGACGCATGACCCCCGCCTGTGCTCCAATGCGCGCTCCATCCCCTATGTCCAAATGTCCGGCTATTCCCACCTGACCAGCGGCAATCACATAATTTCCCAGCCGTGTGCTGCCAGCGATGCCGACCTGGGCCACCAGAACACACCCTCGGCCAACAACAACATTGTGGGCGATCATGACGAGATTATCGAGACGCGCACCGCGACCAATAACGGTATCTCGCAAGCTTCCCCGATCAATCGTCGTGTTTGATCCGATTTCCACCTCATCTTCGATGATGACCCTCCCCAATTGAGGAACAGTGACAAACCCCCGTTTATCCATGGCAAACCCAAAGCCCGCCTGGCCAATACACACACCGGGATAAATCATGACATGACGACCAATAAGAGCATGAGAAAGAGTGACATTCTGACCAATCCACGTATGATCGCCAATTTCAACGCCCGCGCCAATGACACTGTTCGCGCCAATTTGGCAATGATTGCCAATCTTCGCTCTTTCTTTTACGACCACGCCGTATTCGAGAACAGTCCCCTCGCCTATTTCAGCAGTTGCATGAACAGGAGAAGGCATGGACGTCATCTCTCCTTCCACATCGGGATACAACGCGGCAAGAGCAAGGCCAAAACTTCGTTGCGGAGAATCAGAGACCAACAGAGCCATCTCTTTAGGAGCAAGCTCAACAGCTGCGTGATCAACGAAACAAACGCCGGCCTTACTGGATTGGAAAGCATCCCTGTATTTCACATTATGAAAAAGGGATATATCCGAAGAGGTTGCCTCTTCAAGCGTTGCCACGTTTTCAAAGACAGAACCCTCGATCACTTCCTCATGAGAACGAGGCACATATAACTCAGCCCCGGAGACTTCAGCGAGTTTCCCAAGACCAAGAGCGCCCGCACATTTATAAAAGCGTGAATCAACCATAGTTCATGATCTCATTTTTGTGAAATTCTTAAAGTGATGGAAGGCAATTTTTCATCCAGTTGTTGAAGGATCTCGTCGGTAATTTCCAAACCATCATCCCGAAAAATAATCAAATTGCGCGGAACAACCAGCTTGTATTTATGTTTAACCGCGGCGTCACGAACCAACACTAAAATTGTCTCTTGCACTTTTGTCATCGCCTCATTAAAAGCGACTTCCAACTGTTCGCGTCGTCGCATCGCCGTCTGATGAACTTCAGCCACCTTAGCGTCGAATTCCTTGCGTTTAGCGGCAAAGTCCTCAGGCTTTATATCCTTTTGCTGCTCCACCAGCTTTTTTTCCCATGCCAGAAAGGATTCTTCATGCCCTTTCATTTCTTCCTGAAATTTAACACGTTGCGTTTCAAGTTCGGTCTGAATCTGTTTGGCCACCCTGGATTCATGCAAAAGCTTATCAATATTAAGTACGGCAATATCATAAGGTTGAACGAATGTCTCCTCCTTTCCCCCTCTCGCGGGAATAGGGACATTCCTGCTTTCTGAAATGACCTGTTGCGTTTGCCCGATTGCCAATGCTTCCGCAGACCATAGGAGAATTGAGATGAAACTAAAGAACATAACGCTTTTCCAATACATTGTTTCTCTCTCCCCTAAAACCGTGATGAAAATCCAAACAGGACTAACTGCGTCCGGTCAACCTTTTCTTTCAGGACAGCCTGCGCAAAATCAATCTTGATGGGACCCATGGGCGATTTCCAGCGTAATCCCCCCCCCACCGAGACACGCAAGGAAGGCTTGTCAAAAACGGTCGAGCCTCTTTCTTTTGATTGCCAGATACTTCCCACATCTGAAAAGAAAGCGCCCTTGACGCCCAGCTCATTGGGAAGACCAATAGGAAACGTCATCTCGACCCCTGCCGTATAAAACTGTTGTCCTCCCAACGGATCAAGCGTTTTTGTATCTCTGGGGCTTACGCCGCCTGACTCAAATCCACGGAGCGATTCCCCACCCAGGATGTAACGATCTGCGATACGCGTTTTTCTTCCCAATCCAAACATGATGCCATAACGCCCCCGCACTTCAATGACGGTATCATCAAAAACAGGATAGTACCAAGCGCCTCTGATTTGATTTTTCAAGAAGGAAATATTTCCCCCAAGACCCGCCAGGTCATTGCCAAAACCGATCACATATCCCATCGTTGGATTGACTTTACTGTCTCTTCGATCATATGAAATTTCCTGTGAGACCGCTGAAACCAATTTATTTCCGGCTTGTTCGCGCACATATCGAGAAGCATTTTGACGAATGTGATTGACATTATCGGTTTGAATACGATAGCCCCAGACTTGAGAGACGTATTCACTTAACTGATAACCCAGGTGAAAACTTAATCCATTGATTTGTTGGTCATAAGGAGCATCC
The DNA here is from genome assembly GCA_016794245.1 of Caedimonas sp. Classification (GTDB taxonomy): domain Bacteria; phylum Pseudomonadota; class Alphaproteobacteria; order Caedimonadales; family Caedimonadaceae; genus Caedimonas. The sequence continues at coordinate 137,929 of JAEUKR010000039.1, read as the reverse complement.
TGAAAACGTGTGCGCGTTACGCGGTAAATGTCAAATCCCGCCGTCAACTCCCGATTCATAAAATAAGGTTCCGTGAAACCAATGTCATATTCTTGTCGCCGTTTGGCCAACGTTAGTCCCACCCTCAGATCTTGACCTTTTCCGCGAAAATTATGTTCAGCGAACTTGGCGTCAACAAGAGGACCATCGGCAGTCGAGAAACCCGCCCCGAATGACAACTCGCCCGTACGCTCTTCTTCCACCTGAACGTCCAGATCCACTAAATCCGGCGCACTTCCCGGCTTTTTATTGATGGTCACTTTTTTAAAGAAACCCAGATCTTTAATCCGCTTCTCTGAATCTTTCAAAATAGCCGTGTTGAATGCATCTCCCTCATAAAAACGCATTTCCCGTCGGATGACCTCATCATCCGTTCTATCATTCTGGAAAATGCGGATCTTGTTCACATAAACACGGGGGCCTTCCTGAATATGAAAGGTCACCTGAAGCAAGCGGCTCTTTTCGTCTTTCACGATGTCAGGCTGCACATCAACGAAAGCATATCCCATATTGCCCAAAGCATCCGTCAAGGCAGAAATCGTTTTCTCAACGTCCTTGCTACTGTACCAGTCATCCGAAGAAAAAGTAATGACTTTTCGCAGAGCGTTCAAATCAATTTTTTTAAGGGACGTTTTGACATCTATTTTGCCAAATTTGTAACGTTCTCCTTCTTGCAAGGTAAATGTTATGAAAAATTCTTTTTGATCCGGCGTCAATTCTGCAACGGCGGATTTCACCTGAAAATCAGCATATCCATGTTCAAGATAAAACTTCCTTAACAACTCACGGTCATACGCCAAACGATCGGGATCATAATTATCGTCGGAGGTAAAGAAGCGATACCAGCGGGTCTCTTTGGTCTGAATCGTGCTTTCAAGTTTACTGTGATCAAATTTTTTATTCCCGATGAAGAAAATACGGCGTACTATAGTAGGATTACCTTCTTTGATATTGAAGACAACGTCCACACGGTTTTGATCTCTCTTAATAATTTCAGGCGTTACAACAGCGGCGAAATGTCCCTTCAAACGATAAAGGTCCTGGATACGCTGCGTGTCGTTTCGAAGTCGGGATAAAGTATAGATCTGGCGAGGTCGCAGTTGCAGCTCAGCCTTCAGGATGTCATCAGAAAGCTTATCGTTTCCTTCAAACTGGATCTGGCTGACAATCGGGTTTTCCTTCACTTGGATCACAAGGGTTGAGCCGTCAACCCGCAAGGAGGCATCCGCGAAAAACCCGGTCGCGTAAAGGTTTTTCAAGGCTCGATCAAGCTCTTCATGCGTATGGTTTTGTTCCATTTTCAAGTCAATTTGAGAAAGAATGGTCTCGCGCTCAATCCGAATATTGCCTTCAATACGAATGTTTTGAATGTAAAACTGCTCAAGCGGAGCCCTCGCCTTTGCGGAACATGAATAAGCACAGATCACAATACCTAACACAAAAGATAACCAAGACTTTTTCACCAGCACCATCCTTATCAAAAATTACAAAGGCATTGCTTCTAATTAAAGATATTTTTGAAAAATTCAAACACTTTTAGATGGTATAAATCATTCCAGGTAGAAATCACAACCAGCATGATGACCAAACCAAATCCGATACGATATCCCGACTCCTGAATTTTTTCAGAAACAGGTTTGCCCCGAATAGCTTCCATAAAATAAAATAACAGGTGTCCCCCATCAAGCATGGGGACGGGAAAAAGGTTGATCAGACCCAGATTGATCGACAGTAAAGCTGCAAGCCATATCAAGTCTGTAACACTTTTACGGGCGACTTCCCCCGTAAGAGCGGCAATGCCAACAGGTCCACTTAAAGCATCGGCAGACTGTTTTCCCACGATCATTTGACCTAGATGATCCAGCATCTTCGCGCTAACGTCATAGACATCCTTTATGGCGTGGAAATAAGCGGTCAAGGGTGAGCGTTTGACTTGATCATAAAAAGGTGTGATGCCAAGCCTTCCTTCTTGACGCCCCCCCACGGCGACAGATTGCGGCGTTGCGCGGAAGGCGATTTCCTGTCCTTCACGCTCTACATGAAGCAAAAGTTCGCGCTCCGGATTTTCCCGAATCATTTTCTGCAATTCCACAAAAGTTTTAAGAGCCTTCCCATTGACATCCAGAACAAGATCGCCAGGTTGAAGTCCCACGTGTGCAGCCGCGCTTTCGGGCATAACCTGACCAATCTTCGCAAGCTCTGAGAGAATCTTTTGCCCTGAAAATATATAAAGGGTCCCAAAAATTAAAACGGCAAACAGGTAATTCGCCAGGGGACCCGCCGCCGAAACGGCGATACGCTGCCACACTGTTTTATGAAAAAGGGAGACTTTTTTATCTTCCTCGCTCATCTGACAAATGAGTTTCTGGTCAGGCTGACTTGCGGGATTCAAGTCACTGAACATTTTGACATAACCTCCCATGGGAACCACGCTTATCTTCCAACGGGTTCCGTTTCGATCCGTCCATCCAAACATTTCGGGGCCGAAACCAATGGAAAACACCTCGACCCTTACGTCATTCCATCGCGCCGCCAGGTAATGTCCCCATTCATGAACAAAAACGAGGAGAGAAAGAACCACGATAAAAGGAACGATATTGTAATAGACAAGGTTGATGAGAGACATGATATCTTCCATTGTTGCATCACTTTTAATTTTTGAAGTTTAAGAGTCTAACCGCGATTAAGCAAGAAAAATCAGGATATTTCTCTCCTCTCCACGGCATCGTAAGAGGAGAGTTAGACAGAGGTCTTATTAAGTCTGCCTTCTTTCGCCGTTGCAGCACCGTTGCCTCTTCCTCCTCTTTCTTTTATTTCACCCTTGACTCAAGATATCCCAACCTCACAAAGCCAATAAAAGAAACCAGCAGCGCAACAGGGATAATAAACAATCCATAGATATAAGATTCGCTTTGGTAAACGGGAACGGAACCCTTGATTGCGCCATCCCATACCCAGGTCATGACCATGCCAATTGCGCTATGAAAAACATAACCAAAAGACATGATGACCATATTGGTTATTGCCGTCACGAGGCTGCTATACGCGGCAGGCGCATTCAAACTATTGAGATAAATCGCAAGGATTTGATAAGCTGAGAAAACACCGGTGCAAAACATGACAACCTGCAAGCTTCCACTGTGCAATCTTGAGAAAAGCAGCAAGAAAAAAAGTCCCGCCATCACCATTGCCGACGTCAACACGATCTGGCGATAAATCTTGAATTTTTCAGCAATCGCCGGAAGAATCAAAGACCCGGCACACATCCCTAAAAAAATCAGGGAAGGCAAAGAAGCGGCCTTCGCCCGTTCCATCCCGTAAACGACTTGAAAAAAACTCACGCCCCAAACATCGGCAAATCCTTCCAGAGGCCCCACCATCAGGGCGGCAAAAAGCGCAGTCAACATCACTTTTTTATTAGCGAGAACTTCCTTTATCTCACTTTTGACAGATAGATGAGCAGGCAAAGCCGTGTCAGACTTTGGCGTCAGGATAAAAACAAGAGAAGCCAGAAGAGCGCCTGCAATGACAAAATATTGCAAGACCTGCTGCCATGAAGACATCATGATCAACTCATGAACGGGGCGACCTCCATAAATAGCGCCCAACAGTCCAAGCGTTACAGAAACCCCCAGAAGTCGCGAGAACCATCGCTCAGGAAAATAAAGCCGAATGACATTAAACACGCCTAAAATTGCCCCTGAGGATCCAGCTCCCACAAGAAAGCGTCCCAGGATCGCGCACATCCAGCAATGCCCCATCATGAGGGGAAGTAATCCAACAATACTGATAAGGACGCTTAAAGAAACGACTTTTTTAGCGCCTATACGATCAAGGAACACCCCAATCGGAATATGCATCAGGGCATATCCTAAATAATAGGCGCCTGAAAAGATCCCAAACTGATGCGCGTCAACATGATATTTCTCCATAATATCTGACATCATGATGCTCGGCGAAACTCTCAAGACATATTGAAAAATGTAGAAAGAAGTTACCAGAAACCAAATGATCCAAGATAAAAACGGCTTGATCGAACTCATTTTAACCTCAATTAAAAACAGCATAAGAAATTAAGATGTATTCCCAAAGGATTTCGAGATCCAAGGAGGCGGACGAGCGGTGAACCTCGCGCAGCGTATGATAAATACGCGAGAAGGACGAATCCCGCGACCTCCAGTACTCCCGGATTTTGAAAGGCGAAGGGTATAACCATAAAAAAGGGAAGAGGAACGGAATCAGTTAGCAGCTGCGAAAGCCGCTAAGTCGCAGAAGATCAGACTTGAACAGTTGTACTTTTAAAATAATCATGGCGTTACGGTATACGAAAGCGCCTTTTTCCGCAAGCATTATTGTTTAAAGCTTCAGGATCGACAGGAGGGCCATACAGCGACAACCGTTAAGCCGTGTTTCCTGCAAAAACTAGCACCATCAGTCGTTACTGTCTCTCGTTTCTTTTTCAGCAAGATTTTCTACCAACTCTGCAAAAGAATGAACGACCAGATTTTTCCTGCTTCTGGAAAACTTCTCACCTTCAGGATATGAGTCAGGTTTTGTCAATTCAAGGGGAAGCGCCACATCAATTTTTTTTGAAATCATTTTCAGCATCAACTTGTCTTCACTGAACGTCATTACAGCATCCAAGCGTAAAATAAATGTTAAGATTGATACGACGACCCTTTGATTTTGGTCTCTGAATCGCTTTACTTGGACTGACGACGGCGAGGAAAAGTGCGATCATATCTCTTATGATGGTTATTTTGTCATGATGAGGCGCCGAGAGAGTCACAACAATCCAGTCTTTTTGATTTTCTCTGTGGCTTGGAATCGTTTGGAGAGAGCAGGACGAAATCTGACCCTCAACGCCCCGGAATTTTGAAAGGCAAAGGGCATAGTTTATTTACCTCGACTATAATCTATGCTAAAGACACTACATTTTAAGAAATTTTGGGGGTGCTGATTTTGAAACTGATCAGATCGATGTCCACAATCGGACTATTCATCGCCCTCTCCCGAATTCTGGGGTTTGTCCGTGATATTTTGATTGCAGCCTTGTTAGGAGCCAGCCCGCTTGCGGACGCCTTTTTTGCCGCTTTTAAGCTGCCCAACTTCTTCCGCCGTCTTTTTGCGGAAGGGGTGCTCAATGCTGCTTTTGTGCCTTTGTACGCGCGGCTTTACGCCAGCAAAGGACTTGAAAAAGCGCAACGCGCCGCAGAAGAAGTGTTTGCCATGCTCTTGCTGGCGCTGGTTTTCCTTGTCGCCGTCTTTGAAGTCTTCATGCCACAATTGATACATATTGTAGCCCCAGGATTTAAAGCAACGCCAGAGCGTATGGAGATAACGATCACCTTTGCCCGAATTACATTTCCCTATATTTTATTTATTTCCCTGGCGGCTTTGATCGGTGGCGTCTTGAATTCACACGGCAAGTTTTCCGCTGCTTCTTCGGCGCCTATTTTTCTGAACATCATCATGATTTTAAGTCTTGTCTCAAGCGCTTCCTGTTTTGAAACCCCTGGACACGCTTTGTCTTTTGGCGCGCTTATCGCGGGGATTTGCCAGTTTTTATGGGTGTTTTGGGCGGCCCATCGCGCCGGGATCGCTTTACGTCTGAGAATGCCGCGACGAACGCCCGCCGTAAATAATCTTCTCAAGGCGATCGTTCCCGCGGCGTTTGGAGCGGGGGTGGTCCAGATCAATCTTCTGAGCGATATGATGATTGCTTCTTTTCTTCCCACAGGCGCCTTGTCTTACCTGTATTATGCCGACCGACTGAATCAGCTGCCCCTAAGTCTCATCGGAGTTGCCCTAAGTACAGCATTGTTGCCGATTTTATCATCGCATCTTCAGCAGAACCTTGATGAGAAAGCGCAGTATATCCAGAATCGGGGGCTTGAAATTGCGCTTATGCTGACATTGCCTGCCTCTATGGCGTTGATGGTCTTTTCCGAACCTGTCATGACAGTGCTATTTGAACGGAACGCCTTTCAACATGAAAATGTTATCGAAACCGCAAAAACTCTCAGTGCTTTCGCCTCAGGGCTTCCCGCTTACGTATTCATCAAGATTCTTTCGACAAGTTTTTTTGCGCGCTATGATATGGGTACACCGGCTAAAGTAGGCATCGTTGCCTTTGCGCTCAATTTAATGCTGAACTTTTTATTGATGGGTCCTTTCAAGCATGTGGGGATTGCCATGGCTACCTCGATGTCCGCCTGGGTTCATGCGGCGATACTTGCCTTTTTTCTCAAGCGTCGGGGTCAACTGGTTCTGGATCACCGATTTAAGAACAGATTTCCCCGTATCGTCTTATCTTCATTGATGATGGGTATTTTTCTAATCATTATTCAGCTCTACTGCCCTTACAATGGTACACACATTGTTTTACAGGCGAGCATTCTTTCAAGCGTGATTTTAGGAGGCCTGATGATTTACCTTCTCACAAGCCTTTTGACAGGCGCAGTGGCTTGGGAAGACCTGAAAGGAATCATAAAGTCAGCGCGGGAGACTAAACAGGAAAGGTCGCACTAAGTATGTTAAGGTTCATGGTGGAATGAAGTTACTACGCTCTATGACGACGATAGGCGCCTTTACGATAGGCAGCCGCTTGATGGGTTTTATACGCGAAATGCTTATGGCTTCCCTGTTGGGAGCAGGGGCGGTTTCCGACGCTTTTATTATTGCCCTCAAACTGCCGTCCGTTTTTCGACGCATTTTGGCGGAAGGCGCTATGAATGCCGCCTTCGTACCTCTATTTTCAGGACTTCTTGCAACCAAGGGAGAGCAAAAAGCCAAATCGTTCGCGGAAGAAATTCTCGCCCTTCTCACCCTGATTTCATTGGGGTTGGTCGTCCTGGCAGAGCTTTTTCTTCCCATTCTTATGCCTCTTTTCGTCCCAGGCTTTAAGGCGACGCCTGAACGAATGGCTTTGGCGATCGAATTCAGCCGCCTCACCTTCCCTTTTATCTTTCTGATTTCGTTGACAGCGCTATACAGCGGCATCTTGAATTCTTATGAGAAATTCGCAGCGGTCGCGTCCTCACCCATGATGGGAAATATCGCCGTCATATTGACGGTTTATGTCTTATTATGGGGGACAAACACACAAGCGGGATACGCTTTTTCGATTGGGATTCTGGCTTGCGGCATTGTTCAGCTTCTGTGGGTTATCATTCCTCTCGCGCGTCGAGGGATTGTCCTATCCTGGGTCAAGCCACGCTGGACATCCGAGGTCAAAAGATTCTTCAAACTTATGGCTCCCGCGGCCGCAGGATCAGGCGTTGTGCAACTAAGCATATTTATTGATACCTTAATTGCCTCGCTGTTGCCAGCAGGGGGGATTTCCTATATCCACTATGCCGATCGTTTAAATCAGCTGCCGCTGAGTGTTTTAGGAACGGCCGTGGGAACGGCTCTTTTGCCTCTTCTTTCCAAAAAAATTCGCACCGGCGATATTGCCGGCGCTGAGGAAAGCCAAAACCTTGCTCTTGAATATACGCTGCTTTTTACGCTGCCTGCGACACTGGGACTCATCCTTCTGGCAGAACCCCTGATTAAGGTGACGTATGAACATCATGAATTCAACAGTGCTTCAACGTTGCCGACAGCAAGAGCCTTGATGGTGCTAGCAGCAGGACTTCCCGCCTATGTCCTGATTAAAATTTTCACGACCAGTTTTTTTGCGCGTGAAGATACGAAAACGCCTGTCATTATTGGTATCCTCTCTGTCATAGCGAATGTTCTCATCAGCCTTTCTTTGCTTAAATCTCTTCAACATGTGGGCATTGCCCTTGCGACAGCCATCTCAGCCTGGATGAATGCCGCCTTGTCAGGTATTATCTTGTGGCAACGAGGAGCGTTCCAATTTAATGACCGCTTTCGACGCTTTTTACCGCGAGTGGCTCTTTCCTCTTTTGCGACATCTTTTTGGATCCTGGCGCTGAAAAAAGTATCCTCAGAGGCTTTGGAAAGTACGTTCTTCTCTCAATTCATCGCTCTTTTCGTGATGGTGGGAGGCGGAATTTTCGGATTTTTTGTTCTTGCCAGATTGACGGGCGCTTTTGATTTAAAAGACTTTCAACTTCAATTCCGCAAGGATAAGAATATCTCTGGTTATGACGAAAGATGATGATATGAACCGTATTTTTTCTGGTATTCAGCCTTCAGGACATTTAACCCTTGGAAATTATCTGGGGGCGATCAAGAACTGGGGCGCCCTGCAAAACACGCATGAGTGTCTGTTTTGCATTGTGGACCTTCACGCCATGACGGTTCCTCAAGACCCTCAGGCGTTACGCCAAGCGACACGGGAAGTTGCAGCCAGCTTTATCGCGGCGGGTATCAATCCCCAAAAAAGCGCTTTGTTTGTGCAAAGTCATGTGTCAGGTCATAGTGAGCTTGCATGGATCCTGGGTTGCTTCACCCCTCTTGGATGGCTTAATCGCATGACGCAATTCAAGGACAAAGCCGGTAAAAATCGCGAGCACGCTTGTTTAGGCCTTTACGCTTACCCCGTTTTGATGGCCGCCGATGTTTTGCTTTATAAGGCGACGCATGTTCCTGTGGGAGAAGATCAGAAACAGCATTTGGAACTAGCCCGCGACATTGCTGGCGCTTTTAACAGACATTTTGGCGTCGATTACTTTCCCTTGCCTGAGCCTCTCATTCAAGGCCCCGCGCCGCGCGTTATGAGCTTGCGGGACGGAACGAAAAAAATGAGCAAATCGGATCCCTCGGATTTTTCACGCATTCATTTACTGGATGATGCGGATAGTATCGTGCTAAAAATTCGTAAAGCAAAAACAGACCCTGAACCTCTTCCTGCCGAAATAAAAGATCTTGAACACAGACCGGAAGCCAGAAACCTGGTGACAATTTATGGGGCGCTTGCGCATAAATCTCCTCAAGACGTTTTGAAAGAATTCGCAGGCGCATCGTTCTCGATCTTTAAACCGGCATTGACAGAAATCATTGTGAGCGTATTAGGTCCTATACGCACAGAAACTCTCAAACTTCTTCAGGATCCTCTTATGATTGATGCCTGTCTTAAAGAAGGGAAAGAGCGAGCTTGCGGACTTTCAGAAAAAAACCTGAGCGAGGTTCACAAACTCGTGGGCTTTTTAGCCGCCTAAAATTTGAAGTTACATTCCTGGGAAATCGCTTTATATGCAGCTAAAGAACCTTTAAGAGAATACGTGTCTGTGATTTTTGTTCCTTTAAAAGATTCTCCCTTAACTGTTAAACTTTCTCCCAGTTTCGTAATCATCTTCGTCAGTTCCTGATCAACCTCATCTGACGGCGCCCATGCAGATTCACCCTTCACAAAAAGCTCATATTCCTTTTTCGTTTTGCCAATCATGACAATGACGCGCGGTTTGCTGTCTTTTAAAAATTTGTATCCTGCATGAACACTGACGACATTATAGCTTTTATCTTCGGGACGGTGTGTAATCATGATGTAGGGTTTGCCTCGTTTTTTATAGTTTCCCTTCTGCGTTTTGGAGAAACTTACGATATAGCATATTTTCTTGCTGTTTTCTTCCGAGACGAAAGCGCGCCAATCTTCGAACTCTCCTATTTTTCTAGGGCCTGTTTTTCTAGGATAATTTTCTGCTTGCGTTTCTTTTTGCTTAGCCACGGCAGGCAAAGACAACTGGAAAATAACCGTTAATAAAAGAAAAATATACGCCACGGATGGATCCCTTTATCTTTATATAGACAAGTTCATTTACAATTTATCATCAGTAAGTTCTTTATCAAAGGCAACAGTATATACCCTTCGTCTTTCAAACTGTGGTGGTGTTGGACGTCGGGATTCGTCCTGCTCAGGTACTTATCTTACGCTGTACGGGACTCGTCACTCATCCGCCATTCCACATCTTGAAATACTTTGGGTATAGATCGCCGCTTGCACTTCTTCTATGCCCTGTCTTTCGCGAGAACTCGTGACCAGAACATCAGGATGAGCGGCAGGATGTTTTCCAAGATCTCGAACCACTTTATCATAAACAGAACTCAAAAGAACCGTGTTAAGCTGATCCGTTTTTGTCAAAATGACCTGATAGGACACAGCCGCTTCATCCAACATCTTCATCATTTCCAGGTCATTGGTTTTAAACCCATGGCGGCTGTCAATCAAAATATAGACACGCTTGAGGGTTGGACGTCCTTTAAGATACATTCGAAGCAGATTATTCCAGGAATTAATCACTTTTTTTGAAGCTTGAGCATACCCATAGCCAGGTAAATCCACAAGAATAAAAAGATCTTGCACCTGAAAGAAATTCAACTGCTGCGTCCGTCCAGGCGTGTTAGATGTACGCGCCAAATCACTGCGATTAAACAACGCATTGATTAAACTCGATTTCCCCACGTTGGACCGTCCCGCAAAAGCGATTTCCGGAAGATCGACAGGCGGCAAATCACTTAAAGCATTGACCCCTCGCAAAAACTGGGGAGAGCTTGAAAATAACTTTCGGATCGCTTGCTCATCCAGCATTTTACTTTTTCTTGCGCGTTTTGGACAGGGTCATCTTTGCAGGCTCCGTACGAGTATCCAGTCGCATCATCGTCCATTGCTGGGCAATCGTCAGAATGTTATTCCACGTCCAATAAATGACAAGGCCTGACGGAAACGAGGCCAGCATATACGTGAAGAGAAGCGGCATCAGCATAAACACCTTCGCCTGCATCGGGTCAGCTGGCGGAGGATTTAATCTTTGCTGAACAAACATGGTAACGCCCATAATCAAGGGCCAAGCTCCTAACATCAGGAAAAGGGGAGGCGTCCAGGGAATTAAGCCAAAAAGATTGAAAATTGTTGTGGGATCAGGCGCTGACAAATCATGAATCCATCCATAAAAAGGCGCATGACGCATTTCAATAGAAATGAAAAGGACTTTATATAGAGCAAAGAAGACCGGAATTTGAATGAACATCGGCAAACATCCAGCCATCGGATTCACTTTTTCCCGCTTATACAGCTCCATGACTTCCTGATTCATACGCAGCTTGTCATCACCGTACCGCGCACGAATCTTTTCCATCTCTGGTTGAAGTTTTTTCATACGCCCCATAGAACGATACGATTTGTTAGCTAACGGAAAAAACGCAAGCTTCAGGATGACTGTCAATAACATAATCGCCAAACCAAAGTTGCCAAGCCATTTGTGTGTCCAGGTAAGAATATAAAAAATGGGTTTGGTCAAGAAGTAGAACCAGCCAAAGTCAACCGCCAGATCAAAGTGCTTCACACCTAACTTTTCTTCATAACCGTCCAGAGTCTCAAGCACTTTAGGCCCTGTAAAAAAACAGCTTGTATTCTCAAAGGCTTCTCCGGGCTTCAAGATATGGAGATCCGTGACAAAATTTGCCTGATACCGTTCCTGTCCTTCGCCTCCTGTCTCGCGAAAAGCGGTCTTAAGCGCTTTCTTTTGATCGGGGATCAGCGCCGTCAGCCAATATTTATCAGTCATACCGATCCACCCCCCTATGGTATCCTGAAGGGTTGGAGATTTTTTCAAATCCTTATAGGAAACTTCCACCAACTTGTCGTTCAGAAAACCGATCGGGCCTTCATGAAGAATAAAAAAGCCTTGCGTCTCAGGAGTACCATGACGCTCAACAAGCCCATAACAATGAAGGGGAAGCGTTTCTCCGGAACGGTTCGTCACTCTTTGCGTCACGGTAAAGAGATACTTTTCATCGACGGTGATGATTTTCTCAAAGACAATGCCCTGACCGTTCTCAGCTCTTAACGTTACAGGGGTAGAAGGCGTCAAGATCGTATGATCCGCCCTCCAGACAGTAGAAGCATCTGGCAGGGTCACAGACTTTTTCTCACTGGACCAACCAAATTCCAGGTAATAGGGATGTTCCGTCCCTTCAGGTTCAAGCAACTCGACATTCGGACTTTGAGGATCAACGGACATATGATAATTCTTGAGGATCAGGTGATCAATCCTGGCTCCTTTTAAATTTATAGAACCTTTAAGTTCAGGAGTATCAATCTGGATGCGCTGCGTCTCTTTCAGGGCATCTTCGCGCGTCAAAGGCGCAGGCGGCGTCAAAGTCACAGAGGGAGTCGGTGTGATTGCCCTTGAAGATTGCGTCGCCGAAGAGACTCTCTTCTCAGGTCGATCAAAAAAGTAATTCCAACCCAAAAAAATCAACGTTGAGAGAATAACGGCGATCCATAAATTTCGTTTTTCGTCTTGATCCATCACTTTATCCAAATTTCATATTAAGAGAGAACGTCAGGAGGGTAATCAATGCCTGCATGTCCCCAAGGATGGCATTTTGCAAGTCTTTTCAAAGTCAACCATCCCCCTTTCCAAACACCATGCCTTTGAGTCGCTATATAAGCATATTCTGAACACGTCGGGAAGAAGCGACATGCACAAGGCAAGAAAGGCGAAATGCTCTTCTTATAGACCCAAAATAACAATTTTAAAACCTTTTTATGCATGATTTTCATTCAAGAGTGCACGTCATGCGCAACTCACATTGTGGGTGGGTTGTATCCTGTTTTTCTTTCGCTTTTCATCCATCTTCCAAGAGTTGGCAACGTCGGATATAACAAATTCGTCTTTTGTTTTATCCTTCGTCTTTTTCACGTTTAAGACGTTGCACATGCCGCAGAGACCAAAGCAAATCTTTTTGCAATACTTTAAAAGTCTGTGTCAAGGCACTTGTTCTTGCAATCAAAACATAATCCTGGCCATCAGAAGCATAAGTGGGAAATGTCAATCGAACGGCTTCCTTGAGTCTTCGCCGCGCTCGGTTACGCGTGACCGCTGACCCCATTTTGCGTGTAACAATATATCCCACTCGTATGTCTTGAGTCTCTGACGATATCATCTGCAAAATAAAGGAAGATGCAACCCACCTGACGCCTTCTTTTTGAAGACGACTAAACTCATGCCGTTTTTTGAGAGAAAGCAAAGTCAGAATGTATCAAGCCGAAAGACGTACGCGGCCCTTAGACCGACGAGACGCAATCACTTTACGACCCCCCACTGTTTGCATACGTGCCCGGAAACCATGACGGCGCTTGCGCACAAGCTGACTGGGTTGATATGTTCTTTTCACAAGACAGACTCCTTGAGTTAAAGATTTGGTTTTTTACATAGGGCATTACAGTCATTGTGTCAAGAGACTCTTTGTAGATCCCGATATAGAATGCGCGGATTTTCAGACCAAAGTAAACCAGCGCATATATGACATGGGAAGAATATGAAAGTTGCAAGTAAGGCTTTAATATCGAAACCGCCTCCACGCTTGCAAGAGGCAAGAATTTCAGCGTCATTTTTAAAGTTCCTGATTTCTCTCGAACCATAGGAGCGCTTTTGCCATGAAAGATCAGCAAGCGCTAAAAACGTGAAGAAACTAATATTTTTATGATTGACGAAGCCCGTGAGGTGCTGTATCAGATGATCTCACTTAAATGAGATTTATGCGATATTGCGCGTCAAGTTAAATTAAGAGTATATTCAAAATGAAGACGTTGTCCCTAAAGCCTGCTGAAGTAAAGAAAAATTGGATTGTGATTGATGCTGAACGCGTTGTTTTGGGACGCCTGGCATCAATGATTGCATTGCGCCTCCGCGGCAAACATCGCCCTGATTATACTCCTCATGTCGATTGTGGCGATCATATTATCGTTGTCAACGCCGACAAAGTGCATCTGACAGGCAATAAAGTCAAAGATAAGGTTTATTATTGGCATACCGGATATCCGGGAGGCATTAAAGAACGTCGCGCCGGCCAAATCCTTGAAGGACGTTTTCCAGAACGAGTCATCGAAAAAGCCGTCGAGCGAATGATTCCGCGCACTCCCCTTGGGCGTCAACAAATGGGTAATTTACGGGTATATAAGGGGGTCGATCATCCCCATGAAGCACAACAACCAAGCCCTCTGGATATCGGTGTTATGAACAAGAAAAATAGAAGGAGCTAACCAAATATGGCGCAAGAACATGTTGGTCTTGAAGATTTGAAGTCTGCTGTTATGTCCTCTGAGGCTGTTTCCAAATCTGACTTTCCTTCCAAAAAAAACAGTGACGTCAACCCTCAGACGCCAAAGTTGGATGCACAAGGTCGTTCCTACGCTACCGGTAAAAGAAAAAATGCTGTTGCGCGCGTATGGATCAAGGCAGGATCAGGCAAGGTTACCGTTAATGGTCGTGAAGGACACACTTATTTTGCTCGTTCTGTATTACAGATGATTATTAACCAACCTTTTAAGCAGGTTAATCGTGAATCACAGTTTGATGTGATTTGCTCAGTCGCAGGCGGTGGACTTTCAGGGCAAGCTGGTGCTATTCGTCATGGAATCAGCAAAGCGTTGACTTATTATGACCCTGAGTTGCGTCCCGTTCTCAAACCTTCAGGATTTTTGACACGTGACAGCCGAGTCGTTGAGCGTAAAAAATATGGTCGCGCCAAAGCACGCAAACGCTTCCAGTTCTCAAAACGATAAAAATAATCACACAAGAGGTGAGTTTGACGCCCCAACGGATATTTGCGGTAGATGCGTAGTGATGGCTTTCATTTAGCCGCTGTGACCCCTTAAGAGTTCTTTCATCTTCAAACAAGACAAGGAAATTTTTAGGCAAGAGCACGCGAGAAACGGCAACGTATGTGAAGGATGGAAACAGGACGAATCCAGATGTTCAATGCCTCCAGATTTTGAAAAATGAAGGCTATATACTTTGAAAAGCATAATTTTCAGTCTTGATAAAGCTTGACGATACTTTGAAGATTTGGCATCCTTTTAATGTTGATAGCGGTTCTTTTAAAAAAATAGAATAATTTATTCAAGGGAGGTGTTAGTGACGCGATCTGAACTCGTACAAAAATTAATCCAATCAAATCATCACTTAACAGTCGCTCAGGCAGAAAAAAGCATAACTGTAATCCTCGATGAAATCACGTCCGCGCTCGCTAAAGGCAATCGCGTCGAACTTCGCGGATTTGGAGTATTTACCACACGCAGTCGTCGTTCTCGCTTAGGCCGCAACCCACGCACTGGCGACCCTGTAAAAGTCGATCCCAAACGGGTTCCTTTTTTTAAGACCGGCAAGCAATTGCGTGATCGTCTCAATAGGCATTAAAGGATTGAAGCCCACCTTTTGCCATATAATTTTAACGCCATCATCCCTTTACAGACAACTCTAGAGAGACGAGTATGGTGAAAATTTACATTTTGGATTAAGCAAAAGTCTTTTAAATTCAGGATTATTATCAGAATTTGCAATAAATCGCATATAATATATTTTCTTACCATTAAGGCAATCAGTTTTCAATAGTTGAAGCAATAAATTATGGGGTAATTGATATTTTGTTAAGAGAATATATCCAGCATGGTTTGTCGAAAACCTTATTTCTCTCTCCTTAATTAGTCTTTCAAATATGTTTTTATAATTCATGTTTTTGTTAATGGGACTATCAATAATCAGTATCTTTTGCTCAATTAATTTATTTAATTCTTCAAGTGAAGAATTAAATCTATGCCAGTTATATACTTCTTTTTGTTTAACTATCCTTATTTTTGAGCTCAATAAAAACTTTTTCAATACAGGGAATAAAAGAGAGGACATTCCAGCTATGAGAAATATCCATAGAATAATATGGAATGTAGTACCGTGAATCCACCTAGGAATATTTATAAATCCAAATAATTCAAGCCATTTGCCGATGTTTGAAGTAACAATTTCTGGCGGATTTCCTACCATGAAAGAAACACTCAGAAAAAGAATAGACAAAAAAGACAAAAAATATTTGAAAAACTGACGCACGATACTAATCCATCTAAGCTGACGATGATTAATATCACGATATTTTTTGTGTTTAAAGAGATGATGGCGTAATTTAAAAAACAAAGCCTGTTTTACCGACCATCATTTCGTAAAAGATACACATTAAAACGTGGCGACGATCAAGGCTATATTCCTGCGTTTGCGTGAGTATTTTCGTTGCATGAGGCCAAAAGTCGAGCCAAAAAGAAACGGAATGTTTGTGAAGCAGCGCCAAAACAACGGCGTCTTCTTCATCTTTCGCCCTTGCGGGGGAAGAGAGAAAAGAAACGACACGTGCCAACCACCAGGAAAAAAATTGTCCGAATGCGTCATAGGATATTTCTGCTTCTGGTTGTGCCAACAGCTGATCAATCAAGGCAATGACTGGACGAAGATCACCTGAAGAAACCCCTTTCAGAACCTTTAAGAAGTGTTCATAAAATCCTTTTCCCCCTAAACGAGCCAAAGCAACGGCACGTCCTGGACATCCCTCAGCACAACTGATCAAAAAACCCCGTTCCTGTCTGGACGCTTGAGGCAACAAATGAGCCAGGGTTTTGTCCATCTCACAATCATTCAAGGGGAGCATTTCATATCGGATGCAGCGCGATTTAAGCGTGGGTAAAACGCGCCCCAAACTATGCGAAATCAGGATGATCAAGGTCTTCCGCGGAGGCTCTTCTAACGTCTTCAGCAACGCGTTGGCAGCTTTGGAATTGAGTTCATCCACACTGTCAATCATAATGATGCGCCATCCTCCTTCGAGTGGCGTAGACTGCAAAAACTGAACAACGTTACGGATGGACTCGATAGAGATATCTCGTGCCATTTTTCCCGCCGTATTCAATTCACGTTGAATGACTCTCAAATCTCCGTGAGAACCCATAGAAACCCGCCCGAAAAGAGGCGTTTCGGGATCAACCGAAAACGTTTCCTTTTTTCCCTGAAAAAGGTACCGCGCCAAATGATACGCAAAAGTCGCTTTTCCCACACCTTTGGGGCCTGAAAGAATCATACTTTGTGGCAAACGATACCCTAAAAATCGCGAGATCAGGGGATCCGCCCCGAAAATACAAGGATTGGTGGCAGGGGTCAAATTCGACATCACTTTACTTTAACAATTTTATCATATGACTTTGAAGTTCTTTTGAAATATCTTCCACAGTATGGTGCGCCTGAACCAGATAACAGCGGTGGGGATTTTTTGCTGATATCTGCCTGAATTTATCCTGAACACGTTGATGAAAATCAAAAGGCATTTGCTCAAAACGATCCTCCAGACCAAAAGAACGCGTTTTTGCTCTCTGAAGACCGATCTCGATGGGCAGGTCAAATATAAATGTGATGTCAGGCTCAAAATAAGGCGCAATCGCATCATAAATTTGTTGAAGGATCTCTTCCTTTATACCGCCGCCCGCACCTTGATAAGCAAGGGAAGAGTCAAAAAAACGATCACAGACCACCCATTTCCCTTGTTCAAGAGCGGGTTTAATGACCTTTTCAATATGGTCTCGGCGGGCCGCACTCAACAAAAGGTATTCCGTCAAAGGCTCCCATCTTGTGGGTGTTCCCTCCAGAAGCAATTTTCGAATCAGCTCCGCCCCAGGACTTCCGCCCGGTTCACGCGTGATCACCACCTGATAGCCCCGCGCTTCCAAAAAAGATTTAAGATAAGGGATCTGCGTTGATTTTCCCGCGCCTTCTCCACCTTCCAAAGTAATAAATTTACCGCGTTCCATTCTTATACCCTTCGCGTTTCAAGATTTGGGTATCATGATGATCTTATAAAAAAATAAGAAAAGACCGCCTCTATTTTTGACAAAAATCCTGCTCTGCCTACTGATTCCGCCGCCACAACGGGAATAACCATGTCAGGCTTGTTGGGCATGGAAACGATTAAATTCCCTATCTTCTGGTCTGCCTGGACAGGCGCCGCAACCGGTCCCTGATAGACCAGATCAACTTTCAAGTTTTTAATATCCTGACGCGGAAGCGTTATGTTGACGTTACGGGCGACTTTCAAGCCTACGCGCGGTTTATGACCCAACCATACGTCTGCCTGGTCTATGACTTGATCACGGTTGTAAAGCCGCGAACTGACGAAGTTGCTAAACCCCCATTGCATAAGGGCTTTAGAATCTATCGCTCGTTTTTTTTTCGATTCAGCCCCATTAATGACCATGATCAAGCGTCGCTCTCCCTGAAGAGCCGACCCGATGAGGCCAAAACCCCCGGCATCCGTAGCGCCTGTTTTTAGCCCATCCGCCCCTGGAAAAGAAGCAAGAAGAGGGTTTCGATTCATTTGACGAATAGCGTTATAAGTAAACTCCCGCTCAGCGTAAAGAGGATAATAGTCAGGAAATTTCTCGATTAACTTGTGGGTAATAAGGGCTAAATCACGCGCTGTCGCATAATGATTATCATCAGGCCAGCCCGTGGCGTTCACAAAGTTTGAATTTGAGAGTCCTATTTCCCTAGCGGCCTGCATCATTTGTGTTGCGAACGTTTCTTCGCTCCCCGCAAGTCCTTCCGCCAGAGTAATGCAGGCATCGTTGCCAGACTGAACAATCGCGCCACGCAACAGATCCGCCACGCTTACCTGAGAATGCAATTTGAGGAACATCTTTGATCCCCTTTTACGCCATGCTTTCTCACTGACGGGAAAGGTATCCGTCATCTTCAGCCGGCCTGCTTTCAGTTCTTCAAACACAAGATAAGTTGTCATGATTTTACTCATGGATGAAGGCGGCATTCGCTCATCGGCGTTCTTCTCAAACAGAACCTCTCCTGTCGTCAGATCAATCAAAATGGCTTGCCTGGAATATAAAGAAGGGCCTTTTTGAACAGAGGAAGGTGTTGTCTCAAGCGCCGCGCTCAGAGATGAGGCCATCAAGACGCTTAAAAACAGCGAGAAGAATATGCGCCCTATATTCAAAGAATTTCGAAATCCGGGGTAGCGGACACGCAGTGCGTCCCGCGCAGCATATAAAGCGTACAATAAGCATGTGAGCAGGACGAATCCTAATGTCCAACACTGCCAGATTTCGAAATGCAAAGGGTATATTTTCATCTCAGCGTACCCACTTTATCCATTGTAAACAATGACGGCTTCTTCATGACCAGCCAACGATACTTTTTTTAACAATGTTTTAGCTTCCTGACTACTCCGAAAGGGGCCGACAAGAATCCGAAAAATTTTTACCGATCCAAAACTGGCACTTTCCAGCTTGACATAAGGAGGCGCCAAAAGTTTTTGAAGTTTTTTATGAACACTTTGAGCGGACGCAGAACTTCTAAAGACACCCGCTTGTACAAAATAGCCGCGACTTCCGCGAATAACGGGAGGAAGTTGAACCAAAGGATTATAAACAGCTGGTTTGACCAAGGGTCTTACAGGGTGCGGGGCTTTGGCAGGAATGAGAGAGGAAGACGCATTTGCCTGAGAAGGAACGGAAACATTGACAGCGCTCGCGCCTACCATTTTTTCCCGCACACCTATATCTTTATTATTATCATTGGAGGCAAGGTAAATTTCTCCGTTGTTCCGTTTTTTGGTATGTTTCATACGTTGATGGGGAGCAGCCGCCGAAGAAGAAGCCCTGGAAGAAACAACTTTAGAAGAAGCAACCACGGGCAACGACGTCAAAGGCGGGGCTTCATTTGAAACTTCAGCCAACTGGATAGTCTCGTCATTCAAATGTCCGCGCGCAAGCAGAATTGTGTCCGGCATCACTGTTTCAACATGAACTTTGGCTGTTCCTTTATGATAAAAACCAAGCAATTGGGCTGTTTTCCTTGAAACATCAATAATTCTTCCCTCAATAAAAGGTCCGCGATCATTTATCTTGACTTTAAGACTGCGGCCATTTTCAAGGTTCGTCACGCGAACGATACAGGGAATAGGCAGCGTCTTATGCGCCGCGCTGATATGATTCATGTCGAAGATTTCCCCGTTAGAGGTCGTCCGACCATGAAAGATATCCGTTCCCCCGTAGTAAGAGGCAATCCCGATCTCATTCAGTTCATAGTGAGGTTGCGGGGTGTACGTAACCCCCTTGATTTCGTAAGTCCTGTTATAGGCTTTCTTTGCAAACTTGGGTTCACATGGCGTATACGTCCCGCCATAGGGAAGTTGATCGACCTGAGAACCGCTACAGCCGACCAGAGCCAATATGAAAAGACAGACTGACGCTCGCGCAATCATAAAGCCAATCAACGATTTCTTGCCAATCAATAAAATCTTCGCCTCTCGATTCTTTTTGGGCATAACGCTTAACAGTCACAGCCTTCTTCATACCCTCGTTTAAAGTTATAAATCGTCTTACATGTTCTGAAAAGAGTTTTTTCTCTTCCCCTACATCAAGCTTCTTCCATAACAAACCATGGCATGGGAATTTTCAGGCAAAATCGCACGAGGAAACGCCGCGCACAGGAGGGGGATGTGAACAAGACGGATCGTGATGTCCGACGCTCTTAAATCTTGAAAGACGAAAAGTACAACAGCTTGTTTATTCAAGAGGTATATAAAATTGTTATAAAATTTTATAATGACGGAATAGATTGACCTTAATTAAAATTTAACTGCTCATAATTTATTCTGAATAAAAAATATTTACCAAGGAGAAAACTTGTGAAAGAGGTTTATTTTGATGTCATAATGACAATTGAGCGTCTTCATCGCTTGTTTCTTGATGTGATCAAAGCTGAACTGGATCGGATGCAGATCCAGGATATTAGCCACATTCAATGTTTTATTCTTTATAATATCGGTGAAAATCAACTAACGGTTGGAGAAGTGACCAATCGCGGCTATTACCTTGGTTCAAATGTCACGTATAATTTGAAGAAAATGTTGGAAAATGGCTATCTGGTTCAAGAACAATCCATCCATGACAAGCGTTCCAGCCATGTAAGGCTCTCCCCCAAGGGCTTGGAGCTGTTTCAAAATTTTGACAGCATTCTGGAGCAACATACCAGAAATATGAAGCACCATTCACTTAACGACCAGGATTTGAAAACTCTCAAATCATCCCTGCAAAAACTTGAATCTTTCTGGAATCTTACGGTTACACAAGAATTAAGGTTTTAATTCACCGTCAAGACAGAGGATCTTTAGCGATCGCGCGATAGACCACATATCCAGTCCGACACTCAAAAGAGGAAAACATCATTTTTTTTAACAAAATAAATTTTTATTTGTAGTTGAAATATATATGGTATTGATTCTGAATAAAAAAACATTTTAATCTTCTTAAATAGACCGGTAAATTTTTTAGACATATTTAAAAATGCCTATTCGTGTTCTGCCCCCTCACCTTGTTTACCAAATAGCTTCAGGAGAAATTATCGAGCGTCCTTGTTCGGTCGTGAAAGAATTGCTGGAAAATGCCATAGACGCTGATGCTTCCTCAATCAGGATAAGTCTTCGCAACGCAGGTAAAACCTTTATCAGCGTTAGAGACAACGGCATAGGCATGAACTTGACAGATATAAGACTAGCCACGAAACATCATGCGACGTCTAAACTTGCCACAGATAATCTGGAGGATATCAAGACCCTGGGATTCAGGGGAGAAGCTTTACCCTCTATTTCCGCCGTCAGCCAAATGTCCATCACAAGCAAGCCCAAAGAAAACGAATACGGATGGACTATGCGTTTCAACGACCAACACGTTCAAGCTTACAGCCCCACCGCGTGTGAATCAGGGACATGTGTGGAAATCAGAAATCTGTTTTACAAGACGCCTAATCGCCTGAATTTCCTGAAAACGCCCGAATGGGAATTGCAAGCCACTTTAAAGACGTTCAAGCGTCTGGCGATGGCCTATCCTTCAATAGCATTCAGCCTTAAAAATGACAAAAAAACCAACATCAAGTTCCTGGAAACTTCTTTTGAAAAAAGGATTGCCGATATTTTGGGAGAACCCTTTAAAGATAATTTCATCCCCGTCGAGGATGAGAAAGATTATATAAAGCTAAAGGGGCTCGTAAGCTTACCCAGTTTTACCCAACCGACGGCCAATTTTCAATATTTGTTTGTAAACAGACGGCCCGTGAATAACAGGGTCCTTTCTTCAGCCATACGAGTCGCTTACGAAGGTCTTTTGTTCCGTCATCGTTATCCTGTTGTCGTCTTGTTCGTTGATCTGCCGGGAGATCAGGTAGATGTCAACATCCACCCAAAGAAACATGAGGTCAGATTCAAGGAAGAAGAGTTCGTTAACGACACTATAAAAGAGATTCTGAAAAAGGCGCTCGCAAAAGTGAATTTTGCCGTCTCAACAAGCTTTGGCGAAGAAATCCTGAACTTAATTGAAACAGAAAGTGACCCTACGATGATTCCTCATAACAAGGAAAGTCTTCGAGAAGAATTTTCAAGAAAGAACGAGAAGCAGCATCCTTTAACTAATCTGCTCTCACAACACTTGTCAGACAAGAGCCATCCTCTGGGGCAAGCCATCGGACAGCTTTACAATACTTTTATTATTTCAGAAGGAGAAGAAAAATTCTTTATTGTTGATCAGCATGCCGCTCATGAACGTCTTCTCTACGAAGAAATGAAGAATAGTCTAAAAGAAAGAGGCTTAAAAAGTTCGCCTTTAAATCCTCCCTTGCAAATCAAAACAGGTCCTGATCAAAGGTTTGATGTCCTGCTCAAATATCAAGAAGAATTGAAACATTTTGGATTTAATATCAATTTCAGCAGCTATCCCCGATTCCTGATCGTTGAAGGGATGCCAGAGATCCTGGGAGAGGTCAAAGCAAAATCGCTGTTAAGCGACCTGGTGGAGGAAATCCTGGAATTTGGCGAGCCGTTGCGATTAAGCGAACATGTTCATCAGATCTGTTCTACCCTTTCCTGTCATTTAAGCATCAAAGGAGGAGAAAGACTGAATTTCCAGCAATTGAACCAGCTTCTCCGCCAGATTGAAAATGTAAATTATTCCGGTCAATGCAATCATGGCAGACCCACCTATCTTTCTCTGCGAAAGAAAGATTTAGAAAGAATATTCCGAAGAAACGTTTAAGACGGCACCTCTTAACGTTCAAACTATTCCCCCTCAGAGTCAGAAAGTGGGGAAATGGGGAAAGAGGACTGATGGTAGCGGAGGAGGGATTTGAACCCCCGACACACGGATTATGATTCCGCCGCTCTAACCAGCTGAGCTACTCCGCCTTGGCTTTTATTCCTATAATCCCCTCAAAAGAGCCTGTCAATCCATTCAGGAATTTTTTATGTACAAGGCGCCACATTTTCCAATGAAATAACAGACTTTTTCGATAACCCAACATGATATAGGGATTTTCAGGCAAAAGCGAACGAGAAATTGCCGCGTGCGTAAAAGACGTGAGCAGGACGAATCCCGATGCCCAACGCCCCCACATCACAAAAGGGAAAGAGTCTCTAAACCATTTTTTCAGGTTTGACCCATTCCTCAAATTGCTCGGCCGTCAAAAGACCAAGAGCCAAGGCCGCTTCTTTTAAAGTTGTTCCTTCCGCATGGGCTTTTTTGGCAATCTTTGCCGCATTATCATAACCTATATGGGGATTGAGCGCTGTCACAAGCATCAGCGACTCATTCAAAAGCTTACCGATCCGACCCTGATTTGCCTTGATACCTTCCACACAATGAGTTGCGAAACTCTCTGCGGCATCAGCCAAAAGCCTAAGAGATTGAAGAAGATTATAAATGATAACGGGTTTGAAAACATTTAACTCGAAATGACCATTGGAACCCGCAATACTCACAGCGACATGATTTCCCATCACTTGCGCTGCAATCATTGTCATGGCTTCAGCCTGGGTGGGATTGACCTTCCCTGGCATTATGGAAGAGCCAGGCTCATTTTCAGGCAACGAAATCTCACCAATGCCACAGCGCGGTCCTGACCCTAACAATCTGATATCATTGGCGATTTTCATAAAAGATACCGCAATGACATTTAAGATTCCCGAGAGTTCCACCAAAGTATCATGAGCCGCCAACGCCTCAAACTTATTCGCGGCCGATGTAAAAGGAAAGCCGGTCAACCTGGCAACTTCCTGCACAAAAAGATCGGCAAATTGCGGATGAACGTTAAGGCCGGTTCCCACGGCACTCCCTCCTTGAGCCAACATATAAAGACGCGGCAAGACAGCCTGAACGCGTTCAATCGCAAGCTCAATTTGCATGGCATAACCGCTGAATTCCTGCCCAAGGGTTAAAGGCGTGGCATCCTGCAAATGTGTTCGCCCAATTTTCACAATCGATTCAAAGGCTTGTGATTTTGTTTCAAGAGCAGCATGAAGTTTTCGCAGCGCCGGGAAAAGATGAAGATGGATTTGCTGAACGACCGCGATATGCATGACGGTCGGAAAAGAATCATTGGAAGATTGACCCCTATTGACATGATCGTTGGGATGAATGGGTATTTTCGATCCCATTTCACCCCCTAAAATTTCGATGGCGCGGTTGGCAATCACCTCATTCACATTCATATTGGTTTGCGTTCCCGATCCTGTTTGCCATACCACCAAGGGAAAATGCTCGCTCCATTTTCCTTCCATTACTTCGGTCGCCGCCTGAACAATGGCGTGACCTGATTTGGCATCCAAAAGTTTTAAAGCCATATTGACTTTCGCTGCTGCACATTTTTGCAAACCAAAGGCCCGGATAAAAGCGGATGGCATTCGCTCTTCTCCAATTTTAAAATTGTGACGCGACCTTTCTGTCTGCGCACCCCAATAGCAGTCTGAATCCACTTCGATGGAACCAAAAGAGTCCGTTTCAATTCGTTTTGCACGTTTTTTCATTGATGTTTCTGTCCGGTTAAGGTTTAAAGTCACGCATACACTCAAAGGATTTCAGGATATGGAGAGGACGGACGCGCGGCAAACCTCGCACAGTGTCACTAAAAGGACGTGAGGAGGAAAACAGGGCGAATCGTGATGTCCAACAATCCCAAACCTTGAAAGGCGAAGAGTATAGCCCTAAAAGTGTGGGAGATTTACGGTTAAATGTCTACCCCTTCCCTACGTATAAATTGGATGGCCGAGGCCTTACAGCAGGCGCGAAAAGCTTGCCAGTCCCAGGAAGTGCCCGTAGGCGCCGTCATTGTACATGAACAAAAAATAATAGCGGTCGCCCATAATTTAGTGGGAACGACCCATGATCCCACAGCGCACGCTGAAATCCTTGTCCTGCGTCAAGCCAGTCAAATTTTAAGGACATCCTATCTTACGGATTGCGATCTGTATGTAACGCTTGAGCCTTGCGCGATGTGCGCGCAAGCCATGGCATTCGCCCGCATTCGGCGTCTGTTTTTTGGCGCTTATGATCCCAAGGGAGGAGCGATTGAGCATGGCCCTCGCCTTTTCGCTCAGGCAACGTGTCATCATCATCCTGAAATCACAGGAGGATTACATGCAGACGAATGTCAAAAATTACTGAAGGATTTTTTCAGACAGTTACGATAGAATAAACAAGCAATCTGAGGACATAGGATTTCTTTCGTAGCCCGACATGGCGTGGGGATTTTTATAGACTTTCCTCTCTTTCTTCTCTAGTATACTTGAATTCTGGAGGACGAGAGAGAGTCGAGAGGTTTTTTCAAACCAGTTATCAAGACCTTTCTTCGACCTGCATAACGTGTCACAGACTTTAACTCATGGCCAGTTTTTGAAAAAATTGGATATGAAGATGTTGTGCTGTGATGAGCTTAGATTGATGGTTTGATCTGCTGCATAGAGTAATTAGTTGCTTTTCTAGTAAAGCCATGATAAGGTAGCTCTGTTTTTTATTGTATGTTAAAGGAGAAAAATATGGAATTCAATAAATTATTCGCGGCAAGCGCACTGATTGGCTGCTTCGCACTGGTTTCCTGTGGAGACCAAGGTAAAAAAGAAGAACCCAAAAAAGCAGAAGCGCCCGTAAAAGCGAAGGAGACTAAACCTAAGGCTCCAAAAACTGAAGCGGCAGCAGAAAAAGCGCCAAAAGTAGAAGCTCCCGTAAACGACACACCAAAGACAGAAGCGCCCGCAATAGCAAATCCACAAGCTAAAGAGACGCCTGCACCTGCACCTGCACCTGCACCTTCTGACGAGGAGAAAAACAAAGAACCCAAATCGAATTAAATATTTCGATACACTCTTTGCCTTCCAAGATGGGGGGCTTCAGACTTCAGGATTCGTCCTGCTCACGCTCTTTAAGGATGCTGGGCAGGACCTTATCGTTTGTCAGTTTGCCTAAAACCAAATCCTGAAATCTTTTGGGTATAAAAACAACTGATCATCAGGACATCAACAGACCTCTTGCATAACCTATATCTGGCGAATGCTTTTGCTGTTGAAAGCTGGCTCCATACCTCACGCACCTCATGTACGCTGCGGTTTCTCGTTCGCTTTTGCCTAAAAATCTCCACGCCATATCTGGTTCTGCAAGAGGTCTGATTTTTCTGAACTCTCGCCTGTGTAGTAATGGCAGGAAGAAACAAGAATGACAGAAAAAAGCTAAAAAATAAGGGAAGGAAACTATCTAGATAGGAAATCTTCAAGGAACTTGGGGGAAAAACGCAGAAGAGGGATAGATCCCACTGAAAGTTCTCCATTTTGAAAACTCAGTGAAATTTTGTGCGAAGACGGCTCATTCGATACGGAAGATGGTTCTTTAAAAACAAAAAGCGTCAATTTGGCAATTTGCGCTACTTGAGGTTTGACCAGACGCAACTTTACCAATTGATCCAATATCTTATCAAGTCCTTTAACTGTCGCACCAAACGAGGCGATGGGCTGTTTTAATTCATCCAGAGTCAGCGTTCCACTGGCGTTCAGCGCAAGATCTCCCCAATCAATTTCCGCTTTCTCAATTTCAAACGTCCCCCCTTCATGAGCAAGAGCTTTCAAAAAGGTTGGAATATCCCCAAAGCCACGCTTGCCTTCCAAATCAAGACGTGTCGTCAGATTGATAAGTCTGATTTTTTGATCAAAGGGAGGAGAAAGTTTCAACCCTGGGTTAATCTGACGCGCTTCAAAAATCATCTTCAGGCGCGCGGGCATATCCACTTCGACATTTTCCAGTTTGACGTATTCAACTTTGGTCTGGTTAAAAGGCGTTCGCATCTCAACATTTTCAAGGATCAGTCGTGCGGAACGATTGAACCTTTGCCCCACAAGACTCACCTCCCCCTCCATATGATCCCCCGTCAGATTGATCTTGTGCTCAGGCGTATCGAAAGTATAGACAAGATATGTTTTGCCCTCGCTTGAGAATGTCAGAATATTTGACCTGAAAAGGGAAGACGCAACATAAATCTTTCCCTCTGTTTTGACGATGACACCGCCAAAATCTTGCCGATTCAAGGAAGGATTTTTAAGTATTGCTTCAAGCTTGAAAGGGAACCCTCTTATTTGAAACGTCTCATAACTTATGTTCCATCCCTGTTTTGTCATATCCGCAAAAAACGCTTGCACTTGATCTTCAAGTCGATGGGCAGCTTTCCACCACATCACGGAATATCCAGCACACAATATCAAAAGACTTCCCCCTATTCGAAGGAACGTTTTTTTCATCTTCTCAATCCTTTTGATCATTTTCGTTTTTGACGACAGCCTCGACAGGACGGGAAACATCAGGGCAAGGAGCAAGATGATCTGATGCTGTTTCAATCACTTGCTCCAACTGTTTCAAAAACGCACGCGCCTTTAAGCCAGGAGCAATAGGCGGCAATACTTCAAGAACGATTTTTCCGGGCTTCTTGATAAAATGTCGACGGCCCCAGAAATATCCTGAATTGAGAGCAACAGGAATGACAGGAAGGTTCAGGTTATGATAAAGAGCATAAATGCCGTATTTATATTGGGGTGCAGCGCCTGGATTGCGGCGCGTCCCTTCGGGGAAAATCCACACCGAGCGCCCTTTCGCCATCTGCTCACGCGCCCCCTCGACAATTTGATCAATCACTTTCATGCCACTTTTGCGATTAATACAAATCATCTCTGACGCCAGCAACAATTGGCCAAAAAAAGGAATCCATGTCAGTTCTCTTTTTAAGACAATCGTACAATCAGGAACCAGCGTTTCAATCATGGCTGTTTCCCATATGGACTGATGCTTGGACGCAATGAGGTGAGGTCCTCCTCTTAAATACTCCCGACCTCGAAATTCAACGTCGATATCAACAATGTGTTTAAGAAGGAAATTGGTACCTTTTCCCCATCTGCGCGCCGCATCGTGGACGTGACGACGATGACCTAACAAAGCGGGAAGACCTGTGGTAACCGCAATCGCCGTCCATAAAAAAAACAGAATATTGAAAATCAGTGATTTAAAAAACAGTTTCATGATGGTGTCTTTTTTATCTCAAAAGCAAACAAATAGCGACTGTAAATTACCTATACCCTTCGCTTTTCAAAATCCGAAGACGGCGGATGAGCAGCGATATCCGCACAGCGTACAGGTAGAACGGGAACAAGGCGGATCGCCAAAACAACGGCCCCCACATTTTGAATAGAGTTGTTTCCTGACCAGATATGGCGAAGCAAGACCCCCATATATTTATGATACTCTCGACAGAGAACAGCTACAGCTCCAAAATCCTGAATCCACTCTTTTTTCTGAAAAATTCGAGGAACAACAGGATGAGCAATAATTTCAATATCCGGCAGTGTCTGAAAAAACTCAAGCAAGGATCGGCGAATGTGATAATGAGCTGTCACAAGCCGAACAGATCTGAAATGATGCTCCCGAATCCATCTCGCAGCTTGTTGGGCATTCTCAAAAGTATTATCTGAGCGATAATCAAGATCAATATCGGAAGGCTTCAAATTTTGATGCGCCACGGAAACGGTTGCCAAAATATCTTTCAGTGTTGTTTGAGGATTTACGCCTGAAATTAATAACTTTTGAGCGCGATGATGACGCATCAAGTCCAAAGCTGTATCAATGCGGTCAACCCCGCCCGTCAATACAACGATCGCGTCCGTTTTTTGAAAAGGATTGCTCACCTTTGTCGGAAGCGTCATTCCAAACCATACCAAGCCTCCTATATAAAGAAACGCAGGAACCAACAAAAGGCAAGCGATAAAACGATACATCATTTAACTCTATGTCAGAACGACTCTATAAATGGTTGGCAAAGCAGACCTCTTTCACAATCTATTCTTCAGAGTTTGGATTGTGAGGCGAAAAATAACTGTTTTTTTGAGAACCGAAGCACAGCATACATAAAGTACGTGAGCAGGACGAATCCCGATGTCCAACGCCGCCGATTTTGAAAGGCGAGGGGTATGTTTTGCGACCACAAGACAATCTATGAAGACAGATTCTCAGTATAAAAAGGTTCTCTCAAGGTGTCCAGGTTTTCCAGCAAGGCTTGTATGGCGCTCAACAGATCGGAGAAAATATGTACCGGCTCCAAGGCAACAGGCCACCCTTTGGCTTCCGTCGCAACGCCTTTTCCAGTACGTACCAGAATCCTGGGACATCCCAGACTCGCCGCCGCCTGAAGATCTCTCAAGGCATCCCCGACGAAAGGAGAATGTTCCGGTCGGGCGTCAAATCTTTCCAAGGCTTCCCTGAGCATTCCCGAAGCGGGCTTTCGGCGATAGTGAGGCTCGATCGCGACATCAGTGCAGACATACACTTGATCCACACGCGCTTGATGCTCAGCAAGCAGATCATGCATTCTCTGGTGAATGCGGTGCAGCTCTTCAAGAGAGATGTCCCCGCGTCCCACAACTGCCTGATTGGTGACCACGGCAACGGGAATATGCGCCTTGTTAAGAAGAGCGATGCCTTGCGCGGCGCCAGGGAGCAACTCAAATTCAGCCACAGATCTGATGGACTGTGGATGATCACGATTTATCACACCGTCACGATCCAACATCACCAAATCCAGCGCCCGCATCTCATTTATTCCTCTTGCATCGAGAACAGCACCGTCATGCGGGCTGAGAACATAACGATCGCCATCATAAACAGCGGCGTAAAGAAAATCACGAACCACAATTCCGTCTCATCCTGACGCGCGGGGAAAAAATCCAGGTTTAACCTTTGTAATCTATGTTTCATGACAAAATAGGTCACCCCAGACAGAAACGCGCCCGCCACGCCTCCTTTTAAAGCCATCTTCAGGGAATGCGCCTGAAATTGCCTGGCGATAAAGCGATCTTCCGCCCCAATAAGACGTAAAATCTGAATGACTTTTTCATGAATAATGAGGCCGGAATGTGTGACAAAGGCGATCGTGACCACCGAAGCAAAACCGATCGCGCACGCGACGATCAGGCTTATCCCCAGAAGAGAATGCCCCATTTCTAAAAGTGTTTTCCGCCACGCCTGATGATCTTTAAGCGAGACGCCTGAGAAAAGAGAGCGAAGTTCAAGCTCAAGCGTCGAGATATCAACCCTTGCATCGTCTGAAAGCGTGACATCAATGACGACAGGATGAGATCTTGCGTTTTTTTGAGAAAGAGGCTTCTGGACGTCAACAGCGGAAGAAGAAGGATCTGAGGCAAAAACTTCCGCCCTCGCAACGCCCGGCAGAGAACGAAGCGTATGCAGAAGTTTACCCTGCTTCTCAATATCTTGCAGGGACGTTTGCCCAAGGTGGTCATCTTTTGCCTGAAGTTCAACGATAAAACCATTTTTAAAGTCCCTTTGACCGCTTTCAATGAGGCGATGCAGCAGCACAGCCCCTGTTAAAGCAAGCGTACCCAGATAAACCATAAGCGCAATAATCCAGGGAATCAGGCGACGAGAGTTGTTTTGTTCCAAAGGGATTTCAATTTGAGAAAATTTAGGCATAACTTGACATTTTCCTCTCATGACAAGGGAAAATCATATGTAATTCGCCATGTTCGAGATAAAGAGCGGGCTGAGGAAATTCAAGCGCCAAATCCCGATTATGCGTCGCAAAAATAACCGTCGTGCCTCTTTTGTTGAGTTCTGTAAAAAGATAAAGAAGTTTCACAGCGTTTTCATCGTCGACATTACCTGTAGGCTCGTCCGCAATCAGGAGAGAGGGACGATTAATCACCGCGCGACCGATTGCCAATCTTTGCTTTTGCCCGCCTGAGAGATTCTGCGGCACGGCATTTGCAAATCCCTTCAGCCCGATCCAATTGAGAAGTTCAAGTCCTTTCGCCCGCGCCTCAAGCCAGCTCTCTCCCTTCAGTCTTAAAGGAAGAGCGATATTATCAAGAACGCAGAGATGATTCAGTAAATGAAAATCCTGAAAAACGACGCCTATCTGTCGCCGATACGCTGCAACATCGTCGCCATGGATATTGACCAGATCACGACCAAAAACACGAATAGCCCCCCGATATCCTCTGAACCCCAGATACATAAGCTTGATCAGGGTGGATTTTCCAGCACCACTCGGCCCCATCAGGTAATGAAACGAGCCTTTTGCAAGACTGAAGGAAATATCATGCAAAACATTTTTTCCTTCACTATAGCTGAGACTGACTCTCTCAAATTGGACAATCTTCTGTTGCATTTTCTTTTTATCTCTGCCTCCTCCCCTCAGCCTTTTCAGACTTTAGCGTTGATTCCATAGTTCAGGAAACCAAAAAAAATCTCAAGTCATTAATTTCATTTAAGGCAATCAATCGTGCAACAGTTTGTTAGACCTTGCGTTTTTGAGAAGGAAATTTTATAAGGAAAGGTGTACCTAAAAGATGTCAAGATGTGAAGGGTGGCGGATCGAATGCTGCGTCTCACACAGTACATATCCGGTACAGTGCGTAAGCAGAATGAACCGTGACCTCCGGTACCCTTACAGTTTGAAAAGTGAAGGGTATGGAAATAAAGTATGATTTGGTCGATGATTGTAACTTGTAAAGCCTGTCAAAAGCGCTATTTGATTGAAAAAGATGACCTTGGTGTCGAAGGTCGCCGCGTACGATGCGTTGCCTGCGGATACTCATGGCGACAACATAAAATCGAGGAAACGATTGCTATCATACCGCCAAAACCAGCCACCTTCGATCCGGGCTATACGGCTGAAATTCGAGACCCGAAAGGATTTTCATGGGGTCTTTGGACAGGAGGACTGGTGACAGCCGCCCTTGCTCTCTATATTGCGCGCGGCCCGATTGTCGCGGAATGGCCAAAAGCGGAAAAAATTTTTACCGCCCTTAAAGTCCCCATTCATTACCCTTATAAAGGTCTGGTACTGGAAAATGTGGTTCCTCTTCAGATCGAGCAGATTAATGGCGCAGCCTATGCGCTCAAGGGTGATATTTCTAATGAAGCAGGAGAAGTTCGTCCTGTTCCCGCGTTTGAAATCATTGCGCAAGGCGATTGCAAATATGCGGGTCCCATTTCACGCCTGCATAGTCTGATGCGTCGCGTAAAAGGAAAGCTTTTGGGACATCCCTCGCAGGCGGATTCGCTCTGCGTCTTGGAAGCATGGACTTATCGCCTTGCGGAAACACGCATTTTTCCAGGTGAGAAAATAACCTTTGAAACGCCCCCTCGTCCTGCGATAACAGGCGCCACAGATATTTCCATTGAATTTTAGAGTTCTATATCAAGAAGTATAAGAAGTACAATATGCCGTCTTTTACATCTTCTTCCTCTTTCAAGACCTTTGATCTTTCTTCTTATTTTCGTGAACAGTTCCACGAGCATCAGGAGGTGGCAAAGGCGACACCACATGCCCTTCATGACCCTTTCCTGAAATTGGTCGCCTTGTGCCGAGACAGTCTTGAAAAAGGAGGAAAAATCCTGTTTTTTGGCAACGGCGGCAGTGCGGCCGACGCCCAACATCTGGCGACTGAATTGACGGTGCGCTTTATCAAAAACCGAGCCGCTATCCCCGCTCTTGCCCTCACCACGGATACCTCGGCCTTAACGGCTATTGGCAATGATCTGGGCTTTGAACATCTTTTTGCGCGCCAGATTGAGGCTTTGGGAAAAGCGGGAGACGTTGCGATTGGCCTCACCACCTCTGGCAAAAGTCCGAATATTCTTGAAGGTTTCAAGGTGGGACGGGCGAAGGGGCTTCATACGGTTGGTTTTACAGGAGGGACGGGGGGTCATCTTCCGGGAGTGGCTGACCTTTTGCTTGTTGTTCCCTCCATGACAACCAGCCGTATTCAAGAAATGCACATTACCCTGGGACAAATGCTCTGCGGCGCTTTGGAAATTGAATTAGGGCTTGTCTAGAAACGTCCGAGACTGCCGGCCCCTCCTTCCGACTGTTGTCCCGTACTTTAAGGAAAAGAGAGAATATGCAATCCCTTGAATCTCTGCTTGAACGCATTCCTCATGCCTCCCTTTTATGTATAGGGGATGTTATGCTCGATTACTTTGTCTATGGAAACGTTGATCGCATTTCGCCCGAAGCCCCTGTCCCCGTCTTTCACAAGGCTCAACAAATACGCGTATTGGGTGGCTCTGGAAATGTCGTACGCAATCTTGACCGTCTTACTGCCAAAACCGTTTTTCTTTCTGTTGTCGGCCATGATCAGGAAGGAGAAATCATAGAACGTCTTCTTCTGGATTTGCCTGAAACGAAATCTTTTATCCTCAAAGACCCCAGTCGGACAACAACGACGAAAACGCGCTATATCGCCCATCATCAGCAATTATTGCGCACCGATCATGAAACGACACATCCTCTCTCGTCTGAGATCAAGGATAATTTGAGCGAACTTTTTAAAAAAGCCCTCGATGAAATTGATGTCATCATTCTTTCAGATTATGGTAAAGGCATTTTCGATCACGATTTGACGCGTGCTTTTATCAAGGAAGCACAAACTCATCATAAACCCGTTATTATTGATCCTAAAGGGCATGACTATACCCTTTATCAGGGAGCGACAATTCTAACGCCCAATCTTAAAGAACTGAGCCAGGCTTGTGGAAAAGACCTGAAAACAAATGACGACATCGTTCAAGCGGCTCGTGACCTTCTGCAAAATTGCCAAATTGAGATGATGCTCGTCACACGAAGCGAGCAAGGAATGACCCTGGTTGATCGTCACGGCATGGCTGAACATATCCCAACCCAGGCTTTGGACGTGTTCGATGTTTCAGGGGCGGGAGATACCGTGATTGCCTTGTTTTCAGCCGCTTATGCGGCAAAAATTCCCGCATTGCAGGCAGCGCGGCTCGCCAATACGGCGGCGGGCATTGTGGTCGGCAAGGCAGGAACCGCAACGACCTCTCTCAAAGAAATACGAGAAAAATTATCGCTACATTCACACCATGAAACCTTTGAGAAAATCCAGTTTCTTTCTGATGCGGTAGAGCAAGTCATCACCTGGAAAAGGCGTGGCGCAAAGGTGGGGTTCACCAACGGCTGTTTTGATCTCTTACATCCTGGGCACATTTCCTTGCTGACTCAGGCAAAAGCGGCATGCGACCGCCTTGTCGTAGGACTCAACAGCGATCAATCCATCAAGCGCCTGAAAGGATTGGGGCGTCCGGTTCAAAATCAGGAAGCGCGTTCAATCGTTTTAGCCTCTCTTGAGTCTGTTGACATGATCGTTATTTTTGAGGAAGACACACCTCTTTCGCTTATTCAACAGTTACGTCCCGACATTCTTGTTAAAGGCGCCGACTATACGCTTGAGGAAGTTGTTGGCGCTCAAGAAGTTACCAGTTGGGGAGGACAAGTTATTTTGGCAAAGCTTGTTCCTGAGCAAAGCACGACCCGTACAATTCAACGCATGAAATAGAACTACTGAACCATATACAGGATCAAATTTTGAGAAATCTCCTTGACAATTTTGTTATCGGTTGCATTGACCAATTCTTCCCGCAATCGCTTGATTTGGGCTTCTCTTTCATGAACGGTGTATGTTTCAGGAATTCCCACTGTCTGATCAATCGAAGAAGAAACGGATCCTTTGACAAAACCACGACTGTCCAGGATATCGAATTTTATGTCAACTTTTCCTTCGTAAAAGTCGCGACTGACTCTTGAGACTTCCCTTTCTTTAGAGTCTTTAAGCACTCTAAGTGTTGCCTTATTAATGGTGATCATGGCACGATCTTCTCCTCCCTGGGCGCTGAACCGGCTATGTGCCCACCTCTCGATCTCGGCACGCAAAAGTTTGGCCTCTTCCTGGGCGTGCCTGTTTTTGGAGGGATGCGTGTCGGGGATTGAGACAACCTGAACTGTTTCTACATTTAACATGAGGGGACCGCTTTTGGCATAATTGATGCCAGGCGTTTCCAAAGCCTTTTCTGAACAGGCCGTCATCGCGTGGAGCACAAATACACTGCTCACGATTTTCATTATCGACGGATATTTTGTCATGGCTTACTCCCTTTCTTTTTTCAAGTTATCCTATGGAGATTATGAGCAAAAGAGGATGTTCTTTCAAGGGGTTGGAATTATTTAAATTTATGGTAAGGTTGAAGAATTGTTAAAAAACACAATCTTTACCCCTCCTCTTCCTGAAAAGCGAAGGATATTCCCAAATCTGCGTAACTATTTTTAATATACCCAAAGGATTTCGAAATCCGGGTAGGCGGACGAGCGGTGAGTCCCGCGCAGCGTACATAAGACTTCTTGCATGGCCAAAGATGGCGCGGGGATTTTTAGGCAAAAGTGACCGAGAAACCGCAGCGTACGTAGAGTACGTGAGGATTTCGAGTGAGCTTTTAACGACAAAAGCACCTGCCAGATTTAGTCCAGGCAAAAAGTCTAAGGACGTGAGCAGGACGAAGCCCGACGTCCAACGCCCCCGGTTTTTGAAAGGCGAAGGGTATAAAACTGATCCAGAAATAAATCCGTTTATATCTCGAAGAGGGACTTTATAGACTGCTAAGGCGCTAATTTCTTAGAGGCTTGCCCGCTTCCAGCATATATTCAATGCGTGCCAACGTTTCGGGATTTTTGATCAACAGCATGAAGGCGTCGCGTTCAAGCTTATAGAGGTGATCCTCGGTTTGTTTATCCGTCATGTTCGTATCGCCTCCTGTCAGGATAAACGCCAGTTTTCTTGACACTTCTTCATCATAAGGAGACGCTTTACCGGCTTTGATCAACGCCTTAACCGCTAGAGAAAGCGCCTCCCGCGTCGTTTTTCCGGGGAGGGAGAGTTCCTGAGGCTCAGGCGGCTTATAATCTTTCGCCAGAGAAAGCGCCTTTGCTTTCGCATCCGCCAGCAACCGATCGCGATTCATGGTGATCCCGTCCCCTGCCCCCAGATACAGAAGCTCTTTCGCCTCAGCGGCCGATTTTGCCGCTTTGGCTGTGCCAATCATCTCAAACACCTTACCAATGGCGACCAACGCGCTCCCCGGATGCTGATAAGCGTTCATCCAGCGTGTCAGCATCTCTTTGCAGCCTCCCCAGGCGGGGACAAGCCCCACTCCCGCCTCAACAAGTCCAATATAGCTTTCGGCATGGGCTTGAATGGCTGAGCTATGCAGAAGGATCTCGCACCCGCCGCCAAGAGCCATCCCTGAAGGGGCGCTTACGACAGGGAAAGGGGCATATTTCAAGGCTTGATAAGTTTTCTGCCCTTCCGTAATCATGTCTTCAATCAGAGACCACCGAGCCGCCCTTGCAGCGACGAGGAAGGTTTCAATGTTTGCGCCTGCTGAAAAGTTCGTTCCTTCGTTATAAATGACAAGGGCTTTGAACTCTCTACCGACAATTTCCATAGACTGTCGAATCATGGCCATAATGCCTGCGTCGATCGTGTTCATCTTGCTATGAAATTCAAGACAGGCAACCTGATCGCCGATATCCCACAGGCTCGCCGAATCATTTTTAGCGACAGGCTTTGATCGCTGCTTAATATCTGAAAGCAACAACTGCCCAGGGCGGCGCGGCACATCCTCATAAGTTCCCTCGAACGTAAAGTATTGCAGGCGACCCTCTTGCACGCGGTAAAAAGCGCCGCTTCCCTGGCCCCCGTCCCCCACCGTTGCCAAAAGAGAAGGGACGAGCCTGCCCTCTTCTCTTAACTTGTCCGCAAACCACCTCGCGCCCATCTGGTCAATCAGCTCGAAAGGACCATATTGCCAGTTGTACCCAAGCTTCATCGCCCTATCTACACCAACAATATGGTCAGATATTTCAGGCGTTAAAGACGCCGCATAGACAAGAACTTCCGACAAAACTTTCCAGGCATATTGACCAGAACGATCAGGAAAAGTCAAAAGCGCCCTTAACGTGTCTTGCGTGCCGGATACGGATAATGCGTGCAATGGATGGAATGCGGGTAATTTCAGGGGGCAAGAAGGATGATATTCCCCTGTTTGCAGGTTAATCGACTCTTTAATTTTAGTCCCGCTTTCTGGCTTGAAGCGATAAAATCCCCCCTTCCCTTTTCGTCCCGTATACCCTGCCGCGATCATCTTTTTAAGAATATCAGGCTCACGATAGCGTCGATAATAAGGATCTTGCGGCGGTAATGTCGCTGTCATACTGCGGCCAATCAAGGGGATCAGATCCAATCCCACCAAATCCATCAGCCCAAAAACGCCTGTTTTGGGAATGCCCATCGGACGACCAAAGAGCGCATCCGCTTCTTCGACGGATACCCCCATATCGATAGCTTCGAGCATGGCGGTCTGTAACCAGAACATCCCGATCCGATTTCCGATAAATCCTGGCGTGTCATGGCATAAAACAACCCCTTTGCCCAGCTTGACATCACAAAAGTTTTGCAGAGCGTCGATGGATTCCTGAGACGTCTCTGACCCTCTTGCCAATTCCACAAGACGCATATAGCGGGGCGGATTAAAAAAATGCGTAACGGCGAAATTTTTTTGAAAATCCCTCGATCTTCCTTCAACCAATTTATGAAGGGGAATAGTCGATGTATTTGAAGAAACAAGCGTTGTGGGGCTGATCACGTTTTCAAGTCTCGCATAAAGATGCTGTTTGATGTCCAGCTTCTCGACAACAGCTTCAATAACCCAGTCACACCCTTTCACTTTTTCAAGATCATCCTCAAGATTTCCAGGCGTAATCAATTCCGCCGCTGCAAGAGACATAAAGGGTGCGGGATCCGTTTTAAGCATCCGCTTAATGGCGTCTTCCGCCAACGAATTTTTCTTCCCCCATCCTGGTTGGGGCATATCAAGCAAAAGGACAGGAACGCCAGCATTTGCCACATGCGCCGCGATACCGCCCCCCATCACGCCAGCCCCGATGACGGCAACGCGCCTAATCTCAAATGTATCAAATGTCATTATTGTACAGCCTCCAAAAGGGTTGCGATGCCCTGCCCTGCCCTCCACCAATGCATTGTGCGGTGAGGGCATATTTTTTTCTTCCCGCCTGAGAAGAGCCGCCGTCTTGCCCGTGATACGCGCTCCGGTGGCACCCAAAGGAACTTCTTTTTTTATACGGTTAACATTCTCAGGCGCATAGTTAAAATCGCCTTGATATTCGATCCTGCAAACGGAATAGCAGCAGGATATATAATCTTTCCGGTATTTCTCGATATCCTCAAGGTTTTTCTTCTGATCATCTCTCATAATGATCATTGACCAAAACCTTCTCAAGTCAATAAATGATCCTAGATAAACAGTGGTGCAACAAATTTGCCTGGCGTTTGCCTTTAAGTTCGGTTAGGATTCGCGAAAGAGAGGTAAAAAAATCAAGACTATGGAACTTGCGGCGAAAAGTCATTACTCCCACTCTATCCGGATGACACGAAAAATCCTTATCCATTATGTCCGCCAAGCTTATGGGGTATTGCTTGTTTTTTTTGCAATCTTCCTTTTCATCAGTTTCTTAACGTATGATCGTTCGGACCCCTCATGGAACACAATCGTTGACGGGCCTGTTCAAAACCTGGGAGGGCATTGGGGGGCTATTTGCGCCGATATCATCGTGCAGTTTTTCGGAAAAGCAAGCTTATTTGCAATTTTTGCCCTGTTTATCAATGGATTGTTCGCTTTTTTTCAAAAAGCGCATCGTTCTCTCATGCGCGGGCTTCTGTTTACCCCTTGGGCGCAATGGGCTGTAAGTTGCCTGGCGACTTATTTCTTTCCTGCTAAAGCTTTATCAGGCGGCGCCACGGGAATTATTTCGCTTCATTATCTCTTTTTCTTGTTGGAAAAATGGCGCCTTTCTCTCCCGCCCACAGGAATTTCTACACTTCTTCTTGCCGTAACCGTTCTTCTTGCGATCAATGCTCTTAACCTTACGCGTGAAGACGCGCGTACGTTTTTGCGTTTCCTTTATTTAGGAACTTTTGGCAGTTGGCATTACCTGCATCGGATTTTCAAAGGCTCTTATGATCTTTCGACAATTTTCTACCGAATGGTCAAGACATTTTCCACTCTCTTAAAGAATAAAAAAGAGCAAAAATCCACTGAAACTGAAGAAGAACCATACGAAGAAAAAGAAACCAGCGAGACGCAAGAAATGGAACCCTCGCTTTTTTCCTTTACTCCGGATGAAAAAGCAAACGACATTTCTTCCCCATCCTCCATCAGTACGTTGAAAGTTATCACACCCAAATCCAGGGAACGCGGCTCGAAAAGTGAATCTGTTCAACCTGAACTTAACCTGGAATGCACTTATCAGCTTCCGGCATTGGGGTTGCTGACGCCTCCTTCCAAAGAAAATGCCGAACCTTCGATCAGTGAAGCCATTCTTTTGGAAAATGCGAAAAGTTTAATGACGGTGCTTGAAGATTTCGGCATCCGGGGAGAAATCACAAAAGCCCATCCGGGGCCGGTCGTCACTCTTTACGAGCTTGTACCTGCGCCAGGCATCAAGGCTTCTCGCGTCATTGGACTGGCGGATGATATCGCGCGATCGATGAGCGCACTGTCCACACGCATTGCGGTGATTCCAGGACATAACGCCATAGGAATCGAGCTTCCCAATAAAATGCGCCAAACCGTCTACTTGCGCGAACTTCTGACAAGTCGCGATTATGAAGCCTCAGGCCCAAAACTCCCTCTTGCCCTCGGTAAAGACATTGGCGGAGACCCCGTTATTGCCGATCTGGCACGTATGCCGCATTTGCTGGTGGCCGGAACCACGGGCGCGGGGAAGTCCGTGGCTATTAATACCATGATTCTTTCTCTGCTTTACAGGTTGTCTCCCGATCACTGTCGCTTTATCATGATCGATCCCAAGATGCTTGAGCTTTCGGTATATAATGGAATACCTCATTTGCTCTCCCCTGTTGTGACCGACCCGAAAAAAGCGGTTTTCGCCCTTAAATGGACAGTGAAGGAAATGGAAGATCGTTACCGCGCCATGTCGAAATTGGGGGTCAGGAATATTGAAGGCTATAATGCGCGCCTGGCTCAAGCGCTTGCCAATGGCGAAGAACTGACGCGCCAGGTTCAAACAGGTTTTGATAATGAAACAGGCCGCCCTGTCTTTGAAACCCAGCCCCTGGACATAACACCCTTACCCTACATCGTCGTGGTTGTGGATGAAATGGCTGATCTGATGCTGGTGGCGGGTAAAGACATCGAGGCCACAGTCCAACGCCTTGCCCAGATGGCGCGTGCGGCAGGCATTCATTTGATTATGGCGACTCAACGTCCTTCCGTAGATGTCATCACAGGAACCATCAAAGCCAATTTTCCGACCCGCATCAGCTTTCAGGTGACTTCCCGCTTCGATAGCCGCACTATTCTGGGAGAACAGGGCGCCGAGCAACTTCTTGGGCGCGGCGACATGCTCTACATGGAAGGCGGCGGCAAAATTCAGCGTGTGCATGGCCCCTTCGTCAGTGACGGGGAAGTCGAACGGGTTGTTCATTTCCTGAAAGCACAAGCCGAGCCTGATTATATTGATACGATTACCGAAGAAGATACGGACGTTTCGATAGGGTCTTTTGGTAACGAGGAGGATAAAGGGGATGCGCTATATCAGCAAGCGCTACAGCTGGTGCGTCGTGAGCGAAAAGCTTCAACCAGCTTTATTCAACGGCACCTGCGCGTAGGTTATAACACCGCGGCGCGGATTATCGAACAGATGGAAACCGAAGGCATTGTCAGCCAGGCTAATCATGTAGGCAAACGCGAGGTGCTTATTTCGACAACGTAACCTTCAACTCTCGTTTTCGACGATGCCACTTTCCGCGAAACAGATAAAGACGAAGAAACGACGAAAAAAGGAAAACAAAAGAAAAATAAAGAAAGGAATAAAGATGAGAAAAAAAATCGCTTTGATGTTCGTTTTATTTAAAGCTCTTCTCAATCCCTCCTGGGCGGCTTTCAGTCAATCGGAGTGGCTTGCAAAGATAGAGCAATATATGAATGCTTCCAAGACCTGGGAGGCCTCTTTTGAACAGTTAAATCCCAACGGAAGTCTTTATGAAGGAACGTTTTTTCTTGAGCGTCCCGGAAAAATGCGTCTGATTTATACGTATCCCAAAACACAAACGTTGATCGCGGATGGAACCTGGCTGATTATACATGATCAATCCAATGATGAACTTACGACTTTATCTCTTAAAGATACCCCTGCTGAATTCTTCCTGAGAGATTCGATTCAATTTTCGCAAGGCGTCACCGTCACAGATTTTTCCGATCAAGATGAAAGAATTAAAATTACGCTGACACGTACCGATGAACCCGAAGCAGGAAGCCTTACGTTAACATTCACTCAAAATCCTGTGCGACTCATTCAATGGCTCACGATTGATGCGAATCAACTCAAGACTGTTGTGAATCTCAAAAATATTCGAATGGGAGGAAAGATAGATCCCAAACTTTTTATTTTCAACCATCCTGAGCTTTTATTGCAATAAAATAAACCTCTTTCATCACCAGATATAGTTCAGGAAAGGAATCTAATGTCGTTCTCAAACTCTAAGGCGTTAAATGAAATCGTAAGTAAATAAAATGGATCTTTTCAGATTCTTATAAAACAGGTATAGTATCTATGAGAACATGAGTGGAATTGTTGTTTGACAATTCAGAGTACTTTTGTTATGTTAGCTTTGCGATCAGCAATCACAACACACAATATTCAGAGAGAAATATGTCAATAACCTCCTCTTTTAAAGATGGCGACCTTGTGGTGTATCCCGCTCATGGTGTAGGTAAACTTTTATCTATCGAAACGCAAGAAGTTTCAGGTCATCAACTCAAGGTTTTTGTGATTTCATTCATAAAAAATCGGATGACCCTTCGCTTGCCCATGATGAAAGCGCGTGATGCCGGTCTTCGGAGCCTCGCAGCGCCTGATGAGGTTGCAACGGCTTTAAAAACCCTGAAAAAACCTGTGGTGAGTCGTAAAATGATTTGGGCGCGTCGGGCACAGGAATACGAGCTGAAGATTTCATCAGGACGGTTGACGTCAATCGCAGAGGTTATTCGCGACCTTCATCGAGGGCGGGATCAAGCAGATCAATCCTACAGCGAGCGCCAGATTTATCAGGCGGCATTGCAGCGTCTATCTGCTGAAATTGCGGCTATCGAGAATATAGATGAGTCTCAGGCTGTGGAAAAAGTGGAACAGATTCTCCAAGCTGCTTGAACGATGCCAAAGCCGATCATTCTTTTAAAACGAGGCATTTTGCGCCTGACGGGAGTGGATCGGAAAAATTTCCTGCAAGGGTTAATCACGAATGATATCAATCTTCTGACGCCTCTTCATTCGCTTTATTCCGCCTTGCTAAGCCCTCAGGGAAAATTTCTTCATGATTTTTTCCTCATTGAAGAAGGGGACGCCGTATTCCTGGACACACAAAAAGATCAGATTGACGCTTTAAAAAAACGTCTGGGTTTATATAAGCTACGCGCACAGGTGACTCTTGAGGATGTTTCGGATGATTATGCAGTTTTTGCCCTCCCCGATCATCAAGGCGGCAATGCGGGGCAAACCGAGGAATGGCAAGGCGGCATACGGTTTGTCGACCCGCGTCTTTCCCTGTTGGGCGCCCGTTGGGTGGTCAAGCATATCCCCAAACGATTTCAGGATGTGGATGTGATCAGGCAGACGCACAGCGAGTCCTGCGCAGCGTATCATCAGGACACGGCGAGCGGAACGAATCCGGAAGGACAACATCCCCACAGCTTGAAAGACGAAGGATATAAGAATATTTGTTCTGATTTTCTTTATCAGGAAGACGACGAGACGTATGAACTTTCAAGAGTCAAACTAGGCATCCCAGAAGCCGGCAAGGATATGATTGCTGACCGTTCGATTCCCTTAGAAGCGGGATTGCAAGACCTAAACGCCATCGGCTGGACAAAGGGGTGCTATTTGGGTCAGGAACTGGTGGCTCGCACAAAATATCGCGGTGAAATTCGCAAGCGTTTACTCCCCGTTGAGATCGTCATATCCTCACCTGAGGACCTTGAGATCATCTGGTCGATGCGCTGTGAGCCGCGTGCCTCGTCCCTGTCTCCAAAGGAAACAAGCGAAGCAAGTCGCGATGATACCCGGCAACCGCGCCCGCGCCAAGCCGCTCCCCGACCTGACAACAGCTTGAGAGGCGAAGCGCCCATCATCGGAGAGAACGGCGACAAGGTGGGAGAGCTGTATAGCCTTCAAGCCACATCAGGGATCGCGCGGCTACGCCTTGAAGATCTTCAACGGCCGCTTTTCATTGGCGCCATTCCCCTAAAACCCTGTATTCCTTCCTGGATAAAGCTGTAAGACGATAGTCCAGGTTTTTCTATGTTTTTTCCATATACCCCTTCATATACCCCCTTCTCTTTCAAAATCCTTTGGATATTACCGATGGGTATTGCCGATTTTATCGATGGAATATAGAGGCGCTTACAGGCTATGTTTCAGGACAGCGCAGAAACGCCCCTCTTAATGCCTAATCTATTTTGACACCGTTTCATGCCTACATAAAGCAATAAACCAACGGCCAAAGCGAAAGGCAGAAGACTAAGATTAAAGAAGAAAGCGCCGTAATGCGCCAAGTCCACAGGCGACGTCAACTCGGACGATGCCGATAGAGACGA
This sequence comes from Caedimonas sp., assembly GCA_016794245.1. Lineage (GTDB taxonomy): Bacteria > Pseudomonadota > Alphaproteobacteria > Caedimonadales > Caedimonadaceae > Caedimonas. The sequence continues at coordinate 94,236 of JAEUKR010000039.1, read as the reverse complement.
CATCATCGATGACGGTGTCTCGCTTAGTGACAAATACGCTATAAAGCCAGCAAAATAATGGCCATACGCAATCGCCATCAGCCAAAAGCTCATCATCAGGCTGCGGAAACGTGGCGGAGAAAATTTGGACACATTGGAAAATCCTATGGGAACGATCCAGAGTTCTCCGATCGTTTGGAGAAAGATAGCTCCCGCGATCCAAAAGGGCGAGACAAGCGTCTTGTTTCCGCAAGTACTTAGCGCCAGGATCCAAAAGCTGGCACTGACCCACAAAAAACCTATCCCTATTTTTGTCAATCCATTCATTCGCTTGTTCCGCTCAAGGATCTTTTCCCAGAAGAGAACAATCAAAGGACTCAAGATTAACACGAATACAGGCCCTAAAGACATGAAGGAAGAAGCGGGAATAACAAAGTTCATGATATGTCGATTGACAGCGTGTTCATAAAATAACATCAAAGAACTTCCTGCCTGTTCAAACAGGGAACAAAAAAGAGCAAAACAAATGATGTAAACGATGATGCTAAAAACGTCTCGTCTTTCCTGGCGATTACATTGACAGACGATTTTTCCAAGATAGGCCAAACTCACCAAAGCCACTATTCCCATCAAATGGTTAAAAGAGGAACGGTGTTCGAATAAAAGATATTGAAGATAAACTATAGCCACAAGGAATATCGTCATCAGGACAGGATTGGACAATATATTCCCCTCAAAGGAAGACAACTCTTTCCTGTGTTTAAGAGCAGGGTTCGCATTGATTCTTCTATAAAAGAGACATATTGCGATCAAAAACATCAGTGCGATCAACAAAAAAGCTTGCTTCCATCCCCAGTTTTTAGCGATAAGCCCACAAACAAGAGGCGCTGCGAAACCGCCAAGATTCATGGCGATATAAAGGGTGGAAAAAATCTTGTCTTTTCGCGGATCCTGTGGATTGTCAAAAAGAAGCCCCACCGTTGTTGAAAGGTTGGGTTTAAACAGTCCCGAACCTAAACTGACCAACGATAAACCAAGGAAGAACCACGCCTCCGACCCGACCAACAAACACGCAGCGCCTGTCACATGCAGGAATCCCCCTATGATCGTGGTATTCTTGACGCCCAAACTTTTATCGGCAATCATTCCCCCCACAATACAGTTGGCATAGGCCACAGCCATAAACAGAGCAAAAAATCCAATCGCATCTTTTTGACTTAACGAAAATTGCGCCATGACATAAAGGAGAAAAAGAGATTTTATCCCATAAAAGCTGAAGTTAAAAAAAGCCTGAGTCAAAAACAGGTTATCAAATCCGGAGGGGTATTGTTTAAAAAGACGAAGTCTCAATATTTTTCCCATTATAACAACGTTTTCCTATTCCAAAGAGCATTGAAAATTAGGTGGATTCACTCTAACCTTTTTGACAAACAATCAAAAGAGGAAAAATTTGTATGTACCTTGGATCAACGGCAAAAAGTGCTTGCACAAGCATTTGAAACATATTAGGAATATAAGTATCTTTACCTGAGATAAAAGAAGGTAGAGGTTGAGTGAAAGCAAAAGGAGAGCGTCATGAAAGGTAAAAATGTAAAGTTCCAGGCAACAAGAACTTGGGGTTATTCCTAAAGTTTATGTTTTCTAAGTAGTCTATAGTAGCCGATTAAGTCCCTTATTTCCAAAGGCCTCTCCCTCTTTAGAGGGGTCTTATCTTAGATTCTGATATGTTCTATTCTAACTCTCTTTAAAGTGTAATTTCTGAGATAAATAGCTTTTCAATGCGAGGATTTCCTGATCTTGTTTAAAATAATCAGGATAAATAAAATTCCATTCTTTTTTGTTATCTTTGACATCAGGAAGTGCATTTTTCAGAGAAGAATTTTTGATAATCGTCATTTCCTCATAACTAGCGATAATTCCTATGCCATTTTCTGCTGCTTTAATTAAACATTCGATGGAATTTGACGTGAAGACAGGGACGTGCATTGTGTTTCCGGGCATACCTAATCTCAAGATCCAACTCACATCAGCATAGGGATATTCTTCAGCGTGGGCATGAGCAATAAGACGATGATATTTCAATTCTTCGACTGTTTGCGGTTCCCCATATTTTTCCAGATAGTTGAGACTGGCGTATAATTTTTTCTCCAGGTTAAACAAAGGTTCTTGCTGGACACGTCGCGCTTTTGGATCATAGGGACGAATCGCAACATCGACATCGTTCAAGACAATATCAATCAAATGATCATCACTAATCAATTCAAAGGCAAGATCAGGACGATGTTCATTATACTCAAAAATCAGATCGCTCAGAATATAGGCGTTGATCGCATGAGTTGAGGAAATTCGGATTTTCCGTCTCTCTTTTTTGTCCTTGGCGTTGTCGGCGCGCATATAACGCGCGAAACCTGTAAGGTCTACAAAAATGGTTGCGACAATTTCTAAGAGTTCTTCTCCTTTTCGGGTGAGTTCCACCCCCTTTTTTCGGCGGGCGAACAAAGGACTGCCCAAATGACTTTCAAGCTGGGCGATTTGACGGCTTAAAGAAGGCTGTGACAGCCTCAGAACTTGAGCCGCCTTCGTAAAGCTTCCCAATCTCCCGATATAATAAAAACTCTTGACTTTTTCCCAATCAAAATATTGAAAACGGGAAACCTTGCTCAATTCTTCTACGACATCTTCTTTTGTTTCTTGTGTTGTTTTCTGTTCTTTTTCTTCTGTCATGCAGCCCTCTCAATACGAAATACCTCTGGATCTCTATGCAGCAAATATTATTCTCCTTTAAAAGTCAAGAAATGACCGCATCCCAAACAGATTAGGATGAAAACAGATTATAAAATCTTGAGGCGTATTTTTAAAAAGATGAAGTCTCAAGATTTTTCGCACCAAAAAAGTTTTTTTCATTCCAAAGGGTATTGAAAATTAAGCAGATTCACTCTAATCTTTTTGACAAATAATCGAAAGAGGAAAAAATGTTTTACGCGCCTTATGAAAAGCTGTCAATTAATTGGGATACAAACCATCAAAGTTTTATGCTCTCTCTTCCTTGGATGTCTATGGAGGTTGATGTCACCGAAGAAGATAAAGAGTGGGTCGAAGACGGGATTCGAAACCTTCAATCGAATTCTCAGAACCTGAATGTCCAGAGATTCATACAGGAATTGAAAGATTATCCTGTTTTTTATATTCAACCTAGAAGCTTGGCGAGCTTCAAGGGAAAAGATCTTCAACCCTGTACAGAGCTGACCATAGATTGCTCAACGCCAGCCGCGCTTGTTTCGACCTTCGGGTGCGAGATCGCTAAAGAGTTGCAAGAAGATCTTCCTTCCGCCTGGACGTGGGATAGAGAACGGATTTTAGACAAGGCGCGCATTGAAGGCACCGATCTTTATGATCCCATGAGCCTGGTATCCTATTTGATCTGCTATCGCCTGGATTGGGAAAGCGTCACCTGGTCCGGTCAGGACGGCTTTGGACAGTCATTAGAGCGCCTTCTTAAAAAAGATGAAAAGAAGTTTTTTGAGGCGATCGGGTGGATCTCCAGACAATCCTGGTATGTGACAACGGAATCTTGCAAGGCGATGGAGCCGGCGTTGACTTTCTTTTCCACGGCCAAGGATCTGATCAATCATTTCATCTGTGACGAAGCTGGTCATTACAAGTTTATGGAGCAGGTCTTTGATGATCTGGGGCTGGATAAAGACGCGTTCGCCACCGGCGCCGCCACCAAGTGGATGCTGGCGTCTCATGCGCGTACTGCTGTTATTTCTCCTCTCGCTTTTTCAGGTATGATCAATCTGTTTGAAGCCGCCTATTATGAGGGACAGGATCCCATCTCCCGCACGATCAAGCTGTCTTCCAAACCTCATGCTGCAAGGGGATATGATCTTCATTACAAAATCAACCAGGAGCATCGTCATTGCGATATGCCTTTGCTGCTTTCCTCTCATCTTGCGCCCCAGAGACATTCTCACGCGGCGTTAACCATCTGTCTGTTTGAATTGACGCTTCATTTCCTGGATCAAATGGAAAAACGACTTGCACAAACCTTTGAAATACATTAGGAATATAATCGTCTTCTTATACTATAGGAAGGTAGAGATTAAGTGAAAGCAAAAGGAGAGTATCATGAACGCTAAAAATGTGAAATTTCAGGCCACAAGAACTTGGAGTTATGGTTAAAGCTTTATATTTCTAAGTCCTACAGTAATCAATTAATTTCTCTATTTTCAAGCCCCCTACCCCTAGGTGGGTTTTCCGTTAGCACTCTTCTTAAAATAAAACTGGTTTCTTAGTCTAACTCTTTTCATTGGATAATATCTGTTGCAAATATCTCTTGAATGCAAGGATTTCTTTATCTTCTTTAAAATAATCAGGATAAATAATATGCTCTCCTATTTTCTGAGCTGTGACAGAGGGAAGTACATTTCTCAGACAAGAATCTTTGACAACTATCATTTCTTCATAAGCAGCGACAATTCCCAGATCACTTTTAGCCGCTTCAATCAAAGATTCGATTGAGTTCGCTGTGAAAAAAGGGAGGTGCATTTTGTCTCCAGAGATACCCAGCTTCAAAATCCACTCTACATCCGTATATGGATATTCTTCAGGATGAGCATAAGCAAGAAGACGATGATGTTGCAGGTCCTCGACTGTTTGCGGTTCCCCATATTTTTCCAGATAGTTGATACTGGCGTACAATTTTTTCTTCAAGGTAAACAAAGGCTCCTGCTGGACACGTCGCGCCTTTGGATCATAAGGACGAATGGCAATATCTACATCGTTCAAAACGATATCAATCAAATGGTCATTGCTAATCAACTCAAACGCAAGGTCAGGACGATGTTTCGCATACTCAAGAAGCGGCTTCCTTAGAATATAGGCGTTGATTGCCTCAGTCGAAGAAATCCGGATTTTCCGTCTCTCTTTTTTGTCCTTGGCGGTGGCAGCGTGCATATAACGCGCGAAACCTGTAAGCTCTACGAAAATGTTTGAGACAATTTCCAAGAGTTCGTCACCTTTTCGGGTGAGTTCCACCCCCATTTTTCGGCGAATAAACAGAGGACAGCCCAAATGACTTTCAAGCTGGGCAATCTGACGACTTAAAGAAGGCTGTGACAACCTCAGGATCAAGGATGCTTTTGTAAAGCTTCCCGACTTGGCAACATAATAAAAAATCTTAACTTTTTCCCAGTCAAAATACCGAAAACGAGCAGACTTATTTAAGTCTTCTACGAAATCTTCTTTTCGTTCTTCTATTATTTTCTCTTTTTTTTCTATTGCCATACCCTTCGCCTTTCAAAATCAGGGATCGCTTTGAACGTCGGGGCGTCCTGCTCAGGTACCTCTCTCCCGCACGTTATGGCTTTTCTTGTTCGCTTTTAGAACCTGTACATAGATTAGATCTCTTACAGAACCGGATATAGCGTGGGGATTTTTAGGCAAAAGCGAGCGAGAAACCGCAGCGTATATGAGGTACGTGAGGATTTCAAGCGAGATTTTAACGCTAAAAGCACCCGCCATATCAGGTTCTGCAAAAGGTCTATTGGGTGTAAGGTGAGAACCCTCACGATCCTGTGATGTCAATATCGTTATTGTCACGTGTCGTCCTTGTGCGAACGCTTGACTGCGCCTGAGCCTCTTCCTCCGTCAAGGCGACGTTGACGTGCACATAAACCGAAACTTCCGGATGCAAGGCCACGCGAACCTTATGAAGACCAAGCATTTTAAGGGGATGATCCAGGATCACTTGCGAGCGGTCAACGGTGAATCCCTTGGCAATAATCCCCTCCATAATATCCTGAGGGCGGATTGACCCATACAAATGGCCACTTTCGCCGGCTGAACGCAAGATCACAAGCTCCACCCCCTGCATTTTTTCCGCAATGGCTTCCGCTTCCTCTTTCAGCTTTAAGTTTTGCGCTTCGATCTGGGCACGCTTTGTCTTAAATTCCTCGATTTTTTCTTGCGTCGCGCGCACTGCTTTACCTCTGGGCAACAAAAAGTTTCGGCCATATCCAGGCTTTACTTTCACAACATCGCCCATTTGCCCCAGTTTTTCGACGCGTTGCAATAAAATGACTTCCATGTTTATCCTCTCATGATGGCGTGAGGCGCTCGCGCAACTTAATCCAGGGATCAAACAGCCCAAGCACAATCACAATTAAAATCGGCCAGCCAAAAAGTATCATAGTCATGTAAAAAATCCAAACGAACATTTTCCCCGGACTATACCGCGCCAGCAACGCATGAACAATACCCAATCCTTCAAACAGGAAAGCAAATAATAAAACAGGAACGGCATTCATAAAAAACTGTCTTTGCGCGTCTCTGAAAACAAGCGCCGCAACACCGCAAACCGCCAGAGCCACCCAAAGCCACCACGGCAGCTCAATGGCGGAAACCGCGGGAGTGGGTCGCCGATTCTTTTGATATTTAACCAGAATCGCTTGTGCCGCCATAGCATTGAACAGGGTCGTCAACATCGCGCCAACAGTTATAATACAAGGCAGGAACTTTATGAGCTGATCGACCCATTGAGTATACTGGGCACGCAGATGATCCGGCGCCGTCTGAATGAGTTCAGTATGAAAAACAGCTCCATAGTCCCCCCTTGAAAGAAACACCGAAAAAAGCCCCAAGACCCCCAGGCCATACGCTGTCAAAGCCGCAATCAATCGACCGGGAGGATACCAGAAAAGCGTGCCTTCAGGATCTCGCCGACAGAGAAGCGCCAAATAAGCAAGCAACATCGCAGGTGCCAAATTTACAAAAAGCAGCGCCAAACTGTTTTGAAGTCCTGCTAAAAAAGCAATCGAGACAAGAGTCAGAAGAGACGCATAAAACTGGGCTGAAACGCCACGTCCCAACCCAAGGCACAAGAGGGGCAACTGAACAAAACTCGACAATGCCGCAAGGAAGGGCGAAAAAGCTGGCCCCAATAAAAAAAGGAGGATGCTGAGTGCAGCTCCTCCCAAGATATATCCAAGATCCTGTTGAGATTTTGGAAGTTCAAACAAAATCTTATCTCACAACATAAGGCAACAAAGCCAGGAAACGAGCGCGCTTGATCGCTAAGGCGAGCGTGCGTTGATGTTTGGCGGAAACAGACGTGATGCGTCTGGGCATGATCCGTCCACGTTCAGAAATGTATCTCTGAAGCGTGCGAACATCCTTATAATCAATCTTGTATGCCCCCGGTTCGCTAAAAGGACATGACTTCCGGCGACGGAAGAAATGACGGCGGGGTTGTGCGGGTCTGCCGCGGTGAGAAGTTTCTCTTTCAGACATCAGTCGTTTCCTTTCTCGTCTTTGTCATCATTCCTGCGACCAGAGCTTTGAGCTTTTTCACCTTCGTTGTCCACGTATTCGTCAGAGGCGCCATCATCATAGTCATCACGTTGATAACGTGAAGCCCTCAAAAGCGATGAAGGACCCTTTTCATGCTTTTCAACTTTAATCGTCAGGAAACGCAGGACATCTTCATTGATGCGCATGACGCGCTCAAATTCTTTGATCGCAACGGGTTCCGCTGTAATATTCGTCAACACGTAGTGACCCTTGCGATTCTTTCTGATCAAATAAGCCAATGTCCGCAGACCGATATATTCCGTCTTCTCAACGGATCCTCCATTGTCACGTATGATATCGGCAAATTTCGCGGCCAAAGCCTCGACCTGAGCAGGCGACAAATCCTGTCGCGCAATAAAAATGTTCTCATAAAATCCCATAAGAATAAGAACTCCTTCTGGCTAATGGGGTTGAGTCTATTGTCCCTCAACAAAGCCGGTCTTGTCCGGCAAGGAGATCGAACCTCTTCTATATACTGTCTTGAGGAATGAAATGCAACCGGGTTTGACATAAAGTGACATGAAGGAGTGTGACGCACGTAAAATTCAATCCTTTAATCCTTTATACATATATGTCACGGAAGATATCCCCCCAGTTTGAAAGATGAAGGGTCTCCCGCATCTCGAAAAGCGAAGGATACACCTTATCTTCTGTCCCCGATATTCACAAGAGAGCTTAAATGAATAAAATCAGCGACGGTCAAATCCTCAGCCCGCCTTTGGGGATCAATCCCCACCTGTTGCAATACCCGTTCAGGGGAAGGAAAAAGAGATTTAAGAGCGGAACGCAGCATCTTTCGCCGCTGCCCAAAAGCAGCTTGCGTGACGGCTTCCAGGGCTTCAAACGTCCATGAGTCCTCTAAAGAAGGATCAGAAAGACAGGGGATAAGTTCCACAACGCTTGAGAGTACTTTGGGAGGCGGCGTAAAGGCGGAAGGAGAAACATCAAACAATTTTCGACATTTCGCGCGCGCTTGACAAATAACCGAAAGGCGACCATACGCTTTTGAATGAGGAGAAGCGACAATCCGTTCAGCGACTTCTTTTTGAAACATTAACGTCATGGAAGAGACGCGCCCGGTCTGTCTAAGCCAGCCTGTCAATAAAGGTGTCGCGATGTTGTAGGGAAGATTCGCCACAATTTTAAAGGCATCCTTTCCCAATGCGTCAAGAGGGGTTTCCAAGGCATCGCCATATTTAAGAACAAGTCTTCCGCCAGACGCTTTGACAAGCGGTTGAAGCGCCTCTAGACAACGTTGATCGCGCTCGACGGCAATAACCTGTCTGGCGCCCGCCATCAGCAACGCCCGTGTAAGACCCCCAAGGCCGGGCCCCACCTCAAGGACGGTTGCAGAGGAAAGATCACCCGCCGCCCGCGCAATTTTGAGCGTCAAATTGAGATCAAGCAAAAAATGCTGACCCAGGCTTTTTTTGGCGGCCAGACCACAGGACGTTATAACATCGCGTAAAGGCGGAAGGTCTTTTACCTCCACGCAGCAGCGCCCTCTGTTGTTCGAATGTCGATGTGTGCCGCTCTCCGAATATCTCGAATTTCCCGTTGTGCGAGTTGCTCAAGTTTTTGTTCAAAGAGCATGGCGCGCACTTCATCTCGTGTTGGATTGTCAGGGTTGATCTCTTCTTTCGCGCAAACCATAAAGAGCATAAAACCCATTTCGGTCAGGATGGGATCACTCGCTGCGCCAACGTCCGACTTCAAGAGCAACTCTTTCAATTGCGGCACCATATGACTGGCACGCGCCTTTTGCACCTCATGGATCTGGATGTTTTTGTCTCCCTTGATCAACGTATGTAAAAGGCCGCAACTTTTTGAATTTGCGGCGATGCTTTTCGCCTTCGTGAAGACCGGATACAGTTTTTCGTCCGAAAAAGGTTGAGAGACCGGAAACAAAACTTGCACAAAAGACAATAAAGTATCTTTTTCAATGCTTTCTCCTGGTTCCCTGCGCTCTCTTAACAAGAGAATATAATATCCACTCTGCGTTTCAACAGGATCAGAAACCTGACCAGGCTGAAGGCTTTGCAGGGCCTGGGCTAAGGGACGATCCAATTCATCCTCCGCGACCCACCCGATATTGCCTCCCCGAGCTGCGCTCGCGTTCTGGGAAAACTGTTGGGCAAGAGCGGAAAACGGAGCGCCCCTTCTGAGTTCCTGAACAAATTCACGCGCCTTTTCCTCGATCGTGTGTTCACTTTCCGCCGAATCAAGGCTTAAAAAAATTTCCGATACCAAGACTTGAGGCTTATCCTTTTTAACCTCAAACTGTTTCATGGAACGATCAATGTCCTGCTCTCCAACCTGCACCGATCCATGAAAGCGTGCGTGGATGTAGGCGCGCCAGGATAAATTGGCTCGAATTTGAGCATAAAGGATTTCAAGGGGGATGCCGTTTGTTTTCAGCGCCTCTTTAAGCTGGTCCGGTTTCATGTCGTTTCGATTTTCAAATTCTCTAAATGCCTGGAAAACTTCGGCATCCGTCGCCTTGATATCATATTTTTCCGCGGCGGAAAGTTGTAAAGCCTCATCAATCATCGTTTTAAGGATTTGATCCTGAAGATTTTTACGCCCCTCTGGCACATCCGCAAGGCCAGAAGAAAGAAGCGCCAGCTTCAAACGATACTCTAGATCAGCGCCTGAAATAATGCGATCATTGACAACGGCGGCGATTTTTCCCACCTCATAAGCAGCGACAGTTCCACCCCCGCCATACGCGTAAAAAATGATCAGAAAGAGACGAAAAAGGAAAACTCGTTTCAGCATATTTTGACCGGGACTCTCCTTTCAGAATGACGATCGTGAAATTTTTTCTTGAGCTTTGCGTGACAATTATTCTACAAAGCGACAATGGTATTCTCTCTCACCATGCCATACACGCAATTCAAGGGGCATGGCAAGGATTTTTTATTGTACAACTGAATGATTAAGATCTTAAACCACTATATCTTCCGTCAACTTGCGTTGGCAACTTTTTTCATCACCGTTATATTCACGGCGGCCCTGTGGTTAACTCAATCTCTTCGATTTGTTGATATTGTTATTTGTCGTGGATTTTCGATGACTGTTTTTTTAAAGATGGTTATTTTTTTGATTCCTGATCTGGTCAGCATCGTCTTACCCATGGCAACGCTGATCGCAATTCTTTTTACCTATAACCGGCTTTCAGGAGACAGCGAGCTTATCGTCATGCGCATGTCAGGCATGAGCAACCTGGCGCTGTCGGCTCCCGCCTTTTCTCTTGCCGCTACCGTTGTGGCGCTCTTGTATGTCATTAACTTATATTTCCTTCCTCTTTCCTTTCAACGCTTTAAGGATATGGAGCATCATATTCGCAACAATTTGACTTCTTATCTGGTTCAACCAGGCGAGTTCACATCCCTGAAACGAATAACCATCTATGTCAGGGAACGGCGACAAACAGGAGAACTCAAGGGCATTTTGTTACATGATGCCCGTAATCACAAGACGCCGTTCACTTTAATTGCCGAGCAAGGGTTAATTGTTGAAAATCCTGATGGCATGAGTATCATCATGTTTAATGGCAATCGTCAACAAGTTGACGCTAAAACAGGAAAACCCAGCATATTGATGTTTGACGCTTACACGCTCGATCTTTCCATACCGCCCGATCAAAAAACCAGGCGTGAGCGAAAACCTTATGAACGCTTCCTCGGAGACCTTCTGAACCCGGATCTGAGCCAAGAAACGCCGAAAATGATCAAGAAACTTTATGCCGAGGCGCATCAGCGTCTGATGATACCCTTAACGGTTTTTTGTTTTGCGGGGATTGCTCTGGCTTTCTTTTTGAGGGGCGATTATAACCGGCGAGGACAAGGAAAAAAAATAGCGTCAGCGATTGGAGCATGCGGTCTTCTGGAAATTCTTATCATTAGCCTTGTCAATTTATCGGAACGATTTGATTTTACAATCGCCCTTGCCTATGGGGCGATCGCCGTTTGTATGGCAGCGTCTGTCTGGATGATCCTTGAAAATTCATCAAGGCGTGCCCATCAAAGAGAAAGAGGCGTGACGTGATGTCTCGTTTTGTTTTCTCATGGTATCTGATTCGCAACTTCCTGAAATGGACGGGCATCGTTGGTTTGGCGATTGTGGCGATTGTGATGCTTTTTGATTTCTCCGAGCTGGTACGCAAGGCGTCTTCCAAATCCGACATCGGATTTCCCATTCTTCTACAAATGTTATTTTTAAAGATACCTCATTTACTTCAGCAAGTCCTTCCCTTCATGGTGTTATTTTCCTCCATTTTGACATTATGGATGCTCAATCGTTATCAGGAAATGACGGTTATGAAGGCTTCAGGCCTTTCAATCTGGCAAATACTGGCTCCCCTCGTAAGCATCGTATGGATCTTGGGCGCGGCCGACCTGATTGTGTTTAATTCGATCGCAGCCGAGATGATGTCGCAGTATGAACATATGGATAACCGATACTTTCAAAAAAGCGCAGGAAGTCTAGCTGTGTCTGAATCCGGACTTTGGATTCGAGAAAAAAAGGGGGATGTTCAACGGGTATTTCATATTGCTCATATCAATCAAAAAACACACAGGGCGCGAAAAATCAGCTTGTTTGAATTTAATTTAAACGATCAATTCCTGAAGCGGATCGAAGCGGCGTCAGGATATTTCAAGGGCAACCTGTTTATTCTGAATAATGCGTGGCAACAGACCTCTGATTCCATGCCCCGGCATGTGCATGTCCTTCAATTGCTCACGACGCTTTCCCCCTCTACACTTGAGAATACGGGGATATCCCCTGGCAGCGTCTCGTTCCTGAACTTGCCTCACTTTTCGGAGATGCTTGAAAATTCCGGGCTTTCTGGACATAAATACATGATGTACTGGCATTCATTGCTGGCAAGATGGATATGGCTTGGCGTCATGGTTGTGTTGGCGGCAAGTTGCTCACTACGCCTTATTCGCCAACGAGGGACCGTCGTTGTTATTGGCATCGGCGCGATGAGCGCTTTCCTGCTATATTTCTTGCGTGATATCACATATGCTTTGGGCAGTGCAGGAACGTTGCCGATTATGCTTGCCGCCTGGGCTCCCGTCGGGATCAGCGCCCTTTTAGGCATTACGGCGCTTTTGTATTTTGAGGAAGGGTAAGAGAAAGGATAAAAAGTGCGTCATATAAGCCGAACCATTCTTTTTGCTTTTGTTGTTTTTCTCTTGAGTGCGACTGCCTTGACGTTGAACGCCTCTATGCTTGATCGGCATCTCGCCAAAGACGATGAGAATACGCTTCTGTACGCGGATGAAATCATCCATGAAAAAGAAACCGGAACGATTACGGCACGTGGTCATGTTGAAATCGAACGTGAAGGTCGTGTACTGCGGGCGGATGTGGTTACCTATAATGACAAAACGGATATCATGACAGCCTCGGGACACGTACGTCTTGATGAACCATCAGGCGAGATTATTTACGTGGATTATGCCGAATTAACCGGCGATCTGAAAACGGGATTCGTTAACCGCGTGCGCATGACGCTGTCCGATAACGCCAGGTTCGTCGCAAACCGCGGAGAACGAGAAAACGCTCACACCTCGCACTTCGACCATGCCGTTTACTCTCCCTGCAATCTTTGCAAGGTAAACCCTCAAAATCCTCCCTTTTGGCAAGTCAAGGCCAAGCATGTTGTTTTCGATGAAAAAGCCCAGGATATTTATTATACGGACGCCCTGATCGAAATGTTTGGCATCCCGACTTTCTACACGCCCTATCTGCGTCATCCCGCCCCGAACGTCAAAAGGCGTAGCGGCCTTCTAAGCTTAACCATGAACCAATCCACAGCTCTGGGGTGGTTCGGCATCATGGAATACTTCTGGGTCATTTCCCAGGATAAAGATATAACGCTGACGCCGATGATTCGCGGAAACGGGAATGGCGTTTTAGCAGTTCAATATCGTCAAAGACTTGAAAAAGGACAATTCAGTTTTGACGGAAGCATCGATCCTGGCGCGAAAGTCGTCGACAATAAAGGGAACACATTAAAAGAATCCCATCGAGTCCGATGGCACGTTGCCCCCGAAGCGAAATATAACTTTACGGAGCATATCCGTGGCGGCTTTCGTATCGAACGCGTCAGCGATCAAACTTACCTGAGACGTTATTCCCATCTGGGACTCTCCGGGCGCACCTTTCTGACGTCGAACGTTTATGGCGAAGGTTTCTGGGGGCGAAGCTATGCCAGTGTTCAGAACTATGCTTTTCAGGGATTGAGAGAAGGAGACAAAAATGCGACGACTCCTTTCCTGCTGCCCTGGATCACCGTTAATTACCTCGGCAAACCTGATTCGTGGGGAGGACGATGGAGCATTGACGGAGACGGTCTGGTGCTGACGCGTCAGGAAGGAACACGGTATGGTCGTCTGTCCGCGACGAGCGGCTGGCAAAAACCTTATGTTTCAACATGGGGAGATATGTATACGATTGGCGCCAAACTTCGAACCGATCTTTATGAAGTTCACAATTATAATCCCCCTAACAACCTTACAAAATACAATGCGAATATCTTTCGGGTTTTTCCGCAGGCGTACGCCACGTGGAATTATCCCTTTTTTCGGCAGTGGCGCTCTTATCGGGTTGTGCTTGAGCCTGTTATGGGGATTGTGGGCGCACCAAACCTGAGCCAACCCACCAAACTTCCCAACGAAGACAGCCTCTTTATCGAATTTAATGATACAGACGTGATGAGCGAGTCACGTTTTGCCGGACTTGATCAAATTGACGGAGGATCGCGTTTTAACTACGGGGTCAACCTTGCCGGATTCTCAGGCGAGACTGGAAATACAGGTCTTTTCGTGGGACAAAGTCTTGCTTTTCAAGATCCGGGGCAATATCTCGCCAAAACAGGTCTCGACAAACGGTTATCGGACGTTGTGGCGAGGCTTAAATATAATTACAAGGGCTGGTTACAGTTCAAAACGCGTTTTCTTTTGGATCGAACAACTTTTCACTTTCACCGTAACGAAACAAACGCCAGCATAGGCAAGCCAATCTTGCGCTTTTCAACGGATTATATTCATCTTCCTGTCTTGAAGAAAAATCCTGACGACGACTCACGCAAGCAGATTCGATTGACGTTAAGCTCCGATTTTCTTGACAACTGGTCGGCCAGCATTACAACAACGCGAAACATGGGGAAACGTTCTCAAACCTTGTCGCAAGGGATTTCATTGACGTATCATAATGAATGTTTTACGTTTACAAATACGCTTACCAAGAAATTTTACGCTGATCGGGATCTGCAGCCTGGCCTTATTTATATGTTCCGTATCAGCTTTAAAAATCTGGGGGAGTTTTCACAGAGTTTTGGCGTGCTGAACGAACCAGGCTCAAATGTGCAGGCGTTTTAAATTTGACATCATCAGGAGGAAAAATGGCTTTTACCTTACCCCCGCTGCCTTATGAAAAAAATGCGTTAGAGCCTTATATCTCTGCCAATACTCTTGACTTTCATCACGAAAAACATCATCAGGCTTATGTTGATAATTTAAACAAGCTGGTTGAAGGCACCGAGCTAAACGGCCAGACGCTAGAGAACATTATTCACGCAAGCGCTAAAGACCCGGCCAAAGCGGGCATTTTTAACAATGCTGCTCAAGTATGGAATCATACCTTTTATTGGCATTCCCTGAAAAAAGATGGAGGCGGGACGCCGTCAGGCAAACTCCTGGAACGCCTCGACAAAGACTTTAGCGGGTATGACAAGTTCAGACAAGCCTTCAAACAGGCGGGAACGACACAATTCGGAAGCGGGTGGGCCTGGCTTGTGGAAGAAAAAGGCACGTTAAAAATCACCAAGACCGCTAATGCAGATCTGCCGATGTTTCATGGCCAAAAGGCGCTTATAGCCTGTGACGTATGGGAACACGCTTATTATCTCGATTATCAAAACCGTCGAGCCGATTATATCGACGTCTTTCTCGATCATTTGGTGAACTGGGGTTTTGCAGAGAAAAACCTTGAGAATGATTCATGAGTATTTCATAAAAGAGCGTCACGGAATTTTATTGAAGAAGTCCAAATGAAAACGCCTAAGCGATTCAGAGATTCGCGCAGGGTTGGTTATCAAGAGAATCTATTAAAGACTCCAGGCGTCGTATTAACCCGGCGCTTGTTTCGCCATCAAGAATCCCTTCGTCTTCCAGGCTCAGGCTGAAGGGGTGTTGTCTCTCACGACTTCCTCCGTCCACATAAAGAGACTTAGACTCTAACGTCTCCTTGACTGAGCGACAACCCATAAGACGGAACTTCTCAAGGATAGACTCTGGCCAAAAGTGCATTTGAAAAGCCTCTATAACCGCCCGGGTTTGAGGATCTAGAATTCCTGATAACGGCACAGTATACCCATATCGGGCAAGCAAATGCTGAATCCTTATTATATCAAGCTGTTTTTCTTTACGTTTATCAAGCGGAAGCGGCTCTTTTTCACTTTTTCGTTCCTGACCTTTCCATTCCCGACTTTGTCGTTCCTGATTTTTCTGAATGTCGGGATAAACTCCCACACCATGCCCGGCAAGCCATTTCCAGTCGAACAGCGGACCCGGATCCACTTTCCGTCCAGGAGCGATATCGGAATGCCCCAAAACATGATGAGGAGCCATACGCCATCGGGTGATGATTTCTTTTGAAAGGCTCGCAACGCTTTCCATTTGAAGGGGAGGAAAAGGCCGATAATTTGGGCCTTGACCTGGATTAACAATTTCAATGCCGACAGAGCGACTATTCATATCCGCAAGATCTCGCCATGCGCTCTTCCCCGCGTGCCAGGAACGAAATTCTTCATCCACAAGGGCGTAAACTTCTCCTGTCTCGTCAACAAGATAATGAGCGCTGACGCGATGTCTGGCGTTGGGATCCGTCAGAATTTTAAGCGATGCCTCAAGATCGCAAGCTGTGTAATGCATGATCAGGAAGTCAATAGTTGTATCAGGATACCGCGCTTCATAATTGGGGGATCTGATATGCGTATGTACTTTATACATCATTATGCATCATACATCTTATACTTTATACTTACACTTTATACGTCTTTCAGACGTTCAATGCCTGGAATTAAACCGATTGACTCGCGCATAGCTGGACTTACCGTAAAACGCAGAGGTAATCTTAAGGTGACTTTGCGGTCATTGGGTTTCATGACGATTTTAATAGCGGCATTGCCTTTTTGTGCTTCTTCGAATATTTTTTTCAGGGGATTCAACGCCTCTTGCGCCGTCAAATGAATTTCCAGACAGGAAGATTGCCGATCAAGAACCGCGTCAAGTTCTTCCAGGCTATTGACCGTCAACCGCACGTTCTCTCCCTCAACACGCCCTGAAACTTTTATAAATATCATGGCGCCCGCCTCCAGACGCTCACGCGAGGGTACGTATTGTTCCGAGAAAACAGCGACTTCAAAAATCCCTGAAGAATCAGAAAGCGTCACAAAGGCAAAGCGAGAACCATTTTTGCTCAAACGCTCTTTTTTGCTGATGACCACGCCCGCCATATTGATGGAAATGCTCGCCTGATGCTGTCCCATCCCATGTAGAAAAGAAGAGGGCGTCAGATTAAGTTTTTCCAAAGCCGTCCCATAAGCATCCAAAGGATGAGATGAAAGATAGAACCCAACCGCTTCCAACTCATTCTGTAAACGCTTGAGCGTTGACCAAGGCAAAACCTGGGGAAATTTAATAATGGGACTCCCATCGTCTGTTTCGCCTGAATCAAACAAAGTACTTTGGTTGTTGGCTTTCTTTATTCCCGCTTCACCAAGATATTTCATGATAATGTCCACCGATTCAAATAACTGGGCACGATGGGAATTCAGCGAATCAAAAGCCCCCGCACAAATCAGATTTTCCAACATGCGCTTGTTCACGATCCTGCTGTCAAGACGACGGGCAAAATCAATCAGGTCTTTGAAGGGTCCGCCCCGCGCGCGCTCCTGAACCCATTCCTTGATAGCGCCTTCTCCGACGTTCTTGACGGCCGCAAGCGCGTAACGGATGCAGGCTTCGCCATCGTCCGCATTTTCTACTTGAAAATCCGCAAAAGAGCGATTGATATCAGGCGACAAGAGCGGAATTCCCAACCGGACAAGCTCCTCACGGTACATATTCAGTTTATCGGTGTTGCCCATATCATACGTCATCGTCGCCGCCATAAACTCGACTGGATAATTCGCTTTTAAATAAGCGGTCTGGTACGTAATGAGCGCATACGGGCCTGAATGACATTTGTTGAAACCATAACCCGCAAATTTGGCCATTTGATCAAAAATTTGAGAAGCAAGTTCCTTTGCAATTCCGTTTTTCCTGGCGCCATCCACAAAAATCTGACGTTGCGCATCCATCTCGCTTTTAATTTTCTTTCCCATGGCGCGTCGTAAAAGATCCGCACCGCCAAGCGTATATCCTCCCATGACCTGGGCAATCTGCATGACCTGCTCTTGATAAACCATGACGCCATAGGTTTCCCTGAGAATACCCTCGATCAGAGGATGACCATAATTGACAGGCTCTTGCCCATGCTTGCACGCGAGATAGCGGGGAATATCGTCCATAGGGCCAGGCCTGTAAAGAGCGACAAGGGCAATCAATTCTTCAAAACGATAAGGTTGCATACGACGCAGGACATCACGCATCCCCGCTCCTTCAACCTGAAAAATTCCCACGGTTTCCACCCGTTTTAACATGTCAAACGTTTTGCTGTCGTCGAGCGGAATCGTAGAGATATTAATCTCGACACCGCGATGCTTGATCAAATCTATCGTTTTTTGAATGATGGTAAGCGTCTTCAACCCCAGAAAATCGAATTTCACCAGACCCACAGTTTCAACATCTTTCATATTAAATTGTGTGGCCGGCATCTGGCTTTTGCCATCGTAATAAAGCGGAACAATCTCATCCAGGGGACGATTGCCGATCACAATGCCGGCAGCGTGTGTTGAGACATGACGATAAAGTCCCTCCAACTTCATGGCGATGTCCAAAAGATGCTGAACCGTTGTGTCTTCCCTTGCTATTTGTTGTAATTGAGTGTCTTGCTCAAACGCTTGCCTCAGTGTAACGGGATTGGTCGGATTGTTGGGAATCATTTTTGACAGACGATCAACCTGACCATACGGCATCCCCAGGACACGCCCCACATCGCGAATGACCGCACGAGCTTGCAGTTTTCCAAAGGTGCTGATTTGAGCCACCCGATCCTGACCGTATTTATCGCGTACGTACCTCATCACGTCATCGCGACGCTCTTGACAGAAATCGATATCAAAATCGGGCATAGAGACGCGCTCAGGATTTAAAAAGCGTTCAAACAACAATCCAAAACGAATCGGGTCGATATCTGTTATGGTCAGCGCCCAGGCCACCAACGACCCTGCGCCAGATCCGCGTCCGGGACCTACGGGAATATGCTGGCTTTTCGCCCATTTGATAAAATCTGCAACGATCAGGTAATATCCGGCATAGCCCATGCGCGAGATAATTTCGATTTCCTGTTCAAGTCTTTGCGCATAATCCTTTCTATATTTCTCTTTCTCCTGTTCTGTCATCTGAGACGTAAAAACTTGATCATCCAGACGCTTCTCAAGTCCTTCGCGTGCTTGAAAGGCCAACTCGTCCGGTTCTGCACGCTCACAGAGAAACGGGGGAAGCATGGGCTTGCGCGGCTCGACCATAAAGCCGCAACGCCCCGCGATAACAAGCGTATTTTCTATTGCCTCTGGCAGATCCTGAAAGAGATCCACCATCTCCTGAGGAGAGCGCAGACGATGACGGGGTGTCACACGGCGTCGATCTTGCTGACTGACATAAGAACCTGAAGCCACACAAAGCAAGGCATCATGGGCTTCATACATGGATTCATCGATAAAAAAAGCTTCGTTGGTCGCGACAAGGGGAAGATGCAGATCATAGGCAAGCTGAATCAGGTCGTCTTCGATTGCGCTTTCTCTTTGGTCTGACCAGCCATGGCGGGTGATCTCGATATAAAAACGATCCTGAAAAATATTACCAAGAACCCGGAAAAACTCTAAAGCCGCCTGTTTTTGCCCTTTCAGCAAAAGTTGCGCCCCTCCACCTTCCAACCCTCCTGAAAGAGCAATGAGACCCGCGTTACATTCCACCAACCAATCAAAAAGGATATGAGGATTATGAGCGTGTTTCAAGTGAGCCTGACTCACCAGCTTCATCAAATTCCTGTATCCCTCTTCATCCTGAACCAGCAACACAAGTTTATCACAGGGGGGAAGAACGCCAGGGAGACGAAGTTCCTGATGGCGCGGATCCTCAATTCTCAGGCTGGTACGAATCTGGCAGCCGATAATCGGTTGCACACCTTCGGATGCGGCCGCTTTGGAAAATTCCAGCGCACCGAAGAGATTGCTCGTATCTGTCAACGCCACCGCGGGCATCCGATCTTGCCTGCACCGCGCAATCAGCTCAGGAATTTTGATCGCGCCTTCCGCAAGAGAATATGCCGAATGAACACATAAATGAACGAAAGGAGCGTGATTCACAAATACCCTCAGAAAAAAGAATGCAATACCCTTTTCGTCTTTCAAACGGTGAGGAGGGACATGGACGCGCGGTGATCCTTGCGCAGCGCCCAAGAAAGAACGTGAGCGGGACACACCCCAAAGTCCAGTAACCTTATAACCTCCTCGCCCTCAGATCCTGCAAGGCGACGGGCATCAAGCGAGTAATCCTGATGATCGTAATCACAATTACAAAATCAGGGCAATCATAATTATAAAATCGAGGCAATATTTTTAATATCAACGTCACAGCGCCAGCATCGGGTGTACAAAAATATCAATACGTATTATATAAAGACAAAACTGGGGGATACTTTAAACTTATGATGGATTGGGACAAATTAAGGATTTTTCACACGGTTGCTCAAGCAGGAAGCTTCACGAAAGCGGCTGAACGAATGAACGTGAGTCAATCTGCCATCAGTCGTCAAATCAACGCATTAGAAGAATCCCTGGGGATTCCCCTGTTTCATCGCCATACAAGAGGCCTTATGCTGACAACGCAAGGAGACCTTTTATTCCAGTCCGCCAAGGAAGTGTTCGCCAAGCTTGCCTTGACGGAAGCTCTCATGAACGAAAGCCGCGGCAACTCTTATGGCGCCCTTAAAGTCGCGTCCTCAGTGGCTTTTGGTTCGATGTGGATCGTACCCCATCTGAAGGAATTCATGTCGCTCTATCCTCATATGCGTCTCAATCTTCTTCTGCGGGATGATGAAGATGAAGTCGATTTAAACATGCGAGAAGCCGATATAAACATTTCTTGCCAACAACCGACGCAATCGGATTTGATCGCCACGCCTTTGCCGCCTCTTAAACTGCGGATTTACGCAAGCCGTACCTACCTGGAGAAAAACGGCGTACCCCTGAAAATTTCAGACCTTGATACCCACGACCTGATTGTTTATGGACATGAAACACCCCATCAAATGACAAAATCGAACGTTATCCTTCATGCGGGCGCGAAGTTCGGAACCATGAGAGAGCCTTATCTGATGATTAACAATCTTTACGGGATTTTACAAAGCGTTAAGGCAAGTCTGGGCATGGCGGTTTTAAACCGTTACATCGTAAAAGACGAACCGGATCTGGTCGAGATCTTGCCTGAATACGATCTGGGCTACATCCAGAACTATATTATCTATCCTGAGCAACTGAAAACCTCAAAACGCATTTCAGCCTTCCGTGACTTTATCATCCATAAAGCCAAGGAAAGCAGGACTTATTCATGATCCGGACTATCTGGGCAAAAGAACCGGTCAGAGCAAATCTTTTCTTTTTCCTGTCTGACATTAGACCCCTTGCAGAACCAGATATGGCGTGGGGATTTTTAGGCAAAAGCGAACGAGAAACCGCAGTGCACATGAGGTACGTGAGGATTTCAAGCGAGCTTTTAACGCCAAAAGCATCCGCCAGATATAGTATAGGTTATGCAAGAGGTCTATTGAATGTCTTTCCGGCCATGCCAGATCATGAAGCCTGCGCCTCCCAGGGCGACAAGAAAAGGCAGTACCCACAAAGCCAGATTTTTAGAATCAAGCAGGGGTCGAAACAGAACATTTTCTCCATAAAGAGAGACAAGATGCTGTCGAATCTGGACGTCTGTTTGACCTTCCATCAACGCTTTGCGAATAGACCGTCGCAACTCTCTGGCCAGAGGAGCGTTTGAATCCTCGATTGACTGACCAGCACAGACAGGACATCTGATTTCAGTGAAAAGGACGCGCGCGCGTTGTTCCACCGCAGAATTTACAAGGCGTTCACCCCCCTCGATCTCTCCAGCTTCCGCTACGGGATACACTCCTTGTAAAAAGAGTGACGCAAGAGACATCATCATCATCTGGCACGTTCTTTTCCTAAAGCCTCCACGACGCATTCTCTGAAACACCTGAGATATAATAGACAAGAAACCTGCTGCGGCCAATAAAAGCCCACCCAACCAGATAAGCTCAACCAAAGGATGATAATAAATGCGCAGCGTCCACCGCTCACCAGGAAGAAAAGATCCCAGGGCGAAGTAAAGGTTGGAAAACCAAAAATGATGCAGCGCCGTTTCAGTCGTCAACGTTTGATGATGGGGATAAAACCGTTTTTCAGGAAAAAGAGTATATTCCCGCTTTCCTTTTTTGAGATAAATCGTGGCTCGTTCAGCCTCATAGGTAGGGAATTTAAGACGCTGAATCGATTGCAGCTTAATCGCATATCCCTGAAATTCGATCGATTCACCTTTTTTAAGCGCGACCAGATTCTCTTTCATTCCCAGAGTATCTATCGCCATTCCCAAGACGGCGATTGCAAGTCCCCCATGCCCCAGGATCATCGGCCATGAGTTCTGTCGTCGCTTTTGAATCGCCGCGCTTAAAGTGGAACTAAGAACCCAAACGCTTGCTCCTGCCATCAGAATAGCCCGCCAATGTTGAAACTCTAAAAGAAGCAATCCCAAAACGACCCATAAAGTCAGCACGAAGGGGAACCAGAGATGAAGAAAGGGACTTGTTTTTTGCCTGGTTTTTTCTCCCCGTTTCATCCACACGCTGACGCCCATCAAGCCGAGTAACGGTAATGAGAGAGGAACGAATGTCGCGGCAAAGTAGGGCGTCCCGACCGTGATCGTCTCACCTGTGACGGCCTCGATTAAAAGGGGATAGGATGTTCCTAAAAAAACTGTGAAAGCAAGCGTTAATAAAAAGTGATTGTTGAACAGAATAGCCCCTGTGCGCGAAGAAAGGGGGATGGGGTCGCGGTTTAGAGCAAACTTTTTAAAACGAACCAAAAAGATCGCCAAGGATAAAAACGAGACTCCCGCAAAAATAGCGAATAAAACAATCCCTCGCTCAGGGGCGCTAGCAAATGCGTGAACGGAAGACAAAGCGCCAGATCTGACGAGAAAAGTCCCCAAGAGGCTGAAAAGAAAACACAAAATGGAAAGAAAATAAGACCACCGCAACAACTGGCGACGCTTCTGAACGACCGCAAAGACGTGAATCAGGGCTGTTCCAGCAAGCCAGGGCATCAGCGACGTATTCTCAACAGGATCCCAGAACCACCATCCGCCCCATCCCAACTCATAGTAAGCCCACCAACTGCCCATCGTGATCCCCAGGGTTAAAAAACTCCAGGCTGCCAAAGCCCAGGGGCGAGTCCATTCAACCCACCGCACATTGGGGCTTTTTTCCAGAAGAGAAGCTAACGCGAAGCTCAATACGATCGAGAATCCGGCGAATCCTAAATAAAGCGTCGGGGGATGAAAGGCAAGCGCCGGATCTTGCAGAATGGGATTCAGATCCCGCCCCGCAAGGAAAGGAACCGATGTTTCAAGAAACGGATTGGAGGTATAGAAAACAAAAAGACTGAAGAGACACGTAAGCATACTTTGTATGCTCAACACTTTGACTTTAAGGGAAGGGGCACAAGAAGACAAAGCCGCAACAGCCGTCCCATAAAAAACCAGAACAAGAAGCCACAGCAACATCGATCCTTCATGATTGCCCCACACACCGGTGATTTTATAAAGTAAACAAGCATCACGATGGGTATTCATTGCCACATTAAAGACGCTTAGGTCAGTCACGACATACGCGTGGACTTGTGTCGCAAAAGCAAACACAATCAGAAAAAACTGAAAATATTGTGAAGCCTGCGCCGACTTTAAAGCGATCTCGGCGTGCCATTTATAAAGGAAGAGAGACGCAAAGACTTGTAAAGCCGAAATAATGACAAGAGAAACTAGAGCGCTTTCACCAAAATCAGTCATTTATATTTTTATTTTCTTTCATACCCTCGTCTTTCAAGATATGGGAGCGTTGGCTTTGAGGCTTTATCTTTATCCTGTTCACACACGGCATGGGCGTTAATCACTCACTCGTCGATGTCCGCCTTTCGCCCACATCTTGAAATCCTTTGGATAAAGGCGATGAAGCAAGACTTTGGACTGCTAATTTCCTATGAGACTTATTGAGCGATTTTGCGACCTCAGGCGGCATATAATTTTCATCATGTTTAGCCAAAACCTGATGCGCAAAAAAAACGTTCGCGGAACCGAGCCTCCCTTCTGCGACGACGCCCTGCCCTTCTCGAAAAAGGTCTGGCAAGACGCCGGTATAATCGACCTTTATTTCACTATGTCCGTCACAAATGATAAAACATGTTTTCAGTGTAGAGAAGTCTTGCTTGATTGATCCCTCTTTAACCATTCCTCCCAACCGTATTTTTTGACCATAAAAGGAAGTCAATGGCGCCAGATCTGAGGGAACGTAAAAATACATTAAATTATCCTTGAGGACGAAAAGAAGGATGACAACACCCAGTGACAAAGACAGCGAAGAATACATCAAAAAGGCAAGACGATGCTTTTTTTGAGGCGTCATTTCGAAGCAAGCCGCTTATATTTCTGTCGAACGATCCTGAGTTGAATCCACGAATAAAAAAAGATCCCCAAAAAGATAAGCCCCGCGATACCATAAGCACTCACAATATAAAATTCGTAGGCTCCAAAAACGCCAAGATTCATTGTTATGTCAAACTCAACATTGAAAGGGACTTTGAAGTTATAGGTGATTTACATTTTGATGGCAAGAGTTTGGGTAAACCGTTTCAAAGAAGTCCAGGAACCTGTATTCAGGGTTTGAATTGTGAGACAAAAAATGACTGTTTTTCGAGAACCGAAGCGCAACGTATACAAACATACGCAGCTACCGGATCACAGGAAAACAACCCTACTCAAAGGACTTTGCGCCGCTGCGAGCAGGACAAACCCAATGTCCAACACCCCCACAG
The DNA here is from genome assembly GCA_016794245.1 of Caedimonas sp. Lineage (GTDB taxonomy): Bacteria > Pseudomonadota > Alphaproteobacteria > Caedimonadales > Caedimonadaceae > Caedimonas. Next base: position 69,569 of record JAEUKR010000039.1, on the reverse strand, counting down.
TCTGAAAAGCAACGGGGATATTTTGCGACCAAGAGGCCATTCTATGAACAGAGGTTCTAATGTTTCAAACCTTCAAGAAAACGCTTCACCTTTTCGATGAACTTTTCAGATTCCGGGCTATGAGCATGGGATTTGGAATTCAGATCGAACTGTTCCAGTAATTCCCGTTGTTTTTTTGTTAAATTCACTGGCGTCTCCACCTGAACTTGAATAATCATATCACCGCGTGTTGACCGTCTCAAAATAGACATGCCCTTACCTTTTAGACGGAATTGTTTGCCAGACTGCGTGCCTTCGGGAATGACGACACGGGCTTTTCCGCCTTCAATGGTCGGGACTTCAAGGTTACCGCCAAGGGCCGCAATGACCATGGAAATAGGAGCGCGACAATAAAGAGTGGCGCCATCCCGATCAAAGAAATTATGAGGTTCTACTTCGACAAAAACATAAAGATCACCTGGGGCGGCGCCACGATAGCCCGCCTCTCCCTCTTCCGCAATACGAATCCTTGAGCCGTCTTCTATACCAGCGGGAATAGAGACATTCAGAATCCTCTCTCCCGCGATTGTGCCGGAGCCAGAACATTTCTTACAGGGATTCTGGATGGTTTGCCCTTGTCCATGACACGTCGTACAGGTACGCTCAATGGTGAAAAAGCCCTGCTGCATTCTGACGGCGCCTCGTCCCTTGCACGTTGGACAAGTCACAGGTTTCGATCCTTTTTCAGCCCCCGCTCCCTCACATGTCTCACATTTCACGCGCCCATGAAGCTTAACCTTCTTTTGCGTACCCTGAAAAGCTTCTTCCAAGGAGATCTTTAAATCAAAGCGCCGATCTGAGCCGCGATGACCTGCCGCGGCACCCCCTCTTTCCTCTGTCTGACGGGGTCCTCCCATAAATTCGTTTAAAACTTCCTCAAAAACAGAGAATCCGCTCCTCCTGCCAAAATTAAATTCATGGCTTGTTCCCGCATTGCCTCTCCCTCCAAATCCCGCTGCCTGATCAAAAGCGGCATGACCAAACCGATCATAGGCGGCGCGTTTTTGCTCATCTTTCAAAACTTCATAGGCCTCATTGAGTTCTTTGAATTTGGCTTCCGCGTCTTTGTTATCGGCATTACGATCCGGATGATATTTCATCGCCAGCTTGCGATAGGCTTTTTTGATGTCATCAGCCGAAGCATCCTTGGCGACGCCGAGCATTTCATAATAATCTCTTTTTGCCATCGTTACATCTCTGTTTCTTCAATGATCAGATAATCCAAAACAAGCTCCAAGGGAACATCATATTCTTAGGTCTACCCTTCGTCTTTTAAAATAGGGGACACTGAATAATCGGGGTTCGCCCTGCTTACATCAGACCTCTTGCATAACCAGATGTGGTATCGCGAGTGAGTTTGCTTAAAATCTCCGCGCCGCGCCATATCTGGTTATGCAAGAGGTCTATTCTTTTTGTAGATGGGGCAAGGCTTCGCCATTTGTCCGCCTTCCCACACCCTGAGATCCTTTGAGGATAGCTGTTTTACTGCGATCCAACGCTCGCGTATATTCATGTACGCTGCGTTTCGGTTCTCGAAAAACAGTTATTTTTCACCTTACAATCTAACTCTGAATACAGACTCTAAAGGAACCTTCAGGAATTCTTTTTTTTGTCATCCTTGAATTCTTCAAAATCTGCATCGACGACTTCACCTTCAACAGGCTGATCAGAGCGATCAGAAAATCCCGATGTATGAGGCGATGATCCATCGGCGCCTGCCGCAGAAGCATCTTGAGCCTCCTGTTGTGTCGCTTTGTAAACTGCCTCGCCCAGCTTCATGGAAACCTCCATCAAAGCCTGGGTTTTAGATTTGATGGCTTCCACATCTTCCTCAGCCAAGCTGGCACGCAAAGCAGAAATGGCGTCCTCAATTGATTTTTTATCGTCAGCCGAGATTTTATCGCCATGCTCTTTCAGGCTTTTCTCCGTCGCATGCGCCATGCCTTCACCATGGTTGCGCACTTCCATCAGCTCTTTATACTTTTTGTCCTCTTCCGCATGAGCTTCCGCGTCTTTCATCATCTGCTGAATTTCCTGCTCGGAAAGACCACCCGAAGCCTGGATACGAACTTGCTGTTCCTTACCTGTTGCCTTATCCTTCGCAGAAACGTTGACGATACCATTCGCGTCAATATCAAAGGTGACTTCGATTTGAGGCATTCCGCGAGGAGCTGGAGCAATTCCCATCAAATCAAACTGGCCAAGCAACTTATTGGCAGACGCCATTTCGCGCTCACCCTGAAAGACGCGGATCGTGACGGCAGTTTGGTTATCATCGGCTGTCGAAAAGACCTGGCTTTTCTTTGTCGGAATGGTCGTGTTGCGATCAATCAGGCGCGTAAAGACACCCCCTAGAGTTTCAATACCCAAGGATAGCGGAGTGACGTCAAGCAGCAATACATCTTTCACATCGCCCTTGAGCACACCGCCCTGAATGGCAGCGCCAATCGCAACAACTTCATCAGGATTCACGCCCCGATGAGGGTCGCGCCCAAAAAAGTTCTTCACGGTCTCGATGATTTTGGGCATACGAGTCATCCCGCCTACCAGTATCACTTCGTCGATTTGCCCTGCGCTGACGCCCGCGTCCTTGAGAGCAGACTTACAAGGCTGGATCGTACGCTCGATCAAATTTTCAACCAGAGATTCCAGTTTTGCCCGCGTGAGCTTGATATTGAAATGTTTCGGGCCTGAAGCATCTGCTGTAATGAACGGCAAACTGACTTCGGTTTGTGTTGTACTCGAAAGCTCGATTTTGGCTTTTTCAGCGGCTTCCTTCAGGCGTTGCAACGCAAGTCTGTCTTTACGCAGATCAATGCCCTGCTCTTTTTTAAATTCATCCGCCAAATAATCGATAATTTGTTGATCAAAATCCTCACCACCCAGGAAAGTATCGCCATTGGTGGATTTGACCTCGAAAACGCCATCCCCAATTTCCAGGATGGAAACGTCGAATGTACCGCCGCCCAAGTCATAGACGGCAATCGTTCCCGATCCCTTCTTTTCAAGCCCATAGGCAAGGGCAGCTGCCGTAGGTTCGTTGATGATCCGCAACACCTCAAGACCCGCGATCTTTCCGGCATCCTTGGTCGCCTGACGCTGGGCATCGTTGAAATAAGCAGGAACCGTAATTACAGCCTGGGTCACTTTTTCACCCAGATAATTCTCGGCCGTCTCTTTCATCTTTTGCAGAATGAAGGCGCTCACCTGACTGGGGCTATATTTATCGCTATGGGCTTCAACCCATGCATCGCCTGTATCAGAGCTGATAATTTTATAGGGCACGAGTCCCATATCTTTTTTGGTTGTCGGATCATCAAAACGACGACCAATCAAACGCTTGATGGCGAATAATGTATTTTCAGGATTTGTCACTGCCTGGCGCTTGGCCGATTGACCAACAAGCCGTTCCCCATCCGCCGTAAGAGCGACAATCGAAGGTGTCGTTCGCATTCCTTCAGCATTTTCAATCACTTTTGCACTCAAGCCTTCCATGACGGCAACGCATGAGTTCGTCGTTCCAAGGTCAATACCTATAACTTTACTCATTTTTTCCTCTTTCTTAAGCAAGCCCTCAAAACCTCATCGAGCATCTTAAAGGATTCTATATTTATTGTCAGGAACAAACGCTGTTCCTTTAATTTTCTATTTATAAGCTTTTCAAAAACAACTTTCAAGACCCGGATATTCCAAGCATAACGATTTTGTCATGGAGCGATGCGAGAAGACTGCTAAAACTCTTTGACCTCTCTCAAAGAAAATGCTAAATACATTAGCACTCTCCTCTTTCAAGTGCTAAGATGGCTCGAAAAGACGAGGGGTTCTTTAGTCGATGTTGATGAAGAATAGACTTCCCTCATAACCAGATACAGGTTAGGAAAGAAGTCTGAATATTTAACTATTAAGGAGTAAAAAATGATGAAGTTTAGACCTCTTCATGATCGCGTGCTGATCAGGCGCATTGAACAAGATTCCAAAACCAGCGGGGGTATCATTATTCCCGATACCGCAAAAGAAAAACCCATTGAAGGCGAAGTGGTGGCCGTAGGATCGGGTGCGCGGGAAGAATCAGGCAATATCCGTCCGCTTGATGTCAAGGCAGGCGATCGCGTGGTGTTCGGCAAATGGTCTGGCACCGAAGTCAAAGTGGATGGCGAAGAATTGCTCATCCTGAAAGAGTCCGATATTTTCGGCATTCTCGCCGCTTAAAGATCAACACATCATTTTATAAGGAGTTACGGATATGGCAAAAGATGTCAAGTTTTCAACAGACGCACGCACACGTATGCTAAGAGGTGTAGATACGCTTGCAAACGCCGTAAAGGTGACGCTGGGTCCAAAAGGTCGCAACGTCGTGATTTCCAAAAGTTTTGGCGCGCCTCGCATTACAAAAGACGGTGTGACAGTCGCCAAGGAAATTGAACTTGAAGACAAGTTCGAAAACATGGGCGCTCAAATGGTCCGCGAAGTTGCCAGCAAAACAAACGACATTGCGGGTGACGGCACCACAACAGCAACTGTTTTGGCGCAGGCGATTGTCAGGGAAGGCGCGAAATCGGTCGCTGCCGGCATGAACCCCATGGATTTGAAACGCGGTATTGATCTTGCTGTTATTGCTGTGACGGAAGACCTGAAGAGCCGCTCCAAGAAAGTCTCAACAAGCGAAGAGATTGCTCAGGTCGCCACTATTTCTGCGAATGGTGAGAAAGAAATCGGCCAAATCATCGCTCAAGCCATGGAAAAAGTGGGCAAAGAGGGTGTCATCACCGTTGAAGAAGCCAAGTCCTTCAACACGGAACTGGAAGTGGTGGAAGGGATGGAATTTGATCGCGGATATATTTCTCCCTATTTCGTGACCAATGCCGAAAAAATGATCGCTGAACTTGAAAATCCCTACATCCTGATCAATGAGAAGAAACTGACAGGATTACAGGCGATGTTGCCCGTTCTGGAAAAGGTTGTTCAATCGGGTCGTCCTCTTTTGATTATCGCCGAGGATGTTGAAGGAGAAGCGCTTGCTACTCTCGTCGTCAACAAGTTGCGGGGCGGTCTTAAAGTGGCTGCTGTCAAAGCGCCTGGTTTTGGTGATCGTCGCAAGGCAATGCTTGAGGATATCGCTGTTCTTACAAACGGACAGGTTATCTCGGAAGACGTTGGACTCAAGCTTGAAAACGTCACAATCGATATGCTGGGAACAGCAAAGAAGGTTGTGATCGCCAAGGAGAACACGACAATCGTTAATGGCGCAGGTCAAACTTCAGATATTGAAGCCCGCTGTAATCAGATTCGTGCTCAAATTGAAGAAACGACCTCAGATTACGACAAAGAGAAATTGCAAGAGCGCCTGGCAAAACTTTCGGGTGGTGTTGCTGTTGTTCATGTCGGCGGCGCAACCGAAGTTGAAGTGAAAGAACGCAAGGATCGTGTTGAAGACGCGCTGAACGCAACCAGGGCCGCTGTTGAAGAAGGCGTCGTTCCAGGCGGTGGATCAGCTCTCTTATATGCAGCTCGGATCCTTGAAAAAGTGCGTTATGAAAATGACGAGCAACGAATCGGAATTGAGATTATCCGTCGCGCTTTGCAGGCTCCTGTTCGTCAGATCGCCAACAACGCTGGAGATGATGGATCCGTCGTAGCAGGAAAATTGCTGGAAGCAAATGACATGAATCGCGGTTATGACGCTCAAAATGGCCAGTACGTCGATATGTTTAAAACAGGCATTATCGATCCGACCAAGGTGGTACGGACTGCTTTGCAAGATGCAGCTTCCGTTGCCGGCCTTTTGATCACCACAGAAGCGATGGTTGCTGACCTTCCTGAAAAGAAAGAGAACGCAATGCCCGCAGGCGGTGACATGGGCATGGGTGGTATGGGAGGCATGGGCTTCTAATTAAGTCTATCCTTTCTTCAAAAATGGAAAAGGCTGTATTATATACAGCCTTTTTTATTTCTCACGAGTGGAGCCTATTCCCCAAGGATTTTCAAATCGGGTAGGCGGACAGTTGGTGAGTCCCGCGCAGCATACGTAAGACTTCTTGTATGACCAAAGATGGGACGGGGATAAAAATATCCGCCATGTTCAAGCTATCGTGCTATAAATCTAAACAATAAGCTTGGTTGTTGACTTCTCGGATATATCCTCATAATAATCACAAAAATATTTTTTATTTGAGACATTCAGATATCTTCAACATTCCGGGTAAAGGTAAATACGTTACAAGATCGAGACGAAAAAATGGTTAAAGATGATAGGATGATTCTTGTTACAGGCGCCACTGGTTTTGTGGGGCGTCATCTTTGTGAAACTCTGGAAAGGGAAGGATATAAAGTAAAAAAACTTTCTCTTTCTATACAAAAAGATAATTTTGAACTTTTTGATAAAGAATCAAAAAAAAACTTTCTTGATCTTGTGAAAGAAGCAGCCTGCGTTATTCATCTGGCCGCTTGCGTGCATGTCGAAAAATATCCCTTGGAACATTATCTTCTTGTAAACACAAAATTAACAAGCTGGTTAGCCGAGGAATCTCTCAAAGTCGGGGTAAGAAAATTTATTTTTATGAGCAGTATACTTGCCGAACGCCCAACATTAAAGGATACGGCAGAAACGGTTGATGCGCCTGATTATTACGGATTCTCCAAGTTGAGAGCAGAACAAATATTAATGTCTTTAAATAAAAAAGAAAAAACGAAATTTATTATTTTAAGAACGCCAATCATTTATGGCCCTTATGTAAAGGCAAACTTTTTGGCTTTACTAAACTTGATAAATAAATCTTTACCCTTGCCCTTAAGTTTAATCAAAAATAGAAGAAGTCTCTTGTACATAGGAAACCTTGTTAATGCGATCCTTACAATCATTCAAAAAGATGTCATAAAAAAAGAAATTTTCAGAATTGCAGATCGTGAATACCCATCCACGCCCTCTCTTATCAGAATGCTATCAAAACAAATGGGGAAAAAGGTTTTTCTATACCCTGCCCCTCTCTATCTCTTAAAATGGTGTGCTATTTTGTTTCATAAAAAAAATGCATTTAAAAGTTTAACAGAAAATTTAGAAATTAATAATTCAGACATGAGAGAAGAATTTAATTGGGTCCCTCCTTACTCCATGGAAGAGGGGTTAAAAAAAACAGCAGAATGGTATAAATCGGATTCTCATTCTTAAACATTTATTTGACATTTATGTCATCGCGCCCAAATGATTTCAGAAAGCGGTGCGGTAAATGAAAATGTTGATGCTTAACGCTCCCCAGATTTTGAAAGACGAAGGGTATATATTTAAGGTTCTCTATCAAAAACATATACATGCGGAAAGGGCTTTCTGCACAAAAAAGTCACGCAAAGAATACTGGAAATCATATCACCTTAATGTTTTTTCAAACCGTCATTAGCATTGATTGATCTCTCTGGATCCCCGCTTTGTACATGAAGATGACACCAGGCATTCGGTCTTTTTAAGGTTGAGATCTGGCTTTGTTTATTCTCTGGAATAACTTCTCGGCAACATAAAAAGAAACGAACGGCTGAACATCGCCCCCAAGGGTAGCAATTTCCTTGATGAAATTAGAAGAAATAAATTGACTTCCATCTGAAGCCACCAAAAAAACCGTTTCAATCCGGGGATTCATGGCCTTATTCAATCCAGCCATCTGAAATTCATAATCAAAGTCCGAAACGGCTCTCAGTCCCCGCACAATCATCGAAGCTTGCTGTGCACGCGCAAAATCTACAAGAAGATTATCAAAAGCCTTTATGCTAATCTCACCACGCTCTTTTTCAGGGAACTGACGCACCAGTTGTTCCACTTCATAAACGGCCATGGCGAGACGCTCTTGCAATGTAAAGATAGGGCCTTTCCCTGCATTTGCCGCAACGGCGACGATCAACCGATCTACAAGACGGGAAGCGCGTGAAATAATATCGAGATGACCTTTTGTAATAGGGTCAAAGGTACCCGGATAAAGGGCAATTTTTAAAGAACTCATGTTCCTGACATACTTTCGTCACTTGTCACTTCTTCCCCTTCTTGTTCCTGCTCCTGCGCCTCAGCAATACGGGCAATCGAGACAACTTTTTCTCCTTCCGTCACGCGAAAAATGGTGACGCCCTGTGTCTGGCGTCCAGCCATGCGGATATCTTTCACAGGACAACGGATCAATTGACCCGCATCTGTCACAAGAACGATGTGATCTGAATCATTGACGATAAAGCTGTTGACGATCTTTCCCGTTCTCGGCGTCAATTTTATACTGGCAACGCCCTGTACGCCACGATTCGTAATGCGATATTCATAAGCAGACGTGCGTTTGCCAAAACCACGGTCTGTCACCGTCAAAATAAACTGTTCCTGCGCTTCCAATGTTTCAAACCGCTCTGAAGAAAACGTCAGCCCTGAAAATTCCTTTATTTCTTCATTATCATCGTTTTCTTCCTCCATTCCACGCTTTTGACGGGAAAGCCTGATGTAAGCCGCTCGCTCTTCCGGCGTTGCTTCACTATGATTCAGGACAGTGATCGAGATGATCTCATCTTGAGGTGCCAGCTTGATGCCGCGCACCCCTGTTGACAATCGACTGGTAAAGACACGCAAATCTTGAACCGGGAAACGAACGCATTTTCCCTCTCGCGAAGATAACAGAATATCCTGCGTGTCACTGCAACTGACCACCCCTATCAGTTTCTCATCTTCATTTAATCTCATGGCAATCTTGCCATTTGCCCGTACGTTCAAAAAGTCGGAAAGATTGTTACGTCTTACCGTTCCATGAGAGGTTGCAAAAACGATTGCCATTTTATCGACTTCGGATTGATCTTTTGGCAAGGGAAGTATTGTTGAGATGGTTTCTCCCTTCTCCAGAGGCAAAAGGTTGATCATAGCCTTACCCAAGGCTTGTGGCGTTCCCACGGGGAGGCGATAAACCTTCATGAAATAAGCGATGCCTTTGGTGGAAAAGAAAAGGACAGGAGTATGGGTATCCGCCACGAAGACTTCCTTAACAAAATCCTCTTCCCGTGTGGACATGCCTGAACGCCCTCTGCCGCCACGTTTCTGGGCACGATAAGCCGCTAGCGGCACCCGTTTGATATAGCCATTCTGACTGACGGTGATGACCATTTCTTCAACTTGAATAAGATCCTCTATCTCCACCGTGTCTTGCCCCTCTTCAATGGCGGTTCGGCGCGGCGTTGCGAATTGCTCTTTCATCTCGACCAATTCAGCCCGAATGATATCATAGAGTTTTTCACGAGAAGCCAGAATGGAGAGATATTCTTTGATTTGCGCAATCAACTGTTGAAGTTCTTCCGCAATCTTTTCGCGCTCAAGCCCCGTCAGGCGATGGAGTCTCAAATCAAGGATTGCCCGCGCCTGGGTATCAGAAAGACGATATGTTGTATCATCTCCTGCAAAGTTTGGCTCGCTCACCAACGCCATAAGGGGCGCGATGGAAAGAGTGAGCCACTCCCGCGCCATCATTTGCTCTCGCGCCGTTTGAGGATCAGGCGCATTTTTAATCAGGGTGATCATCTCATCGATATGAGCCACAGCAAGGGCAAGACCGATCAGGATATGAGCACGCTCACGCGCTTTACGCAGCTCGTATTTGATGCGCCGCGTCACAACTTCCTCACGAAACGCGATGAAGGCTTTCAGGATGTCCCTGATTGTCATGAGTTTGGGTTGCCCTTTATCAAGAGCAAGTGCGTTAACCCCGAACGAAGTCTGCAAGGGTGTAAAGCGGTACAATTGATTCAGCACGACATCCGCCACGGCTTCACGCTTCAGCTCGACCACGACACGCACTCCCTCCCGATCGGATTCATCCCGCAGGTCGGCAATCCCTTCGATCAGTTTAAGCTTGACCACTTCCGCCATGCGTTCAATCATACGCGCCTTGTTGACTTGATAGGGAACTTCAGTAATAACGATCGCTTCACGTTCCTTGCGGATTTCTTCGACATGCGTACGTCCCCGCATGATAATCGAACCCCGCCCCGTTCTGGCTGACTCCAGGATGCCCGCACGACCCAGGATAAGGCCGCCTGTGGGAAAATCGGGCCCCTGGATATGCCCCAAAATTTCTTCCACGGTGATGTCAGGGTTATCGATGAAGGCACAGCAAGCGTCAATCACTTCTCCCAGGTTGTGCGGAGGAATGTTGGTCGCCATACCCACGGCGATACCGCCCGCCCCATTGACCAACAGGTTGGGATAACGCGCGGGCAGCACAACAGGCTCTTCGGTCGTTCCATCAAAGTTCGGACGGAAATCAACGGTGTTCCGATCAATGTCTTCCAGCAGGGAGTGAGCCGCTTTGGACAAGCGCGCCTCCGTATAACGATAAGCCGCCGCCGGATCCCCGTCCATAGAGCCAAAATTTCCCTGCCCATCAATCAGAGGAAGCCGCATGGAAAAATCCTGCGCCATCCGCACCATGGCTTCATAAATGGGATCGTTGCCATGAGGATGATATTTCATCATGACATAACCAACAGCGTTCGCTGATTTCCGATAAGCACGATCAGCGACGTTTCCCGATTCTTTCATCGCGTATAAAATGCGACGATGAACGGGCTTGAGTCCATCACGAACATCGGGAAGCGCGCGCGCGACAATAACGCTCATGGCATAATCCAGATAAGAGCGTTTCATTTCCTCTTCAAGAGGTACAGTCATTATTTCAGAAGAAAGTTGACTTTCGTTCTTTGATGTCACGATGGTCTCCGCTTATATTTTTTCTAGTTTTTTAACCTGGATTTCTGCTTTCCAACACAGACTTTTAACGTATACCCAAAGGATTTCGACATCTGGGGTGACGGACGAACAGCGAGTCCCGCGCCGCGTACATAAAGTACGTAAGCAGAACAAAGCCCGATGTCCAACAACCCCGGATCTTGAAAGGCAAAGGGTATATTCAGAAAGGAATTTCATCATCTGAATCATGCGAGAGGGAAGGAGTCTCTCCGGATGCATAAGGCGTTTCAAAAGAAGTTTCCGACATGGCCGTTGATGGATCGTTACGACCGTCGAGCATCGTGACTTCACCGCGATATCTCTGCAAAACGATTTCCGTTGTGTACCTGTCCTGTCCCGAATTATCTGTCCACTTTCGTGTTTGCAGTTGACCTTCCAGATAGATCTTCGACCCTTTGCGAAGATATTTTTCGCATATTTCCGCAAGACGTTCGTTAAAAACGATGACGCGGTGCCATTCTGTGCGATCCTTGCGTTCCCCTGTGGCTTTATCTTTCCAAGCTTCCGAAGTTGCCACGGAAAGTTGAACGATTTTACTGCCATCCTGGGTACTGCGCACTTCAGGATCACGCCCCAGGTTTCCCACAAGAATAACTTTATTGACTGAACCTGCCATGTCTCCTCCAGAAGTCCAAATTAACTGTTCTCTTTCTATATAAAGCAAATTCCCCCTTCATACCATCCCTAAAGCGGTCTATACTTAAAGGATTTCGATATCTGGGGTGACGGACGAACAGCGAGTCCCGCGCGCCGCATACATAAACATCAAAGTACATGAGCAGAACGAAGTCCGACGTCCAACGCCCCCGGATCTTGAAAGGCAAACGCTGTCAAATCATATAATGTCCCCCATTCAGACTCAGGGTCGATCCTGTCACAAAACCTGCTTCATCTGATGCCAGAAAGAGGACGCCGCGCGCGACTTCCCGCGCTTCCCCCAAACGGCGAAGAGGAATCTGCTGAATAATTTTGCTCATCGTTTCCTGAGGGACTGTTTGCACCATGTCCGTATTGATATATCCTGGGCATATCGCATTCACCGTCACTCCCTTCGATGTTGTCTCAAGTGCAAGAGCCTTTGTAAAGCCAAGGATCCCTGCTTTGGCCGCACAGTAATTCGTCTGTCCAGCCTGTCCCCGTTGCGCGTTAATTGAAGAGATATTGATAATGCGGCCAAAGTTCTGTTCCCGCATCCCTCCAATCACGACACGAGACATGTTAAAGCAAGAGATAAGATTCGTATGAATGACGGTATTCCAGTCTTCAGGAATGGCTTTATGAAACATGACATCCCGCGTAATTCCCGCATTGTTCACAAGAATGTCAACGACCCCCAGGCATTGCTGCACCCACTGTATGCCTTGATGGCACGCTTCATAGTCTCCAACATCCCATCTGAAAATTTCTATCTGATGCGTGCGTCTGAACCGTTCCGCACTTTCTTCATTTTCCTGATATGTGACACCCACAGTGTAGCCGGATTTTTTGAGTTCAATGGCAATGGCTGCCCCAATACCTCGCGTTCCTCCCGTTACAAGGGCGATGCGACCTTTCATAGACCTCTCCTGTTTATTATTTTTTAACTTTCCCTTTTGCATCTAACATAGAGTAAGGAGAATTTTCTATACATTTCTTGAAATTTTCTATAGATTACTTGAAAAAGATACTGGGGATTATTTTTTTAGTTCCATCAAGCAGTAGTTGAAATTCAGAGGGAATGCATGACGCATTTTTCTCTTCTTCATCACGATACGAGATTTTTCATGAAACCTCTTCACATCCTTATGGCTTTAGGAACTGCATGTTTTTGGGGCGTAAACTTTGTCGCGATCAAAATGAGCCTTGAGAGTTTCCCGCTTTTCTTTCAACAGAGTCTGCGTTTCTTTCTGGTGAGTTTCCCCCTCATCTTTTTTGTGCCTCGCCCGCGCAGCCGCAGCTCATGGAAAGTTGTTGTCAAGTTTTCCCTTTTTTTGTGGGTTCTTCAATTAAGTTTCATTACCCTTGGCATCAAGTATGGAGCGCCGCCAGGCATGGTTTCATTGCTGATTCAAACAAAGACAATCGTTGTGATCATCCTGTCGACCCTTTTTTATCATTATCGGCCACAACAACATGAAATTCTGGGGATTGTTTTGTCCCTGACCGGTTTGATAATGATCGCTCACAGTGTGGCGGGAGAAGAAGTTCGTCTGGCTTATCTTCTGGTCATTCCCGCGATCCTGTCGGTCAGCTATGCCACGCTTGCCTTCAAGAGCGAAGAAGGCAATCCATCAAAACCCCTCTCAATCACCGTATGGTGCGCGTTTTTCGCAATGATGCCCATGTTTTTGATGAGCTTGATGATCGAAGGACCATCTAAAATCCTTCATTCTCTTGAACATTTCTCTTGGCGCTCTATGTTTGCCCTGCTTTATTCAGTTATCTTTGCAACGCTTGCAGGCACCTCTTTTTATGTTTTTCTTTTAAAACGCTACGGACCTGAACGAATTGTCCCTTTTAATCTGCTGATTCCATTTTTTGGAACCATAACATCGACACTGATCTATGGAGAGCGATTTACTTTTATTCAAGCGATGGCAATGCTCCTGATTCTGGGAGGTTTGCTCATCAATCAGGTGAGACGTCCCTTCAGGTTGGGGAGCTTGACTCTCTCCGCGAAATTGAAAGGACTTCCTTTGAGTTCAACTTCTGGAGAACCATGCGACTACAGATCATAGCCATCGGCAAGATGAAATCAGGCGCCCTGAAAGAGCTTTTCGATGACTACTCCAGACGTTTGACCTGCTCTTTCCTTTTGAGAGAACTTGAGAGTAAAACGAAAGGATCCGCTGAAGAGATCAAGCTTGACGAGCAAAATCTCATCCTTGACGCGCTTCCGCGAGATGCCTGTGTCGTGCTTTTAGACGAAAGAGGCGAAGATCTTTCAAGTGATGCGCTGGCTTTTGTCATAAAACACGCTCCTCACGAAAACGTGGTTTTTGTCGTGGGAGGCGCTTATGGGGTCACTTCTCTGATTCGATCAAAGGCACACAAAATTATTTCCTTCGGGCGTGTTACCTGGCCCCATATGCTGGTGCGCGTTATGCTTATGGAACAACTTTACCGCTCTCAGCAGATTCTTAAAAATCATCCTTACCACAAGCGATAAACACTTGGACTTCTTTGATATTTCATAGCGACAAGCGGCGATACTCTCTTAAAAGAAGGGTGACGGCCGCAAAATCAAGTGATCCAAGAGACAAGAGTTCCTGATTTAATTCGTCGATTCTCTGAATATGTTCCTGCTGAGAAGCAATCCAGAACATAAGGGCGTCTTCAAAATCGAGTTTATTGCAACCACTCAGGTTAAGAATTTGTTCCACAAGTCCGGATTGAAGCATATACAGATCTTCAATCGCTCCATTCAGGGCGGCTCGCTGCCACGCATTATCTGACTTGATGCTTTCAATCCGCTGTCTTAAAGCTGTTAAACAAAAACGTGCACCGACCTCGAAATAAATTTTTGCAACCTGTGAAACAGGAAAGCTTGTCCGCGATGCAATCAATATAATATCCGGGGAAGAGGCTGCGATCTGAAGGACGGCGATTTTTTGAGAAAGATCAGCGCCAATTTTCAGATGTTCGTAAGCCGCGATTGATTTCTCCAACGTTTTTCGAGTCTGCGCATCAAGGCAATCATGAAGATTCTCCAAGAAACTTTCACCACCGATCTTTAAGACATCGCTTGTGGGCAAGATACCTTCGTCGATGCGATAATGACGCAGAAGCCAAGACATAATCCGTCTGATAATGGCTAAAATATCCCCCATGACTTCCATTTGATGAGCAGGGAGAATACGACCATCGAGAGATTCAATCTGCCGCCACAAATTTTGCAAATCAAAAGCCTTGCGTACGATCAGATACGCCTTGACCGCTTCGTCAACGCGGCAACCCATTTTGCGCGTCATATCATAAAGACAACTGGGGCCAAGGCGATTGACAAGATCATTCGTAATCACCGTTGCGATAATCTCGCGCTTTAGCGGGTGAGTTAAAATGCTTTCACGATAGTTTGCTTGAAGAGTTTTGGGGAAATAACCAATCAGCTCCTCTTCCAGCGCAAAATCATCCATCAGGGAGGACCCCACAATGTCCTCGTAACAGGCAATCTTGGCATAAGCCATCAGTACCGCAATCTCCGGGCGCGTCAAAGATTTCTGGGTTTTCTGCATCTCTGCGAAAGCGCTGTCATCCGGCAGATATTCAATCGCACGATTAAGCTTGCCCTTGCCCTCCAAATATCGAACCAGCTTGATTTGTTCATCAAGCGCCTTCATTCCCTGAGCTTCGACAAGAGAAAGAGCCTGGGCCTGGGCATAATTATTTTTCAATACGAGATCCGCGACCTGAGATGTCATTTCCGCCAACAGCTTATTGCGAGTTTCAAAGATCAGCTCTTTTCGATCAATCAATGTCCTGAAGAGAATCTTTATGTTCACCTCGTGATCAGAGCAATCAACCCCTCCCGAATTATCAATCGCATCGGTATTTATGCGTCCTCCTTTCTGAGCAAATTCAATACGCCCCAGTTGCGTGACTCCCAGATTCGCCCCTTCTCCAATCACCCGACACCGCAAGTCTTTTCCATTGACGCGGATAAGGTCATTGCTTCGATCACTGACGTCTGAATGAGACTCGTGGGAAGATTTCACAAACGTTCCGATGCCGCCAAACCATAAAAGATCTGTATTAACCGTCAAAAGTTTTTTAACAAGTTCCGTGGGTGTCATTTCGGGAATTTGAAGGCCCAACATATTCTGGATTTCCAGAGAAAGAGAAATGCTTTTGGCGCGACGCTCAAAGATGCCTCCGCCTGGCGATATCAGCTTCGGGTTATAATCTTTCCAAGTTGATCGCGTTAAATTGAAAAGCCGTTGACGTTCTTCAAAGCTGACGTCCGGATCGGGCGCGGGATCAATAAAAATATGTTGATGATTGAAAGCGGCGATTAACCTGATTTTGCGGGAAAGCAACATACCATTGCCAAAAACATCGCCTGACATGTCTCCGATGCCGACAACTTTAAAAGGAGTCTTCTCAATGTTAATTCCCGCTTCCAGAAAATGCCGTTTCACGGATTCCCAAGCTCCTCGCGCCGTGATGGCTATTTTCTTATGGTCATAGCCCGTCGAGCCACCAGAAGCAAAAGCGTCATCCAGCCAAAAACCATACGCGCGCGCGACGGCATTCGCAGTATCAGAGAAAGTTGCCGTCCCCTTGTCAGCCGCAACCACAAGGTAAGGATCCTGTCCATCCCAACACACAACGTCACGAGGCTTCACAAGATGCCCTTGCTCCAGATTGTCCGTAAGATCGAGAAGTCCTCGCATAAAGTTTTGATAACACTCGATCGCTTCCGCCATCACGTCATCACCCAGAGGATTGACAAGCTGAGACTTAACGATAAATCCTCCCTTCGATCCTGTGGGAACGATGATCGTGTTTTTGACCATCTGTGCTTTAACAAGGCTTAGAATTTCCGTACGGAAATCTTCAAAACGATCTGACCATCGAATGCCCCCCCGCGCCACTTTCCCCCCACGCAGATGAATGCCCTCGAATCGGGTGGAATAGACGAAAATTTCATACACAGGCCGTGGAAGCGGCATCTCATCAATTTCGCCAGAGTCAAATTTGACAGAAATGTAAGACTTGGGTGTTCCGTCAGCCTGACGTTGAAAATAATTGGTTCGCACAGAAGCGACGACGAGATTCATATAACGTCTGAGGATTTTATCTTCATCAGGGTTTTCAATCTTCTCAAGCTCTTCAAGAATTTTTTCCCTTAAAGGTGCATCCTCCATAGCAATCGCGGGATCAAACTTTTGCTCAAAAAGCTCGACGATTTTGGACGTTATCTCAGGGTACCTTAACAAGGTCTGTTCGATGTACTCGCGGCTGAAAGGAAATTGAAGTTGCCTGAGATATTTGCTGTAGACACGCAAAATCAGGCACTGGCGTACCGTGAGACCCGCCCTGAGCACCAAACGGTTAAACCCGTCATCTTCGATCAATTTCCTGTGTACCGCATAAAACGCTTCCAGAAAACGATCGGACGCCTGGATCAAATGACCATTTTTCTGACCACCGCGGCTTTGAAACTTAAAATCATGAACCCAGAAAGAATCTGTTGCTCCCTCAGGGGTGATACTGTATGAATTTTCCTCAATAATGCGAAGATCGAGATTTTCCAGAACAGGCAAAATATCTGAAAGAGGAACGATGGTTTTCGGATGATAGACCTTTAGTCTCACGTCCTCTTCCAAATCCGGAGATTCTCCCAAAGACGCGTCAGTCTGATAAACGCGCGCCTCAAGTTCCTGTGATTCCTGAACGCGCCTGAGTGCTTCTATATCTTCAATAATCTCTGTTCCCTTAAAACATTCCTGATAGCCCTTTGAAAATGCGCCTCTGTAAGCGCGGTAAATCTGGGGGCCCTTATAATCGCCATAGGCGCCATGCAACATGATTCGAAGGTCATCAAGCCAGGAACGCGCGGCAATAACCAGTTTCTGTTCAATTTGAGCAAGATCAATTTCCTCCGCAATCGCTTCTTCAAAAGACAGAATATAGTGAACACGCGCCAAAACCAAAGAGCCGAACTGAGCCTTGTAATCACTAAGGCGTCCCTTCAATTCCTGGGCTAAAATCTGTCCCATTCGTTCACATAAATCTGAATCAAAACGATCACGCGGCACATAAACAAGGCAAGACAGGAACCGATTGAACTGGTCACGACGTATGAAAAGGGCAAGACGCTGACGTTCCTGAAGATTCAGAATCGCCGTTCCGATCGCCGTTAACTCAGGCACAGACGCCTGAAAAAGATCATCACGCGGCAATGAATCCAGAATATGAATCAACGCTTTTCCATCATGCCAATTCGGAGAAAGGCCCGCATAGTCTAAAATATGTTCAACCTTACGCCTGAGGAGAGGAATATCTCGGGCGCTGCTGTCATAAGCAATCGAGGTAAAAAGACCCAGGAAAAGATGAATACCCGTGATTTGATTCTGGGCATCAATCCGTTTGATGCCAATCACATCCAGAGCCACCCCGCGATGCACAAGAGAAATGACGCTTGCCTTGTTAATCAGCAAGATCTGCGGGTCGAATAAATACCGTCGCGTTTGTTTATTGAAAGCGACCCCTTTAAAAATATTGCCCAAATCCTGAAGATCCTCATCAAATAAAATGCCCAAAGGATGGCGACATTTGAAATGACGCAAAACCTTGCCTTCCTGTGAAGTGAAATCAAACAGTCCATACCCCAAATAGGTGAAATGCTCTTCTTTCATCCACTCAAGAAAATGAATCGTCTCTTCAAAACCGTCAGGATCCTCTAATGCCCCGTATTTTGCCTTGACTTCTCCAATGACTTCATCCGTTTGGGCGCACATTTTTTGCCAATCGCGCGTCGCAAGACGAACATGCGTCAAGACCTTGTGAATCCTGGCTTCAATCTCAGGGACCAAATCAGGGGAAATACGATCCACGATCTCGCAATGAATCACCGATTCAAAGGCGGCGCCTGGCGCCTCTTTTTGATCATAGGAAAAAATATGGGTCAAATCCCCTTTTGAATCCCGCTTGACTTTTAAAACAGGATGGATAACGCGACGAGATTTGAGATGATACTCATGAAGCAGCTCAAGCAAAGAATCCACCAGAAAAGGCATATCATCGTTAATAATATGAATGACGATACGATCAGCCAGAGGCGTTGGAAAATCCGGTTTCCAATAATACACTTTGACTTTAGGCTCTCCAGGGAGGCGACGTTTGATAAATTCCCACATTTCAGCCAAACTTGCCGCCAACCGCTCTAGCGGAAGCTTCCTCAAATCTTCATAGGCAGAGTTGACGCTAAATTGACGAATAAACTTGTCAACGATCTTGTGGTCAGAGGATTGCGTGCGCTCAAAAACAGCGGAAACAAGTTGATCAAGAAGTTGATTTTTATCATTTTGTTGGGACGGGTTCACATCATCACCTCTCTTCATCATTCCACGAGACAGGATACTCGATAAACCAAGTCATATTCAAAGTATTTCAAACGGTGGGTATGAAACGCGCGGCGAATCCTGAATCCTGCTTGCCTGGCTTACCAAATCCTGAAAGGCGAGAAATATTTGTCTCTTCCGGGAATCCCTGACCCCCCACTCACGCCGCCGCAGTCGCCAGATTCCTGAGGACATAATGCAAAATACCGCCATTCGAGAAGTATTCGACCTCATCAAGCGTATCAATTCGACAGCGCAATTCAATCGACTCGTGAATACCGTCGGGACGATGGATGATGCAGTGAACATCCATATGCGGCTTCAGTTCCCGTTCAAAACCCGTCACGTCAAACCGTTCTTCCCCCGTGAGCTTCAGGGTCTTGCGATCGAGTCCCGACTTAAACTCCAGCGGCAAAACCCCCATCCCCACCAGGTTAGAACGGTGGATGCGCTCAAAACTCTCAGCAATCACCGCTTTTACGCCCAAAAGACGGGTACCCTTTGCCGCCCAATCACGGGAAGAGCCTGTGCCATACTCACGACCCGCGATAATCACCAAAGGAACCTGCTCCTGCTGATAACGCATCGCGGCATCATAAATCGAAAGCGCTTCCCCGCTTGGGTAGTGTCTTGTCACTCCTCCTGACGTTTCAGGAATCATTTCATTTCTGAGACGAATATTGGCAAACGTTCCCCGCATCATGACTTCGTGGTTGCCGCGACGCGAACCATAAGAGTTAAAATCCGCAACCATGACCTGACGTTCCGCCAGATACTTCCCTGCCGGACCATCGCGGTTGATAGAACCCGCGGGGGAAATATGATCAGTTGTGATGCTATCCCCTAAAATGGCAAGAGGGCGCGCCTTATGAATAGCCATCAATTTCTGGGGCGTTGATACCATATGATCAAAAAACGGCGGCAATTTGACATATGTGCTTTGAGGATCCCACCCATAAGTCAAGGTTGACGCGCTTTTAGCCAAAGAGCGCCATTCTTCATCACCCCTAAAAACTTCGGCATATCGTTTATGGAACATCTCAGGCGTTAAACTCTGCGCGACAGCACGCTGGATGTCCCTGTCAGACGGCCAAATGTCCTTTAAATAAACCGGTTTGCTATCTTTACCGATGCCCAGGGAGTCTTTGGTCAAATCAAGTTTCATGGAACCGGCGAGAGCATAAGCGACAACCAACAGGGGCGACGCAAGATAGCTATGTTTGACTTGAGGATGGATACGGCCTTCAAAGTTGCGGTTGCCGGAAAGGACGCTGACGACAGAAAGGTCATGTTCTTCGATCGCTTTCGCAATCTCTGGCAAAAAGGGGCCTGAGTTTCCAATACACGTCGTACAACCGTATCCCACGAGATGAAAGCCCATCGCGTCCAGGACGGATTGCAGCCCCGCCCTTTCGAGATAATCCGTCACCACCTGCGATCCAGGCGCAAGCGATGTTTTCACCCAAGGCTTTACTCTCAGACCCTTTTCTTGCGCGTTGCGCGCCAACAAACCCGCGCCCACCATAACGGAAGGATTGGAGGTATTTGTGCAGCTGGTGATGGCGGCAATCACGACATGACCATTTTCAAGCTCGAACGACTCTCCTCCCTTGACGATCACCAGAACCTTTTTATGAATATCGACCCCATCGTTTCTCAACGCCGTTACGACGGATTCCACGGACTTTGAAAGCCGCACCTTGTCCTGAGGCCGTTTTGGTCCCGCAAGCGTTGGCTCAACCTCGCCAAGATCCAATTCCAGCGTTTGGGTAAAGACCGGATCGGGCATGGCATCGCTTCGCCAAAAACCCTGTTCTTTGGCATACGCTTCAACCAACCTGATACGCTGTGAATCCCGGCCTGTAAATTCAAGATAACGCAATGTTTCAAGATCGACCGGAAAGAAAGCGCATGTGGCTCCGAACTCAGGAGACATATTGGCAACCGTCGCACGATCCGCGATCGACATGTGCGCCAAGCCTTCCCCATAGAATTCAACGAACTTGTTGACCACACCATGATTTCTTAACATTTGCGTCAGCGTCAACACCAGATCCGTAGCGGTCGCGCCTTCACGCAGCCTGCCCCGCAACTTAAATCCAATCACTTCCGGAATGAGCATCGAAACAGGCTGGCCAAGCATAGCCGCTTCCGCTTCAATGCCGCCCACGCCCCAGCCCAGAACGGAAAGACCATTGATCATCGTCGTATGGCTATCGGTTCCCACCAAAGTGTCGGGATAAGCATAGGTTTTGCCCTCCTGGTGAGCGATCCACACGACCTGACCAAGATATTCGAGGTTTACTTGATGACAAATGCCTGTTCCCGGCGGTACAACGCGAAAATTATTGAACGCTTTTTGTCCCCACTCCAGGAAAGCGTAGCGCTCCCGGTTGCGTGCGTATTCTTTCTGTACATTATGACGAAACGCTTCAGGAGAAGCATATTCGTCAACCATAACGGAATGATCAATGACAAGATCAACCGGAACCAGGGGATTGATTTGATCGGGTTTTCCTCCCAGCTGCGCAATCGTCTCGCGCATCGCCGCCAGATCCACCACGGCAGGCACGCCCGTAAAATCCTGCATCAGGACACGCGCAGGCTGAAAGGCAATCTCACGCGCGGAACATCGCTTTTTGCTCCATTCTCCTAAAGCCCTGATATCTTCAATCGTCACCGTTCGGCCATTTTCATGACGCAGCAGATTTTCAAGCAAAACCTTCAATGAAAAAGGCAGACGCTCAAGCCCCGCTATATGCTTCTCAACTTCACGCAAAGAAAAATAGTGATAGGTTTGCTCTCCGACTTTAAGGATTTTCTCTGTCCCGAATTGATCATGCCCTATGCGTGACACGCCTTCTCTCCCTTTTTATACACACCCTTTTTATAAACATTTACTTTAGATGTGTATATATGGGGCGAACGATGGGTCTTGAACCCACGACCTCCAGTGCCACAAACTGGCGCTCTAACCAACTGAGCTACGCTCGCCACAACACAAAATCTTTAGCCGCTTGAACGATCGACGTCAAGACCATGATAACATTATTCTCTAAAGTTAATTTCAGGTTCTACAAAGATTTTGAGTTCGCTTTTGCCTGAAAATCCCTGCGTCAGATTCAGATCTTGGAAGAAGTCCATTATTTTATCTATCTCAAGCCTGTACGCCGCCCATCCCGTATCATTCGCGTCAATCGATTCAAAATTATCACTTATTTATCATAATTCTATTAAAATTGTCCGAAAAGAATAAAAAGTTTTTTTGGCAGGCTCTTACGATAGAGCAAAAGCTGTGTTAAGAAATAAAGAGCGTTTGATCAACAGCGACGAAGGACAGGATGAAAGTAGCTATCGTAAAAGAGCGGAGACTTCATGAGACGCGCGTTGCCGCTTCTGCCGAAACGGTGAAAAAGATGATCGCCCTGGGTTTTGAGGTGATCGTCGAAAAAGGCGCGGGGTTGGCTTCGGCTATTCGGGATGAGGACTATAAAACAGCAGGAGCGCACCTTGCAAAAGATTTTGCTGCCTGCGTTCAAAAGGCGGACATCGTGCTGAAAGTGCAGCGTCCGCTCTCTAAGGAAGAAGGAGGCATCGACGAGATTGCCGCGCTTCCCGAAGGATCAACACTGATCGCGATGCTGTCCCCTCATACGGCGCCCGAACAATTTAAAGACTATGCCGCACGAAAAATTAATGCTCTTTCATTAGAACTGGCGCCGCGCATTACGCGTGCCCAAGCGATGGATGTTCTCTCTTCGCAAAGTAACCTCGCTGGATATCGGGCGGTCATCGAGGCATCAGCCTTGTTTGGACGAGTTTTTCCGATGATGATGACAGCAGCGGGAACAGTACCGCCTGCAAGAGCATTAATCCTGGGAGCAGGCGTTGCCGGCTTGCAAGCGATTGCCACAGCGCGGCGTTTGGGCGCCATCGTCTCTGCTTTCGATGTAAGAGCGGCCGCCAGGGAACAAGTGGAAAGCCTCGGAGCTTCCTTCATCTCCGTGGAAAGCGAAGAGGCGGGAGAAGGGACAGGCGGATACGCAAAGGAAATGAGCATCGATTATCAAAAGCGCCAGGCGGAAAAAATTCATGAAACGGTAAAGAAAAATGACGTTATCGTCACCACAGCCTTGATTCCCGGCAAGCCTGCTCCTCGACTGATTACCGAGCCAATGATTCGCGACATGAAAGAAGGTTCGGTCATCATTGACATGGCGGTGGAGGCGGGCGGAAACGTGGAAGGATCCGAACTTGGCAAAGTGATCGAAAAGCATGGCGTGAAAATTTGCGGGTATGGAAATTTGTCTTCAAGAATCGCCAGGGACGCCAGCGCCTTATATGCGCGAAATATGCTGAATTTCCTGACTCTTTTGTGGGACAACGAACAAAAAAAGCTACACATTAATCTTGAGGACGAGATCATCAAGGCAACGGCGATCACGCAGGGGGGGAAAATCATTCATCCCCAATTTGACGGAAAGTAAGGAGAAGGTTTCATGATATTCGATCATATCACTGAAAAAGCAGCCGAACTCGCTCAAAAAGCGGCTGCGTTAGCTCAAAGCCTGGGAGAATTTCAACAAAACGTGGAGATAGCGCAGCGTGCGGCGGAAACGGCTGTCCAGGGAGGGCATTCTCCGTTTATGATCGGGCTAACCGTTTTTGTATTGGCAGTGTTTGTGGGATATTACGTGGTATGGCGCGTGACGCCCGCCCTGCACTCGCCCTTGATGGCTGTCACTAATGCGATTTCAAGCGTCATCATCGTAGGCGCGCTGTTGGCGGCGGGCCTGCAAGAGTTTGGACTGGCCAAGGTCATGGGTTTCTTGGCGGTGGTTCTAGCCTCTGTCAATATCTTTGGCGGCTTTATTGTTACGCAACGTATGCTGCAAATGTTTTCCAAAAAATCATAAGACACGCATTAAGTAAAAGAAGGAGACCCTCTCCGTGAGTCAAAACATTCTTTCTCTTTGTTACCTGATCGCATCCGTTTGTTTTATTATGGCACTGAAGGGGCTTTCCTCTCCCAAATCAGCGCGCGCAGGTAATTTCTATGGCATGGCTGGCATGACACTGGCGATTGTCGCAACGGCTGTTTCTTCAGGGGTCGTGAACTATCCGCTCATTATTTTGGGAATCGCGATCGGAGGAACGATTGGCGCGATAACGGCAAAGCGCATTCAAATGACGGCGCTGCCTCAGCTGGTGGCGGCTTTCCACAGTCTTGTCGGTCTGGCCGCTGTTTTTGTTGCGGTTGCCGCTTTTAGTCATCCCGAAGCTTTTGGCATTGGCCGCGCCCATCACATCCATACGGGCAGCCTGATTGAAATGTATCTGGGGGTTGTCATCGGGGCGATTACCTTTACGGGATCCGTAGTCGCCTTTACAAAGCTGCAAGGTTTGGTAAGCGGAAAACCCCTTGTCTTTCCGATGCAGCATCTTTTGAACGCTTTTCTGGGCATTGTTCTGGTTCTGTTGGGGGTTTTGTTCGTCACAACGGAATCAGCGTTTTTATTCTTTCTGATTGTTTTACTTTCCCTTGTTCTGGGACTTTTACTGATCCTTCCTATTGGGGGCGCCGACATGCCTGTTGTGGTGTCGATGCTCAACTCTTATTCAGGATGGGCCGCCGCGGGCATCGGATTCACCCTGAATAACAATTTACTCATCATCACTGGCGCGCTGGTGGGTTCGTCAGGTGCGATCCTGAGTTATATTATGTGCAAGGGGATGAACCGCTCGATCATCAACGTTATTTTGGGGGGTTTTGGGACGGATCCCGCCGTTTCAGCAGGCCCCGCCTCTTCAGAACAACGCCCCGTAAAATCAGGAAGCGCAGAGGATGCGGCATTCATCATGTCAAACGCCAAGTCAGTGATTATTGTGCCGGGCTATGGAATGGCGGTGGCACAGGCTCAACACGCGCTGCGTGAAATGGCGGATATTTTAAAGCACAAAAACATACAAGTGCGCTATGCCATTCATCCCGTGGCCGGGCGGATGCCTGGACACATGAATGTCTTGCTGGCAGAAGCAAATGTGTCTTATGACGATGTTCTGGAGCTTGAGGACATTAACCGTGATTTTTCCAATACTGATGTTGCTTTCGTGATTGGAGCCAACGACGTCACAAATCCACTGGCGAAAACCGACCCCACGAGTCCTATCTACGGCATGCCCATTCTGGATGTCGAGCGTGCGAAAACAGTATTGTTCGTGAAACGTTCAATGGCAGCAGGATATTCAGGGGTAGATAACGCATTATTCTATCGAGACAACACCATGATGCTGTTTGGAGATGCCAAAAAAGTCTGTGAAGAAATTGTTAAAGCCATGGACTAGTCATCCCCTTCCCCTTCAAGATATGAAGCAGCGGATTGATGAGGATCGTTTTGTTCCCGTTTTCCCGTTTATTTCTTGAAACCGTTTGAGTGTACAAAGAGACGAAGGGAATACGCTATCTTCATCTTATGTAATCAGAATCAGGAAACTCGATCTTGGATATAAAAAGAGTTATTAAGCCGCCTCCCTGGCTCATCAGTATCCAAACCAGAACCATACTCTCTGCATTGCAAGATGCGCCCGTGACCGTACGTTTCGTGGGAGGGTGCGTGCGTGACTATCTGCTCGGCAAGAGGGTGACGGACCTGGATCTTGCCACTACTTTAGAACCATCGAACGTTCTTCAGCAACTGGAGAAAGCAACCATTAAAACTGTCCCTCTGGGCATAGCGTATGGTTCCGTTCTGGTGGTTATGGAGCCATATCACTATGAAATCACAACGCTTCGTCGCGATGTAAAAACCGATGGACGTCATGCCAAAATATGTTTTACGGATGATTGGGAAGAAGATGCTCAACGTCGTGATTTCACTTTTAACGCTCTGTATTTATCCATTCGAGGGGACTTATACGATCCCTGGGGGGGAGAAGAAGATCTTCAAAGAGGATATGTGCGTTTTATTGGCAACCCACGCGCGCGCATACAGGAAGACTATCTCAGAATCCTGCGCTATTTTCGCTTTCATGCCTGCTATGGACGGGGAGAAATGGATCCAGAAGCTCTTCAGGCTTGCAGGGACGAGGCAGAGAAAATCAAAACCCTTTCCGCCGAGCGCGTTCGCACCGAATTTCTGAAGCTTTTAAAGGCTCCTGACCCTTCGATGGCTCTTCAACGGATGGTGGATACGGGTGTCTGGTTTTACGCAACGCAGGGTGCACCTGCTCCTTGCATAAACGACTTGAAAAATTTGATCAAAGTCGAACAGGAATTTCAAGTGGCTCCTGAATTCCTGCGTCGACTGGCGGTCATTTTGCCCAATGATTCCGACGCGCTCAAGACACTTGCCCAAAGACTGAAACTGACTGGCAAACAAAGACAGGAAGCGCAGATCCTGACAAAAGCGGCGACAGGGACTTGTACCGATAAGGATGAGATGCTTTATGATTACGGGTTAGGTATGGCGCGGGATGCTCTTTTGATTCGAGCAGCCCGTGGTTACGATCGCTTTCTGCTTGAGCGATTGCCAGCACACTGGGAAAAACCTGTCTTTCCCTTGTCAGGAGAAGATTTAAAAGCTCTTGGCATTGCGCCCGGATCTTTCTTGGGAGAAACGCTAAAGCACGTGGAAACCTGGTGGGTACGTCATCATTTTAAACCGAATGCGCAGAGCTGCCTTGAAGAAGTACAAAAGTACGTCCATCGTTCAGGATCTCGATCTTAGGAAAAATCCGTCCACAAAACATCTCTCTTGAAAAACTCCTTTAACCGTCTTTCACAGAGCCAAGAGCCCAGCTGACTATGGCGAGACGAGGAGATTTTAACCTTCTTTCAAAGTTCCCTTGTGAAGACTCACAATCCGATCCATCTTTTTCGCGAGCGCAAGGTTGTGGGTTGCGACAAAAGCAGACATCCCCGATCTTTTGACTAAACTCGTCAACTCACGAAATACCTGCTGTGATGTTTCTTCGTCCAGGTTCCCCGTAGGTTCATCCGCGATAAGAAGAGCGGGACTGTTCGCAAGCGCTCTCAGAATAGCAATACGTTGCTGTTCTCCTCCCGAAAGTTTCGAGGGTCGATGTAGCGCACGATTTTCAAGAGAGAGGCTTTTCAAGAGTTGCTCTGCCCTTTTATGCGCTTCACCAGCCGGCAGTCCCGCGATCATTTGAGGGAGAACAATATTTTCAAGGGCTGTAAATTCAGGCAATAAATGATGAAATTGATACACATAGCCAATCGTTTGACGACGGATCGCCGTACGTTCATTGTCCATCATTTGTCCGCAAGGTCGACCTTGAACGAGAACCTGTCCCTCCGAAGGACGTTCAAGCAAACCCGCCAGTTGAAGCAAGGTTGATTTGCCAGACCCCGAAGGGCCGACAAGGGCTACGATCTCTCCCGCCTTCAGACTAAAGTTGACATCGTTCAGGACATTTAAAACCACGTCTCCTTGCTTGAATATTCTTTGAAGATGACGAAGCTCAAGAACCGGCGTGCTGTTCATAACATCATTCATAACGCAGCGCTTCTATCGGATCCAGTCTCGCAGCCCGCCAGGACGGATAAAGAGACGCCAAAAAAACAAGGACAAACGCGATCACGATGACCGCCACCACTTCATAGGAATCAATTTTGGCCGGCAATTTGGAAAGGAAGTATATCTCAGGACTGAAAAGATTGGTACCCAAAAGCTTTTCAATCAGTCTGCGTATGGTTTCAATATTCAGGGCAAAAGCAACGCCAAGAGCGCCGCCCGCAAGGATTCCAATCATCCCGATCGTAGAACCTGTCACAAAGAAGATAGCCATAATCATCCCCTGTGTCGCGCCCATCGTACGCAAGATGGCAATATCCTGTACCTTATCCTTAACCAGCATGATCAGACTGGAGACGATATTGAAAGAAGCCACCAAGATAATCAGGGTAAGAATTGTAAACATGACATTTCGCTCTACTTCAACAGCAACCGCATATTTTTCATTTGCTTTTTGCCAATCAATGACGCGTGCGCCCGTTCCAAGAGCCTGAACCACTTCCGCTGTGATTTTCTGGATACGTTGGGGATCTTTTACAAAGATTTCGATGCCCGATACGGCGTCTGGAAGACGATAAAATTTCTGGGCGGCGGCCAAAGGGATGAACGCTACGCCTGCATCATAGTCTTTCATTCCCACATCAAAAATGGCCGCAATGGTAAATTTGCGAAGGCGGGGCACCATACCAAAAGCCGTTGAATTTCCTTCAGGCGCTACCAACGTCAGACCATCCCCCGGCAAAACCTCAAGCTTTTCGGCTAATTTCCGTCCAATGATGATGGCATTGGGCTGTGTAAAACTATCCAGGGTTCCCATGACAATGTGGTCGGAAATCAATTTTCGCTGCTTCAAATCGGACAAGAGAATACCATGAACCAGAATCCCGAAAGCAGTTCCTTGTTTCATAATCATGGACTGCGCCTCGATCACGGGTGTCGCACTTATGATATCTTCCAACCCCCTGATTTTATGAACAGCCTGATCATAGTCCTTAAATCCTTCCCGGGTCAGTCCCGCAACGGCGATATGACCATTAAAGCCCAGAATGCGCGAAAATAACTCCTCTCGAAAGCCATTCATCACGGCCATCACGATAATCAACGTTGCAACGCCGAGCAAAATCCCCAAAAAAGAAAACCCTGCAATAACCGAGACAAAGCCTTCCTTTCGGCTCGGTCTTAAATATCGAAAGGCGACTTTTCGGATAAAGGCTAAAGACATCAAGCCCCCACCCTTTCCTTCAGATAATTCAAGGCGGATTCAAGCGAAAGTTCTTGAATCTCACCAGTTCTACGGTATTTTATTTCTATCTTTCCAGTCTCAAGCGTTCGCGCACCAACACGGATTTGCCAGGGAAGACCAATAAGATCCATGTTCGCAAATTTCGCGCCTGCCCGTTCATTGCGGTCGTCATAGAGAACTTCCACCTTTTGCGTCAAAAGTTTATGATAGATATCCTCACATAAAGCGTCGCATTTGCCGTCTCCGGGCTTCAGGTTGAGCAGCCCCACTGTAAAAGGAGCCACCGCCTCCGGCCAAATAATACCATTCTCATCGTGGTTCGCTTCGATCAACGCCCCCACCAGTCTAGAGACGCCAATTCCGTAACTGCCCATGTGCAGGGTTATGGATTCGCCATTTTTGCCCACGACAGACGCCTTGAAAGGATCAGAATATTTGGTGGCGAAATAAAAAATATGTCCCACTTCGATCCCTCGCGCCGTCTTGAGCTGGTCTTGAGGGACTTTGCATATATGAGGATCATGAAGCCCTTCCTCAGCCGCATAAAGGCTCATCAAGCGATCCACATCAACAACCCCGCCTTGCCTGACGATCTCATCAAGCGCCCGATCATAAAAGATCAAGCTTTCTCCCGTTGCAGCAAGAACCTGAAATTCCTGACTTAAATCGCCACCGATCGCCCCTGAATCAGCTTTTACGGGAATCGCCGTCAGTCCCATCCGCGAGAAGGTTTTGATATAAGCTTCCAACATCTTGCGATAGGAAACCAAAGCCCCTTCATAATCAAGATCAAAGCTGTAACAATCCTTCATCAAGAATTCCCGTCCCCGCATAACGCCGAACCGAGGGCGGATCTCATCGCGAAACTTCCACTGAATCTGATACATCATTTTAGGCACGTCGCGATAACTTTTGATATGCTTGCGCGCGATATCCGTGACCAGCTCTTCCGCCGTGGGCGAATACAGCATTTCACGCTCATGACGATCAGCAATGCGCAGCATCTCTTCTCCATACGCGTCATAGCGGCCACTCTCGCGCCAAAGATCAGCCGACTGAATAGTCGGCATCAAGATCTCCTGAGCGCCTGCCCGATCCTGCTCTTCACGCACGATTTGTTCAATCTTCCGAAGGACACGTCTTCCCATCGGAAGCCATGCATAAATCCCTGAACTGGCCTGAAAAATCATTCCTGTCCTTAACATCAGGCGATGCGAAACAATCTGCGCTTCTCCGGGATTTTCTTTTAACGTGGGTAAAAAATAATGTGAAAGCCTCATCGTTCGTCCTTTAAACGCTTCTAAAAATTATTGGAATCTTGGCAGATTCCCCCATAAGAAGCAATTTGAAATCGTCCTTGTTTCGTTATTTTTCTCTTCAAAGTCCGGACTCTGGGAATTTCCCCGTTTTTTACGCATAACAGATTTTTAAGATATAAGACTTCTTACCCAGACGTTTAAACGTTTCGTTTCATTTTATGGTAACTCCAGGTTAACCAAGGAAATAAGGCCTCAAGATCGCTCGTTTCAATGGTTGGACCCGCCCAAATCCGCAGGCTTGGAGGAGCGCTCTCATGATTTTTAAGATCAAAGCCAGCCCCTTCTTCTTCAAGCAGCCGACAAAAGTTCTGCACCCATGACCATACCAGGTTTTCCGTGAACGTCAAACATACCGTGACAGGCGAGCGAAACCGGGGAATTGGCGCCAGGAAATCGATCCACGGGGTTTTCTCCACCCAATCCCGGATTTTCAAAAAATTACGCAAAGTGCGCCGATGCATTCCCTTGACGCCGCCCTGTTCTTCAGCCCACTTGAGCGCATAAAGGGCATCTTCAACCACCAAAAGAGAGGGCGTATTCAGGGTCTGACCTTCAAAAAGACCAGAATTTATTTTGCGGTCGACAGCAAGCCTGTACAAATAGGGAACGGGCCAGGAAGGCGCGTAAGATTCAAGCCGCTCTCTGGCGCGTGGACCTAAAACAATAACGCCGTGGCCGCTTTCGCCTCCCAAACCCTTTTGCCATGAGAACGCCGTCGCGTCCAGTTCTTCCCAGGGGAGAGGCAACGCAAAAGCTGCCGATGTCGCGTCACAAATCGTCAATCCCTGGCGCGCAGGGTCAATCCAGGGATCTTGAGGAGCGCATATGCCCGAAGTGCTCGCGTTCCAGGTAAAAACCACATCATGGGAAAAATCTGTCTGATCCAGTTCCGTCTCATGTTCATATATGTGGGTATTTGCCAGCTTTAATTCATCCGTAATATCCTTTGCCCAACGTCGGCCAAAAACATCCCAGGCCAGCACACTGATGGATCTTGGCCCCAGGAGGTTCCATAAAAGGCTTTCCATCGCTCCCGTGGCAGATCCCGACACCAAAGCAATCCAATGAGAGGGCGGAATCTCCAGCGCCTCTCTCATCGATATCAGGGATTGATGAATCTTCTGAATCCCCACGCGAGAACGATGCGACCTTCCTAAAGCGGCTTCTTTGAGAATCATAGGTTGCCAGAAAGGAGGTTTCGCACAGGGTCCCGATGAAAAGCAAGGATTCTGAGGTCTGGAAAGAGGCTTTGAAGAAAGAGCGTCGTTGATGGAACCGGAGGATATGGACATTTTGCTTCTAAATCTTAACGTGATTTCAACAGACTCTTTTCATCACCAGATAGGGCGCGGGGATTTTCAGGCAAAAGCACCCTCCCCCCCCAGATATTTAGGTCAGGAAAGAAGTCTATTTATATATATATCAACAGACGCTATATTCAAGCCTGAACTGCTCAAGGGGACGAAACGCCTGCTCTCCTTCTAAACCGGTTCAAGCAAAAGCTTGCGAACATGTGCCGTAATTCTGTTAAACTCGTCCAGGGGAGGGTAAGACCAGGAAATTAATTGATCCTCAAAAGGTTTGGTGTAGTTTTGCTGTTGAAAATAATGATGAAAAGCGTTGAATTTACGAGAACCTCCAGGGAAAAAATAAGTGTAAACCGGCTTGCCGGTAAAGCAGGCCTCAGACACCATTGAAACAGAATCGCCTGTTACAACGATATAATCGGCAAGCGCCAAAAATCCGACATAAGGGTTATGACCCTCGTCTGTCCAAATAACGGCGGGGACTCCTTCAAGATTTTCGCGCAACGCTTGACGATTTTCCTGTTCGGTACGTCGAGAGACTGTTACGGCAAGACCCGCCTGATATCGCTCCGCCAGTTTCTTCAACCTTTGAGCCATGATGCGCACACCATCAGGCGTCATACGATAGCAACGGTTACTCCCCCCCACCAGGACAGCAATCAGAGGGCGCGGCAAATGCGCAACACGCGGCGCGACAAGAGCTGCCTCCAAAGCAAGCCGTTCGGCGGTCACGCGATGAAGAGCGCCCTGCGTTTGCAACACGTTTTTCCCCACAAGCTGATCATGCCACGGCGCAATAACGACATCGAAAAGGGCAGGATTTACACGAGGATTTTGCAGTTGAATAACCTTGGTTCGCCCCTGCGTCGCTTTCCGGATATACGCCGTTGGCGCTATGCTCAGGCGACCAGCCGCGACAATCAGGTCTGGCCAAGGAGCCGCCAAAGCCCCCCCTTGCGTCATAACGCCCGACAGAGGTCTCGGCCAAAGAGAAGGGGGCAAATATGTCCATACGCCCCTGGCTCGCAATCTTTTAATCTCAGGATCAAACCCAAGGGCTTCCGCCAAGCCGATACACTGGTGCTCGGTGCCTGTCTTGCCATCATCGGACACAACCCAACAGTTTTTCAACGGCAAGTCATTCACGATGGGCGCACCCTATTTAAACGCTACCGAGACGATTTCATATGTTTTGGCGCCGCCCGGCGTGCGAACCTCAACGGAATCCCCCACCTTCTTGCCAATGAGACTGCGGGCGAGCGGCGCGGAAATCGACAGCAGCCCCTGGTTGATATCCGCTTCATCAACGCCAACAATCTGGTACGCGCATTCTTCTTCGGTATCCTCGTCAATTAATTTGATCGAAGCACCGAATCGGACTGTATTGCCGCTTAGTTTCGCGACATCTATCACTTCGGCCAAAGATAACTTTGCCTCCAGTTCCGCGATACGTCCCTCGACAAAACCCTGACGTTCACGGGCCGCGTGGTATTCAGCGTTTTCTGAAAGGTCACCCAAGGCTCTCGCTTCAGAAATAGCCTTGATGACGGCTGATCGCTCGACCATTTTTAAATGCTTTAATTCTTCCTGCAGGCGCATAAAGCCCTGCGCAGTCATGGGAATTCGTTGCATATTGGATTCTCTTAAAAAATGATGCTAACTTACTAATTTTGACTCATTGTAGAGGAAAACAAAAGACCATATTTTTTGAAATGACGCAAGCTTTTTCTTGTCCCGCCCTTGCCCACCATCAGTTTGCGGTGAATTTGCCCAGCCTTTAAAAAAGCTTGAGCGGGTACAAGTTGCGATATTTCAATTCTTGCAAACGGAAAAGTTCCCTGATATAACCCAATCATTCATGTGTGGCATGGCGACGAGCATTCTAAGACTCAGGGCATGCCTGGATCACCGTGAGTCGTTTTTATCAGCAACCTCAAAGGATTGAAAAATGCCCAAGCTAAAAACAAAAAGCAGCGTTAAAAAGCGGTTCAAACTGACCGCATCCGGCAAAGTTATCATGGGTCAAACGGGAAAGCGCCACGGAATGATCAAGCGCACTAACAAAATGATTCGGAATGCCCGCGGCACTACTATTATGAGTGAAGTCGGCGCACGTATCATTCGCAGCTTCATGCCCTACGGCGAATAAAGGAGGAAAAGATCCATGGCTCGTGTCAAAAGAGGGGTTACGACTCACGCTCGTCATAAAAAAATTCTGAAAATGGCATCCGGATATCGTGGTCGCGCCAAAGATTGCTACCGCATCGCTATAGAAAGAGTTGAAAAAGGTCTTCAGTACGCCTATCGCGACCGTCGCGTGCGCAAGCGTGATTTTCGCGCTTTATGGATTCAGCGCATCAACGCGGGAGCGCGGCAATGCGGCCTGACCTATTCTCAATTTATGAATGGCATTCATAAAGCGGGAATTGAGGTGGATCGCAAGATTCTGGCTGATCTGGCCGCACGCGAACCAGAAACGTTCAAAGGATTGGTTGACCAGGCCAACGCGGCTCTCGCAAAAGCGGCCTAGAGCCGGGAGTCCGTCCCATAGCCAAAGGACTTCAGGATGCGGGACATCGGATGCGCGGTAATTTCGGCTTAGCGCACGCAAAGGATGTCAGGATTTAGTGGACACTTTTACAGCAAAAGCACCCGCCAGATATTAGGTTATGCAGGAGGTCTTTTGAAGAACCACAGAAAAATGCAGACTCTTCAGATGATGAAAGAACGTTGGCTCAAAGCAATTGAAGCTTCAAATGACCTCTCTCTCCTTGAGCAGGCGCGGATCGCCGCCTTTGGCAAGCAAGGCGAGGTGACGCAAGAGATGAAAAACTTGGGAACGCTTGCCCCGGAAGAACGAAAAGAGCGGGGCGCCGCCTTGAATCAACTGCGCGATGATCTGATGGCGGCAATGGAAACAAAGCGCACTCAGCTAAAAGCCCAAGAACTGTTGCAGCGTCTCGCCTCGGAAAGCCTGGACGTGTCCCTTCCCGTTCGTCCTGAACTTAAAGGGACTGTTCATCCCCTGTCGCAAGCTCTTTTTGAAATGACAGAAATTTTCAAATCCATGGGATTTTCGGTCGCTGAAGGACCGCATATCGAAGAAGATTACTATAATTTCGACGCACTGAATATTCCAGCAGAACATCCCGCCCGTCAGGAACACGACACCTTTTATATGCCTAGCGGTAAAGAAGGCGTCAAGAAAGTGCTGCGTACGCACACCTCGCCTGTGCAGATCCGCACCATGCTTGCGCAAAATCCCCCTCTTCGAATCATTGCGCCAGGTCGCGTGTTTCGCAGTGATTACGATCAAACGCATACGCCCACCTTTCATCAAGTAGAAGGTTTAATGATTGGCGAG
Source organism: Caedimonas sp. (assembly GCA_016794245.1). Classification (GTDB taxonomy): domain Bacteria; phylum Pseudomonadota; class Alphaproteobacteria; order Caedimonadales; family Caedimonadaceae; genus Caedimonas. Next base: position 34,962 of record JAEUKR010000039.1, on the reverse strand, counting down.
GGCATTCATATGGGACACTTAAAGCATTGTATGACTGAATTTTTTCGGCGCATGTTCAATCTCCCGAACTTGCCGGTCCGCTTTCGTCCATCCTATTTTCCTTTTACGGAACCCTCGGCTGAGGTTGATATTGGCTTTTCGCGCAGCGGTGAAAATCTTGTTCTAGGGCAAGGGGACGATTGGCTTGAGATTCTTGGTTGTGGCATGGTTCATCCTGACGTTCTGGAAAACTGTCACATTGATCCCGCCCGCTTTCAGGGATTTGCCTTCGGGATGGGCGTCGAGCGTGTGGCAATGCTTAAATACGGCATTCTCGATTTGCGGTCATTTTATGAAGCGGATACGCGGTGGCTCCATCGTTACGGATTTTCCATCACAGAGGGCTTGACGGGAGGGGGGGAACGCTGATGAAATTTACGCTTTCCTGGCTCAGGGAACACCTGGAGACTGACGCCTCGCTGCAAGACATCGCCTTGCGTTTAACGAAGAGCGGTCTTTTGGTTGATACCATCATCAATCCTGCCGATGCGCTGAGGGGATTCAGGATTGCCGAGATTCTTGAAGCTCTTCCTCATCCCAAGGCTGATCGTCTCAAGGTTTGTCGCGTCAACACGGGCGCCGAAGTCCTTCAGGTTGTGTGTGGCGCGCCGAATGCGCGGGCGGGATTGAAAAGCGTTCTCGCGGTTCCTGGCATGACGATTCCCACATCAGGGCTTGTGTTGCGCAAAAGCATCATTCGAGACGTTGAGAGTGCAGGGATGATGTGCTCGATGCGTGAGTTAGGACTTGGAGACAGCCATGAAGGGATTATCGAGTTGCCAACCGATGCGCCCACAGGCGAAGAATTCGCCGTCTACAAAGAGCTTGACGACCCCGTAATCGACATCGAAATCACGCCCAACCGCGGTGATTGCTTGAGCGTGCGCGGGATTGCGCGGGATCTTGCAGCGACACACATCGGCACGTTGAAGTCCCTTAACATTCCTGTGGTCAAAAGCCATTTTAAAACCCCCCTTCAAATTGAGATTCAAGATCTGACGGGGTGCCCTTTCTTTACCGGACGATTGATCCGGAACGTCAAGAACGGCCCAAGTCCCCGTTGGCTTCAGAAAAAACTTGAAGCAATTGGACTGAAACCAATTTCATCTCTCGTGGATATCACAAATTTTATGGCGTATGACCGAGGTCGGCCAATGCATGCGTTCGATGCGGACCGACTGCAAGGGGATCTGGTCATCCGTCAGGCAAAGCCGGGAGATCTGTTGCATGCTTTGGATGATCATACCTATCATCTCCCTTCAAGCGCGATTGTGATTGCCGATCAACAAGGCCCCTGTTCCATCGCGGGCATCATGGGGGGAATGGCTTCAGGATGTTCGGAAGAAACCATCAACGTATTTGTTGAATCTGCCCTCTTTGATCCCATTCGTATTGCGCTCACGGGACGCGCTTTGGGGATTTTAAGCGATTCTCGTTATCGGTTCGAGCGCGGTGTAGATCCCGCGATCGTCGAAGAAGGGCTTGAGCAAGCTACTCAAATGATTCTGAATCTGTGTGGAGGAGAGCCGGGCGAAATCGTGCGCGTTGGCGATCAGCCTTTGGCGAAGAGAACTATCTGTTTTCACGCAAGCCGGGTCAAAACGCTTGGCGGGCTTGATCTTCCTCAGGCAAAGACGCATGAGATTCTTGAGCGATTGGGATTTTCTTCCGATGGAGAACATACCCTTAAAGTGCCATCGTGGCGTCCAGATATAAAAGGCGAAGCCGATCTTGTCGAAGAAGTTTTACGAATTCAGGGATATGATGCCATTCAGGAGGCTGAACTTCCTCAAGCAACTCCCGAAGACTTTTCCGTCAATCCAACAAGCAGCACCTTATCCCCCCTACAGGCGTCAACATATGGATCAAGTCCAAGTCCGTCAAGCGCGTCAAAAGCGTCTGCGTCTCATTCAAAAACCCCCTTTGATCGCACATGGAAGATCCGTCGTGGCCTTGTGAAGCGCGGGATGTCCGAGGTCTATACGTGGTCTTTTCTAAAAAGAGAATGGGCTGTGAAATTCGGCGGGGGCGATCCGACTCTGACGATTGAAAATCCGATCAGCGCCGATATGTCGGACATGCGCCCCAGTCTCTTGCCACTTCTTTTGGAGACTCTGCGCCGGAACACAACCCGCGGACATAAAAATCTTGCCTTGTTTGAGGTGGGTCATCAATATCATCCTGAGATCGAACTTCTGGCAACCGCAGGCATACGGGGCTTCGTAACCGGACCGCGCCACTGGCTGGAATCAGGCCGACAGGTCGATGTGTTTGACGCCAAAGCGGATGCGTATACGACTCTGGAATCTTGTGGTTTTGATCCCTCCTCCCTGCAAGTTTGCCTGGACGCGCCCTCATGGTATCACCCTGGTCGATCAGGTGTTCTGAAACTGGGGCCGAAAACCAGACTTGCTCAATTTGGCGAACTCCACCCCCATATTCTCGAGTTATTTGACCTGACAGAAACGGTCGTCGCGTTTGAAGTCTTTGTGGATGCTATTCCAACCACAACCGCCTCAAAGAGGAATTTCTTGCCTCTCTCTCCCTATCAACCGGTTGAGCGAGATTTCGCGTTTGTCGTTGATCTCGGCATCCCTGCCCAAAAGCTGGTTGAGTTGATTCAAAAAGTAAACAAAATCCTGATCAAGTCGGTGTCCGTATTTGATGTGTATCAAGGGGCAGGAATTCCGGAAGGTAAAAAATCTTTAGCTATCAGTGTCCGTCTCGAGCCGCAGGAAGCAACGTTAACAGAAACAGAGATCATGCGTTTATCGCGTGACATTATTGAGGCCATGCAAAAACATCTGGGGGCTGAACTTCGATCATGACCATGCTTGAGCATATTCGAAACTTTGCGATTATTGCCCATATCGATCATGGAAAATCGACGCTTGCCGATCGTCTGATTCAGTACTGCGGCGCGCTGAGCGCTCGTGAGCTTAAAGACCAGATGTTGGATAACATGGATATCGAGCGCGAGCGCGGCATTACCATCAAAGCGCAAACAGTGCGCCTTATGTACACGACTCAAGACGGCAAAACATATCAACTGAACTTGATGGACACGCCGGGGCATGTCGACTTCGCCTACGAAGTGAGCCGATCGCTCGCAGCGTGCGAAGGTTCCCTGCTTGTGGTTGACGCCAGCCAGGGCGTGGAGGCGCAGACCCTTGCAAATGTCTATCAAGCGATTGAAAACGATCACGAAATCATTCCTGTCCTCAATAAGATTGACTTGCCGGCGGCCGATCCTGATCGGGTTAAACGTCAAATTGAAGACGTCATCGGCCTGGAGGCAAAGGATGCAATCATGGTTTCCGCAAAATCAGGGATTGGTATCGAGCAAGTCCTTGAAGCGCTGATCAAAAAATTGCCGGCTCCTCAAGGGGATCCAGCAGCGGCGCTCAAAGCTCTTTTGATTGACAGCTGGTATGATCCTTATCTGGGCGTGATTATTCTTGTGCGTATCAAAGATGGGGTGCTCAAGCGCGGCACGAAGATTCGCATGATGTCCACAGGCGCTTCCCATCAAGTGGAAAGTGTGGGCGTTTTCACCCCTAAAAAAGTCACTCTTGATGAACTGCGCCCCGGAGAAGTGGGCTTTATAACAGCGAGCATTCGCCATGTGGCGGATTGTAACGTGGGGGATACGATTACGGAAGAAAGACGACCGGCGACAGAACCTTTGGCGGGATTCAAACCCAGCATTCCCGTTGTCTTCTGTGGACTCTTCCCCGCAGAGTCCGATGATTTTGAAAATCTTCGAGAAAGCCTGGCCAAATTGCGCCTGAATGACGCCAGCTTTTCTTTTGAGCCTGAAAGTTCGGCAGCGCTTGGGTTCGGTTTTCGATGCGGTTTCCTGGGATTATTACACCTCGAAATTATTCAGGAGCGTCTTGAGCGCGAATACGATCTGGATTTGGTGACCACCGCTCCTAGTGTGGTCTACAAGATCAAGCTGACCAACGGCGAGGCGATTGAGCTTCATAATCCGGCCGATTATCCAGATGTCGTCAAAATTGATACCGTGGAAGAGCCATGGATTAAAGCAACGATTTTTGTACCCGATGATTATTTGGGGTCTATCCTGGCCCTCTGTACGGAACGGCGCGGCGAACAGGTAGAGCTTACTTATGTGGGGAATCGCGCCATGATTGTCTATCGTCTCCCCCTCAATGAAGTCGTTTTTGACTTTTATGACCGCTTAAAGTCAGTATCACGGGGATACGCAAGCTTCGATTACGAGATCGACACTTACCGTCAAGGAGACTTGGTCAAGTTGAGCATCCTGATTAACGGCGACCCTGTGGATGCCTTGTCCTTCATTGTCCATCGAACACAGGCGGAAAATCGCGGGCGCGCTTTATGCGAACGGCTAAAAGACCTGATCCCCAGACAACTTTTCAAGATCGCCATTCAAGCGGCTATCGGGGGCAAAATCATTGCGCGAGAAACAATCTCTCCCTTGCGCAAAGATGTATTGGCGAAATGTTATGGCGGCGATATCAGCCGTAAACGCAAACTGCTTGAAAAACAGAAAGCGGGGAAAAAACGTATGCGACAATTCGGCAAGATCGAAATCCCTCAAAGCGCTTTCCTCGCTGCCCTCAAAATGAATGATACTTAAAGTACATTCAAAGGATTTCAAGTGGGGAGAAGAATAAATCCCGCTCCCCAACGCTTCCACAGCTTGAAACACAAAGAAAATATGTTAATCAGGGAAGATCTCTTTTAAATAAGACAATGTTTTTTGCCTCGTCAATCTCCTTACAAAATCCATGTTTTGGCGCTCCAAATCATTCAGAATGCTCTGAGCGCTTAATTCAGCTGAGATTGTGAAGAGCAGTTTTTGTTTTTGCCGATTATACCGTTTCAGTTTGCGTGAACTGATATAATACATTTTCAGCGTTTTCCAATGTGTTTGACGCAACTGTTTTGAAGTCAAGTAAGGCGTTTTGCGTAGGATACGCTTGAGATGAGCGGCATAATCTTTACTGTCCGGTTTCTTTTTTCGTATGTGCTTTCTAATCTTCGCCATCTCACCTATTTCTGCTTTAAGCAAACCAACATATATCTCTTCTTCAGATATTTGTTTATTTAAATCACATAGTTTTACAGAAACAGTTTTATTGCCGCCTTTCCCTTCATGAGGAATCAGGACTTGCTGTTTAGAAAGCCGCGAATAATAGTCTTTTATAGATTCATTGAGTTTTTGGGATATTTGCCAGGGCGTTTCTTCTTTTTGATATTCTTTTTCAGATATATTTCCCAGCGCTTTTGTCGTCGCTTCCACACTTTGTAAAGAAAAAGCGAATAGTAAAAATAAAACAAGATTGCTCTTGAACGTTATCATTTCTCCCTCCCATATTTTTTTTAATCTTCTCAAAGAGTATTGACGCTGAACTTCAAGAGCCACAACCCCACTTTACCTATTAGGAGTGTCGCCAGTTTTCTCTTGAGTTTTTTCACGCCTCAAAACCTCTTGGACAAAATTTAAATTATTTCGGCGAGAATGGATAGTCTATTTTTAACCAGAGGCGCTCCAGATATGAGGAACAGCTATATGCAAAGTATTTTTTGGAAATGTGGGCTAGCGGAACCACGGTGTGAGCCCTGATCCCACGCAGCGTACATTATGGCAATCTAACCTCAGATTATCTCATCTTGCTTTATAATGAATGGATTGGAAATACCATTTCAATTTTTAGACTAATTTAAGTAGAATATGCCATACTAATGATAAAGTCAGTCGATTTATAAAGCCAGGGAGAGCGCCAGATGATTGGTATCGTCATAATAACACACGGCAATCTTGCAAAAGAGTTTAAAGCGGTGGTCGAACATGTGATGGGACCTCAAACCCATATGTGCGCTTTCTGCATGGAAAGTGACGACGATGCAAACCAGAAACGCCGCGAGCTGATGGATCTGGTCAAATCTCTTGATCAGGGCGCGGGCGTTGCTGTTCTGACGGACATGTTTGGAGGAACTCCTTCAAATCTCGCCTTATCTCTTTTGGATCTTACGAATGTGGAGGTCATGGCTGGAGTAAACCTTCCCATGCTTATCAAGCTCGTCAGCGTCCGCGACAAGAAACCTCTCGACGAAGCCATGAAAGAAACACAAGAAGCCGGAAAGCGCTATATCAACGTAGCATCGCATTTTTTAATGGCGTCCCATGAGTGAGAGATGTTTCACCCAATCGGCAACTGTTGAGAATACCAAAGGATTACACGCACGCGCGGCGGCCAGATTTGTTAAAGTCTGTTCTTCTTTTGACGCGGAAGCTCAGGTGAAGTCAGGAGATAGTGTGGTTTCTGGCCGTTCGATTATGGGTCTGTTGATGTTGGCGGCAACGAAAGGAACAAGGCTTGAGATTCGCACCTCCGGTCGTGACGCTGAAGCGCTGATGGCTGCCCTTCAGGAATTAATTCGCGACAAATTTAATGAAGAGAATTGATTGACCAGACTTCTTCTTTTTCCGGATTTTTTATTTTTTTGATTGGATTTTGACCCAGTATCAACAGGATGAAGCGATTTTAAAACGGCTATATTCTGTTTCAGGTCTTCTGTGTCCAGATCTTGAGAAAAAATACCCGCCGCTTTATCAATATCACCAGCCAACCCATAAGCAACCGCCAGGTTATGACGAATATGTGGGGTAGTCTCTGATCGATAAGCCAATTTCGATAAAAGAAGAATGGCTTCCGCTGTTTTGCCAGAAAGGGCTAAAGACAGACCATAATTTGATTGAATGTTGAGGTTGTCAGGCGCTAGCGTAATTGCCCTTTGATAGATTGGCTGGGCAAGGTTATGTTGTCGAGACAAATCATGACAAATCCCCAACCCATTGAGGACAGCCGCATCGTTTGGACAAGACTTTTGCAAAGTGGTATAGGTCTTGAAACAAGCATCAAGATCATTCTGGGCGATCGTCACCTTGCCAAACGCGCGCAAGAATTCTCCGTCGTCTGGATTCTTAAGCAACATTCTGTCAAGCATGGCTCGGCTTTCATCTATTTTGCCATCCAGCAGCAATGTCTCCGCAAGACCCAGTTGCGCTTTCCTGGCGTCAGGATCAACCGAAAGGGCCTGACGATAAAATCTGATGGCTGTGCCGTAATCGCCGTTGCGTTTCATATTTTCCGCCAATCGATACAGGGCATCCCCTGAAGACAGGTCTGGAGAAGGAGATTGGGGGGACGACGCGCACCCTATCAGTAAACCAAGCAAACATACATGCCCAAAAGGTTTCAAGATGTGGGTAGAGAGAAAACCTTTGAGGCTCGCGCAGCGTACGATCAATAAAGAAGTACGACAAATCCCGAAGATCAACGCTTTCACAACCTGAAAGATGAAGGGTATAAAACCAAACATAAAAAATGACCTTATTTTTTTCAAGCGCCCCCCGATATTTAAATGATGCAAAACCTGCGCCAAAAAATTATTCAAAAACTTTAGTTCGATCAAGAAATAATAGCTATTGAAATTTAAGTCAACATAAAATAGGATTTTAAATAAATAAGAAAAAAAAGGGGGGTGGCTTGGTTTCTTTTTGTTACCTTGGCTTTCTGACGCTGAGTTTTTTTGCAGCCTTAAGCGACTTTATGTTTTATCGAATTCCGAACGCGTTGATCATAACGATTCTGGGCGGTGTTGGACTTAAACTCTTCCTTGAATATCCCCATACGGATTATTATTTCACAGCACTGATATTTGTGATTACTCTTTTATCGGGATATTTGCTTTATGCTTTTAAAGTTATGGGGGCAGGCGACGCGAAATTTCTTTCCGCGAGCATCTTATGGCTGACGCCTCAGGATGTGCCTTCCTATCTTGTTATCGTTTCAATTGCGGGCGGCATTCTGAGTATTTGCTATATTTTTTGGCACCACCGCATTGATTCACTGCGCCTTAACCTCATCAAAAACCTGAAAGAATCTTCCTTGTTCAATCAGCCTTGGATGTTTGGAACGTCTCTTCAGATCCCTTTTACGTCCGCCGGTTCTGATATTGCATGGTCCAAAACGCTGATTCCCTATGGAGTTTCAATTTTCACAGGCAGCCTGATTCTTGTCTCTCTTTACTTCACTCAGCGGGGACTTTAATGAAATTTAAAAAAGCAATCGTGATCGGCACCGCTTTACTATTATCAATTTTAGGAATATTCGTGTTGAGCATTCTCAACAAAAAGAAAGAAGATATCGAACATATCAAAAAACTTGAAACGACGATGGTTCTGATCGCACCAACCACCTTTCAGCCCGGCGAGATTATCTCCGTTGACAAACTGGTTTGGAAAGAATGGCCCATTCAATCCGTCAGCAAGCAATATATTACGAAAAACCACAAACAGGAGCTTAAAGAGATCGAAGGCGCTGTTGTGCGCTATCCCATTTTTGGAGGAGAGCCTGTCAGTCTCAACAACATTATTAAAATGGACGGCAAAAGTATTCTGTCCGCGGCCATTCGTCCCGGAATGCGGGCGGTATCCGTTCCTTATTCAAAACTTTCGAATACGCCCTCTTTTGTCTCACCGGGAGACGTTGTGGATGTTGTCATCCCCAGAAGAGCGCAATCTAAAAGCTATGCTGAAGATCTTATAGGACAGACGATCATCCGAGGAGTACGGGTATTGGCTGTTGATAACATCCTTCAAAGGACGTCCGAAGGGAAAGACCTGCCCTCTCCCCGAACCATGACGCTTGAGGTAACGGCTGATCAGGCAGAGGATCTGGCCGCCTCAATCCCGGAAGGTAAGATTGTCATCAGTATGCAGAGCGTGTTTGCGGGACAGGATGTTTACTCCGACGGATATCCGAAAAGCGAGGATCTTCGGTCATCCTCAGGAGATAGCCCCAATCGCGTGATTGCCCTTTTTCGGGGATCGGATCGCAGTGAGGTAAATATTAAATGATCATGGTTAAAGCTATGTTTTCAGACGTAAAAAGATTCAGGAAAGAAAAAACAACGATGCAGTATTCCCATTTCCTTTGCCTCAAGAAGCTTTTAACTCTTATGGCGATCCTTTTGATGGCAACCCCATCAGGGATTGCGGGTTCACTGACTCTGGAATTGGGCAAAAGCCAGATTCTACAGTTGGATCATAACGTTAATGAACTTTTTGTCGCCAATCCCGAAATCGCCGATATCCAGTTAAACACACCAAGCATCGCGTATGTCTTCGGAAAAAAACCAGGCACCACAACTGTTTTTGCCACAAACGCCGATGGCAAGGTTGCGATTAAACTGGATGTCAAGGTGACCCATAACCTTTCCGATCTTCACCAAACCATAAAAGCAGGCTTTCCCCATGAGGACGTGAAATTCTTTTCTGTGCCGCAAGGTATTGTCATGCAGGGACGTGTGACTTCCGCTGTGAATCTCAAGAATATTGAAGACATTGCCAAAAAGTATCTGGGGCCGAAAGAACAGCTTGTGAACAAGCTTTCAATGTCAATGCCGACGCAAGTTCTGCTGCGCGTGAAAATCGCGGAAGTAAGCCGAACCGTTTTAAATAAACTGCAATTCAACTGGACAACTTTCGTAAATTCTCCTCAACATTTTGCCTATGGTCTTTTGACGGGACGAAATCCCCTTCAGGTTCCGGCTGCCGGAAGTCCAGGTGTCTTCGCGCGCGATTCATCGGCATCGAATCCTGCGAATAGCATCGGATTTCAATTCTCAGACAATATAAGCACCTTTTCAACCTTGCTTGACGCCCTGGATCAAGAGGGGCTTGCCAGCATTCTCGCGGAGCCAAACCTGATCGCGATTTCGGGAGAAACGGCAAGTTTCCTCGCGGGCGGTGAATTTCCCTTTCCTGTTCCCCAAGATCAGAATATCACTATTGATTTCAAGCAATTTGGAATTAGTCTGTCCTTCACACCGACGGTGCTTTCGAATAACCTCATCAATTTGCGCGTCAGACCTGAAGTCAGCCAGCTGGATCGAAATAACGGGCTTACGATCCTTATGAATACGACCTCACAATCAACTATCATTGTCCCCGCCATTAAAACCCGTCGCGCCGAGACATCCGTTGAATTAGGCAGCGGACAAAGTCTGGCCATCGCTGGTTTGATTCAGAGCGATATGGCGAATACCTTTTCCGAAGTGCCGGGGTTCGCAGATATTCCTGTGCTGGGGGCTCTTTTCCGCTCGACAAACTTTCAAAAGAATCAGAGTGAACTTGTGATCATCGTCACCCCTTATCTTGTCAAGCCAACCGATCATCCGTCCGCGCTGAAATTACCCACAGATTCATTGAAGTACGCTTCCAATCTGGAGATGCTCTTCATGCAGCGTCTTAACCGCACGAAAAAACAGAATCCACTCCAGACAAGGTTTCTGGACGCAAAGCCAATTCATTTTTCTGGCGCGGCAGGGTTCAATATTGAATAAGGAAAAAAGATGAAGATGACACCTTTTCGAGGAACTGTATTGACTTTAGGATTTGCCGCGATGCTCGGCGGATGTTACATAGAGCGCGACCTTGACACAACGTCCCCTTTGGTAACAAGCGTCAAGCGCGTGACATTCTCGGAATATATTCCTTTTGACTCTCATCATCATACTTTATCATCCCGCGAGGTGGCCCATTTGAAAGAGCTTATTCATCGCTCGTCCCGATCTGGACCTGTCTATGCGCGCCTTGTGGTTCGCAAGCTTCAAACAAGGTTTGACGACCCTATGGCAGATCCCAGGGTCGCCTGTGTCGTCAGGTTCCTTGAACAAACTGGCGTTGAAGCTCATCGGATCGAGGTCATCGAGGAAGAACATAAAACGCAAAGTGGTTTATGGCTAAGCATCGATCAATACATTCCTCTCCTCCCCCAATGTCCAGGGTTTGATGCTCAGATCATGGACGGCAGGATACCACCCGAAGGAGAAACACACTTTGGCTGTTCTATCGAATCCAATTTCGCGGCAATGATCGCAGAACCCAAAGACCTTTACAAGGGTCACCAGCTTTCACCAAGTGATCCTGTCGTTAATGCGAACGCGATCAACCGTTTAAGAATGGATAAACTCAAACTCCTGAAAATAGAAAAAATAGGGGTGACGAATAACGCCGCCACGCCTGCAACACCCTAGAGAAAAGAAGATAATGACTGTACAAGAACTCCATACGTCAAGTTTATTATTAGCTTTTGTTTGTGACAAGGAAGCAGAGGAAGTTATAAACCTTGTTCCTGTAAATAATTACAATTTAAAGCATGAAGTCATCACAGGAGGTATAAAGGAAGCGACGAGGTATTTGAAAGCGAACAGATCTCCTAAAATCCTGATCGTCGATATTTCCGAATCCGAACTTCCCATTAACGATATCGTAAAGCTTTCGGAAGTCTGCGAGCCAGGCGTTGAGGTCATTGCAATTGGCGCACGTAATGATGTGGGCGTCTTTCGTGAGCTGCTGAAAATCGGCATTCGCGATTATCTTGTAAAACCTTTAACCGTCAACCACCTGGTCAGAAGTATTGAAAGCATTGTCTTGCAAAACAAGGGGTCAGCGATTACAAATGCTTTCTCAAAATTTGGCAAGGTTGTAAGTTTTTTGGGAGCGCGTGGGGGCGTGGGCGTAACAACACTTGCCACGAATTGCGCCTGGATTATGGCTGAAAAGCACTCCCGGCGTATCAGCCTCATCGATCCTGATCTTCAAATGGGGACGATCGCGCAATTCTTAGATCTCGAGCTTTCCTCAGGCTTGCAAGAAATCCTGGAATTTCCGGAAAGGATCGATGAATCATTGATTGACCGGTTTATGACCAAATACTCTCCCCATTTAATGGTTATGTGCGGACAAATTCCGCTTGACGAAGATCAGGACATCAACCCTGAAGTGTTTGATCTCATAATTCAATCCATGGTAGGGAATTTTCACTATACTATCTTCGATTTGCCGCGTTACTTTTCCAATCGCGTTAATATCCAAATTCTGGGACATTCAAATATTATTGTTCTGGTGACAGACCTTTCCATGATTGGCTTGAAAGACAGCCATCGCTATCTTGAGATTCTTAAACATCATCGCACGACCGATCAGCAAGTCTTTATAATTGTCAATAAACATGGCGAGTACCGTGACGGCGAGATCGATTTAAAAGATTTTGAAGAGGCGTTGCAACGTAAAATTGATTTAATGATTCCTTTTGACGCTCAGAAACCTTTACAGGCATTGACAAAAGGCGTTCCGGTCGCTTCACAGGGATCATCTTCGTTCATCCATAGTTTAAGACAAAATCATGGGTCAGACAAGTTCTGGAACACCTGCTAAAAATTTCTTTAATCTGCTCTTTTTTAAAAAATAAGTCCATATTTTAAATAAATATTAACACGTTTACAGGATAGTGGATATGAATGGAACTTTATTAAAATATAATGAAAAATTTTAATTTTGACCAGAAACTTTCAGATTTTGTTGAAAAGCCTGAAATTAAAAGAATGGCAAACACAACCTCCTTGGAAAAGGCAACGGTAGGAGCCATGACACCGAATTTAAATCATCAAATTTACAAGACACGCACTTTAACAGAATCTCCGGCTCTTACAGAATTTAAAGACCTTGTTTTTGAACGTCTTCTCAAAAACATAGACCTTACAGCCGCTACGCACATGGCGCCTGCCGAACTGCGCCGCGAAGTGGAACGTTATATCTTTGAATTTACCGAAGAAACGCGAGCGCAGCTCAATCATAAAGAACTTCAGCATATTACAGATGAAATTATTCACGACATGATGGGGCTGGGTCCTTTGGAGATTCTTTTATCAGATCCTTCAATCAATGATATCATGGTAAACTCGAATGATTCTGTGTACGTCGAGCGTTATGGGAAACTAACGCTGACGGACGTTAAATTTCGCAGTGAGCACCACGTATTGCAAATCGCTCAACGTATCGCCAACCAGATTGGACGCCGCATCGACGAAGCCAGTCCCATGGTCGACGCTCGCCTTAAAGACGGTAGCCGCGTCAACATCATTATCCCTCCTCTTGCCCTTGAGGGAACGTCCATTTCCATACGCAAGTTCTCACGCCACACCATCCATCTTAAAGATATGATCGAAATCGGCAGTCTTTCCGAGAACATGTATCGATTTTTGCACGTGGCGTCGCTTTGCCGTCTGAATATCATCGTATCAGGGGGAACAGGCGCCGGAAAAACAACGATCCTCAACGCCTTATCCGAATTAATCGACAGTCGGGAACGCATTGTGACGATTGAGGATTCGGCAGAGTTGAAATTGTTGCAACCGCACGTGGTAAGACTGGAAAGTCGACCCGCGAATCTTGAGGGACAAGGACAAGTCACTATCCAGGATCTGGTAAGAAATGCCCTTCGTATGCGTCCTGATCGGATTATCGTCGGCGAGTGCCGGGGGGCTGAGACTTTTGACATGTTACAGGCGATGAATACCGGACATAACGGATCCATGTCAACGCTCCATGCCAATAGCGCGCGCGAAGCCATTAATCGTCTTGAGAACATGGTTTTAATGACAGGGCATGATTTGCCTAATTCGGTCATCAAAAATTATCTCAAGGATGCGATTGATCTGATCGTGCATGTGGCGCGCCTGCGCGATGGATCTCGCCGGGTTGTGCAAATAACCGAAGTTACAGGAATAGAAAACGGTGACATAAAAACCCAGGATATTTTTAAATATAACTACACAACCACAGAAGAGAGCAAGATCATCGGCACTTTTGATTGCCTTACCAAAAAACCGCACGTTGGAGAGAAAATACATCATTTTGGTTTGGAAAAAGAAATGAATCAAGCCCTCGAAAGTGAATAGATAATGGAAAGAGAACAAATCTTTATTATTTCATTCTTGTCATTCTTTATATTATTTTTAATGATTGCAAATATTATTGTTTCCCGTTTATACGAAAAGAAAAAGTTAGCGGAGAGAATCATTTCAACTGTTGGTCGCAGAAATAATTTTCTTTTGGAAACTGAAAAACTTTCCATCTTTAAAAAAGATCAACGATCCCTTCTTGAGAGAAAGATTGCTCAATATTTGAGGAACAGACCCCGCACAGAGAATCAAATCCGCCTGAAGCTTTATCGCGCAGGCATGGAAGGGCACCTTAGCCGCTTGTTTGGCGCAACGACTTTAACAAGCGTCACTATCGTGATCGCGATTTCAATCATGGGATATTCCAATTATATTTATGATATTCTGTTAAGTATTGTTCTGGCGATTTTGCTCACATATCTTGTCCTGAATTTTTTAGAACAACGCTTTAAATCAAATATCATCCAACAATTGCCCCTTGCCATTGAAATTATCCTGCGCGGCATAAAATCCGGAAGTTCAATTGAAAAGACATTTGCAATTATTGTGAAAGAAGTTCCCTCTCCTTTAAAAAATGAATTTGCTAAAATCATTCAACAAATCGAGTTTGGCATCTCCTTTGATGATGCTTTGCATCAAGCGGCAGACCGTATTGATTTATCTGATTTTTATTTCTTCACGACCGCGCTCGTGATTCAAAGAAGAGGAGGAGCAAGTCTGTCTGAAATCCTTGAAAATATTATTACAAGCTTGAATCGGGCGAATGAGATTCGAAAAAAGATTCAGGTTCTATCGGCCGAAGCGAAAGTCACGGCTTATATCCTGGGATCTTTGCCTATTGTGATATGGCTGGTGATGATCAAGCTTAATCCTTCCTATCTCGACTTCTTCCGCTTCGAAGCCATAGGACAGAAGATGCTTTTTCTCGCCATCGGACTTATGGTCTGTGGAATTTGGACGATAAGACACCTGATAAAAATTAAAGTATGAAAGAATTATAGCCTTCTTCTTTCAAACTGTGGGGTGAAGGACGAACGGCAAGTTCCGCACGACATATACATAAAAAAGTAAACAGGACGATCCTTGATCCTCAAAGCTCCCACAGTTTGAAAGACGAAGAACATATATGAAAGGATACGAAATGGCTTCTTCTTTATTGACGTTGGAAACCATGATGGCAATGCTCGTCATAGGAACGCTTGTCATGATATATTTCTACATTGAGAATGTAAAAGAGCAAAAGGCTTTTTGGGAACGTATCGTCAGAGTTAAGGGTAAAACTTCCCTGATGGAGGCAAGACTCTTGTCTTTACGAACACAAACATGGCTCAGCAAGTTTTATTTGAGCAACCTGAAGAATCTGCTTCGGCAGACTTCCGCTGATACAGCCAAAAGATATCGTCTGCGCTTTCAGCAAGCGGGATGGAATCCCCAGGACGCCCCTTTGATTGTGTCGATTGTAAATATCGGATTGATTTTTCTAGGATTTTTCTTCTATCTCTCCCTTATGATTCATATAAAAAGTATTGCGGCGCTGCCTTTTCTCCTGAAAATCGCTATTTTCTCGATGATTATCTTTACAGCATTGCGCGGTTTTGAGTATTTTATGGATTTTATGATTCATAAACGGTACGATCGGATCCAGGGTGGATTTTCTTATGCAATTGATCTTATGATCATCTGTACGCGTTCCGGATTCGGACTTGAGCGCAGCCTTGAAAAAATTGCCGAGGAAATAAGCAAATACAACCCGGATCTTTGCAAAGAATTCACGCAAACAGCCATAGAACTTACCATTATTCCAGAACGTAATATAGCGCTGCGGAATCTGGCGCAGAGAGTCAACATTCCTGTCGTACAGATTCTCGTAAGCGGGCTTATTCAAGCAGAAGAACAGGGGGCACCTCTCAGCAACACTCTGCGCATGATGTCGATTGAATTTAGTAAACAGAAGATGTTGGACATAGAGGCCAAAGCATCAAAACTTCCCGCTCTTTTAACATTGCCTCTGGTTTTATTTCTGCTTCCCGCGATGATGGTCGTTCTTCTGGGGCCAGCCGTAGCGAACCTTATCAAGGGACACTATTTTGGTTAATGACAAGCGAAAGATAAATATTGATGCAGATACGCTATCCTCTAAACAATTCAATAAATAAGATAGAAGAAGGAAAACACTTTATCAAAACCTTTCCTGAAAGCATCGAAACAGAGGTCGAAAAAGGCTTTAAACTTTATGAGACAAGCCTTGATTCCATACCAGATTCTGAGCAGGAAAGAAGTCTATCTAATGAAGAAAGTTTATGAAAGATGGCGTCCCCAGCGGGATTCGAACCCGCGTTGCTGCCGTGAGAGGGCAGTGTCCTGGGCCTCTAGACGATGGGGACTTCAGGATAGCTGGTAACCTATCTGAAGGTTTATCTAGAATCAAGCATAAATTCTGGTATTATAACGTCATTTACTGATGCCACGTTTTTCTCTCAAGATAACAGACAGACCACTTCTAAAAACCGCTTGAATCAACGTTATGAACTCTGAAGAAAAGAAAGGTTCGTTTTCTCTCTATTCCGCCTCGTTTTCATGCTTGATGACATCAGCGACATCTTCATCATCCAGATCAGCCGTGTCTTCTATAAGATCTTCCTCTTCAAGGTCGGTATCAATGTCGACCCCAATATTCTCGATTTGATCTTCGAGGGAAGACGGGATCGATTTTTTACGCGTTTCTTTTTTTCCGCTTCCCTCTGCTGCTTTCAGATGCTTTAGCGTAAAATCTGCTGGCGTATAGGCAGTCTCACACTTTGGACAGTTGAACTCTGCTTTATTTAAATCATAAAAATGTGCGGCACACTTATGACACGTACGTTTTGTTCCCCACTCTGGCTTCACTTTTTAATTCTCCTGTAACACCCTTTAATAAGGCATTTGCCATGAAGAAGCGCTTGAGTCAAAGGTTTTCTTACTTATACCTAAAGGATTTTAAGATGTGGGCAAGCGGACGAGTGGCGAGCCTCACGCAGCGTACATGAGGGACGTGAGCAGGACGAAGCCTCTTTCCAACACCCCCCGGATTTTGAAAGACGAAGGGCATAAAAATTTATGTATGTTATTTAATTTAATCAGTCTGTAGATTAAGCTATAAATTTTTACTTATATAACCTTTACATGTTCAGATTTAGACAAAGAGTATGTCATGACGTTTATTATCACCATTGATGGACCGTCCGGCGCAGGAAAGGGGACGCTCGCCCGCGCCCTGGCACATCACTATAACTTGGCCTTGCTGGACACAGGGCTTTTATACCGCTGTGTCGGCGTCAAAGCTCTTCAGTCCGGCATCGCATTAGACAATCAACTTCGTCTCGCTCAAATTGCCCAGACCCTTCATCCTGAAGATTTAACCCGTTATGATTTGCGCACGCATGAAGCGAGCGATGCTTCTTCAAGAGTTGCAGTCTTTCATGACGTACGAGAAGCCTTGCTTGACTTTCAAAGAGAATTTGCAGAAAATCCTCCTGCGGGATTTCAAGGCTCTATTCTTGATGGACGAGACACCGGAACAGTGATTTGCCCTCACGCCAGGGTCAAGTTCTATATCACTGCTCAAGTTGAAATTCGTGCGAAAAGGCGCTTCAAAGAGTTGCAGGCGCGCGGAATTCAGAGTATATATAGCGTTGTCTTAAAGGATATGAAAGAGCGCGATTTGAGAGATAGCCAACGAACAGAGGCCCCTCTTCGAGCGGCAGCGGATGCCCTTACTCTTGATACGTCTATGCTTAGTCCTGAAGAAGTGCTCAAAAAAGCGATTGCTTTTGTTGAGATGCGTCGATCCACTGAAAGGTAAAAATCCGTCCGTACATGTTTGTTACGGTTCCTGCAAGTATCGGCAGCTATGTTTTTGAGAAAGGTTTTAACAACGAATGTCTATTGAATTAAACAATCCACAGAGCGAAATCGAAGATTTCGCCAAACTGCTTGAAGATACTCCCGAAGGGTCTGCCGATATCATCGGCAAAGTTATTAAAGGATCCGTCATTGGCATCAACAAGGATTCCGCCCTTATTGACGTGGGACTGAAATCAGAAGGTCGGGTCCCTCTCAAGGAATTTGCCGCGGTTGGTCGTGAACGAGCCGTTAAAATAGGTGACCGCGTTGAAGTTTATGTCGAAAAAATGGAAGATAGGGACGGTCTGATCGTCCTGAGTCACGAGAAAGCCCGCCGTGAAGCATCATGGCAGGAACTTGAACGCGCCTATAAAACAAACAAGAACGTTAACGGTATTATTTTCAGCCGCGTCAAAGGCGGCTTCACGGTCGATCTGAATGGCGCTGTTGCTTTTCTTCCAGGAAGTCAGCTGGATATTCGTCCCATCAAAGATGTTGGGCCACTCATGGGAATCGAGCAGCCCTTTCAGATTTTAAAGATGGATCGACCACGAGGCAATATCGTTGTTTCCCGGCGTTCCGTTCTTGAAGAATCTCGCACAGAAGCGCGCTCTGAACTGCTCTCCAATATTGAAGAAGGCAAGGTTCTTGCAGGTGTTGTCAAGAATATTACGGACTATGGCGCCTTTATCGACCTGGGCGGCGTTGATGGTTTATTGCATGTGACCGATATTTCATGGCGTCGCATCAATCATCCCTCCGAGATCCTGCAAGTGGGTCAAAATGTTAACGTACAGATCATCCGTTACAATCGCGACACTCATCGAATTTCCCTTGGCATGAAGCAGCTGGAAAGTGATCCCTGGCAAGAGGTGGAGTCCAGATTTGCGGTGGGGACGAAACTGCGCGGCATTGTTACCAATATTGCGGACTACGGCGCTTTTGTCGAACTCGAATCCGGCATTGAAGGCTTGATCCACGTTTCAGAGATGAGCTGGACGAAGAAGAACGTTCATCCTGGCAAGATCGTCTCCCACAGCCAAGAAATCGACGTCATGATACTGGAGGTCGATCCCATAAAACGCCGTATTGCTCTGGGCATCAAGCAATGCACCGAAAATCCGTGGTCCAAAGTGGCAAGCGAACGACCGGTTGATTCAGAATTTGAAGGGGAGGTTCGCAATATCACTGAGTTTGGCTTGTTTGTAGCTGTTTCAGACGAGTTGGATGGCATGGTGCACATGTCTGATCTTTCCTGGACCGATTCTCCTGAAGAAGCTATCAGGAAATATAACAGAGGCGATAAGATTCGCGTAAAAGTATTGGAAGTAGATCCAGACAAAGAACGTATTTCGCTGGGCGTCAAACAACTTTCTCCTGATCCGTATGCCTCTGGCCTTTCGGAAATTAAAAAAGGAGATATCGTGACCTGCGAGATCACCAGCATTACCGATCAAGGACTTGAGGTCTCTGTAAATGAAGGAATTCCAGGTTTCATCCGCAAGGTTGAACTTGCCAAAGAGCGCAGCGAACAGCGTACCGATCGTTTTGCCGTGGGTGAAAAAGTGGATGCAAAAGTCATCAATATTGATCGTACGATGCGCAAGCTTTCTCTCTCCATCAAAGGCCGCGAAATCCATGAAGAGAAAGAAGCGATGGCCGCGTATGGCTCAACCGATAGCGGCGCAAGTCTTGGGGATATTCTCGGCGCCGCCTTTGATAAGGTGAAAGAACAGAAAAAAACTATGAAAGCCGAAGGTATCGAAGATGATGAATAAGCCCTCACGTTCATCGGAGGTCACAAAAGCTTGAGAATTTTCTTGTAAAAGACTTAAGTTTTATACCTTATGCCTAAAGGATTTCAGGGGGGCGGTGGATGAGCGGCAAACTCTGCATCGTGTGCGCAACGTACATGATCAGGATGAAGGCCGATGTCCAACGCCCCTTCCCTCCCCAACATAGCTTGAAAGACAAAAGGGGGGTCTTCTATTTTTGTCTTTCAAGCTATTCTTTAATCTCCTGATTAGGCTTCTTTCATCGTCAAAAATAGCGAGAATATTATAAGGATAAGGTCGCCCGCCAGATTCAAGGGAGGAAAGAAGTTCATTTTCAACACTTGCATACCATAAAACTTTTTATCCACCGAATCTGTGGATAACTTTGTGGAAAATATCTCTTTCAAGGTGTAAATGCTTATGGAAAATCGAATACCCTAGTGAATTGTTTAGAAAATAAGCACTTCCTGAAAAGTCAGGAATTCAGCCCTTTTTAAAAGGTTTGACGTTTTTTTTGGAGAAAATAAACTGATTTTTCTATTTCTTTTTTTTGCTAGTGGCAAGATGTGAGTAATTAACGTTCTTTTCAACACACCCTTATCGAAAAAACAAGGTCTACAATAAACAAGCCTGCCAAAAAAATTACGAAATCAATTTGTCCTTGTCACTTTTAATAATTTTCAGATAACTATCTTTGTGAATAAAATAATGAAGACGACCAAGTTAAAAATAACCAAAATCCTGGAGAATCATCACTTGAATTTGACCCGAGCACGTGAGGATTTCGAGTGCGCTTTCAAGACCCTGTCTTCAGAGTTTAACCCTAAAATCACCAGCCAGATTTTGGTTAGGAAAAAAGTCTATTATAAAGCTTGCTCTCTTTCACATATTCCTTACAATAGAGGGTTTAAGAGGGAGAGCTGTGGAGCACATATCTTATTTTAATGATACGCTTGTTTTATTGATTGCCGCTGTCGCCGTGGTTTTTCTTTTTCATCGTTTGCGTGTCAGTCCAATCCTTGGTTATCTTTTCGCAGGATTTCTTATTGGCCCACAAAGTCTGGGGTTTATCACCACTATTGATGAAACGCGCATTTTGGGCGAGTTGGGCGTTGTCTTTCTATTGTTTACAATAGGACTGAAGATGCCTTTGCAACGGCTCCAGGCGCTGAAACGATATGTGTTCGGTTTGGGGCTGACGCAGGTCATCGTTACTGGCGGCATCATAACCCTTGCTTTAAGGTACTTTGAACTTCCTCTTGAGGTTGCTCTTCTGGTCGGCAGTGTCTTGGCTCTCTCGTCTACGGCGGTAGGGATACAGCTTTTGGTTGAACGCGGCGAGATTGCCATGCGCTTTGGACGCGTATCGTTTGCTATCCTTCTTTCCCAGGATCTTGCAGTGGTCGTTCTTTTGATGCTGCTTACAGCATTTAAAAATGATCGTATGCCTGCTTTGGAAACTTTGGGGATTTCAACCTTAAAGGCAAGTGTTGTCCTTTTCGTGATCATTCTTATCGGGCGTGTGTTTCTAAGACCTCTTTTTAATTCTATCGCGAAAACCAACAACCCCCAGCTTTTTGTCGCGGTCAGTTTACTGGTCATTCTTACCACCAGTTCCGCAACAGCATCAGCAGGACTTTCAATGGAACTGGGGGCCTTTTTAGCAGGTGTTTTGCTTTCAGAAACAGAATATCGTCACCAGGTTGAAGCCGATATTCAACCCTTTTACGGGCTTCTTATTGGGCTTTTTTTTATGACAGTTGGCATGAGTCTCGATCCAAAGCTGATCATTTCTCACGCTCCCCAAATGATACTTGCTCTTTTCAGCTATCTCATGATTAAAATCGCGATTATTTTTGGCTTGTGTATCCTTTTCCGTATTCCGGCCATCTCGTCGTTGCGGGTGGGGATGATTTTGGCCAGTGGGGGTGAATTTGTTTTTGTGATTATTGCTCCCTCCATGGAGGCGGGTCTTATATCCAGGGAACTGGGGCAATTCTTGTTTTCTCTTGTCGCTATTTCCATGGCTCTAACACCCATTCTGGTTAATCTTGGCAAGCGCGTCGAAGAGAAATTTCTTGAAAGAGAAGGCGAGAGATTCGCGAATGATGCACCTTCAGAGACGATGGATCTTCGCAATCACATCATTATCGCGGGATTCGGGGATGTGGGACGTATTATCGCACGTTTGCTAACAGAAAAACTTGTTCCGTTTGTGATTATTGATAATGATTTACACGCAGTGACCGAAGGACGTCACAATGGCTTTCCTATCTTTTTTGGGGATGCTCGACGCGCGGAAGTGATGCGTACCCTGGGCGCCAGCAAAGCACGCGCCGCTTTGATTTGTTTTAAAAACGAGAAATCGGCCTACCGAACAACCATGATGTTACGACGACAATTCCCTGACTTGATGGTTTCAGTGCGGCTTGAGGGAGATGAATTTGCAAGCAAGCTTACTCAAGCGGGCGTCAACGTGGTAAGACCCCAACATCTGGAGCTAAGTTTGCAGCTTGCGGCCAAAGCTCTGCAAGCGGTGGCAATACCTCATGATGAAATAACTCAAACGATTGAAATGTTTCGCAAGAATTATACACAACGGGTTTCAAGAGTTGGGTAGATGGACGAGCGGTGACTGTTTTCTCACATCAGACTCATGCCCTGACCAGACATGACGCGCGGATTTTCAGGCAACAACGCCTGCCAGACTCAGTCCAGGGAAAAAGTCTATGGCAGAATCCAGGGAAAAATTTAGATTCTCTGGCGCAAAGACGATGATTATGATAGGCATATTTTAGGAATCTATGAAGATGAGACGGATGAAAATATGAAAATTCACCTTGAACGCAATGATTTACTCAAGGCACTTGGGCATTCCCACAGTGTGGTTGAGAAGAAGACAACGATTCCTGTTCTGTCCCATATTCTTTTACAGACAGAGGGAAAAAAATTAAAAATCACCGCTACCGATCTTGAGCTGGCTATTATTGAGACCATAGAAGCTGATGTCGAGATGGAAGGAGCGACAACCGTACTGGAGAATATGTTTTATGAAATTATACGTAAACTTCCAGAAGGAGCAAAAGTGACGCTTCAGTTGAAGGACAATGGCAATCAGCTCCTCTTTGCATCTGGAGCCTCATCGTTTGTTCTTTCCTGTCTGCCGGTAAAAGATTTCCCCGCCGTACACATAACGGAATTACCGCATTCCTTCAAACTGCCGGTAAAAGATTTAACGCGCCTGCTCAACCGGACAGAGTTCGCCATGTCCACTGAAGAAACGCGTTATTATTTAAACGGTATTTACATTCATCCCTATCAGAACCAGGAATTAAGGGCTGTCGCTACGGACGGGCATCGCCTTGCACGCGTAAGCATTCCCCTGCCGGAAGGAGCCGAAGATTTCCCAGGCGTTATTATTTCCCGCAAAACAGTCGGTGAAGTCCTGAAAATCGTTTCAGATCAGACTTCAGACGCCGAGATCAGTTTGTCCGAGACTCAAATTACCTTTATGTTTGAAAATGTATCCTTAACATCACGATTGATTGATGGAATATTTCCTGACTATGAGAAGGCCATTCCTGCTTCTAATGACAAAATTCTGCGCCTTCAGATGAGCCCCTTTCTGAAAGCGGTAGAACGGGTTGCCATCATTTCAGCCGATCATTCGCGCGGGGTAAAAGTGACGGCACAAAGGGACAAACTTGTTTTATCGGCTGTCAATTCAGAGATTGGAAGCGCAATGGAAGAAGTAGAAGCCACGTATGGCGCAGACCCCATCGAAATTGGATTTAACTCAAAATATCTGATGGATATCGCAAAACAGATGGAAAACGAAGAAGCCGAACTCGCTTTCTCGGACACCAATACAGCCGTTGTGATTCATAATATGGCGGATGCGCGGTTGCTCTATGTGCTTATGCCGATGCGCGTATGATACATTAGACCTTTTGCATACAACAGAAGCGAGTCTATTTCTCCTTCGTCATGACGACGATTTCATCAGGATTAACATATCCCAATATTTCCTTAGCACGCTCAACGAGAAGATCTGTACAGATGGATTCAGAGCGCAGAAGATTAACCCGATTGGTAAGCCTTTGTTCTTCTTGTTTGAGTTCTGTCGCCCGTTCATGCGCACGGGCCAACTGAACCTCAAGGTGTTGCCAGGCCAATAATCCCCGACGGCCTTCAACTAAATGATAAGCAAAATAGGCAACAAGACATATTGTTGCACTAGGGCCTAAAAAGCGATGGGAGCGACGTCTTATCTCACGTAACCACATGGAATTTCTTGTAACAAAAGACATAATGAAATTTAAATTAAAATATATACCGTTTGCCTTTCAAAATCTGGGGATGTTGAACATCGAACTTCGTCCTGCTCAACTACTGATACGTACGCTGCGCGGGACTTACCCCTCGTTCACCTGCCCGGATTTTGAAATCCTTTGGGTATACCATAAGTATGTATAGATTAAAAAATGATGAACAAGCTAGTCCTTTTATGCTGGTTTGGGAAAAAATGTGTACCCAGGAGCATTGCGGACATGAGGTTAAGAAGAGGATGAGATCAAATTTTGCTCTTTTGACGTACGTCCTTTCCGGATAAGATAGGGTTAAGTGAGGGAAAACAAAAATCAACGCGGCTTTACGAAGCTTTTGAGCTTGAGAAAGAGGAAACCGTCGAATATCAGACAAGAGTTCTGGACGAAGGTCATTTTCTGGGGTAAAGAATCAAGAAGATTTTGGAGAAAGATTAAGATGAATAAAAGGTTTTTTCTAACCCTGTTTTTATATTTTTCCCTGTTTTCCCTACGCGCGGAAGAGTTCTACGATGGAACGATTGATTCTCCCTCGCCGGCGGAAGAAGGACTTCCCCCCTATTCTTCGGCTTTAAATCCTGGCCTGCCTGTGGCGACTGGGAATGCAGCCGTGAATCAGATGGATGACCGCCTTTCCCAGCTTGAGAATCAGGTGCGCGATTTGCGGGGTAAACTGGAAGAACTTCAACACCAACTTAAAGTCCTTCCTCAAACGATATCAAAACCTTTGGCGGAAGAACCAAAGGATCAGATCTCTCGCCTGTTTTCCCAGGAAGAAGAAAAGAAAAACAGGCAACACAAGGCGGACCGGCTTATGTCGGAAAGTCAAAGTCCAGAGGATGAAGGCTCCACCCTGAAAGGAGGCCCCGCTCTTCAACGCTATGAAGAAGCTCAGGAATATCTGGCGCAACAAGCTTATCCTGAGGCTGAGCGTGCGCTCAAGGACATCATTCATCATTACCCGGACGATCCTCTTGTGATCAACGCGACATACTGGCTGGGAGAGACATATTACGTACAGAAAGATTATGCACATGCGGCAGTCGCATTTGGAGACGCTTATAAAGCTTATCGAAAGCTCGACAAATCAACCGATGTCAAAAACAGGGAAGCGCGCAAGATAAGTTTTGCAAAGGCGCCGGAAGCGCTGGTAAAGTTGGCTATTTGTCTGAAGGCCCTAGGGAAGGACGCTCAAGCGTGCGTGACCCTTGATCAATTACGGTCAGAGTTTCCAAGACTTCCTCAAAACGTAAAGAGACTTGCGGAAACGGCCGAGCAAAGCCTGCAACAATGCAAAAAAACCAGCAAGGACTAAAGTTTTGGAATTTCAGGGAGAGTTTCAGGAGAATTTTCAGACTGCATTTAATAAGTCCCTTGAAAAGCTTGGACCTTTTGAAGACAACCCACATCTTGCGGTCGCGGTTTCAGGAGGCAGTGATAGCGTGTCTCTTGCGCTTTTGGCCAAGACATGGGTGCGTCAACATATCCCCAAAGGATTTCAGAATGTGGGTACCCACAACCTGAAAGACGAAGGGAAGACGGGAACTCTCACCGCGTTAATTGTAGATCATGGACTTCGACAGGAATCGGCGGCCGAGGCGCAGCAAGTGCGTATGCTTTTAGCGTCCCATCAGATTCCCGCCGTGATTTTAAGGTGGACAGAGGAAAAACCACACAATCGCCTTCAAGAACGCGCCCGAGAAGCGCGGTACCGATTACTGACGGAGTGGTGTTGCCAGCATCAAGTCTTGCATCTCCTCCTGGGTCATCATCAGGACGATCAGCGAGAGACTTTCCAGTTAAGGCGGGCAAAGAAAAGCGGCATTTTAGGACTTTCCGGCATGTCTTCGATTCTGGAAACGCCTTCAGTGCGGATTTTAAGACCGTTACTTCAATTTCCCAAGTCTCGTCTACGGCGTTATCTAACCTTGCAAAATATTCCTTTTGTTGAGGATCCCAGTAACGCAAATCTAAAATATTCGCGCACCGCCCTGAGACGGGAAACGATGCCTCCTCAAGAGCAAGAGCGGCTGGAGAGAAAAATTGAGCGCTATGGACTTCGCCGCCTTCAAAAGGAAAATGAAATCAATACGGCTGTGAGCGAATGCGTAGAAGTCTTCCCTGAAGGGTATGGCATTCTTGACCGATCAGCGTATCAAAAATTGTCAAACAAACAGCAACGAGACGTGTTGCAGCGTTGCATCATGACTTTTGGAGTGGGACAGTATCCGCCTCGACGAGACAGCCTTGAGACAGTCATGAAAAATTTAGGGATGACCTGTACTTTGCATGGCTGTCTGATTCTTAATCGCCAGGGGAAAATCTTTTTCGTTCGGGAACCCCAAAAAAGCGAATGCGCCCCTTTATCCGGAAAATCAAACACCTTGCGATGGGATGATCGGTTCATTCTTTCTTTTTCACCGAATAACTCTCTATTGAAGAATGCTGACGATAAAATACATGTAGGGCCTTTAAAGGAAAAAGGATGGATGCAGATAAAACAAACACCTGAAGGAAAACTTTTGAAAGCTTTTCCCCATGCTGTGCGCCTGGGGTTTCCCAGTCTATGGAAGGAGTCGCGATTTTTTCATCTTCTTATGCCATTTTCTTCCAAATTTACAAAAAAAAAAGAGTATGTTATTTATTTCGCACCGCGTTATCCTTTGACTCGTTTTACATTCACGATTGTTTAATGAAGATAAGCTAGACTAAACTTGATCAATGATGCCACCACTTGCCAGCTTAGCGCGATATAAAGGAGTTAACTCTTGAATAACTTTAATCGTAACCTTGTCCTTTGGATTATTGCAGGTCTTTTCCTGATGATTCTCTATAACTTTTTCCAAGGAGGAAAAGAGTCCTTTAATTATCGCACAATGATCTTTTCCACTTTCCTGAGCGATGTTGAAAGAGGAACCGTTAAATCTGTGGACATCAAGGGAAATTCGATTCAAGGACAATTGAACGATGGTACCCAGTTCACCACTGTGGCGCCCAATTATCCAAATTTGATCGACAAGCTTCATGAGAAGGGCGTGCAAATCGCGGTTAATTCGCCTGAAGAAGGATCATCTAGCTTCTTCCAAATCTTTGTTTCGTGGTTCCCTATGCTTTTGTTGATCGGCGTGTGGATTTTCTTCCTGCGTCAAATGCAGTCTGGCAATAATCGAGCGATGGGCTTTGGCAAATCACGGGCGCGCTTGCTGAGTGAAAAATCCGGGCGCGTCATGTTTACCGACGTTGCGGGCTGTGACGAAGCAAAGGAAGAAGTTGTTGAAATTGTTGAGTATTTAAAGGATCCACAGAAGTTTCAGAAGTTAGGCGGAAAAATTCCCAAGGGTGTCTTGCTTGTAGGCTCTCCTGGTACAGGAAAAACATTGCTGGCGCGCGCGATTGCCGGTGAAGCGAATGTTCCGTTCTTCACAATTTCCGGTTCGGATTTTGTTGAAATGTTTGTTGGCGTTGGCGCAAGCCGTGTTCGCGACCTGTTCGAACAAGGGAAAAAGAATGCTCCCTGTATCATTTTTATCGATGAGATCGACGCCGTCGGACGTCATCGAGGCGCTGGGTTAGGGGGAGGCAATGACGAGCGTGAACAGA
Source organism: Caedimonas sp. (assembly GCA_016794245.1). Lineage (GTDB taxonomy): Bacteria > Pseudomonadota > Alphaproteobacteria > Caedimonadales > Caedimonadaceae > Caedimonas. The sequence continues at coordinate 7,535 of JAEUKR010000039.1, read as the reverse complement.
CCCTTAATCAATTATTGGTGGAGATGGATGGTTTCGAGACAAACGAAGGCGTTATCCTGATCGCGGCGACAAACCGTCCGGACGTGCTGGATCCCGCGCTTATGCGGCCAGGCCGCTTTGATCGGCAGGTCGTGGTTTCTCTGCCTGACATTAAGGGACGCGAGGCTATCCTCAAGGTTCACATGGCTAAAGTTCCCGTTGCCGGTGATGTGGACCCCAGGATCACCGCACAGGGGACGCCGGGATTTTCAGGGGCGGATCTTGCGAATCTGGTGAATGAAGGAGCGCTTCTTGCCGCACGCCGCAATCAACGTGTGGTCATGATGCGTGATTTTGAAGAAGCCAAGGACAAGGTCATGATGGGACCAGAACGCCGTTCCATGGTTATGAGCGATGATGAAAAGAAGCTGACAGCTTATCATGAAGCAGGTCATGCCATCGTCGCCTTTCACACGCCCGCTTCAGATCCCATTCATAAAGCAACGATCATCCCGCGGGGACGTGCTCTGGGCATGGTCGTGAGATTGCCGGAAAGTGATCGTGTTTCCCTGCCACGGATCAAGCTTTATGCCGATTTGGCAGTCGCAATGGGGGGACGGATTGCAGAAGAGATTATCTTTGGCGCTGAGAAAGTTACAACCGGCGCTTCATCCGATATCCGTCACGCAACGGATATTGCCCGTCGTATGGTCACAGAATGGGGGATGAGTGATAAACTAGGCCCACTCGCCTATAATGAACCGCAACAGGAAGTCTTTCTGGGTCACTCCGTAACGCAGCATAAAAATGTCTCGGAAGAAACCGCGACGCTGATTGACAAAGAGATTAAAAAGATTGTTGAAGACGCCTATATGCGCGCAAAGAAGATATTGACGGATCACCTGGAGCATCTGCATTTATTGGCTAAATCCTTGCTGGAATTTGAAACGCTCTCAGGAAATGAGATCGGTGATCTCTTGAGAACAGGAAAATTTGTGCGAAATGATGAGGTGACGATTAAACCCAAAAGCCCGCGCACCTCAACACCTCGACGAAAGAATCCAAAATTAACGCCTGAGCCGCAGCTATAACAGATATAAAAAAGCGGTTTCAAGAGGAGACTCTCTTCTCTCGATAAATCGTTCTTTTCTTTTGTTTTTTACTTGACAAGCACAATTATCCTCTCTAGTTTTAGAAGGGTTGATCTTTTGCAAATCCGCCTTTCTTATACCCTTGATTTTTCAAGGTACCTTCTGATGGACGAGTGACGGATTTAACATAAGTGAGCAGGATAAATCAAAGTGTTCAAAGCCTTCAAACTTTGAAAAATGAAGGCTATATAACACACAGGGTTTTTATTAAATTATTGTTATCAACCCTGTGTGTACGCCAGTCTTTATTTAGACAACAGAACGCCAAGGTTTCTGACACCTTGATGCCTCTCTGTTAAACTACCTCTTAAAACCAAAGATTTTTTGAGGTATACCTACGATAGCAAAAAATTCTTCTTCTGTAAAATTATTTAAAATTTGTCCTTTTAAGCGAAAGTCATCATACTCAAAAGACTTTAACAAAGACCCCTAAAAAAATGAGGGGCAGGCTCAATCGTCAATCAACAACAAACGACACGATGGGTATGATTTTTCTTTTTACGTAAAAAAATTTAATGATATAGTCAAGTCATTCCAAGGTTCAGGCATATGCTTCGTCTTTTAGGATGTGAGCAGGTGGAGGCAGGATGAGCTTGAGAACTAACACTCATCAAGAACATAGACGAGGGGAATCATGGCGTTCACGTCCCATGGCTTGAAAGACGAAAGGTATATATGTCAATTTCCTGGATAATTCATGGTTCACGTATCTCATCCCTATAATGATAATGCGGCTAAACTTGCGCGTTTTGCAACTTATGCTTCGGTATCGGTCGCAAGCCTTTTAATCGTCGTTAAGTTATTTGCCTGGATGTGGACAGACGCTTTAAGTCTTCAAGCGACTCTTGTAGATTCCATTCTTGACGCGGCTGCTTCTCTTTTAAATTTGATTGCGGTTCGGCAAGCCTATCTCCCGCCCGATAAAGAACATCGCTTTGGCCATGGGAAAATTGAAGCGGTGGCGGCTCTCGGACAATCTTTTTTTATTGCAGGATCTGCCGGGTGGTTAATGCTTGAGGCTTTTCACCGCTTCCTGCATCCTCAAAAGGTTGAATCGAGCATGGTTGGTATCGCGGTGATGGTCTTCGCGATTGTTATTACGCTTTTCCTGATTTTGTATCAAACTTATGTCATTCGCAAAACACGATCCACCGCTATTTTGGCTGATTCTGTTCATTATCGTTCTGACGTGATGATCAATGGCAGTGTCATTGTCGCTCTTGTTGGCGGGGAATGGCTCGACACCTCCTATCTTGATCCTCTTTTTGGTATGGGTATCTCTCTCTACATTCTCTCCAGCGCCTGGAAGATTGCCAAAGACTCTTTTCACATTCTGATCGATCGAGAACTCTCGGATCAAGAGCGTGACGAGATTCTTAAAATAGCTTTAAGCCATCCAAAAGTTTTAGGCTGTCATGATTTAAAAACCCGCTCTTCAGGCAGATACAGCTTTATTCAACTTCATTTGGAAATGGACGGCGAGCTTTCCTTGAAACAGTCCCACGCAATTAGTGATGAAGTGGTCAAGGTGCTTGAAGAAGAATTTCCTCATGCCGAAGTCATTATTCATGAAGATCCTAAAGTAGAGGGCAGAACGATATAAGACTAAGGATCTTTTCCTTCCTCATCATCTTGAATGCTAAAAATCAAGGTCTGCATAATGTGCCGCAACCAAAACACCAGGCATCTGATCAGCAAGCAGCGTCCGAAAACCGGGACGGGACTTCACACGCGTATACCACTGTTTCGCTTCGGGAAATTTATCCCATGGAACATGTCCAATAAAATCAACCGTTGACAGATGAGCCGCCGCTGCGATATCCGCAAGCGTAAATTCGTCTCCAGCCAGCCAGTTGCGGCGATCCGCAAGCCAGCAAATATAATCGAGATGCCCTTCAAGAGCCGCCTTGCCCGCTCTTAAGGCGTTGGAATCAGGCCCGCCTGGGCTAAAAAAACGTTTGAGCGTCTTTTCAAAAACGATTGTTTTCGTCACTTCGGTGTTGAACTTGTCATCAAACCACGCCACAAGCCGCCGTGTCTCAGCGCGACCATAAATTTCACGCCCCAAAAGAGAGGGCTCAGGATAAGCCTCATCCAAATATTCCGTAATCGCATAGCTGTCCGAGATCACTTTCTGATTCAGGTCGATCAGTACAGGAACCTTGCCAGCCGGATTAATTTCAAAAAATTCTTCACGACGTCGCCAAACCTGCTCGACTTCCAATCGCACATCAAGCTTTTTCTCTCCTAAAGCAAGACGGACTTTACGACAAAATGCACAAAGTGGAATATGAAACAGGGTACGCATAAAACCTTTGACGACTCTTTCTTATTGATTTAGTAAATTACGAAAATCAATTTAACACACGGATATTGTTTTGCCACTAGTTCAAATTATAATTCTTGCTATTGTCCAGGGATTGACGGAATTTTTACCGGTCAGTTCATCCGCCCACTTAATTTTAGCGCCTCAATTTCTTCATTGGCCTCCTCAAGGGCTGGCGATGGATGTCGCTGTCCACGTGGGGACACTGGGGGCTGTCGTGCTTTATTTTTGGCGAGACATGATAAGAATGCTTAAAAACTTGCCAAACTTTCTGCAAGGAAAATGGAACGGCGCCGGCAGCAAAGAAATATTATGGCTGATTCTGGGAACCATTCCCGCGATTATAGTCGGTCTTGTCCTGAGTGAAATCGGTGTCGAAAAACTGCATTCTTTTGGTATCTTAGGATCAACCAGCATCGTGTATGGCATATTTCTTTACGGCGCCGACAAGTGGGCTTCGTCACGTCGCACTCTGAATATGATGACTTATAAAGACAGCCTCTGGATTGGCTTTGCTCAAGCTCTGGCGCTTGTTCCCGGCACCAGCCGTTCAGGCGTTTGTATGACGATGGCACGCTCTCTGGGATTTAACCGTCTTGAAGCCGCCAAATTTTCTTTCTTGCTATCAATCCCGGCAATCATCGCCGCCGCGACTTTAACCTGTTATAAGATCATCCAGACAAATCAAGGCGAGATTTTCAAGGACGCGGCGTTGGGCGCGGCATTTTCACTCCTTGCGGGCTTAATGGCAATTCATTTCATGATGCGGTGGCTTAAAAATTCCAGCTTCGCGCCATTTGTCATCTATCGCATTGCACTGGGCGTATTTTTACTTACACTTGTCCTGTAGTCTCTCGGAGTTAGCAGATTTGACAGAATCAAGGCGACTTCGTCCCAACAGCGATTTTGTGATTAATGGTCGTCATGAATTCCGTGTGAACTATGATGTGCGCGAGCTTGTCATTGAAGGGATTGTTCGCCCTGAAGATATGACGGCAACGAAGGAAGTCCTGTTAATTTGACCGCGCTAATTCCCTCTGGGTTTTCACCTGAAATTATGCTAGTTCTGGGTTTAATTCCACAGAAGGGAGATTTCAGTGCCGAAATCAATAACCCATAAAGAATCTTATCTTGTTTCAAATCCGATTGACTTGATCGAGGAAACGATCGCCTTGGAAGATTGGCCTTATCACCGGCTCAGTCATGAAGAGATCGCTTTTGAAATTTCCGGACACTGGGGAAATCATCGCTTTCAGTTTGTCTGGCAGGATGAGATGAAAATTCTCCAATTGTACTGCGCCCTCGATATGCGTGTTCAACCCAAAGATTCTGCCCATCTTTATGAGTTACTCGCGATTATCAATGAGCGCTTGCCTTTTGGGCATTTTGAAATTTCATCTGACGAAGCCATGCCCACCTACCGCAATGGCGTTCTCTTATCGAACCCGAAAACCTTGACGACGGACTATCTGGAAGATCTGATCAATATCGCCTTTCTTGAATCCGAGCGATTCTATCCCGCCTTTCAGTTCGTCCTGTGGGGAGGAAAATCCGCTAAAGAAGCCGCATCCATGGCTATGATCGAAACTTTAGGTGAAGCATGAACTTTAAGACAGTCGAAGGTAGCCCTCCTGGTCTTACAGATCTTCTGAAGAAAGGAATAAAGGCAGCGATTCGGCGCGCCCGCGAAATGGAAGAAGAGAATGATTGAGACCGAAACACGTGAGGCTGTCGATCATCATAAAATCATTTTAAAAGTCCTTGAGTTGTTAAACAGCGTTTCGTGGGCAAACCTCAGCCTTATGACAGTGGCACAGGAAATGAAGATGCGCCCCTTAACGCTTTATAAACATTTCATGACGAAAGGCGACTTGCTGACGGGAATTGTTCGTTATATGGATGAAAAAACCTTGGAAACCTATAAGGAAAGCGATCCTGAGGTCAACCCAAGGGACGCTCTTTTCGACATCGTCATGTGTCGCCTTGAAGGATTAGAACCCCATAAAAACGCTATCCGATCCCTCAGTTATGATCTATGGCAAACGCCCTTCAATGCCCTTGAAGCCTGCCCCTCAGCCTTGAATTCCTTTAAGTGGATGCTTGAGCTGGCCTACATTCCGACCACTGGAATTTTAGGGATGATTAAACTGAAAGCTTTTGCTATAGTGTACGGGATCATCATTAAAACATGGTTGGAAGATAAAGAAAATGATTTGTCAAAAACAATGGTGGTTGCTGATAAACTTTTGAAAAAGATTGAGCCTGTTTTAAGAGGATTCTAAGTCCTTGGGGTTTAATTTAATACTTTGTTTATAAAAAAGCTTTTAAGGGAGTAAAAAATGTATACTGGGAATTTTAACTCAATGGGAGCCTACCCTTTCAAATTCTTTGAGCAAATGAAACTGCCTGAGTTTGATTACGAAGCTGTATTTTCCGCTTGCCGCAAGAATATCGAGGCTGTTTCTGAAGCACAAAGGAAAATTATGGAAACCGTGGGCATGATGAGCGAAATGCAAACGAATTTTACACGCAGCGCCATAGAAGAAGCCAGTCATTTCATGAAAAATTTTATGAACGCAAAAACGCTGGAGGAAAAGGCGCAACTTCATAGTGAAGCGATGAAACAGGGAATGGAAAGAACAATGTCCCATGGTCGCAAAATAGCTGAAGAATGGACAAAATCACACAAAGATATGACCTCTCATATTGGCCAATCCTGGAACGAGCATATGAAACAGGCGAAAGAAACAATGAAAGCTTCTTCCACGAAGAAAGGTTGATTTTTTCGCTCTTGTTGACTTGTTGAATAGACCTTTCATAACCTAAATCTGGTGGGAGTTTTTGTTGTTAAAATCGCTCACCAGATTCAAGCCAGAAAAAAAGCCTGCGAGCGTAACCGAGACGAAAAAGTTTCGCTTTGATTTCTAATTCCAGGAAACAATTTTCCCTCTTCTCTTCTTAAAATGAAGAGTCAACCCGCATGCAGAGAAAGGGCAAGTGGACTCAAGAACAGATGAAGGCCATTCAGGACAAACTGAACCGACAACGCCGCCAGAATGATACCAAAAATACGACCAATAACATTTGTTCCTGTCACTCCAAGTAATTTTGTGATGGGGTTTGACAAGCGCAGGCAAACATATGTAATTCCCAAGACAAAGAGAACAGCCAGAACGATGATAAAATGCTGTATGAAGCTATTTTCTGATTTGCGAGACAACAGGATTACTGTTGCAATCGATCCCGGACCCGCAATGAGAGGAATCGCAAGAGGGAAAATTGAAATCTCATGTCTGGAAGCCGCTTCCTTATCTTCCTCCCGTGTGGTGTTGTCTATCCCGGAAGACTGCGCCAAGACCATGTTGAAAGCGGCTCTAAATAGCAAAAGACCGCCCGCAATGTAAAAAGCCGCTTCGGATATTTTCAGCCAATCAAGGATTTTATCGCCCAGAAAAATGAAGGAGATCAAAATGACCGCTGAAATCAGCACAGATCGCACGGCAATACTTCTTCTCTGCTCACGGTTCATACGACCCGTTAAACCCAGGAAGGGCGGAATGATGCCCGGCGGATCAATCACCGCAAAAAGAGTGATGAAGATTTCAAGAATGTCCGGCCACTTCATAAATGTTATCGCCTTTTTTCATGCATATTCATTGATTCTTACACCGCTGTTTCAAGCTCATGGACTTGTTCGACCCTGCTGGAAACGCGGTTTTCTCCGGTTTGTGCCAATACTCTTCCATCTCCCTCCAGACAAGGCTTTCCTGAATATGTCGCCTTGACGTGCTTTATACGGCTTGATGACTCGTCGATTTTCCGTCACTCACCCGAGGGCAACCGATACAAAAGACAAAAGAGCATCCACCAAATAGAATGTATCCAGTGAACGACAAAATGTCAAAGACTGGAAGAAAAGTAAAATTGATATTGCTCGCGATATGGCACTGTTAACAAAATAAAATTTATGTTAAAGTTTTTCTTTTATGTGATTGGGAGAAAAACACTATGAATACAAGGCACTATCCTCTGCCATTGGCAGATTTTAAGCGAGAGATCGAACCCCACATTACTTCCTC
>JAEUKR010000038.1 GCA_016794245.1 Caedimonas sp. | reverse complement strand
TCGAACTCCTAACCTTCTGATCCGTAGTCAGATGCTCTATCCAATTGAGCTACGGGCGCATTGACAGCTTTTCAAGATCCTTTTACGTAAAGGATTTTACAATTGACGCGACGGATGATCAGAGAATCTCATGCGGCGTTTTCAAAGCACACAAGCAAAATTATTCCTGATGTCTAACACACCCGCCACATCTTGAAAAGACGAAGAGTATTCACTTCCGGTAGTACTAACGAATTTATGCTTCAAATTCAAGAAAAATTTGTAACCAAGTGTCATGAGAAACGCGTAAACAAATGTTGTAAAAAGTCAGGGATCCTTTATGATCTTTAAAATCTTTCCATGATTGCGCGATAAAGTCGCATGAGTTCGTGTAAATCAGCCACAGGAACATGTTCGTCAACTTGATGAGCGGTGGTGTTTTTAAGACCTAATTCAGCGATCGGGCATAGCGTATAAACAAATCGGGCGTCCGAAGTCCCGCCGCTGGTGGAAAGTTGCGCCGGACACCCCGTCATCTCTCCAACGATTTGCTGAATTTTCTTGGAAAAATCCAGAGAAGAACTCAGGAACGCTTCACCACTTACGGAAAATTCAAGGACATGATCCCCTGCCAAATCCTCGCAAAGATGGCGAAGGAATGCCATTAACGAAGCGCTTGATTGTTGATCATTAAAACGGAGATTAAATCGTGCCTCGACTTTGGCAGGCACGACATTTGACGCAGGATTGGCCACGTCGATTGTCAACACTTCAAAATGTGTCGCGGGGAAATAGTCCGAACCCCGATCGAAGGTCGTTTCATAGAGCTTGCCCAGCGTACGGAGAAGCCTTGGAATAGGATTGTCAAAATTTTCAGGATACGCGACATGCCCCTGTGTACCGAACACGGTCAGGACGCCTGACAAGCTTCCTCGGCGTCCAATTTTGAGCGTATCACCGATATCTTGAACGGAAGAAGGTTCTCCTCCCAAGCAGAAATCAATTTTTTCTCCGCGCATTTTCAGCCATTCAAGGACAGAGCAGGTGCCATGCAGCGCCGGCCCCTCTTCGTCCCCGGTGATCAAAAGGCTTATCGATCCCGGAGGAGACGCGTCCAGTTCAGAAACGGCAGCAACAAAGGCAGCGATTGCTCCTTTCATATCCACAGCCCCTCGACCATAAAGAATATCGCCCTCCAGAACAGCGCCAAAAGGATCATGGCGCCATAACGCCTTGTCTCCAACCGGCACAACGTCCGTATGACCCAGAAAACAAAAGTTGGGAAAAGCGACGCCGCGCCGGGCGTAGAGATTTTGCACTCCTTCAAATGAAAGGCGATGACATGTAAAGCCCAACTTATCGAGAATGCTTTGCAAAACGTCCATGGCGCCTCCGTCATGAGGCGTTACGCTTGGACAACGAATCAATTCCTGTGCGAGTTTCACCACATCAACCGTACAGGTTACGCTCATGCGATCGATCCCCCTTCCCTTCCTTTTTCTTCCGCAAGTATGATCAAATATGATTAAGACTGATCTCAAACAAGGTTTCGCGCAGACCTTAAAAGATCGTTAATGGCGGTTTTAGAGCGTGTCTTTTCATCCACCGTCTTGACAATGACCGCACAATCAATCGCAAGACCTGCGGGACTGGCTCCTCCTCCGTTTTCTTTGACCTTGCTCGGCATAGACCCCGAAATAACGACCGAGTGAGCTGGAACGCGGCCGTAACTGATCTCTCCTGTATCACGATTTACGATCGGCGTAGACGCACCAATGAAAACACCCATACCGATGACGGCCCCTCTTTCCACAATGACGCCTTCCACAATTTCGCTGCGAGCGCCAATGAAACAATCGTCTTCAATAATTACAGGATTCTCTTGCAGAGGCTCAAGCACACCGCCCAGTCCCGCGCCACCCGAAATATGGCACCGTTCCCCCACTTGTACGCAAGAGCCTACGGTTGCCCATGTATCAATCATGGCGCCGCGCCCCACATAGGCTCCTACATTAACAAAACTGGGCATCAACACCACGTCGGAAGCAATATAGGCCGAGTGCCGAACGATCGCGCCAGGAACCACTCGAAATCCAGACGCAGCAAATTCCGTTTCTGTCCAATTTTCAAATTTCAGGGGAACTTTATCATAGGCCACACCATGATCCAGGATGAAAGAATTGCCATGAAGGCGAAAGGACAGAAGCAGCGCCTTTTTAATCCATTGATGCACAATCCATGCAGGACCACGCTTTTCAGCGATGCGGATCTTGCCAGCATCCAGATCGTTGAGCGTCTTGCGGATGGCTTCAACGACTTCCCCTACAGAGGCGGGATTAAGCCTGTCTCGATCTTCCCATGCCTCGTTAATCAAAGATTCAGCGTTCATGATGCTTCTCACTCCTGTTTTGATGGGATCAGATGATCCCCTCGTTGAATATGATAATGGCGAATACTTCCCGCAGGCAACTCAAGAACATACTTTACCGGCGTCCCAGAATTAATAAGATCAAGCGTCAAAGGCTCTGCTCTTTCATGAAATTGAACCACGGTTCCACTTTCTTCAATGAAAACCATATCCAAGGGAATAAATGTGTCTTTCATCCAGAATGACACGGCTCGCGGAACTGGAAAAACAAACAGCATTCCAGAGCCCTGAGGCAAGGCTCTGCGGTTCATCAAACCATGCTCAAGTTCATAGGCTGTACGCGCCACTTCCACACGGAAGACGACTTTATGTTTTGGACGCTCAAGGGCAATCACAGCGCATACCGGTGCCGGCGCCAGTTTAGCCAGGGGTTGGGCTGCGGTCTCTGCTTTTTCGCCCTTGCTTCCAAGGCTCGACAACGACAAAAGTAGAATACTACTGTAAAGACAGGGGAGAAATCCCGTTAATCTCATTGAGCCAAACCCTCTTCATAAGCTGTCTTTGCCTGGCGAATCCATCCTCCTCCCAAGACACGCTCGCCTTGATAAAAGACGCAGGCTTGGCCGGGCGAAACCCCATATTCAGGAGAAGCAAGCGTTACTTCTGCACGATCATCGTCATATAAGACAATGTCCGCCGTCACTGGCTCTTGAGAGGAACGAATTTTTACCTTGAGCTGGACGGCATAGCCGTTTTGCTTCATTCCCTCGCCCAACCAGTTGACATCTCGTAAACTCAGCTTCTGGCAACTCAACGCTTCTTTTGGCCCCACAATAACGCGATGATGCCGCGGATCAAGCTTGATGACATAAAGAGGATCGCCCGCGGGTAAAGAAACGCCCAAGCCACGCCTTTGACCAATCGTGTAATGGATGATTCCTCGATGTCGACCCAGGACAGCGCCGTTTATATGAACGATTTCACCCGCTTCCAAAGCGCCGGGTCTTAATCTTGCAACGACCCCGACATAGTCGCCGTCCGGGACAAAACAAATATCCTGGCTATCAGGTTTGCTTGCCACTTCCAAACCAAATCGCCGCGCATGATGGCGTGTTTCCGTTTTAGACATCCCTCCCAGGGGAAATCTGAGAGAAGTCAATTGCTCAGGGGTGGTATTAAATAAAAAATAACTTTGATCCCGACTGGAATCAATCGCGCGATACAGCTCAGGCCCTTGCTCTCCTTGATGCCAACGCACGTAATGTCCAGTGGCGAGGACTTCTCCGCCCAACTCACGCGCCGTGGCAAGAAGATCTTTAAACTTGACTTCCTGATTGCATTTTATGCAGGGAACAGGCGTTTCTCCCGCGAGATAGCTGTCGGCAAAATCTTCCATCACCGATTCTTTAAAGCGACTTTCATAATCCAGGACATAATGCGGAAATCCCAGGCGATCGGCAACTTGCCGCGCGTCATAAATATCCTGACCCGCGCAGCAGGCTTTTTTACGGCTGATCGCCTTGCCGTGGTCATAAAGCTGCATGGTCAGCCCCACGACATCATATCCTGCCTCTTTTAAAAGAGCCGCCACGACGGAACTGTCCACGCCTCCCGACATGGCAACCACGACACGTGTGCCTTGAGCTTGCGCAGGTTTGCCAAGGTGTAAAAGGTCTGTCGATTCACTCATCGTGTTCATCATCAAGCATCATCAAGTTTTGGTCCCGGATCTCCCCATTCAAGGTGACGGGCCATTCGATAAAGTTTTCCGGTTTTCCTGGAAACGATGAGACGTTTTAAGCCATCTCGCGTACACAAATCAAGGATGAAATGACCCGAACCATGCCTGGGTTTGCGCACAATCCGACTCAAGGAATCATGTAGCGGATTTCTTGAGACGATGATATAAGAATATTTTTCGTCTTCGTAAGCAAGAGACGCCTCTTTAATCAAACGATGCAAAGACGTGCGTTCAAGCCGCTGACTAAAATGGCACCAATCCTTGTCCACCATAGGACATGCCGCCTCATGGGGACAAGGCGCCACAACAAAAGCGCCTTGCTGGATCAGTTGATGCCGCGCTTGTTTGATTCTCTCAAAACCCCGCGGCGTTCCCGGCTCGATAAGAACGAAAAACTCTTTTGTCGCTTCCCATCCCGCGTTCACGATGTATTCCTGATCCGCAATCGAAAGTTCACCCAAGACATACGAAAGAGTTACCAAGGCGTGAGGTTGAAAGGGAATAGCGTCCTTCAGACTTGAGTTTAGCCACGTCATATGTTTCTTTTCAAGAGTTTCATCAAATAATCTGGTGCCGAGATGAATAAAACCCCTATCTTCCTCAACAAGCGTAACCTGCTCAAGGTTGGGAAACAGATCTTGCGCAGCCCATACGACAGTCCCCGGTCCCGCGCCTAAATCCAGCAATGAAGTGACTCTGTTCGCTTGGTCGGAGAGCGCGCCAAGAACCCTAAGGCATACTTCATAAGTCGCCGGCATTCGCGTGGCCAGATAGGACAATCTGCCGGCGTCATTTCCCATATGCCCTTCGTCTTTCAAGCTGTTGGGGTGTCGGACGTCGTGCTTCGTCCTGCTCACATCCTGAAATCTTTGGGGTATAAAAGAGGCATCGGATATTTTCTCCTTCGCAAGGTCATGGTAACGCTGCGTCAACACGCGACGCGCCTGTCTGATCCCGGAAAGATTTTGAGCATCCAAAATCTTTTCAATAGCGTGATATAAAGAAGAAGGGAGAGACATGGTGACTCGTTTAGCGCTTCAAAACTTGTACAGAAGCTCAATCTTTGTCATAATCGCCAACAGGACTTCAATCATAATTAAAATAATAATGATCCATTCAAGTTTTGCAGTATGTCGATGATTCAGTTCATCTCCCAGGATTTGATAAAGGTCATGCATGATATCCAGTTTGCGATTCAATGTTTGAGTTCTTGAGCGAATTTCCAGGTCTTTGGCAGTCATCTGGTAAAGGGGTTCCAATTGTGGATATTCCCAGAAAAAATCTGGCGGATTCAAAAAATTTGAATGAAGATTGATCAAGTTGCGCTCAAAAAACAATTTGCCAATCTTTTTTCCAATTTCCCGGCGCGACAAAGGCACTTTTCCTTGTCTGGCCATCGCCGCGGTGATTTTCTCTACGCCTTCAATAACCGCCTCTATGCGTGCTTCAAAAGAAACCAGCTGGAGACCTCCAAAAACGGATAAGGTTATGATAAAGTTATACTTCAAGGCTATGAGAGGAGGTTTATTTTTAGATGTCAGGACTGTCCAGCATTGAGAAGCGCTTAGAGGAATTAACGGCAAAGGGTGATTTTTTAG
>JAEUKR010000034.1 GCA_016794245.1 Caedimonas sp. | reverse complement strand
TTGACGTGTAACCGTGTTCCGCGGAAGCCGCCCAAAGCAGGATGACGTTGATGCCCTGATAGGGGGTTCCATCGTGGCGGAGAGGCTTGGCGATGCGCCCTTCCAGGTGATGGGTGTTCCAGGGTTTCTGCCAAGTTAGTTTTCCTTGTTCAAGATCAGCGATGATCTTGTTAGTCACGCAGGTGTAGATGTCAGATTTCTTTTCCAGGTTCTTCTCCTGCTTTTGTCCTTCACGCTGCCGCTTTCTATTGCCAGGAAGCTTTTTATAGTCTTTTTGAGAAATGAGGTTCATGTTTCAAATCCTTACGCTTAAAGATTAGGAAGACTCTTTCGAGCGCAGCGCACGCGCCGCGCTTCCTGAAAAGTAAAAGGGGGGGAGCGGAGGCAAGGACAAAAAGGGACAGGGGGAACCTCCCGTTTTGGCAGGAAGCGAGCAAGGCGAAGCGGACGAAAAACGGGGGATGTCCCTTTTTGCCCAAAGGGCTTGTCCTTGCGAACGCGATGGGGCGAAGCCCCATAGACGCTAACTTAAGGGGTGGAGGGTTGTTTTAAGAGTATTCTCACTGAAGGTGTATTTTGGTATCTTTATAATAGAGCGGATCATACCTGGGAAAGAGTGATCAAACGATTTATAGCCCCAGAGCTTCTCATTCTTGATGACTTTGGATTGTCCACACTGACCTTTGCCCAAGCTGAAGATATTTATGAACTCATCGCAGAGCGCCATCTTAAATCAAGTTTCATCTTCACCAGCAACCGCAAAATCGAAGCTTTGATCGATCTTTTCCCTGACCCTGCTATGGGAAATGCCGTCATTGATCGCATCGTGTCGCAGAGCCATCACATCGTCTTAGAGGGCGAGTCGTATAGACGGCACCTGAAATTAAGAATGTCTCAACAGCAAAAAGAGGAAAAAGTCATGCCAAGAATATAATATTTTTTTGGACAAAGTGGCTCAATTAATTTGGCGGTTGACAGTTGTTGCGAAATTCCTTATTTGCAGTTAATAACACAAGTAGTTAAGAAACTATGGAAAAAGATTTTCCTGAGTACTTGTCTGAAATTCTGCGACCTACTCCATCAGGAACGGCAAAACTGTTGGCTGCCTGGGAGAGATTGAGTTATGAAAATCAAATAAAAATTCTTTTAAACCTGAGCGATCCATACCCAGACTATTTACGGGAAAAAATATGCCGCCATGCCTTAAATAGCGAGAATGCGTACATCCGATATTTAGCGGTTAAGAAAGCCCATTATGATGAGGAAAAAACTGAGGATCAGGAACTAATAAAAAAAGTAGAAGACGATGCCTCTCCTTTAGTTAAATACTGTCTGGACGAATCTTTCATCTTACGCAGTCCATTTACCAATCCCGATGTATTTTTTTCATTACCGCATGACATGCGCTTGGCAAAAGTACGAAATCTGTCAGGAAGTGGTAGTGAAATAGCTAAATTATTCAGTAATATAAATACTTATATTAACGAGAATAAGATCTCCGAGATTGAAGCCCTTGAGATACTTGTTGATTATACCGATAGCCCTGGATTCAAAAGCTACAAGGAGCCTTATGACAAATTACTCGGGGATGATTATTTAGAATTTTGCAAAGGCTATGATATAGAAAGATTATGGAAGCTCACTCTTAAAATCCCAAAAAGTCTCTCATATCCTTTACTTGAAACATTGCCTAATCCAAACTCTTGGAATTCTTTTTCAGAAGCTAGCTTGGAAGAAATCCTGGATAAATTAGATAATCATCAATTAGCTACCGTTCTATATCGAGATGATATTGGGTTATGTGAATATCGCAAGAAGGTATTTTTTCGTTCGGAAGATTCTACTCTTCGCTCAGCGGCGTTATATAGATATTTTGATCTCACCCATAAAGAATTTGCCTCACTATTACCTAATCTCAAGGCGATGGATAAAGTAGAGGATGATTGGAATTTTAAAGATAAAAATGACAAAAAGAAGCTGGAAATCCTTTCTGATTTAGGATTCATGGCTCGTGACCTGAGTTGGGTCTATTTCCAGGCTATTCATGATCTTCTTTCCGCTTTACCTAGTAGTTTTTACTCACAATCTGAAAGAAAAAAATGGCCTAGACACAGGTTAAAGCAACTTCTTGAAGAGGGTAAAAAAAATAAAGACAGTTACCATATTCAATCACAAGCACTTGACCTTAAATTATATGACCTTGCAGTCAGAGCCGAACCGTGGACAAATGATAAGGATAAAGATAAACCCTATAGTCCGAATGGTGAGCTAGACTTTCTGCATGGTGCCATTATAGAAGGGAACACTTGGGGAACCTTTATGGCTTTTTCAGAAAAATGGAAACAAGAGTGGATGAGGCACAAATCTTTAAAGAAATTTTTGCCCCCTCTTTATGACTTTGATGATGATGAAAAAACTGAAAAAGATCAAATAGATAATTCTCCAAGTAACCTGACTCACAAGTACGATATTGAAGAAATCGAAAAAATAGCAGCATTGTTGAAATCTGCTATTGTTCCGTTCTTTTATACCTATGCAATTACAATCGTATTATTGGTTTTGTGGTTAGTATTTCGATGAAACATCATGCCTACGGCTGCGTTTAAAGGCTCCCATCGTACAATACTGGAAACACCAACCCTAAAACGTTCTGACGCTTTCACAAAACTTAACCCTTCTTCCACTTTTACAGAAAGTACTTTCCTCCTAAAATCGAATGAATATGCCATGAAAATAACCCCCTCAATCAGGACATCATAGCATATTCATTTTATAAGTTACTATCTATACCAAATGTGGTCTTCTTAATACCTGTTAATCGCCTAAACTTTCCTTCTTCTAATGATTCTAATAGGTTCCATTTCATGAGGCCTCCATAAAAGCATCACCATACATAAAATTTAGCTGAAATTATATTTTCGAAAGAAGCCTATTGTACTGATTTCAAAACTTATACTTATGGGTAAGGATGAGCTAAAAGGTGGCAAGATCACCCTGGACTAATGCAGGGTTGGTTACTCTACTTATATCTTCCATGCCGGGAAGTTTTTTGGTAAGGTAAGGGCAGGAATCAATGTGTCTTTTCTTGACTCCTCAAGCAGAGAAAAGAAAGGACGTCACAACCGCACAAAGAATGCTCATGCAGGAAAAGACGCTCATCAGCTTTGATTTTGCCATTAAGTACCTTCTGAGAAACAAGGGAGATTACGACATTGTCGAGGGCTTTATCTCGGCGCTTCTGGCCATGGAAGGATACAAGCCTGTCAAGATCAATGCCCTGTTGGAGAGTGAATCCAACCGGGAGTCCGCTGATCTCAAGAGAAGCATTGCTGATCTGGTGGTGCAGGACGAGGATGACAACAAGTATATTGTGGAGATAGAGCGGTCTTTTACACCTAACTTTATACACAAGGCCTGTTTCAACACCTCACGGCTGGTGGTGGACAGCATCTCAGGCAATCAGGACTATACCACCATCAAGAAAGTGTTTCACATTAGCCTGCTTTACTTCGCCACCCAGGAGATGAAAAAGCCCATCTATCACGGGAAGACGATTATTCACGAAGTCGACACGGCTCATCCCGTGAATGTGCGCATTGCCAATCAGGGGCTGGTGATGTTTGAACACAAAAATGTGTTTCCGGAGTATTTCTTTATCTCGATTCCGCTGTTCGATGAGGTGATCCATCAGGAGATTGACGAATGGCTTTATATGATGAAGCATTCCGAGGTCAGGGAAGATTTTAAGTCTCCTTATATGAAGAAGGTTCAGGAGAGGTTAGCCGTGCTCAAGATGAGCGAGGCGGATCGCATAGCTTATTACAGCTATCTCAAGGAGGCTGTTCACTCTCAGGATGTCCTCATGGCGGCAGAACAGAAAGGCGAAGCAAGAGGGATAGAAAAAGGAAGAGCCGAGGGGATTGAAAAAGTGGCCAAGGAGATGCTTCAACAAGGTATAAACGTTGAGCTCATCACTTCAGTTACAGGT
>JAEUKR010000031.1 GCA_016794245.1 Caedimonas sp. | reverse complement strand
CAGGAGATCGCTTTTGAATTTCTTGCGGTACCCTCTGACCATGCCCGTCTGCTCATCGCGAACAACCACAGGTCGGTACCAGTAAACGATGTCGGACAGGATCAAAATAGCGTTCATATCGGGCTTGCCACTGCCAAACTTTAAATGACCAAACCATTCCATGGGAATGATGTTTCCTTCCAGATGAAGGTTTTTCATAACCTCAACAGTGGAAGAAAGGTTATAGCTCATCATAGAAGTCTCGTTTGCTGACAGCTGAATGCCATTGACCAAAACTCTATCCCTGAAATCCATGTCAGTCTCTCCTCTTTTATAGCCAGGAACAGATATCCTGAACGTTTTGAAAAAGAATCTCGAAAATGGACATACTTAAGCCCCTGCCTTTGTTGACTTTGTTTTCCTCTCCTGTTCTGGGATAGGGCGGACTTCACATCGTGCAACGTAGTCAATGAGAACGGCAAAGCTATAAAAAGCATGGTCGCCAACCTTGAAATACCCAGGCTCTCTGCGATAAAAACGTCTCTGCCGCATTTCATTCGGAGTGACATTCAAGATGCGGGCAGCTTGTTTCTCGGTTAAAAGAATGTGAATCTTCGCATGCTCTATGAGTTCTCTTGACTTTTCTACATAAGCGGAAACCTCTGTCATATCCTTGACTATCGTTGCTACAAAAGACTTGATCTCTCCCACCGCCTTCAGATTAATAGAAACATCTCTATCCGTAACCTCAGGCTTGTTCTCTTCAACACCATTCAAATCAACCTGAATACCCATGATGATTCCTCTTGCTTTTTCTATATTCTTGAAAGAGAGAGATTATAGGGTCAATAGCTCGCGATGCGTCAGAAGTTTTCACATAAATTTAACTAAAAAAGTTTGACAAGTTTGAGACAAAACCATCTAAAAAAAGACCTGAAATGAATAAACTTTTTGAAAAAACTGTCAGATATTTTAGCCCAAATTTTACTCAAAAAGCCTGACAAGTTTCCCAAAAGGGATCAAAAACAGGGTATTTTTGAGATGAAAATCAAGGATAAAAGAGAAAAAATGGCAGAATTTATAGGGATTGAGACCTGTCAGACATTTTCATCTAAAATAGAGCAAAAAACCTGTCAGGTCTGAATAAAAAAAGAGATAAAAATGCCTCCACCAGAATTCCATTTGACAAAAACCTGTCAGACCTTTTCATGCCGAAATGGACAAAAAAACTTGTCATGTTTCATAAAAAAGTCCGCTAGCATACCTAACGAGCAAAATATTTTCTGAATGATGTAAAAAAACAACAAAATTACATGACTTTAATCTGAGAAATAAGGTCTTCAATAAAACGACGCGGATGTGTGCCTCTCCCAACTTGTTCCTCAACCTGATTAGCAAGTTCCTTGATCGTTAGGCCCCTGATATTATAAACAGCAATTTCATTATAAAGGTAATCAAGAAGCTTAATCACGTGAGGATTCCCTCTTCTCTTAATCATACAATGATCTTCCATCATTGCTAGTTCCTGCGTATCAAAGAGCATGGTACCTTGGTTTAATCTTAAAAAGACGGTTCCTTCTTTTTCTCCGTTCTTGTATTGGCCAAACAAGGAAAAATCATTAGTAATATGATCCCAAAACTTCAGGATATGGTGAATGGGAAGAGTCGTTTGATTAAAATGGGAAATTAATAAGCCCGGATCTTCAAATTTATCTTCTTCAATTTTGGCTTTTAACGTCTTTGTCGCTGCGTGAAAATAAGAAATGAAGAAAGGATCACGATCCCGTTTCAATTCCCTAGGGGTGATCCATTTATTTTTGAAATGGGCAAGCCCAATTTGCTCCAGGTAAAATTCAAGTCTATACATCCCTTCGGGTGGATGAAAAAGATAACTTTCCAAGAGAAATACTCCTTATTTAAAGGCTTTTTATCGTAGGATGTTTAATAAATTTCGTCAAGTAGTCAAGGACTTGGGTAGTGTCTCAGTTTGAGTGTATTAATTTCTTTGTTTTTATAAGAGCTAAATTAGCTTTTCCCTAATTTAGGAAAAAATCCATAGAAAGCTTAAAATTTTTTTTATGGTGATTTATGTAGTCATTAAAATTGTACTCGTAAGGCAATAATGATGACATTATATAATTCTTGCAGCTATTTTCTTCCAGAACGCTTGAGCGCGTTGCACTCAGTGTTTTTAGCAAACTAAACGCAGCCTTAATGGGTGATAAGAGAACAGGGTAAAATCTTTGCGTTTCAGGATTACTGGACTGCTCGATCGTGTAAAGTTCTTTATGAGAGATCTCTTTCTTTCTATATATTTTGATGTCTCTCATAGCCTTATCAAATTCTTTTTCGTTTATGTTTTCAAGGGCTAATAAAAGTTTCTTTAATTCTTTAACTTGCATTTCTCCAGGTAACTCAGCCAGGTGCTTTAGCTTTTCTGAAGATGAAAGTATTTGAGGGTAATCAAGTAAGCGATGGAAGTGAATATCCCAATTTCTCTTCTCTTTAGAAATGCGTTTGTCGCTAGAGTCAAACAAGATCCAGAGTTTGTTACAAATCTGGTCATAGAGAGAATTCTCTAGAGCAGCGTACGGTCTCTTTAAATCTTCTGGGATCTTCGACCATTCCTCAGGGTTATTAGAATGTTGCTCCCAAATTTCTATCAACGCACAACGGTAGGCGTAATTACGAAGTATCTTGTCTAAAAAGGAAACTTGTGTTTTCAGCAAAGTGACTGCGTCACTTGTCATGTAAACTCTGTTGTTCATTCTTTGCCTTTCTTTGAATTTCAAACTGAGATATTAGCAGAACCTGTCAGACTTTCCAGACCTTTTTTAGACCTTTTCTATGAGAGATATCTATAGTGGAAATAATTTTTTGGCTGTTTTCCTGGAGCGGGCGAAGGGATTTGAACCCTCGACCCCAACCTTGGCAAGGTTGTGCTCTACCCCTGAGCTACGCCCGCCCTTTAAAGCATATACGTATACGTGTTGGGATAATATCGAACAAAATGTGTTTTGCAAGCTAATTCTTTGATAGATTTCAGATTGGTTTAGGAAAACAATCCTTTTTTATGTCATTTTTTGAAAGCCATTTATCATGACAATCCTCATGAATCGATGTCCTTGGTCTTTAAAAACGGATATCGAACAGGGTTATCATGATCGCGAATGGGACGTGCCACAATTTGAAGATCAAGTTTTATTTGAATTTATCATTTTGGAAAGCACGCAAGCGGGTCTCGGTTGGCGCACTAGACCTCTTGCAGAACCAGATATGGCGTGGGGATTTTTAGGCAAAAGCGAACGAGAAACCGCAGCGTACATGAGGTACGTGAGGTGTGAAGCGAGCTTTTAACGCCAAAAGCATCCGCCAGATATAGGTTATGCAAGAGGTCT
>JAEUKR010000028.1 GCA_016794245.1 Caedimonas sp. | reverse complement strand
TCAATCTCTGTCTGATTCTCTAAAATCTGTTCATAAGCCTTTAGCACTCTGAGTCTCTTTTTCTGTTCTTCTACAAAAAGTGAGACATGTTTTTATCAAACTGCGAAGCCTAAATTTTTAAGAAAAAAAATCACTCATTTTAGTTGTCAAAAAACCGAGGGGGGTGATTTTTTAGACGGGAAAATTTTTCTTTTTTAGATGTAAAAAACTGGTAGGGGCAGATTTTTAGAAATTTTATAAAATCAAGGGAATTTCTTG
This sequence comes from Caedimonas sp., assembly GCA_016794245.1. Classification (GTDB taxonomy): domain Bacteria; phylum Pseudomonadota; class Alphaproteobacteria; order Caedimonadales; family Caedimonadaceae; genus Caedimonas. The sequence continues at coordinate 26,126 of JAEUKR010000028.1, read as the reverse complement.
GCCTTAGGAAAGCATGAGCCTTAAAATTATTGCCAAAAAAGGTAAAAATTACCCCTATCGATTTTTTGGAGAAAAAATAATCGTGTTTTCATTGTCAAAAAACTAGGAGGGGTAATTTTTAAGAGTTAATATTTCTTCTTTTTTAAGCTTAAAAAATCAAGGGAATCAGTTTTTTGAAAAGAAAAAAAGAACTTTTCCTGCTTCAAAAAACCGGTGGGGGTGATTTTTTAACGTTAAAAGGCTTGATTTTTGAAATTAAAAAACCAGAGAGGGTAGTTTTTGAGAGAAGAAAACAAGATAACAGATCGAAGCAGGGCTAAGCAATTTAAAAAATAAGGTTATCGATCACGTCTCATAAAGGTAACCAGTTTACTCAGGTTTGTCTCAGGAACGTTTACAACGATTTTTGCAGATTCTCTCATCACTTTTTCCTTATCTGATCCCTGAATAAATGAAATCCTCAATGTTCGGCAGAGATCACGAATAGCCAGCATCTCTGGTGTTCCCAGTTCAGTCAGATAATCTCGATAAACAGGCGTCAGTTTTTTCTGAAGAGACTTCGCCAGTTCATCTTCCTGAAACAGCAGGAGACCTTCATAGGAATTCCACTCCACGACTCCATTATTCTTCACGGCATTGTCCCAAAAAGGCGTTACGATCAAAAAATAGGGAATTTTAACAAGACATTGATTATTTTGGAGAGAAATCGGAACCTTATCTTCAAAGACCACTTTCTGAAGCAGAGATTGCAGGAACCTGACCTTGATCTTTTTTAAATCCAGATTGATTCTGTCAGTGAGGATCTTTAGGGCATTGGCATCTTCTGCGGTGTTCTTTTCCAGCACTTCGGCGGCAAGAAGATAAACATCATAATTGCTTTCCTTATCTTTAATCTCTTTCAGAACAATTTCTATACTATTCCATGTTTCCCCTTCAAAAAGCTCTCCACACGAATCCAGGGCTTGATGATAACTCAGAAGTCCAGCGGGGTGTTTCATGGACAGGCCTCGATGCAGGTTTAAGTTATTCATTATCGTGGTAATTTTCCAAAAAAGCAAACCGATAAGGCGAAAAAATTCTGCTACAATTCTGCTACAATTTTTATGGGATGGTTATTCTTGAAAATAACTTTTTAATGAAAAATCATTGTTTTTCATGGTGCCCCCGGGGAGACTCGAACTCCCACACCCTTACGGGCAACAGATTTTGAGTCTGCCGCGTCTACCAATTCCACCACAGGGGCAATGCTATGCATCATACTTAAGAACCAGATTAGGTCAACAGTTTGTTTTGATGAAATCAAATGATATAAAGATCTTCTCAATAACTCTCAATCAGGCGAGAAGATCCGATAGGGTTGTATGGATCCATTCAGCAATCACAAGCAAAAACAGATGCCATTTTGTAAAAAAATCAAAAATGATAAAAAACATCTGAATCGCTCTAAAAACGGATAAGGTTATGAGAAATGGCTCTTCTCACGAAAGGGGAGTCGTTTACGGGAGGGGGCGAAATATACTATCCTAAGGTTGACCAACGATATTCACCGGTTAAGATAATATGTTCATGATAAATAAAGAGATGAAAAATTGAAAAAACGAAAGGTTTCTGATGATTAAATTTCTCGCGACGCCGAATGATTTTTTGAATTTTCAAAAACATGTCTGGCCATGGGTGGCGGGGCTTTTTCTTTTCCTGTTATCTGCGGGACTTTGGTATAGCTTGGCGGATTCGCCGCCTGACTATCAGCAGGGAGAAAGCGTGCGTATCATGTATGTTCACGTCCCGGCTTCCTGGATGGCGTTGGGCATATACGCATTCATGGCTCTTTGCGCCGCCGTAGGGTTTATTGCCAAACATATTCTGGCGGATCTTATGACAAGAGCTGCGGCGCCGATCGGTGCCTGTTTTACGTTGATCAGTCTGTTCACAGGGTCTTTATGGGGCAAACCCATGTGGGGCGAGTGGTGGGTATGGGATGCGCGCCTGACGTCGGTTCTCATCCTGTTTTTCCTTTATCTGGGGTACATTATCCTGGTCGATGCCCATGACGATCCGGCCCGTGGACTGAAATTTGGCAGTATTCTTGTCATGATTGGGGCGTTGAACATCCCCGTCATCAAATGGTCGGTCACATGGTGGACAACCCTTCATCAACCGGCCAGTCTCTTGCGTGCGGGAGGAAGCGCCATTCATGAAAGTATGCTCTTGCCTCTTTTGTTAATGGCGGGAGCCTATGCAACTTTTTTCCTGCTGATTTTATTGTGGCGACTTGAAATCGAGATTTTGAAACGCAAGATCGCAACCCATACCCAAAGGATTTCGAAATCTGGGCAGGCGGACGAGCGGTGAGTCCCGCGCAGCGTACACAAGACTTCTTGTATGGACAGAGATGGCGTGGGGATTTTTAGGCAAAAGCGAACGAGAAACTGCAGCGTATGTAAAGTACGTGAGGATTGCGAGCGAGCTTTTAACGACAAAAGCACCCGCCAGATTTAGGCCAGGCAAGAAGTCTAGGGGCGTGAGCAGGACAAAGCCCGATCCCCAACGCCCCCGGATTTTGAAAGGTGAAGGGTATATCAGAACAGATTAAAACATGCTTCTTACCCAGATTGTGAAAGGCGACGAGCATCATCAACATTATCCTGAATTTTATTAAATATTAATTTCCGCTCATTACCCTTCATAAAAGGAGGGTAATGAGGTGACGGAAGCAAAAGAAACGAAAGAGGTGAAACACATAAAGCCGGCAAAGAGAATAATTGACAAAGAGGAACTCGCACCAGGCGACTATTCCATCAATCGCGAACTTTCGTGGCTTGCCTTTAACACGCGCGTCCTTGAAGAAGCCCATAATCGCGATCATCCCTTGCTGGAACGCTTGAGGTTTCTCTCCATTTCCGACAGTAACCTTGATGAATTTTATATGGTTCGCGTGGCCGCCTATAAATCGGATTTGGTCACTGACATAACGAAAACGCCGTCTCATGAGCAAGGCGATTCGGAGTTGCTGCGACAAATTGCCCTGGTTGCCGGTCGCTTGATTGACGAGCAGGCCCGGACATGGCGACTTTTGCGGCAAGAATTGAAAGAGGCAGGTTTTGAAGTACTGGACGTTGAAGATCTTTCAGAAACCGAAATTCGGGGACTTGAAGAAGATTTTCGAAAAAATATTTTTCCTGTTTTAAGTCCTTTGGCGATTGATCCGGCTCATCCTTTTCCCTGGATTCCCAATCAGGGACTGGCGATCGCCTTTACCCTCAAAAACGAGCACAGCGGCAAGATGACGCGAGAGATTCTTTCCGTTCCTTCCATGATTCAGCGATTCATACGCATTCCTGCGTCCCTATCGCGTTTCGTCCCGCTTGAGCAGGTGATCATCAAGTTTCACCAAATGCTTGTTCCCGGCTGCAACGTGATTGAGCAGGGCATATTTCGCGTGCTTCGCGACAGCGAACTTGCGCAAGAAGATGAAGTGAGCGATCTGGCGGAATATTATCAAGTCGCCCTTAAACGTCGCCGACGCGGACATACGATTCGCCTTACCGTCAATCGCCGGATGCCTGAGCCTCTTAAACGGTTCGTGGTTGAACATGTCAACGCCTCTCCTGGCGATATTTACACAGTGGACGAACTGGTGGGATTTGAAGATACCGCGCAACTGATCATAAACGATCGACCAGAATTATGTTATCCTGCCTATAAGCCCCGCTTTCCAAGACGCATTATCAACTTTGGCGGGGATTGTTTTGCCGCCATTAAATGTAAAGACTTTGTTGTCCACCATCCTTTTGAAAGCTTCGATGTTTTTATTCAGCTTCTCCATCAGGCGGCGCATGATCCTTGCGTCATTGCCATCAAGCAGACGCTTTACCGAACCAGCAAGGACTCGCCCATCGTGCGGGAACTCATCGCGGCGGCGGAAATGGGAAAAACGGTCGTGGCCCTCATTGAAATCCGTGCGCGATTTGATGAAGAAGTCAATATTAACTTTGCCCGTGACCTTGAACGGGCAGGCGTACAAGTAGTCTACGGATTTCTGAACCTCAAAACACATGCCAAACTTACGCTGATTGTGCGTCGGGAAGGGCATGAAACACGCAGTTATGCTCATTTTGGCACAGGGAACTATCATCCCCTCAATGCGAAATTTTATACGGATCTTTCACTTTTTACCTCTGATCCCGACTTGTGCGAGGATGCGGCTTTGGTGTTCAATTATATCACGGGCGGCGCACTTCCGCCTCGACTCAATAAACTTGCCGTTTCTCCGATTAATCTTCGCTCGACCCTCGTAGATCTTATTGAACAGGAAATAAGTTTTGCAAAACAAGGCAGGGCGGCTTCCCTCTGGATCAAGGTCAACGCATTGGTGGATGAGGATATGTCCATGCTTCTTTATCGCGCTTCCCAAGCGGGCGTTCAAATTGATTTAATCGTGCGGGGCATGTGCTGTGTACGGCCAGGCGTTATCGGACTTTCAGAAAATATTCGCGTCAAGAGCATTGTGGGGCGCTTTCTGGAACATTCCCGCATTTTTTGTTTTGGCGCGGGAAGCCCTCTCCCCTCGCGTCAGGCAAAGGTTTTCATTTCTTCAGCCGACTGGATGACGCGCAATCTGGATCATCGCGTTGAACTGATGGCGCCTGTTGAAAATCCCACGGTCCATACCCAGATCCTGGACGAAATTATGGTTTCCTATATGAAGGACAAGGCGCAAGCCTGGGAGATGCATGCGGACGGCAGTTATCAACGCTTGAAGAAAAACGGTAAATCATTCTCAGCGCATCATTATTTCATGGTCAATCCCAGTCTTTCAGGGGTGGGAACGGGAGAAAATTAACAGTAGTCAAAATCGTTTCGCGCAGCTATAAAAGACATGCTCAGGTTTTGGTTTCGCAAAGATTTTCATGCCTTTCGCCTTCCAAAAGCCAGGAGTCCTGGATATCAATTATCCAACGTTTCCAAAAAAGTTTTAAGAAATCTCATGATTGAAAAAAAGTCAAAAATCCTTCAGGATGATGAAATCAAGGTCATTCTGGTTGACCGCAAAAATCAATCCCTGGGTCTTGAAGATAAAATCAAGGCACATCGGAAAGGCCAACTTCACCGGGCTTTCTCCGTCATGCTCTACAATCCGGCGGGAGAGATGCTGATTCAGCGTCGCGCCCTTTCAAAATATCACTCTCCCGGCTTGTGGGCGAATACTTGCTGTGGTCACCCTTTACCCGCAGAAGAAACACGAGAAGCGGCGCGGCGACGCCTTTGGGAAGAGCTGGGATTCGCCTGCGATCTTCAGGCGCGAACGCATGTTCTTTATTTTCTGCGCGTTGATCATGGCATGATTGAGCATGAATATGTTCAGGTCTATGAAGCGGAAGTCTCTGACGCTTGCTTTGCTCTCAACCCGGATGAAGTCATGGACGTCAACTGGATGACCCCCCTCAAGATACGCGAGGACGTTAAAAGAAATCCCCAAAACTATACGCGTTGGTTTCGATTGTATCTTTTAAAGTATTTCGATAAAGTTTTTAGACAAAAATAATCTGGTGACTTTATCTATACCCAAAAGATTTTGAAAGCTGAAGGATGGAGATCCCAGGTATTTAAGGATGAATGGATTGTAACGGAGATAAATTGAGTGTGACGGATCGACCTCCAACATTGCGCGTCAATCCTGATGAGCGCCTGCGAAACTCTTATCAGGCAAAAGAAAGAGCTTTCAGAACATCACGATCCTCTTCAGGACAAGAGCCTCAACACGCGCCAAAAAGAAAGAAAAGCAAACGCGGCGGATCAAACCGGTTGATTCTGTGGATCCTGAATATATTGATTTGGAGCGTCGTTGGTCTGGGAGGAGGCGTTCTCTGGTATGCTTATGATCTTCCCGATATCAAACGGCTCGAAGGAGTCACCCGCAAGCCCGGCGTCACTTTACTGGCGCGAGACGGATCCATGATGGCGACTTATGGAGACCTTTACGGATCGATTGTCGAAGTCCGTGACCTTCCTTCCCATGTGCCGGCGGCGATTATGGCGATTGAAGACCGACGTTTTTACAGGCATTTCGGGGTTGATGTGTTCGGTATCGTGCGGGCCGCCTGGGTCAATTATCGTTCAGGATCTGTTGTGCAGGGAGGCAGCACATTGACGCAGCAACTTGCGAAAAATTTCCTGCTGAGCGAAAAACTGTATGAGCCTTCAAATCGCTCGTTGCGGCGAAAAATTCAGGAAGTGTTGCTTGCTTTCTGGCTGGAGAGAAAATTCTCGAAGGAACAGATCCTGACGATTTACCTGAACCGCGTTTATCTGGGAGCAGGAGTTTACGGGATTGATGCCGCGGCTCATAAATATTTCACTAAAAAAGCAAAAGATCTGAACGTTTATGAGGCGGCGATTATTGCCGGCCTTCTGAAAGCCCCTTCCCGCTATTCTCCGATCAGCAATCCTCAACTTGCCCATGAACGCGCTCAAACGGTGCTCGCGGCAATGGAGGAAGCAGGGTTCATCTCTCATCATCAGCGCCTGACATATGCAACCGCCCCTGAACCTCTCAAGGAATCACGCCATAAAGCGCTCACAGGACGCTATTTTTCCGACTGGATCTTTGAAACTCTGGATGAATATGTCGGCAAGATCGAAGAAGATCTGATTGTGCAAACGACCCTTGATCCCCGCCTGCAAAACCTCGCGGAAGAAAAAGCGTTGACCGTTTTGCACTCAGAGGGCCCCAAGCTTAATATAACGCAAGCAGCCCTGGTCGCGATGACGCCTGATGGAGGGGTGCGGGCGATGGTCGGAGGAAAAAACTACATTGAATCCCAATTCAATCGCGTTACACAAGCCCGCCGTCAAATCGGATCTTCCTTCAAATTCTTTACTTTTCTTTGTGCTCTCGAACAAGGCTTCACGCCTTCCTCGATGATTGCCGACACGCCCACGCATATTGGCAAGTGGAAACCCAAAAATTATAAATACACGGCCCAGGGCGAGGTCAGCCTCACCGATGGATTCGCTTACTCGGTCAATGCCGTTGCCGTCAGGCTTGCCAGACACGTCGGACTGAAAGCAATGGCGGAAATGACGCACCGCCTCGGCTTGACCAGTCCTCAGCCCAAGGATATGACGATTTCTCTTGGTTCTGGACAAACGACTCTACTTGAGCTGACTTCAGCCTATGCCGCCGTGGCCAACCATGGTTTTGGCGTTTGGCCTTACGGGATTACCGAAGTCCGCACCGTGGAAGGAGGAAAAGTTCTTTATAAAAGAAAAAGCCAGGGAGCAGGACGCGTTTTGGCCCCTCGACACGTGGTTCATATGCTAAGGCTAATGTCTGCCGCTTTTTCCTATGGAACGGGTAAAGCCGCTTTTATTGGTCGTCCTTGTGTCGGTAAAACAGGCACCAGCCAAAACTATCGTGACGCCTGGAGTATCGGATTCACCCCCGATCTGGTGACAGGCGTCTGGGTCGGCAATGACAACGAAGCCCACATGAAAATGGTCACGGGCGGCAAGATTCCCGCCAGGATCTGGCACGACTTCATGAGCGCGGCCCATAATGGTTATCCTGTGCATGTATTCCCTGATTTGCAACAAGACTAGACTTCTTTCGCAAGCTACCTATATCTGGTGACGAAAGAAGTCTCTGATAGATCCCTTGCACAACCTATATCTGGCGCCGAGGCTTTATGTCCTGGAACCTGAAAGCCGGCAAAACATAGGTAGGATGAATATCCTTATGTTTCGTTGTCTGTTCCAGTCGTGTACGCGTAGACGCATTGAAGCCAAACTCCTGTTCAGACAAGCCTGTCAGGACCAAAGCCGCATCAATGCCCATTACATTTGCCCCTTTGATATCGGTCGTCAACGAATCTCCGATAGCGAGAATTCTTTGCGTACCCGTACTTATACAGCCCATTTTCGTCAATAAATTCTTGTAAATATCTGGATAAGGCTTGCCATGATATTTAACGACGCCTCCCAAATCCCTGTAACGCGCAGCCACCGTTCCTGCACACAATGTCACCTTTCCTCCTGAAATGACGGAAACATCGGGGTTGACGCAAATCATCGGCAAAGAAAGCCGAAACGCTTTCTGAAGAACCTCATCAAAATCCTCTGGCTGATTGATTTCCGGGCCTGTATTAAGGATAAAAGAAGCCTCTTCCACCTGGTCAACAATCGTCAGATTCAGATCCTCAAAAAGCTGGGAATGCATCCAAAGACTTAAAGGATATGCCTTGGTCCCCAGTTGCCTATAAAAAGGATCTACTTTTTGCGAAATTGTTTCGTAAGCATCTTCTCCTGATGTATGAAGACCGTTGTAGTGCTCAGGCTTAATTCCCAATCGGTCAAGCTGTTCAGCAATAATCCTGGAACGCCTGGGAGAATTTGATAGAAAATAAACCTTTTTGCCGCGTTGTTGAAGTTCGGCAAGACAGTCCTCGACCTGTGGATACGTTTTGACTCCATCATGTACAACGCCCCAAAGATCCACAATATAGGCGTCATATTTATCGACTATTGATTCCAAACCATCTATATAGAGAAGGGGAAAAACGATCATGGGGATGTTTACACAGATATCTTATGGCTTTTTTCTAACTAGTAGAAGAGTTTAAAAGGATTGTAAAGCGTTTATATGATGAAACAGACTGGACTCATTGGAATTTTAGGGGGGTTGGGTCCCGAAGCCGGACGCCTGCTCCACGGTTATATTATTGAGGAAGCCGCACGTCTCAAATCAATCACGTGCGATCAGGATCACTATGACATTGTGCATCTTTCTCTTCCAAGCATTATTCCGGATCGGGCGTCTTACATCTTTGATCGCGCTTGCCCCAATCCGACTCCCGTTATTTTCACGATTCTCAAGTCCATGGCGCTTGTCGCCGAACAACACGATCGGCCTATGTCTGTCTGCATTCCCTGCAATACTTACCACGCCCCTGTACTTTTTGACCCCTTGAAAGAGGCTCTGGACAAAAGCGACATGCGTCATCATGTCCGGATTTTAAATTTAATTGAAGAATCGGCTCTGGCTGTTCAGACATATGCTGAGACATCAAAGACAAAGACTGGGACTGGCGCTGATCGCGTGGGACTTATTTCGACGAGCGGAGAACGCGCCTCTGGAATCTATCGGCATTATCTCGGTTTGCAAGGAATTGAGGTGATTCAGGCAGATGATACGGAACAAAAATTTGTCGATGATGCGATTTATAATCCTGTTTATGGCTTGAAAGCCACCTCCGCCGGCACACCTGTTGTTCGTGAAATACTCAGGGATGTTGTGACTTTGTTACAGAAACGGGGCGCCGAAATCATTATTCTGGGATGCACAGAACTCCCGTTTGTCTTTGATGGAGAAGAATGGGGAGGCGCCCACTTTATAAGCCCTATGCGCATTATGGCCCGCCGATTGATCGAGGAAGCAGAAAAGCGCCGTAACATTGCGCTATAAATTATACTGAAAGGATTTCGCGCTGTAGGCAGGACAGCAGAACCAAAATCCTGCGATGTCTGAAGTCACCGGATTTTAAAAAACGACGGATATGTAAAAATGTTCTTTACAAATTCTCTGAAATCCATAAAAATTTAGTAAAATTATAATCAAGAAAAAATATGACAGGGAGAGACCTTAATGCTTTATCCAAATCAGAACAGTTTTTTACATCGCGTTCTCGGCACCACGATGCTTGGCTCTGCCCTTCTTTTAATCTCCTCATGCAGCGACAATCGGATTGAATATGGCAAAGATTCAGCCAAAAGAAACCTGCATGATAAATCTCTTAAAGAAATTATCGCTGAACACAAAGGAAAAAGTACCAAAAAAGGCGAGATCGCCGAAGGTATCGATCTGATGCTGGCAGGAAATTATGAAGAAGCAGGGATGCATTTCAACCGTATTCTAATGACAGATCCAACGAATCCTACGGTGCACCTTTTGAGCGGCATTAATTACCAGCTAAAAGCGACAGACGGAGATATCAATCAACTTGACATCGCAGAAGCGGGGTTAAACCAGGCGCTTAAGTTTAATCCCGCGAATGCGCTTGCCTCTCTTCAATTAGGTCGGGTCAAAAAAGCCAAAAAAAGATACTCGGAAGCCCAGGAAGAATTTGCCAGCACCCTTTTGATTGATCCCGACAACCAAGAGGCGCTCTATGAACTGGCGGCAACATCCTATTTAATGGGAGACCTCAAAACGGCGCGCGTGGCAATCGAACGCTATTTGAAAACATACCCCCACAAGCCTGAAGCGCTTCAATCGGCTGCTGTTATTCGATCTGCCTGCGGAGATCCTTCCGCCGCCGCAAAAGCTTTGATACAGTTAAAATCCATCAAAGACCAGGATTTTCGGGCAAGAGAAGCACAACGCCGTGTTCTTGACTGGAAAAAGCTTTATGACAGCGGATTGATCACTCTTGCTCAGGCAACCAGCGGATCCGCGACGGCTGACCCCATGGCGTCAGCGCCATCGTTGACAGGAGGAAGCGATGCCGCAGGGACTGCGCCCGCTCAGGCACCAGCCGAAGCAGCATCAGCGACCCCTACTCCTGCGTCTGGCGCAACGGCAAAACCAACCATGGTTGTTATTGACGCTCTTGTGATGCGAACAAGCGAAACAACCGGATCTCAAAAAGGAAATAATATTCTTGAGAATTTTGCCGTTACCCTCGCCCCTGGAACGCACCTTAAATCACGCGCGAAAGGAGCTATTCAAGGGGCTGGGGCTGCACCCGACTTCAGCGGCGTAACCGTCTTTCCCGCAATTGGAACAGGAGCCAATGCTATTAGCGCCTTGGGTACCGTCACAGCGGGTGGCCAAAATCCTTTCGCCGTTTCACGCCTCTTTGCGCAAGGCGTTACTTTTGGAAGCGTCCAGTACAGCCTTAATATTGCGAACACAGAACAATCAAACATTCAAGTGGTCGATCGTCCTTCTGTCACAACAATTTTAGGCCAGAAAGGCGAATTCTTTTCAGGTACAGAATATGTCCTTGGGTTAGGCGGCCAGTACGGAGGCAATATTACGCGTACACCTGTAGGAATCGAGCTTGTCGTCACACCGACAGTCTATGACCCTGAAACGGATACGGTTACGCTGGATATTCGCATGTATGGAAGCCTGTTGGGACTTACGGGCCTTGCCGAAGATGTCACAAAATCTTTTTCAGAATTTAATCTCTCGCGCGTGTATACAACCGTCAATATGAAAATGGGTGAAACATTGATGCTGGGCGGTATCCAGACGCGTACGGATCAACAAGGAAAAAATGGTTTTCCCATCCTTCAGGACATTCCGGGGCTCCAATACCTGTTTTCAAATGCGAACACCTTAGGAGAGCGTAAGGTTGTGACGTTCCTGATCACCCCTCGTCTGGCAGCGGACGCAAAAAAGCTCACCCAGATGCAATTCGCTCATGAAAAAACCAGAGAGCAGCCTACGTTAAGCCAACTGGAGTTGAGAAACAAGGATTGGTTCTCTAACCCTGTTCCAAACTGGGCTGTTCATTATAAGATGATGGATAATCTTTACCGCGAGTTCCGTACAGGTGATGTGCCTGAGATGAAGTGGGAACAACCTGAAGACCTGCAAGAAAAACTTGATGCCGTCCGTTCATTTTTCTATTACTAGCGAGGGGTTCGGTCCCGGCAGTCCCGGGACGGTTCCGTTGCGAAGCGTTGCCTGAACACCCATCAAAAGGGGCTTATTGCTTGACGTATGGCCATACCCGGACATTTTCAGGACGGGAACAGTCATACGTTCGGCAAACGATTTCAGGACATATTCGATCCTGTCAGGATTCTCTTCAACATGTTCGGAAACAGGTTCAGCGGAATAACTAAAATCCCCAAATAAAATCGCTTTCACCCCCTCAAGCAGACCCGCTTGACAGAAATGCTCCAGCCGCAGATCGACCCGATAAGCTCGTTCATTAATATCCTCAAGAAACAGGATCTTATCGCGGCAATCAATCTGCCAGGGCGTGCCGATCCCATACTGTAAAACGGAATGGTTGCCGCCCACAATCGCCGCCTCGATCAGAGTGCTTTGACGCGCCGCGTCGTTGAGCGGCAAAAGATCTTTCTCTTCCATTATTTTTCCATGCTTTCCGCAACCAAACAAAATCTCTCTCAACGCTTGTATTGATGAAGCTTCAATCCTTGACGTCACGATTCCGCTGAGGTTGGGCGCATGCAACACAGGCCAACCCCACTGCTGCCTAAAAAAAGTATGCAGCGCGGTCACGTCGCTAAAACCGATCAACAGTTTCTTGGGAGGGGGAGAGGAAAGACTTTGCGCCCAGGCTGAAAGCGCGGGAAGCAGACGGGTGGCGCCCGCGCCGCCTTGCAGGACCCATATGACTTTGGCCTGCGTCGAACAAAGCGCCGTTTGAAGATTCTTGAAACGCTCTTCGTCTTCGTCGGCATAAAGCGGATGATGTGGCGACTTTTGAGTCAACCGAACATTCGGTGTCAATCCCCAAGATTCGATCAAGCTCACAGAAGCTGCGACGACATCGTCGGAGACCGGATAGGAGGGAGCTATAACTTCAACACCATCGCCTGATTCAAGAGGAAAAAGAAAAGGGGTCTTCATTGTCGGTTTATCATATTCATCACATGTTTAAGTTGGATCATCACATATTTAAATGGGAGAACATTCATTAAATCACTACCACTACCTGCCCTCTTCTATTCACTATACATCCAAATTTTTAGCAATAATCTGAAGCTTGATATTGGCGAAATACAAATCGCGGCACAAGGCTTCGCGCCTTTCCTCTGAACGAGCATTAGCAAGCTCTTCAAGTTTTTCTCTAATGGTTGCTTCAAGATTTGTCTTATCAAGCTCTTGCAGAAAAAGACAATCCTGCGCCAGGACGGTACATCCCTTTTCGTTCACATTCGCAAACCCTGTGGCTACATAAATGCGGTGAAGAAGGGCGCCCGCCCGATAAATATGAATCAAACCAGGTCTGAGTGTTGAAATCAGCGCCGCATGATGGGACAGTACGCCAAAATCACCTTCTAGGCCAGGAATCACAACCATACTGACCTGATCAGAGAAAATCATTTTTTCGGGAGAAACCAGCTTAAAATCAAATGTGTCTGTCATGCATGTCACGCTTATGGCTGCGCCGCTTTTTCGGCAACTCGTTCCGCCTTTTCAATCGCCTCGTGAATGGCGCCCACCATGTAAAAAGCCATCTCTGGCAAATCGTCGTATCGTCCTTCCACAATCCCTTTAAAACCGGCGATTGTATCCGCAAGCGGAACAAAGACGCCCGGAGAACCCGTAAACACTTCCGCAACATGGAATGGCTGCGATAAAAAGCGTTGAATCTTGCGCGCCCGCGCCACTGTCAATTTATCCTCCTCCGACAATTCATCCATCCCCAGAATGGCAATGATATCTTGCAACGACTTATAGGTTTGAAGAACGCGCTGAACTTCACGGGCGACAGCGTAATGCTCCTCACCCAGGACATCCGGCGTCATCACCCTGGATGTGGAATCAAGAGGATCCACAGCCGGATAAATCCCAAGCTCGGCAATCTGGCGGCTTAAAACCGTCGTGGCGTCCAGGTGCGTAAAGGACGTCGCAGGCGCTGGATCCGTCAAATCATCAGCCGGCACATACACAGCCTGTACAGAGGTGATCGACCCCCGCGTGGTACTGGTAATGCGTTCCTGCAAGGCTCCCATATCCGTTGCCAAGGTGGGCTGGTACCCTACCGCGGAAGGAATACGCCCCAACAAGGCGGATACCTCTGCTCCTGCTTGGGTAAACCGAAAGATGTTATCAACGAACAGCAAGACGTCCTGGCCTTCCTGATCCCGGAAATATTCAGCAAGCGTCAAACCTGTCAAGCCCACGCGCGCGCGCGCGCCCGGCGGCTCGTTCATCTGACCATAGACTAGCGCCGCTTTTGATTCTCCCCCTTGAATATCGATGACGCCCGATTCTATCATTTCGTGATATAAATCGTTTCCCTCGCGCGTACGCTCTCCCACGCCCGCGAAGACGGAATACCCGCCATGAGCTTTCGCGATATTATTGATCAACTCCATGATCAGAACCGTTTTTCCCACTCCTGCCCCACCAAAAAGACCAACTTTGCCACCCTTCGCATAAGGTGCGAGCAAATCAACCACCTTGATGCCAGTGACCAGAATCTCTGTGTCCGTGGACTGTTCGTTAAAAGGAGGAGCAGGACGATGAATAGGATATTTTTGCTGCGTAATAACAGGCCCTCGCCCATCAATCGGCTCGCCAATCACATTGAGGAGACGTCCCAGAGTTTCAGGACCTACCGGCACCATAACAGGCTGACCCGTATCATGAACAGCCATGCCGCGCGTCAAGCCCTCTGTGGAATCCAGAGCGATCGTTCTCACGGTGTTATTGCCAAGGTGCTTCGCCACCTCCAGAACAAGTTTGTTCCCATGATTATCCACTGTCAAGGCATTCAGGATCGCCGGAAGGTCGCTTTCAAATTTCACATCCACCACCGCGCCGATCACTTGTGAGATACTGCCCGCAACCTTTATCGCCATGGATTCTCCTTTTCTTTACTTTTTAAAGCGCTTCAGCGCCTGAGATAATCTCAATCAATTCCCTTGTAATAAAAGCCTGACGTGTCCGATTATATGTCAGGTCAAGCTTTCGAATCATATCTTCGGCATTTCGGGTGGCGCCGTCCATCGCCGCCATTCTTGCCCCTTGCTCACTAGCCGTATTTTCCAGCAACATCCTGAAAATCTGCACGCTCAGATTTTGAGGTAAAAGGTGCGCCAGAACCTGGGTCTCGTCCGGTTCATAATCATACTCTGAAAGGATCGTTCCCCCCTCCCCTTTGCCAAGCGATGACAGCGAATCATCAAGAGGCGTATAGGGAATCAAACGGTGAGCCGTCACCTTTTGCGTCAACGCGGTAATAAATTTATTATAAATGATCGTACACGTATCAAATCCACCCGCTTCAAACATTTCGTTGATATGCGCCGAGATTTTTGACGCCTCAAAAAAGGTTGGCTTATCCAGGGCATCAAACGTCGCGACGATATACTTTTCATAATCTCGTCTTAGTTGATCATGTCCTTTACGTCCAACACAAATGATTTTAATGAGGCGTTCATTGGTTTCATCCTGATGAATCATTCGGCGAACCTCTCGAATGATGGATGAATTAAAGCCGCCGCACAATCCCCGATTTGATGTTGCTGCGATGATAAGGTGCGTTTTATCCTGTCCGGTCCCCCTCAAAAGCTTTGGCGTCGTATCTGTCATCATCATTTTGGAAACAAGATCACGCAGCATGTCTGACATCAGCGCCGCATAGGGACGCGCCGCCTGAACCTGTTCTTGCGCACGACGTAATTTGGCTGCTGCGATGAGTTTCATAGCTGCCGTAATTTTCTTCGTCGCCTGAACGGATTTTTTTCGGATTCTCAGTTCTTTAAGACTGGGCATTTTAGGAAAACGTTCCTTTATTCAGGCGAAGATAGTGGCAAAATGATCGAGAAATTTGACAAGCTCCTCTTCATGTGCGGCAGAAAGCTCTCCAGTTTTTCGGATAGCTTCCAGCAGGAAAGGTTTTTCCTGATGCAGTTCCGCAAGCATTTCATGTTCATATCGATGGATATCCTGGGGAGAGATTTTATCCAGATATCCCCGAACGCCACAGAAGATAACCACGACCTGTTCTTCTTGCGACATCGGAGAATACTGAGGCTGCTTCAAAAGTTCAGTCAGTCTTTCGCCCCTTGCCAGCAACTTTTGCGTCGCAAGATCAAGATCCGAGGAAAATTGCGCGAAGGACGCAATCTCGCGGAATTGGGCAAGCTCTAGTTTGACTTTGCCCGCCTGTTGTTTCATGGCTTTAATTTGAGCCGACGACCCGACGCGGCTGACGGACAACCCTACGTTGATGGCGGGTCGTATGCCTTTATAGAACAGATCCGTTTCCAGAAAAATCTGTCCATCGGTAATGGAAATAACGTTCGTGGGAATATAGGCCGATACATCTCCCGCTTGCGTTTCAACGATAGGAAGGGCGGTTAAAGACCCCCCCCCTTTTTCGTCACTCATCTTGGCAGCCCGCTCAAGCAAACGGGAATGAAGATAAAAGACATCGCCAGGGTAGGCCTCCCGCCCCGGCGGACGACGCAACAACAGCGACATCTGACGATAGGCCACCGCATGTTTTGAAAGATCGTCGTAGACAATCAAGGCGTGCATCCGATTGTCGCGATAGTATTCACCCATCGAGCATCCTGTGTAGGGCGCCAAAAACTGCAACGGCGCCGGATCGGCCGCAGAAGCGACCACCACCGTCGTATAGGCCATAGCCCCCCGTGTTTCCAGAGTCCTGACGATCTGGGCAATGGTTGATTGTTTCTGACCGATTGCCACGTAAATGCAATAAAGTTTCTCTGAGTCCGACCCTGTGTCATGTCCTCTTTTCTGATTCAGGATCGTATCGATCGCAATCGCGGTTTTGCCTGTCTGGCGGTCGCCGATGATCAACTCACGCTGTCCTCGTCCAACGGGAACAAGCATGTCAATCGCTTTCACCCCTGTCTGCACAGGCTCGCAAACCGATTGCCGCGACATGATGCCCGGCGCTTTGACCTCGACGCGCGAACGCGCCGCCGCCTTTACTGGACCTTTGCCGTCCAGAGGATTGCCCAAAGCGTCAACGACGCGACCCAACAGTTCCCTGCCAACCGGAACATCGACGATATTGCCTGATCTCTTAACGGTTTCCCCTTCCTGAATGTGGCGATCGTCGCCAAAAATCACGACGCCAACATTGTCAAATTCAAGGTTAAGAGCCATGCCTTGTATGCCACTGGAGAACTCGACCATTTCGCCAGCCTGAACCTGCTCAAGCCCGTAAACGCGCGCGATGCCGTCCCCCACTTCCAAGACCTGTCCCACCTCGGCAAAGTCAGTTTCAACGGTAAAGCCGGCGATTTGCTGCTTTAAAATAGAAGAAATTTCAGCGGCGCGCAGTTCCATTGCTTTATGCCCTCATCACTTTGTGCAATTTGTTCAATTGTGTGCGGATGGTTGAATCAATCCGGTATTCGCCGATCTGGATGATCACCCCTCCCATCGCTTCCGTATCAATCATTTCATGGAGCACAATTTCCTTGTCCATTTTACGTTTTAAGAGATTTTTCAAAGATTGTCGCTGAGATTCAACAAGCGGTTTCGCGGAAGAAATATGAACTTCCATTGTATTTGACGCTATGCTCAGCAACCCATGAAACCCGTAGATTATTTTCTCCAAATTCTTCAGTCTTTTCTGGTCGCCAAGCAACCGAATGAAATTTAAAGTGAGATCAGAAAATGTCGCTTTTTCAGAGAGAGCCTTAAATACGCGCATTGCTGCTGATTTTTGAGTCAGGGGATTGTTTAAAAAGGCGCCAAATTCTCTTGACTCCTGCATCAATGATTGAAGCGTTACGACATCGCGCACAACTTCCTCAAGGTTTCCTTGCTCAGAAGCGCATTCAAACAAGGCTTGGGCATATCGTGTCGCCAGCAGACTCATTGATAAATCCTCATAATGCCTGACATAAGCGCTATACCTCTATCCCCTTCGTCTTTCAAGGTTTGGGGTGGTCACGGGAAACACCACGATTCGTCCCCGCCTCCATCTTGAAATCCTCTGGATCTATAAAATTTCCTGGAAATTATTCTCTTCTTCAAGTGTTCATAACATGACTGGGACTATTCAGCAAGAACGACATTGACATGCTGCCTTCCTGTTATGCGTTCAGTTCCATCAAGTCGTTTCTTGAGTAAGATTTCATAATATGATATCTCTTCCTCCATGCTCAATAATTTACCTCACATTCGCCGTCGTGGCCTTATGCTTGTTCTTTCTTCTCCTTCGGGAGCGGGAAAAACAACCATTTCGCGCAGATTGATGAAGACCAACCCCGATCTTCAATTGTCCGTTTCAGTAACGACCCGCCCCCAGCGGCCCGCCGAAGTAGAGGGGCAAGATTATTTTTTCGTCTCTGAAAAAGCTTTCCAAAAGCTTTGTGACGCCAACGCGTTTTTAGAACACGCCCTTGTTTTCGATCACTTTTACGGAACGCTGCGCCAGCCCGTCGAGGACGCTCTTACGCAGGGACAAGATGTTCTATTCGATATTGACTGGCAAGGGACTCAAGCGCTCAGTCAATCAGCGCGCGGCGACCTGGTTACCGTCTTTATTCTTCCGCCCCGTTGGGAGGAGCTGGAGCGGCGGCTGAAATCACGCGCTCAAGACGCCGAGTCCATCGTCGCCAAAAGAATGTCAAAAGCCAGCGATGAAATGAGTCATTGGGCTGAATACGATTATGTCCTGATTAACGATCATTTTGAAACAACTCTACACCAGGTGCAATCTGTTCTGACCGCTGAACGCCTGAAAAGAACACGTCAGTCGGGGCTTAGCGATTTTGTAAAATCGTTGAAAGCCGGCTAGCTGATTTCAATATCTAATACAATCCTCCCGTCCCTTCTATCGTATGACGAGGAGAAGGAGAGACAGGAGGAAAATCAGGAACGGAACGCGGGGGCCATCGCTCGTCAATCCCGGCTCCAGAAACAGCCTCCGCTTCAGGACTCATGCCAGATTCATCTCCAGTGTCAACGCCAACGCCAATTCCAACCTCGCGTTCCACCGACAGGTTTCGAGCGACAGGAGGTTTGCCAAAGGAATTCTCATCCGTCTCTGATTTAAACGCTTCAAGGATGACATGAGGACCGCTGCCCCCGGCAGCTGGCAATCCCGTCATGGCGTCGACCCTGACAAGCTTGATCCCGGGCGGAATGCGAAACGGTATCGCCGGCGCATTTTTAAGAGCCGCCGCCATAAAATTTTTGAAAACGGGCAATGCGACCCTTGCGCCCGTTTCATGTTGTCCCAGATCACGCGGCGTATCAAATCCCACAAACACGCCAACCACCAGATCGGGCGTAAATCCCACAAACCACGTATCGCGATAATCATTCGAGGTTCCCGTCTTCCCCGCAAGCGGGCGATCAAGCTCTCGCAGCGACTTTGCCGTTCCTCGCTCAACCGCTCCCTGCAAAAGCGAAATCATCTGATATGCCGTTGCGGGGTCGATCACTTGCTGGCGTCGATCAATCAGAGAAGGCGGCGTGTTCATCCAGTACGCATGATGGCATCCTTCACAAAAACGCGCCTCATTAACGTAAAGATTTTTCCCCTGACGATCCTGGATACGATCCAAAAGTGTCGGGGTCAGACGCCTGCCGCCATTTGCGATCATGGCGTACGCTGTCGTGACTTTCAAAAGCGTCGATTCGGCAGCCCCAAGAACCGTTGCCAGATGCAGAGGAAGACTCTCGACAATCCCAAGTTTCTCGGCAACGCGTTTCACATTTTCCATTCCCACATAATCATGGGTCATCCGAATGATCACCAGATTCCGCGACAGCTCTAAAGCGCGTCTCAGGGTTATTGATCCCAGGTAGTCCTTTTCATAGTTGTGAGGCGTCCAGATTCCAAGACTATACCCCATGTCCATGGAAAAAGGCCCATCGTACAGCAATGTAGAAGGCGTCAGCCCTTTTTCAAGAGCGGCAAGATAAGCAAACGGCTTGAAGGCCGATCCCACCTGACGCATCGCTTGCGTCACGCGGTTGAACTGGCTGATCTCAAAACTAAAGCCCCCATGCATCGCAAGGACGCGACCCGTATGAGGATTCATGACGACAATCCCCCCGGATACAAGAGGAATCTGACAAAGTCTGAACTCTTGTGTCTGAAGTGAAGGCTCGATTCGTTTCTCAAGTGAAGGTGAAGGCTTTATCGCATAAGGAACGGGGTTTAAAGGCTCCACCAGTACCACATCACCAATTGACAGCACATCACGCGGATGACGAATGACGCCCCCCAGAGCATATTCACTTATATATTTCCGCGCCCACTGAAGTTCCGCGAGAGCAATGCGCCCCATCGTTCCATCCTCAAACCCAATCGTTGCAAATTGCGCTTGAAGATCAAGAACAACAGCCATCCGCCAGCCCCCGATTCCTGAAGGCGCGATGACCGATTTAAGTTTGGGAATCCAGGCAGCGGAAGATCCTTTCTCTTTTTCCAACCCCTTTTGCGATCCGGTTCTTTCGTTGTCAGACAGAGCCAGACGAAAGACAGGACCGCGCCAACCATGACGACGATCGTAATCGATCAGACCTTGCCGCAAGGCTTGCTGTGCCAGTTCCTGGAGCGAGGGATCAAGCGAGGTTCGCACCACAAGTCCTTCCTGATAAAGCGCTTTTTCGCCAAATTTCTCAATCAGCGCGCGACGAACTTCCTCCGCGAAATAGCTTGCGTGGACAACCCCGCCTGGATCACGCTCATGCAAAATGATCGGCTCATCAGCCGCCTTGTTCGCTTCTTCAGCCGTAATATGACCATCTTCAAACATGCGACGAATGACATAATCACGCCGTATTTTAGCCGCTTCCGGATAACGCGACGGATGATATCGGCTGGGGGCCTTGGGAAGACCCGCCAAATAAGCGACCTCAGCGATCGTCAATTCATCCAGGCTTTTATTAAAATAATTAAGAGCCGCCGCCGCCACGCCATAGGAACCCGATCCTAAATAGATCTCATTTAAAAATAATTCCAGGATATAGTCCTTGGAATAGGCGCTCTCAATACGAAAGGCCAAAAGAGCTTCCTTGATCTTACGTTCATAAGATACGGCATGGGCGATGTCCGCCAGAAGAAAGTTCTTCGCCACCTGTTGCGTAATCGTCGAAGCGCCGACCGGACGCCTGGATTCGGCCACGCGCCCTATATTTGTCAGCGCTGCCGAAATAATACTTGGAATATCAATCCCGGAATGCTCATAAAAGTTCTTATCCTCAGCCGCCAGGAAAGCCTGGACAACTCTTTTAGAAATAGCCTGAACAGGAACATAGATCCTCTTTTCCCAAGCGTATTCCGCAAACATGCGACCATCGTTTGCATAAAGCCTTGTAACAATAGGAGGCTTGTAATGAGCCAAATGCTGATAGTCCGGAAGATCCGCGCCATAATGATAGACTAAAAACAAAATCGCCGCCGCACTTGTGAGAAGGATCACCCCTATGGCTGCCAAAATACGCAATAAACACCTTAACACACGAAAAACCTTTGCTTAAATCTTTGAAACATGCCCTTTTCCTTTCAAGAGGCAAGCACGTTGGCTTTTGGGTCTATAAACGAGACCCCTGATAAACGCCAGAAGCATAATCTTCAACAAACATTCACTTTTTAATTTTCTTTGTTATATCAAGACAAGGAAATATTTAAAAGTTAAAAAAATAATAATTTAATATCAAAAATATACTATGGTTAAAACAAGCGTCAAAAACAATATATATTGGAATCATTAATTATCTTTTATAATGTATATTGCTGTATTTCTAGAAGATGGATAAATGACCTCATTAGTTATAAGCTTATTAAAAAAGATTGTAAAATCTGTAAACGCGGGTTATCCTGAGTATGATTTTTTTAATGGGACAATGAAACGATAAAAGCCATCTAACATTTTTAGGGTGATTTTTTCTGACCCATTCTGGATTAACAATTAAACACAGACCCAAAGGATTTCAAGGTCTGGGGTGATGGATAAATCGTTTCCAACACGCCCACATCCTGAAAGACGAAGGGTATGGTTCGTGTTCTGAAAAAATTATATGAGCATCGGATTCTTTGCTTGGAAGGTTTTATAATGATTGCGGGAAAGATTCCCCCACCAGTTGCGTACAGGATACGCCCGCATCAAACCATTTGGTGTATGGCGCCCGCGCAACTACTTGAGATCCCTCCTGTGGGCAGGTCTATACAAGCAAAAGTCAGTTCGATTGCTCCTTGCGGAACACGGTCGTTTCAAGTTTTCAAAGCCTGAAACGACATAAGCGTCGGGAGTACAAATGATGACCAAAAGAATGATTATTGACGCAACGCATTCTGAAGAAACGCGCGTTGCTCTTATCGGTGAAAACAGTCGTTTGATCGATTTTGATTTTGAAAGCGCAACGAAAATCACCATCAAAGGAAATATCTATCTGGCAAAGATAGCGCGTGTTGAGCCTTCCCTTCAGGCGGCTTTTGTTGATTATGGCGGCAACCGTCATGGTTTTCTGGCTTTCAGTGAAATTCATCCGGATTATTTTCGCATTCCTGTGTCTGATCGTGAAGCCTTAAAAGCGGAAATGCAAAAGGCTTCCTTGAGGGATCACGGTGAAGACGATATGCCCCCTCAACCTCTGAAAGAGTCCACATCCTCCGCGAGCCAACAGGAAATCGACGAACCAACCGTTGAATTGACTGATACGGACACGGAAGGCGAGAAAAAAAATTTCGAGATGTCGGTCGCTATTTTAGGAGGCGAGACGCCATTAAACGATGAAGACGAGTTTATGATGGCAAAGCGGCCTGTCCTGCATCAAATGTATAAGATTCAGGAGGTTATCCATAAAAATCAGATTCTTCTGGTCCAGGTGGTGAAAGAGGAAAGGGGTGGAAAAGGCGCCGCTCTGACAACTTTTCTCTCGATCGCGGGACGTTATGGCGTTCTCATGCCGAATTCGCTGCGTAGTGGCGGCATTTCACGTAAAATTTCTACTCTTGATGATCGTACACGTCTGAAAAAGGTTCTTGAGGAGCTGGCTATTCCAGAAGGTATGGGATTGATTATCCGTACGGCGGGACGGGAGCGTACAAAAACGGAAATCAAACGCGACGCCGAATTTCTTATGCGTGCCTGGAACGATATTCGTGATCTGACACTCCAGTCCATCGCGCCAACGCTCGTTTACGAAGAGGACGACATTATCAAGCGAGCGATTCGCGATCTTTATGCCAAAGACGTGGACGAAATTCATGTGGAAGGAGAAGAAGGATACAAGATTGCCCGCTCATTCATGAAAACATTGATGCCAAGCCATGTAAAAAAGGTTCATCATTACAAAGATCCTTATGTTCCTTTGTTTCATAAATTCAAGATTGAAGCACAGATCGACGAAATGTATAATCCTGTCGTTCGTTTGCCCTCTGGCGGATCCATCGTGATCCATCCAACCGAAGCCCTGGTTTCCATCGACATCAACTCAGGGCGATCCACACGTGAGAGACACATTGAAGAAACAGCCGTCAAGACCAACCTGGAAGCAGCCGATGAAATCGCGCGCCAAGTGCGTTTACGTGATCTTGCTGGTTTGATCGTGATTGATTTTATTGATATGGATGATCATCGCTATATCATGTCTGTTGAACGACGTCTGCGCGAGGCTTTTCGCAATGATCGGGCGCGTATTCAAATGGGCAAAATCGGACCTTTTGGCTTGCTTGAGCTTTCTCGTCAGCGGTTACGTCCCAGCCTTCTGGAGACAAGCGCTCATCCTTGCCCTCACTGCAATGCAACGGGATATGTAAGGTCCACCGAGTCAACTTCTCTTCATATGCTAAGAGTCATGGAAGAAGAAGCATTGTTAGGAAAAGTTTCAGAATTACAAATACATGTCCCTACTCTGGTGGCGTTTTATCTCTTGAATTCCAAGCGCGAGCATCTTCAACAACTGGAAAAGCGTCTGGACATAAAGATTTTCGTTGAAGGAGATGACAGTCTTATAAGCCCTCACTATCGCATTACCCGCTTGAAACGCCGCAGTGAAGAAAACACGAACACAGAATCGCCCAAAGATGTTGATGTTTCTCTTCAGGAAAACCACCAGGTAATATCCTCCTCTCAACGACTTAGCCGTTCCGAGGAAGCACAAAAAGCGACACCGGAAGACGCAACGTCTTCCTTTCCTCAAGAGGAAACGACTTCTTCAGAAACATCGGAAAATCGTGGGCGTGGTCGTCGCTCTCGTCGTCGTCATCATAAAAATCGTGAGAGATCTTTTAGTCAACCCCCTGCTTCAACCTCTTCAACAACCGAAGAGCTTCCCCTCCAGGAAATTGCAAAGCCAGGTGAGGAGAGTCAAAAAGATACCTCCCCTCCAAATCGTGACGAAGGAAGCAACAGGCGTCGCCATCGCTTCAAACGGAACCGTCGTTTTAATAAATGGGAACCATACGCTCAGACCCCTCAAAAAGGAGGGGATGAAAATGTGCAGGGTGAAGCAGGATCAGGATCTGTTTCTTCGATTATGAATACTGTGCCAGAGATGCCGCCTGCCAATCAACGCTCTGCGGAAGAGATCTCTGAAGATCAGCGCCCGGAAGGAGTAGAGCAAAAAAAAAAGTCGAAAAATAAATGGTGGAAAAGACTGCTCGATGCATAAGGCTGCATGAGGTATACGAACGTATGAGGTATACTCAAAAAATTTCAAGATGCGGACTGAGAGTGGCAGACGAAACCCGAAAGCCACCTCCCCACAGTCTGAAATTCTTTGGCTATATTGTTAAAAGCGTGCTCGCAATACTCGCGTCCTCCATGTCCCTTGCGTCTTTTCTGTGCGCCGTAGTTTTTCGCCCGCTTTTGCTTCAAAAGCCTCTCGGCAGATTTGAGTATGCAAGAGGTTTCATCGCTTTATGGATCGGTTTGAATGCGTTCTTTTGGCAGGCTCTTTACGCTGCCCAACCCCTTCAGACAGGTTCCTTTATACGGGATGCAGAGATTGAAGCCACGCTGCATGATTACATTACGCCTCTTTTCCGTGTGGCGGGTCTTGATCCCACGGCGCTTAATCTTTATGTCATTGTCAACCCAGAAGTGAATGCCGCGGCAAGCACGCGCTATTCCATTTTTATGAACACTGGACTCATTCTTGAAAGCAAAACGCCTGAGCAAGTGATCGGCGTTCTTGCGCATGAAACGGGGCACATCGCGGGAGGACACATCGCGCGCACTGAAGGCATGATGGGAAAAGCCACTCTGGCAGCGATGGCGGCAATGGCCTTGGGCGCTGCCGCGGCAGCGGCTCACAATCCTGACGCGGCGATGGCCTCCGTGCTTGGCGGAATATCAATGGCGCAGGGGATGGTTCTTCATTATTCACGCGGCCAGGAAGGCACCGCCGACAGTTCAGGCATTCGCTATCTGGACGATCTGAAATGGTCTTCGCGAGGACTGCTGGAGTTTATGGAAACCCTGGCAAAACAGGAATTTTTGTCTCCAGACCAGCAGGATCTTTATATGCGATCGCACCCCTTCAGTCGTGATCGTGTCGATTTTCTTCGACAACATTTAAAAAATTCTCCTTATGCCAATAATC
Source organism: Caedimonas sp. (assembly GCA_016794245.1). Lineage (GTDB taxonomy): Bacteria > Pseudomonadota > Alphaproteobacteria > Caedimonadales > Caedimonadaceae > Caedimonas. The sequence continues at coordinate 865 of JAEUKR010000028.1, read as the reverse complement.
GCTTGCCGCAAGATTTTTATGAAAAATACGATCGGATGATGGCAAAGTTATCGGCTTACCTTGAGCCACCGGGAAAAACGCTTTTGACCTATCGCTCCACAGACCAAAGTGTGAAAGCCCGTTATGCGCGCGCGATCGCCTTTTATCGAGAAGGTCATTTTGATGACGCGATAAAACAGCTTGATGCGCTCATTCATGATTTTCCCCAAGATCCCTACTTCCATGAAATCAAAGGTCAATTCATGTTTGAAAAAGGGCGCCTGGATGACGCTTTGATCTCCTACAAACACGCTATTGACCTAAAGCCGCGAGCTCCCCTCATTCGCCTGGCCTATGCGCAAACTCTCCTTGAAAAAAATCATCCAGAGCTGTCGGAAAAGGCGATCCGCGAGCTTCATCACGTCATAAAATACGAAAACAACAATCCGTTTGCATGGCGGCTTCTTGCGACCGCTTATGGTCGTCAGGGGAATCTGGGGATGTCCGCTCTCGCCCTCGCGGAAGAAGCGCTTACGAATGATAAACCTGAAATTGCCCTGACCCAGGCAAAACGGGCGCAATATCATTTGAAAACAGGACCTGACAAATTGCGTGCCGCCGACATTCAATCATTGGCCGAAAGGCTGGTAAAAGAAAAAGACAGGTTCTAAGGCGAGGTGATTTTCCAAAGAAGAAGCCCATGAAATCACCTCCTGATGTTCTTTTTAATCTCCTTTTAATCGTTTTATAGCTGATTGATTTTATATTTTTACATATTTATGAGGTGATGGTCAAGATTTTGCAAGAAGTTTGAGGCGGAGTATTTATCTTTTCTGATTCTGGCTTTCAAGTTTGCCCATTGCGGCTCAATCTTGTTGAGGTCAGG
>JAEUKR010000018.1 GCA_016794245.1 Caedimonas sp. | reverse complement strand
TTTGGCGGTTGCGAGTTCTTTTTTGCCCTGGACTTTCCAGATCATTTTCTGGGCTTGTGCCTCTTCGGACAGGAAAGCTTCTTTCAGAGAAAGGAGCGCCCCCATAAGGGTTGCGGCAGCGTCAAAAGTTTCGGGGTCTTTCTGCAAGTCCTGCCCTGTTTCCAGCTCCACCAGATCAAGAAGCCCCGCTTTTTCCACAAGCCCTCCAAGCTGGATGAGGGTTCTTGTTCTGGCTTTTCTGAGTTTGGCGGGGTTATAGTCTGATCGATAGATCATGGCCTTTTTCCTGTTAAGGAGTTGCGTGAATTTTCTCTTGAGCGCCTGTAGATATTTTTGTTGCTTGAGAGGAGGAAAAGGCGCGGGCGTTTGATCGCCATTTCTCCTTTTGTTCCCGGGAAGCGTTGTTCCAGTTTTCGTTCACAATAGCCATAGTCAGTTGAGGGGTAAAATCTTCTCCGAGGGTGGCTTCTATTTTCTTATAGAGCTCACGCGCCAGTCTTGTTTCGACCTGAAGTTTAAGGTTTTTAAGTTTATTAATTTTATCATTAATGCCTTGAATTTTATTCATGTTTGTTTCTCTACTTTTGGCAAGGGACTTTGTCGCCCCTTTAACCCCCCCTTTCAGAGGAGGAGTCAGGAAGACTATAAAATAAAAAGGAAAAATCGGCAAGTCCTGTTGAACGGAGAGATGACAGGCGCGCTTATATGTTGTAATAAATTACAACACGCACTTTGTCGCAAGCGACAATCACTGACGTTAAAAATATTTTTCTTCAACTACAGTGAGTAATAGCTCAGAAAATTGGTGATCTTTAAGGAAATAAGGAAAATCACTTGGCTCTTTATCATGCCACAATCAGGTATTTATCCCGCAGCAACCGCAATACGGTCAAGGCTGTTGCTTACCGTACAGGGACAGATCTCTATGATGCCAAAACCGGTCAGTGGTTTTATCATTCTGATAAGAATGTAGCTCATGTGGAAATCCTTCTTCCCAAGGATGCTCCTTTATGGGCGAAGGAACTGCAAAAAGAAATTTCTGAAAATCGGCAAAAGGGAGTTCAGAAATTTTCTGATTTAGTAGAACAAGCCGAGAAGAGAAAGGATTCTCAAGTCTATAATTGCCTTCAAGCGCTTTCCGCAGGTTGGGCGGCTCCAGAATCCAGTCGAGCGTCACCCGCCAGCCCCGTTGACCCTTGCCCATCAGAAACGAACTCTGCGAGAGATCCCGGCAAAACGCTTGCCATTCCTCCAGGCTGTTCCGGAAATGCTCCTGAAGAACGGCACTGAGTTTTGCAACGCGAAAAGGCGTCTCCTGCACAGGAACAGCAGGACGGAGTGTCTGATTCCAGATCTCCAGCATCCGTGGCACAGCTTCCGCGCACGCGTTCGTGTGTATGAGAATCTACAGGGAAATCATGAAAGACTTCCTTCACTGGTGGAATGGCGGCGGCAGGAATCAATGTAGTCCATTAATTCAAAGTAATCATAGCGCACCACGCTTCCCAGTTTGTAATAGACGGGCGGCTCTCCCCGGTAGCGGTTTTCTCTCAGAAAAGATTGTGAAACATGTAGCAATCAAGCTGCTGCTTCGGTCAGGAGAATCTTGCTTCGGAAATCTTTTGAGGACTGTCTGGCCTTTTCAACTCTCGAGACCAGAGCGTTGAGATCTTCAATTGTTTCAATCGTCTTTTTAAGACCTTCCCTATGATGCTGCATATGCTGACTTCCTTTCTCCCAACTTCAGTACAGAAGAAAAGGAAAAATAAAAAAAGAAAAGGGGTTCCATCCTTGAATCCTTTTGGAGACAAAAGAGGTTAAAGCCTTGACCCCATTTTAGGGTCAAACAGGTTCAACCCCCCTATTTTAGGGGTATCTGGGTTCAGGGGATGAACAGGTGGAACGCTTTTTTAAAAATAAACGCGGAGAGTATTAAAGAAGTAGAGTCGAAGAAAGAAAGGGGACGCCAGTTTTTATGAGAGAGAGCCTTCTTCTTCCAGGGATTCGTCTTTCTTGAAAATCCTGAAGATCACATACGCTTCATTATCGGAAATTTCCGGATAAAGCTCCCGAATATGCCGGTTGATCTCTTTGCGACTTAAAACAGGAATTCCTTTATAGGTCTGCATAAGCTTGTCCTTTACATTTTCCAGCCTTTTCACCAGGCTGTTTGTATGAATAGAATGATTGAAAAGAGTATTGGTGGCTTTGGCATACACATCATCCGAGATATTGGACGTAAAGAACAGGGCAGGATCACCCGGCAATTGCGTTGTCTTCCCTACCCCTTTATAAAACAGACGACTCTCCTCCCAGAATTGGGAATAGCAGATTTCTTTCCCTGTCTCATCATAGGGAAAATCTTTATAGATAATCTTTACCCCTTTGTGGGAAGCAAGCATATTGATGTAACCAAAAATATTGAGGATCGTAAGATGGACGGGTTCCTTCTCGATAATGTATTTTTCCTGATCGCTATAGAATAAGTGCTTCTTTGCCAGGTAGTAATGATTGATGGCCGTCATCTCTTCTGTATGATGAAACTTGATAATCTTGAGAAAAAGATCATAAAAGCTGACCATGTTCATGGGATTTCTCCTCGTTTTAAGGTGTCAATTTTACACTCTTTACTGGTGAACATGTTTTATTTCTTGCTTCGCCTGATGATGCGAGGGTTTTTATAGGACACAGCGCAAACGCTCAAAGAGCAGATTTCTACAAAAAAGGATAAAAGACAAGACGATAGATTTATCTTTACGATATTGGAAGTTTTTAAATGATGTTTAGTTAAATCCTGTGGAGTTGCTACAAGCTGCTGTCTGGGAAAATTATCATGTAGAGAGACAAAAAGGATTTTTGGAAGGAATTTGACTTTCCTAAGGTTGGTAAATCTTCCAGCCAATTGGTACATTTATGGTACAGTTAAATTTTTAAAGAGAAATATATTAAGTTAAAAAACTCTTGAAAATGGCGGAGGGGATGGGATTCGAACCCACGATACGGGATGAACCGTATAACGGTTTAGCAAACCGCCGCCTTCAGCCTCTCGGCCACCCCTCCATGAAACGAACAAGCATAAAAATACCTAACTCGTGTGTACAAAGGCACGAGCGATGTGTCAATCAATTGTTCATCGAATATGTATATTTTTAACTTCTGCAAACAAAGCTCTCATTTTTTAAGAAACTTTGGGATGAAATTCTTGCGGCCGATCATCATGATCAAAAAAAGAAGAGCGACCATCGCGATGACGCCGCTGACGGAAAAAGCGGCAGCCTCGCCATATCTTTCAGAGAGAATTCCCGCCATACAATCGGCAAAATAAGCGGAAATGGCGCAAATAATATAGTAGCATCCAAAACCCGTCCCTCGCAGATCCGAAGGGACTGTTTCAGCAATTAAAGAGAGAAAGACATTTTGCGTGACGCCATATTGAACGCCCCAAAAAAAACATCCTGCATAAACCCAGAACAGAGTTGTTGCACTCGCCAGAAAGTGATCCGCTAAAATCAAAAACAAGATCCCCATGGCTAAAAACAAGTACCGGTTCATACGATCCGCCAAGACGCCCACCGGATAGGAAGAAAGACACCATCCAGCATTCATGACCAGCATAACGGTTGAAGCGTATTTTATGTCCAGGTTAAAATTGATGGAGGCGTGAATGATTAAAAACGTTTCTCCAAAACGAGACAACATAAAGACAGCTGTCAGCCCCATCAACAACCAGAAAGATGAGCCGAGATTGCCAAGGTTTGACCAACGAACAGGGGCGCGCTTCTTTTCTTCAGGCAAGGGAATTTCTGAAGAGACGGCTGAGTGAGCAAACTTTTTTGGCTCCTGGATGAAGAAAATCAAAATCAGGAAAGCAACAAAAGCGGGAATGGCCGCAATCTGAAAAATCTTTTGGTAATCGCCTGCTGCCCACATCATCGCTCCTATCCCGCATAGCGCCCCCACCAGGGACCCTGCCTGAGCTAATGTCCTTTTCAAGCCATAACAGGTTCCGATTCGATCAGGTGGAGAGACGTCCGCCACCATAGTATCGCGAGGCGTGGATTGAATGCCGTTGCCGATTCTCTCGACAAGACGCGCTGCAAACAAGGGGAAAAAACCTAGTGGCAAGGAAAAAATAAGGCGAGAAATCACGATCATACTATACCCAACCAGCATGACGGGTTTTCGATGGCGCAAATAATCGCTGAACATTCCTGAGAAAAGCTTCATGAGATAGGAACAACCCTCGGCGATGCCCTCTACCACGCCGATCCATCCCATCGTGACGCCAAGGGATTTCATATAAATCCCTATATAGCTGTAAACCATAATGTAAGAGAGATTGACCAGAAACATCATACCCCCCAACATCCAGACAAGGACTGGAATATGAAACAACAATTTGGCGGAAGGGTGATTCTCAAAAGCCAGTTTTTTTTCGGTCATGGAAAATCCTGCTTCTTAGGCATTTTGACAAAAAATTTCATGTCAAACCATATGTACACGAAGATCAAACGACTTTAAAGCATTCTATAACAATATGAGACATGAATCACAATGAAGTTGAAACAGCTCCAAGGATAGAGGATCAAAAGGCAAGAAACCGCAATTTATGCGGCTTTTAATAGGCTTCTTTTCTAACCAGATATGGCGTGGGGATTTTAAGGCAAAAGCGTGCGCCAGATTCCAGGTAAGAAAGAAGTATGATAGCAGCGCTTCCCGGTTGGTGTTGGGCGCAGAATATGCTATGGGATAGGGGAGAGTGAGATTCCGTTATTCAGAGGAACCATGAAACCAAAACCGGTTGTCCGTTTTGCCCCGAGTCCAACGGGCCTTTTGCATATTGGCAATGCCCGTACCGTTCTGATCAATTGGTTGTTTGCGCGCCATCATCACGGCACTTTTGTTCTGAGGCTTGATGATACTGATCCTGGACGATCAAAAGAGGACTATACAAACGCGATCTTTCAGGATCTGGCGTGGCTTGGAGTGACGCATGATGAGTTTCATGCTCAATCGAAACGTTTAGAGCGGTATGATCTTGCCGCGGACAAACTGAAAGCGGCAGGACGACTTTACCCCTGTTATGAAACGCAGCTTGAGCTTGATTTCAAGCGTCGATTGCAACGGTCGCAGGGATTGCCTCCCATCTATGATCGCGCGGCATTAAAGCTTTCTCCTGCGGACAAGAAAAGATATGAGGATGAAGGCCGCAAACCTCATTGGCGCTTTCTGTTAAAGTCAGAACCCGTGGCTTGGCATGATCTTTCGCGCGGCGAATTAAGGTTTGAACGCAACACGATGAGCGATCCCATTCTCCTTCGGGAAGACGGATCGCCTGTATACACTCTGTCTTCTGTTGTGGATGATATTGAACTTGGCGTTACGCATATCCTGCGAGGCGAGGATCATATCAGCAATACCGCTGTGCAGATTCAACTTTTCGCAGCGCTGGGAGCCGATCCGCACCACTTTACGTTTGGTCACTTCCCCCTCCTTGTCGGCGAGCATGGCGAGTCGCTGTCCAAGCGTTTTGGCAGCCTTACCTTGCAAAGCCTTCGCGAAGAGGGACTGGAAAGCCTTGCCATTGCCAGTTATCTGGTCAAATTGGGTACATCGGATGACATTGCGCCTGCGCTATCGCTTGAGCAATTGATTGAAGACTTTGACATCGGTCATTTTGGTTGTTCTTCTCCACGGTTTTCGCCTGAAATGTTGAACAGGTTAAATGCAAAGTTATTGCATCACTGGTCGTATGAAGCCGTCAGACCACGCCTTGAAGAGCTTTCACTGGAAAAGGTGGATGACGTGTTCTGGCAAGCCGTCTGCGGGAATTTGAATAAACTCGTTGACCTGCGTCACTTCACAGAAGTATGTCACGGACACGTGAAGCCTGAAATCGAAGACCATGACTACATTAGAACAGCCCTTGAGCTTTTACCGTCCATGCCTTGGGATTGTAAAACGTGGGAAAAATGGACAACGCTTCTTAGGGAAGAAACAGGCCGCCGAGGAAGAGAGCTGTTTATGCCCCTGCGCCTGGCGCTGACAGGCGAGCTGCATGGCCCGGAAATGAAGGACTTGCTTCCGTTGATAGGACGGGAAAAAGCCGCAAGGCGGTTGCAAGGCATGACAGCATAACAGCATACATAATCTATATAGTATGCGGCAGAGAGACGCATACGGCAGAGAGGTCATAGTTTGGCGACAGACTATGATGCCCAGAACGACAGCATAAGAGAATGGTTGATGACACTTCATTTACATAATACCCTGACACGAAAACTGGAAGAATTCCGACCGCTTCGTCCTGGTCATGTGGGCATGTACGTTTGTGGCCCCACCGTTTATGGTCGGGCGCATCTGGGAAATTTCCGGCCGGTCGTTCTGTTCGATGTCCTGTATCGGTTGCTGAAAAGATCGTACGTAGTCACGTATGTTCGTAATATTACGGATATCGATGACAAAATCATTAAAGCGTCTCATGACCTGAAAAAGCCTGTTGATGTCCTGACAGAAGAGACAATCCGATTTTTCCAGGAAGATACCAGGGCGTTGCTTGCGCTTCAGCCAACCGTTGAGCCGCGTGCGACGACTCACATTGCCGAGATGATTGACTTTATCAAGGCGCTTCTTGATAAGGGAATCGCGTATGAAGCGCAACATCATGTGCTTTTTCATGTGCCTGGTCTGCCGCGTTACGGCGAGCTTTCAAACATGCGTCGTGAGGAAATGATGGCGGGTGCACGAGTGGAGGTGGCTCCCTACAAGAAAGATCCCGCCGATTTTGTGTTGTGGAAACCGTCGGATGAAACGCAGCCGGGATGGGATAGTCCCTGGGGACGCGGCAGGCCAGGGTGGCATATCGAATGTTCCGCCATGAGTTTAAAGCATCTGGGGGTGACTTTTGACATTCATGCGGGAGGGCAGGATTTAATCTTTCCTCATCATGAAAATGAGATCGCTCAAAGCGTCGCCGTTCATGGTCATGGCACTTTTGCAAGATATTGGCTACACAACGGCGTGCTGACGATCAACGGGGAGAAGATGTCAAAGTCATTGGGCAACTTTATTGTGTTGAGCGAGCTGCTTCAGAAAGCGCGGGGGGAGACGATCCGCTTTGCCTTGCTGTCAACGCATTATCGTCAACCGCTTGATCTGACGGATGAAACGTTGCCGCGTGCGCGTGCGGCCCTGAATCGTCTTTACGGCGCTTTGGAGGGAATGACGGAGAGCATCTCTCGCCGTCCTGTTCAGAGTTCTATTCTTTCTCTCAGTTCTCTTGATCCTTCTCGACGGGATGAAGAACGGGAAGACCTGGATAGGGTAGATATGGATGTCGATACAGGTCCTGAGGATGAGGGGATGGACAGCGATGCAGAGAGACAGACAGATCCCGAGGTTATTGCGGCGCTTGAAGACGATTTAAATACGCCTCTGGCGATTGCGCGACTTCATGCGTTGGCGAGCGAAATTTATAAATTGTCTCTGGGTGAGTCGGAGCGGCGCGTTTTGCAACACAGGTTGTGGGCGAGCGCGGCTATTCTGGGACTTCTTCAAAGTGATCCGCAAGAATGGCTTCAGGGGCAGGAATCGTCGTCCCAGGGGCTTTCGCCCAGGGAGGTTCAGGATCAGGAGCTTTCGCCTCAAGAAATTGAAGAATGGATCGGTCGGCGCAGCGTCGCACGTCAGTCAAAAGATTTTGCGGCATCCGACCATATTCGCGACATGCTTGCGGCGCGAGGCGTCATCTTGCTAGATTCGCCCTCAGGGACAACCTGGCGGCGCGTTTGATTCTCTCATGTCTCAACCTGTCATCATCCTGATTGAAACGCAGATCGCCCAGAATATAGGCACGACAGCACGCGCCATGGCAAACTTCGGACTGACGAAGCTTCGGCTGGTCAGGCCCTTTGCGGATCCTCTGTCCAAAGAGGCGCGCGCTTTGGCGGCGGGCGCCGATGACGTTCTGGAACATGCGGAAATCTTTGACAGGGTGGAGGATGCCTTGGCTGATCTGCATTGCGCTTATGCGACAACCGCGCGTCTTCGAGATATGGTGGGATTGCATATGACGCCGCGCCAGGCGGCTGAGACAATGCACAGGCATGTTCTGGAGAATACGCGTTTTGGCGTGCTGTTTGGACCCGAACGTGCGGGGCTTAATAACGAAGATGTTGCTCTGTGTACGGGCATTATTTCGGTTCCGGTTAATCCTCACTTCAGTTCGCTCAACCTGGCGCAAACTGTCTTGCTGGTCGCCTACGAGTTTTATCAAACGACCATAGAAACACCTAAACTTCATTTGAAACAGGGAGAAAGCGACTTTGCAACGAAAGGAGAATTGATGGGTTTGTTTGAACATCTGGAAAAAGAACTTGATAAGGCAGGCTATTTCCGAACTGCCCATAAACGTCCCAAAATGGTTCGTTCCATCCATACGATGTTTTCCCGTGTGCCGTTCACAGCTCAGGAAGTGCGCACGCTGCGCGGTATTGTCGCTGATTTATCTAAGCCAAAAGGGATATCTTCGCACAAGGAAGCACTTTCAAGCCAATCAGACAAGCCAGACAGAAAAAAAGGACTTCCGGAGTAAGCACCGATGCAAACCCTCATTCGCTCTCTTCCGCTGACCCAGGATCAAGGTCATAAAACATTTTATGGCGTTACCGACAGCTTTGACGGTTTTGTTCTCGCGGCTCTTGCGGCACAACATCCCCAACGTTCTGTTTTGCATGTCTGCCGTCACGAGGCGCGTCTTGCCCTCTTGGCTCAGGAACTTGAATTTCTGGCGCCAACGATTGATATTCTGGTTTTTCCCGCTTGGGATTGCTTGCCGTATGATCGTCTTTCTCCCAAGAAGGATATCATAGGGAAGCGTGTGGAAACTCTTGTCCATCTTCTCAAACCCCAGACCTTGCCTCGTGTCATTCTCGCCAGTGCCGCCAGTTTTTTCCAGCGTGTTCCGCCCCGTATCGTTTATCAGGATAGATCGTTCAGGATTGCGAAAGGAGAAATAATCGACCGGAAAGCGCTGGAAAACTATTTTCTCTCTCATGGATTCAGTCCTGTGATGACTGTCAGGGAGCCGGGGGAATTTTCCCTTCGCGGGGGGATCATAGATTTTTTTCCTGCTTCTCATGACATGCCTTACCGTCTCGATTTTTTTGGCGAAGAGGTGGAAGAGCTTAAAACTTTTGACCCGCTGACCCAGCGCAGTCAGGAGGAGGTTCAGCACGTTTCGTTGAGTCCTGTCCATGAAGTTCTCATCAATGATCAAACGATCACGCATTTCCGAAAATCGTACCGCCAGTATTTTGGTACCGCGGGATATCAAGACCCTCTCTACCAGGCCATCAGCGCGGGAAGGACTTATCCAGGAGCCGAGCACTGGCTTCCCCTATTTTATGATACACGAGAAACGCTTCTGGATTATGTCGGGGATCCCGTCGTGTGTTTTGATCAACGCGCTTTGGAAGCCGCGAAGATACATCTGGAACAGGTGCGGGAATACTACGAGGCGCGTATCAAATTTAAGGCGGCGGAGAAAGAAAAGGGCGGTCTTCCCTATCATCCTCTTCCTCCTGAGCTTTTATATCCTTCAATGGCGGAAATGGAACAAAAACTTGAGAATCTGAAGGTTTTTCACTTTTCTCCGTTTGCTGCGCCGTCCGACCGCGAGATTGATTTGGCCGCTCGCCCGATTGCAGATTTTTCTGCTTCCCGTCACCGTCAGGATATTAATCTCTTTGATCATGTGAGGGAGCGTATTCTGACAGCGCAACACCATCGAAAAAAAGTCATTCTTTCGTGTGTCAGTACGGGATCGCAAAATCGTTTTTTAAAAGTTTTAGCAGAACGGGAACTGACGGCTCGACTGTTGTCTCATTTCAGCGAGGTTGAAAACCTTGACCCTCGTCATGTCGGGCTGATTCGGCTTCCTCTGGAGTATGGATTTGAAACCCCTGATCTTGTCCTGATGACGGAACAGGATATTTTGGGAGAACGTCAAACTCGTCCGACCAGGCGTCAACGGCGTTCGGATCTATTGATTGGCGAAGTCTCCTCTTTAAGTGAAGGCGACTATGTCGTGCATCAGGAACATGGCATCAGTCAATTCAAGGGACTTTTGACGCTCAGCGTAGAGGGCATCCCCCATGATTGCGTGGCTCTTGCGTATGAGGGAGGAGACAAGCTTTTCGTTCCCGTGGAAAATCTGGACGTCCTGTCGCGTTATGGCGGCGAGTCCAGTTTCGTTACTCTGGATAAACTGGGAAGCGGCGCCTGGCAGAACCGCAAGGCCAAAATCAGGAAACGACTTCTGGAAACGGCCCAGCATCTGATTGCCTTGGCGGCAGAGCGGCAACTTCGGGCGGGGGAAACCTTTCAGTGCAATGAAAGTCTCTATCAGGAATTTGCAGCGCGTTTTCCCTATAGCGAAACAGAAGATCAGTCCCGCGCGATTGAAGAGACGCTTGAAGATCTCAGGTCAGGCAAACCGATGGACCGCTTGATCTGTGGCGATGTAGGTTTTGGCAAAACAGAAGTGGCTCTGCGAGCGGCTTTTGTGGTAGCTGCGGCTGGGAAGCAGGTGGCGATCATCGCGCCTACCACTCTTCTCTGTCAACAGCACTTCCGACATTTTCAGGCTCGTTTTCAGGGATCGGGTCTGCATATCGAACAGCTTTCCCGTCTCGTTTCGACCAAAGACACAAAACTTGTGAAGGAAAGGATTGCCAAAGGTACGGTGGATGTCATTATCGGTACCCATAGCCTTTTAAGCGCCACCTTGCACTTTAAAAATCTGGGGTTGGTGATTGTCGATGAGGAGCAGCACTTTGGTGTCAGACAGAAAGAGCGCCTGAAAGAATTGCAAAAGGACGTTCATCTTCTGACCCTGAGCGCCACGCCGATTCCCCGGACGCTCCAGATGGCGTTATCCGGCGTCAGGGATCTTTCCCTGATCACCACCCCTCCTGTTGATCGGCTGGCGGTAAGAACTTTTGTCATGCCTTTTGATCCCGTGGTGATACGGGAAGCCATCTTGCGTGAGATTTATCGAGGCGGCCAAGTGTTTTATGTCTCTCCTCGTGTTGACGACCTTCAGGAGCTGGCGGAACGCTTGCGATTACTGGTGCCGGAAGCTCGGGCGGTCATCGCGCATGGCCAACTGTCCGCAACGGTTCTTGAGCAGGTCATGAATGATTTTTACGATAAAAAGTACGAGATTTTACTTTCAACCAATATTATAGAGTCTGGTCTGGACATGCCATCGGTCAACACCATGATTATTCATCGGGCTGATCTTTTCGGTCTGGCACAGCTTTACCAACTGCGGGGTCGCGTGGGGCGCGCCAAGGTTCGCGGCTATGCCTACCTTACCTTGCCTGAGCGTCAGGTCATTTGCGGCGCGGCGCAAAAGCGCCTGGAAGTGATGCAAACTCTGGATACACTGGGGGCGGGTCTTCAACTTGCAAGCCATGATATGGACATTCGCGGCGCGGGCAATCTTTTGGGAGAGGAGCAGTCCGGTCACATCCGGGAAGTCGGAGTTGAACTTTATCAGCAAATGCTTGAAGAAGCCGTCAATGAAGTCCGAGAGAACCGTAAAAACCATGGAGAAAACTACACAGAGCGCAAAGACCCTGGCGAGGATGAAAAGCATGAAAAGTCGTTGCGTGCTTCATGGTCGCCCCAGTTAAATTTAGGGCTTGCCGTCATGATTCCCGATACGTATGTCTCTGATCTTTCTGTGCGGCTCAATCTTTACCGGCGTCTTGCAACACTGGAGACCGAAGAGGATATTCATCACTTCGAGCAGGAATTGATGGATCGCTTTGGGGCATTGCCTGAGACAGTCATGAATCTTCTTGACGTGTTGACCCTCAAGCAACTTTGTCGAAAAGTGGGGGTTGAAAAGATCGATGCCGGAAACAAAGGATGCGCCATTTCCTTCTTTAATCAAAGTTTTAGCAATCCTGGCGCTTTGATACATTACATCACGCAAAGACAGGGAACGGTTCGATTGCGCCCTGATCAGAAACTGGTTTTCCTTCAAGTATGGAAAAACGCTCGCTCAAAGGTCGAGGGAGTGAGAAAGATCCTGGAAGAATTAGCCTCTATGGCTCTTTGACTTTTATATAGCTTTATATATCCTTCGCCTTTTTATTTTTCTCTCAAAAATTAATCCATTGGAAAGTAATGCGTCCTAAACTGATGATGAAGTCAGAGTGCGATGGAGGGGGACTTTGGAAGCGAATACGGCCAAAAAGATGGAGGCGATTGATCTTATCAGGCTCTATGGTCTTATTGACTATCAGTGGGATTTACGGATTGACATGATTGATTGGCGCGGCCCCATTAATAAGCTGTTAAGCCCTGAAACGCCCCTGACATTGGGAAGCAGTTTTAACAATATGTTGGATACTGAAAATTTCTGGTTGCGGCTTCAGGCATTGATTCAAGCCTCACCCAAAAGTCCGCAGTTCAGTATTCGCTATCATCTGTCTCTGCCAGGTTACGCGCGTTGCCCTGTCGAAGACAGAGGAGAAGTGCTTTATGACGGACAAGGCCAAGCCATCGGCATTCGGGGATCTCTAAAATTCCTGGATGAAGATGCCGACAATACATTCCGACAAAATCTGAGCGGATATGATCCCCTGACAGGCTTTTCAGAAAAGGAAGTCGTGTTGGAAACTCTGACATCTCATCTTGAACAATCGCAACAATCAGGCGTTCCTGGGGCTTATCTGGCCGTCACGATCGATCGGTTGACGCTTTTTTCCTGCACCTATGGATTGAAAGCGACAGAAGTATTGATTAAAGAAGTGACCGAAGCTATTCGAAGCGCTATTCGCTTTAACGATTTTATGGGACGAACAAGCGGGTGTTGTTTCGGCATCATCCTGAAAGATTGTGATCGGTGGGGTATCGTTCGCACTTCGGATCGTTTGATTTCAGCAGTTCAGCAGAAGAAGTTTGTCCTTGAGGACGGTGTAGAGGTCAGCGCGACGATCTCTCTGGGAGCGTTGGTCTTTCCGGGTGAATCTCTTGAAGCGAGAAAAGTCATGCAACGTGCGGAGAGATATCTGTTTGAAGCGCAAAGTATCAAGGGAAGCAACATCGCAGGCACGCCTTACAGCATGAACACGATGCCGGAACTTAAACGGCCTGTGGAAAATGTTCAAGGCAAGCGCCGAACGCGAGACGCCGGCCTCAAGCTGAAGGAAAATGGCGCTTCTTCTGTTCCTCTGGGCTAGAGACCGAAGCTGTATAAGGCTCGTTTGCTTCAGACGCGTAAAGCTTTTATATTTTGCGCATAATCAGGAGTTTTAAAAATAGCGGTTCCTGCCACCAGAACATTGGCGCCTGCCGCGATCACCTTGGGCGCCGTCTCCAGTCCGATTCCTCCATCTACAGCCAGATCAACAGGACGAGCGCCAATTCTTTCGCGTACAGCCTTGATCTTTGTCAGCTGAGAGTCCAGAAAAGCCTGACCCCCAAAACCTGGATTGACGCTCATCACCAAAATGAGGTCCAGTTCATCCAGAACATAATCAAGCACATTAAGGGGCGTGGCCGGATTCAGAGCAAGTCCAGCCTTCTTGCGATGGGCGCGAATTTTTTGCAGGCTGCGATGCGGATGAGGTCCCGCCTCAGGATGGATGGTCAAGAGATCGGCGCCCGCTTCTGCAAAAAGATCAATCAGCATATCGGCAGGACTCGTCATCAGGTGCACATCAAAAGGAAGAGAAGAATACGGCCTGATCGCCTTGACGATATCCGGTCCTATGCTGAGATTGGGCACGAAATGACCGTCCATCACATCAATATGAATCATATCGGCGCCAGCCTGGGTAACGGCTGCAACCTCGGCGCCCAACCTTGCAAAATCACAGGAAAGAAGGGAGGGGGCTATCTTGACGGGATATGGCAGCATATTTTTGTGTGAATTATTCATCGCATGGTATTTTATCATATAGCAATTACTATACATGGTTTCGGGATTTACGAAACAGACTTCTTTCCTGACCAGATTTGCGAGATTCGGGCAGGGGTTTTTCCTTCCCCTTTTCTCCTCTCCCTTGTTCGCTGACAGGAATTATGGTAGCAAACAGAATCAGATCCAAATTTGCACAAGTGTGTTGCGACTCTCTATGACTTCTTCTTCCTCTTTGCAAGTATCTTCTTATAGAGTGCTGGCGCGTAAATATCGCCCCTCGACCTTTGAGGATATGATCGGGCAAGAGGCTTTGGTGCGGGTCCTGACCAATGGAATTCAGATGGGACGGCTGCCCCATGCCTTTATCCTGACCGGCATTCGCGGCGTTGGAAAGACGACGACTGCCCGCATTATTGCCAGGGCGTTGAATTGTATAGGACCGGATGGACAGGCAGGGCCAACGCCTTCTCCTTGCGGGATGTGTGAGCATTGTAAGGCCATCGCGGAAGATCGCCATATTGATGTCGTTGAAATGGATGCGGCGAGTCGAACCAGTGTTGACGATGTGCGAAGCGTTATCGAAGGCGCACGTTATAAAGCTGTTTCCGCACGTTATAAAGTATATATCGTTGATGAAGTGCACATGTTATCCAGGAATGCGTTTAATGCGTTTTTAAAAACACTGGAAGAACCACCCCCCCATGTGAAATTTATTTTCGCGACGACCGAGCTTCGCAAAGTCCCTGAAACAGTTTTGTCTCGCTGTATGCGTCTTCAGTTGCAGCGGATTGATCTTGAGGTGTTGAAATCCTATCTTGATGAGATTACCAGGCGGGAAGGAATGACGATCGACGCTGCGGCTTTGACGCTTATCGCACGCGCGGCGGAAGGGTCGGTGCGGGATGGCCTCTCTTTGCTTGATCAGGCGATGGCCTTGTGCGAAGGTGTGATCCGGGAAGCGGCGGTTGCCGACATGTTGGGTCTGAGTGACCGTACCCTTCTTTTCAGGTTGTTTGAAGCCTGTATTCGCGGTGTTCCGCAAGAGGCTCTTGCCGTCTTTCAACAGATGTATATTGCTGGCTCGGATCCGTTAATAGTCGTTCAGGATTTGCTTGATTTTACACATTGGATGATGTTGCAGAAAATGCAGATCGGAAAAAATGATAACGTGGGTCTTGGCGAAGACCAAAAGTCCAAAGCCCTTGCTCTTCTCTCTTCCCTTTCTTTTCCCACTCTTTCAAGATGTTGGCAGACTCTGACCAAAGGATTGCAGGAAGCGGCCTTTGCGCCCTCGGTCAAACAGGCCGTTGATATTATTCTTTTGAGGCTGTGTTACCTTGCCGCTCTTCCTACGCCGAATGAAATTATCGAACGCGCAAGGGATGAAGAGGGCGCTGTCCTCCAGCCACAGCCCTCTCAATCACCGCCTGTAGTGGGGGCGGGAGTTTCCAGAGCAGCTTCCGCAGCGCAACCCTCTGCGGCGCTGCCCGGGCCTTCTCCGGTTCCTTCATCATCCAGGGAAAGGGAACGGCAGGGGCAAGGACAGGTCGCTGTGCCGGATACTTTTGAAGCTCTCCTGGCATTGCTTGGAGAAAAACGCGAGATGTTGCTGAAAAACTGTCTTGAAAATGACACTCACCTGATTTCCTATGAACCGGGGCAAATCAGGCTTAGGTTCCTGCCTGCTGTTCCTAAAGAGACGGCAAGACGTCTGCGCGATCTTCTGACGCTGTGGACAGGAATGCCGTGGGACGTTAAAACAGGTGATGAGCAAGGGGTGCCCACGATACGTGAGAGCACACAAAAGGCGCGTGCCGAAATACGCGCTCAATTACTTGCGGATCCGCTGGTACAGACAGCCTTGGCAACTTTCCCGGAAGCGGAAATAGAGCATATTGACGATCAGCCTTAAAGAAGAAGAAGGAGAGACATCATGAAAAATATTGGGCAACTCATGAAACAAGCGCAAGAGATGCAAGCGAAAATGGCGACAATGCAGGAAGACCTCGCGAAGCTTACCGTAGAGGGCTATTCTGGCGGATCCATGATTACGGTGACGATGAACTGCAAAGGCGAGATGCAAAAGATCAAAATCGATCCCGGACTTGTCAATCCTGAAGAAGTGGACATCCTTGAGGATTTGATTCTGGCGGCTTCCAATGACGCCAAAGCAAAAGCCGAAGCGCGCGTTTCAGAGGAAATGGCAAAGATTACCGGAGGGATCAAGCTTCCCGGAGGAATGCAGCTTCCTTTCTGAGATCAAGACATGAATGATGGAATCGAGGACAGATGTACGGCAAAGACCTTCAGACTCTCGTTCAATACCTTGCAAAGCTTCCAGGGTTGGGTCCACGCTCAGGACGACGCGCCGCGCTTCATTTGCTCAAACATCGCGAAGACCTGATGCATCCTCTTATCGAAGCATTGACTTTGGTGAGAGAGCGAATCAGATCCTGTGGCCTCTGCGGAAATTATGACACCACCGATCCTTGTCAACTGTGTAAGGATCCGGGACGCGATGATCATCTGGTCTGTGTGGTTGAAAGCGTGGCGGATCTTTGGGCTTTGGAACGCGCGGCATGTTTCAGGGGGCGCTATCATGTGCTTGGAGGCACGCTCTCTGTTCTTGAAGGAGTTCAGCCAGAGGACTTGAAGATTCCTCAACTGTTGCGTCGTCTTCAACAGACAGGCATTCAGGAAGTGATTCTGGCCCTGAATGCGACAGTCGATGGACAAACGACGGCTCATTATCTGGCGGATCGTTTGGAGGAGGCGGGCGTTCAGGTGACGGCTCTTGCACATGGGGTTCCGATTGGCGGTGAGCTTGATTATCTGGACGACGGAACTCTAAGCGCAGCCATACGGGCACGACGAAATCTGGTCGCTTGACAGAGGTTCAGGTATTAATATCTCGCCGCAGTTCCCCCTATCCCAATACCTTTTGCAGAACCGGGATTTTTAACAGAATCCTGTCAGAAATGAGCCACGAGCCGCCAAACCCTAGCCCAAAAACAATGAAAATCTTTACAAAAATTGGCCATTCAACCCCGATGAGTCCATATTGAAGCCAAATGACCATCATTTCATGTGTCAGGAAAATAGCGTAACAGCAACGCGCGAGCGATTGCCACATGTACGTTGGTTTGGTGCAGAACCGATAAAAGACACTCAGCAAAAATAATGCTTGGAATATGCACAACACGCCATGTAAAGAGGTTCGTATCAAGACTCCTGGCGCAGCAACCTTTAAAATTTCAAATCCATAAACTGACATGAAAGACCAGAAGTCGACCCATGATCCGCCTTGGGCAAAGAATGCCAGCGTGTGGCGTCGGAAATCGTCATTGTAGGCTCCGCCATCGAAAAAACGTATGGCATAGCCTGCGTAACAGAGTCCTGCGACAAGCATAAGCCCAAGCCACAGGCGCCATCGACCAGAGAAATGCTCAAGGAAAGACTTGTCGTCCAGCAATCCTGAAGCACGAATGCCGGCACCCAAAACGAAATAGAGAACATAAAGCAAAAATCGTGCCCCCTGAAAGTAGAACACTTTCCAGAAACCGATCCACCACGGCGCGCCCCATATAAGGTCTGTGATCCCCAGAATGAATGCGCTTGTCGCCATAACGACAAGAAGACCCTGAAGAGGCTTTTGAGTGGCCACACGCTTCATCCATCGACCGAGGACTGGAACAAGGGAAGGGAAAAGAGCATTCAGAAAGATCAATACAAAGCTGAAAAGGAAGAGAGCATAGCAAACCCAAAGAGGCCCTGCCTGCATTTTATCGAAGAAAAAAACCTTTGCCCAATATGTCCAGTAATCCATGGAAGGATCGACGGTAAGTCGATGGCGAGGAAAAGACAAAAGAGGCACAATCAACGGAATACAGACAATAAAAGGGATGCCAAGCTTTACGAACCGATGTTTCAGATACTCTTTGATCCCTCGCCTTTCAAGAGAGGGCAACACGTATAAACCGGACATAAAGAAAATCATTGGCATGATGATACTTTGATCGAACAGATAGAGCGCGTCCCAGACAAGACTGCGATCAAAGTCCTGAATAAACCAGAAACGTCCCCAGTTCTGGGCATAAGCATGGAGAGCATGATCGAAGGCCATCAAGGCGAACATAAAGCCTCGCAAATGGTCGATATAGGTTTCGCGTGCGCGCATGATGATAAAAGTCCTTACAAGATACGTCTGAAAAGGGGGATTTTAAGCAAGCCATGACTGACGATCGCCCATGAAATGAAGAGAGAGCCAAAGCCACTGATAACAAACCTGATCAGGATCGGCACGTCGGTGCCATGAAAGAACGAATGTGTCCAAACGACAAAAGGCTCATGAATGAGATAAACCCCGTAAGAAGCCATGGCAAGAGATTGCCAGGAAGGAGACGCATGATTTATAAAACGATGGAATATAGCCAGGTAAGCCATCAGTTGTCCCAGGATAAAAAGCGTCAATAACGTTGTTCGTGTCAGCACAGGAGGCGCAAATTCCCCAAAAACAGGCCAAAAACCTTTCCATTCTCCCCCTTGATGGAAGTATAGGCGGATCCCGTTATTATAGGCTCCCGCATCGAAATAAAGCAGGGAATAGGAAATATAGATAATCCCGATGGTCACGGCAAACAGAGTCCACTCTTTCCAATGATCGCTTAAGTTCTTCCACGCCACCTGATTTTGCAGGAGTCCGCATTCACTGAATCCGATTCCCAGGAAAAACAGAAAAGTCTTTAGCATAAAGCGCGACGCGCGGACATAGAAAAGCTTCCCAAATCCAATCCACCAGGGAGCGCCCCATATAAGATCGCTCAACCCCATCATCACGGCTCCCGCAAGAAAAACGATGCCGAATCCATAAAGAGGTTTTTTCAGGAACCAACGGCAGAATGCGCCAAGCCCCTTGTAAAATTTTGGAAAAATCGCATATACGATGATGGCTGTGATCGTGAGAAGCGATAGATAATACAGGAACCAGAAAGGACCGGCTTGGGGTTTGTCGATGAAAACGGTAGACACATATTCCCAATAGCCGATCGTCGGATCTTCATACATTTTGTATTTTGGATAAGACAATAAGGGACAAATCAGGGGAACGCCGATAATAAAAGGAACCCCTAGGCGCAGCGCTCGTTCTTTGAGAAAATCCAGGTAGCCCCGCCGTTGCAGCGAAGGAAGAATAAAAAGCCCCGCCAGAAAAAACAGGGAAGGCATCATGAAACTGTCATTATGTAAATGCAGAACATCAAAAAAGATGCTGCGGTCGAAATCAGGGAGAAACCAGTATTTTGCGTAATGCTCGGAATAAGCGTGCATGGCATGATCCAGCACCACCAAAGACACCAGAAATGCCCGACAATGATCAATAAACAAGAGACGTTGGGAGGATTTTACTATCTTCATGAAAACCGATTTTCTTTCAAAATAGTTTATGATTTTCAGGTATCTTTATAAATACCTTTTTTTTCATAAAGAAAAAAGGTTTATAACTTTGATCTTTAAAAATCTCCTACCCTACCTCTTGTTTGGGTTGTCAAAAGACCTCTTGCAGAACCAGATATGGCGTGAGGATTTCGAGCGAGCTTTTAACGCCAAAAGAATCCGCCAGATATAGGTTATGCAAGAGGTCTAAAGAAGTTTATGACTGCCGTTGGTAACAATATGTCATGGTCAGTTTCTTGCGAGGACCCTTGATATCCCAGAATACTGACCAGGCATTTTGTGATTCAACAACAAAGCGCCCTTTGTAACAATCACGCGCGCACATGTGTTCGACTTGCCAGAAGCCTGACCTCAAATCAAGATCATGAAAGAAACGATGTTGAGACCTGTAGATTCTGGCTTCATAGGGGTGGGGAAACACGTAAAGGTATTCCTGGGTCGCAGGGCCGTGATGATGCCCATAATAAAGCGTCCCCTCCTCATGATATCGAAGGCGGTGATCGTTTATTTCTTCAAAGAAAACCATCCCTTCAAAACAGCCTTGTCGTCCTGCAAGATCATCATGGATTTCTTTGCGGAGTTTCCATTTTCCTGCAAGCCATTTTTCAAGATTGGCGACCATGTTCCAAAACAGGAAAATAATGTGAAACCATCATATCAATCACATTAATCTCGCCAATACCGGTATAAAGTGCGAAAATGCGATCCCAAGAAACAGAAGGAAGCCGATAGCGATTAAACTGTCCAGCCTGTCCAGAAAACCGCCATGACCTGGGATAATGTTTCCGCTGTCTTTAACCCCCAGGGATCTTTTTGCCCAGGATTCCAGCAGATCTCCCGCCTGAGCCACTACCACAAAAAAAGCGGTCAAAGGGATCATGGTTGCAAATAAATGCGCCCCCCGATAAGAGAGGGTTTGATCGGCTGTGAGAATAAAAGAGAAGATAAAAGAGCCGCCAATCGTCCCTATCACGAGTCCTCCCAACGACCCTGACCACGTTTTGTTGGGACTGATGGAGGGCGCGAGTTTAAGTCCGCCCCATGTGCTGCCCACCAGATAGGCGCTGCTATCCGTCACCCATGTCGTGAGAAGCAACCCCAAGAAAAAACGTTTGTGAGACACAAGATAAGCGCCAAGCCCGATCATCGCGAAGGAAAGATAAATCAAACCGCAGAAAAACCATCCTTTATAGCGGCGACTCAATTTTATCCACTCGTAGAAAACCCCTGTGGTTGCCACTGTCGCTATAAAAAGATCAAAGGGATAACCAGACCATATCATCCACAGACTGAGAGGGCCTAATATGAGTCCAGAGATAACCCGCTTCCGAAAATTAGCGGCTTTGAGCGGTAGCGTATCCGCCGAATCGTCGTTCGCGGCTTTGATATTGTACGATGGCATTCACTAAATCATCCTTTGTAAAATCAGGCCAATACGTTTCAACAATAACTAACTCAGTATAAGCGAGCTGCCATAAGAGATAATTGCTGATGCGCGATTCGTTGCTTGTTCTGATGAAAAGATCAGGATCGGGCAAATCATGCGTAAAAAGCTCTTGAGAGAAAGTTTGTTCGGTAATCTCGTCCGGCGCCAGTTTTCCCTCTCGGACTTTGTGCGCCAGTTTTTGAGCGGCTCTGATAATTTCCGCCCGCCCTCCATAATTGAAAGCGATCGTCAAGTGAAGACCCGTATTATTCTGGGTCAGCTTGATCGCATGATCAATAAGCGCAACCAGGTCTGTATCCAGGTGATGATAGTGACCAATAAAACGAACGCGGATATTATTTTGATTGATTTCAGCAAGATCTGATCTTAGATGGCGACGCAAAAGGGACATAAGGATGCCGATTTCTTCCTTGGATCTCTTCCAGTTTTCCGTGGAAAACGCATAGACGGTCAAATATTCAATGCCGAGATCCTGACATCCCTGGATCGTGCGTTTAAGCGCTTCGGCCCCTTGATAGTGACCTTTGAAACGATCAAGTCCTCGTTTTTGCGCCCATCGGCCGTTACCGTCCATGATAATGGCGATGTGGCGGGGTATGGATAAAGGAGGAGAAGCGTAAGACGCAAGGGCAGGTTTTATCATTGATCCTTCTTACACTCGTAAAAGATCTTTTTCTTTTTGTGCGAGATGCTGATCGATTTTCTTGATGTAATCATCCGTCAACGATTGAATTTCATGAGAAAGTCGATGATGTTCATCTTCGGAGATTTCGCCTTCCTTCTCAAGTTTTTTAAGAAGATCCATACCATCTCGACGCACATTTCTGATGGCAATCCGTCCTTGTTCAGCATATTTCGCCGCAATCTTCGCGATTTCCTGGCGACGTTCTTGCGAAAGGTCAGGAAGCGGCACACGAATCGTCTGACCCTCTGCCATGGGATTAAGTCCCAGACCAGCATCCCGAATGGCTTTTTCAACGTTTTTTACCAAAGATTTATCCCAGACCTGTACAGTGATCAGTCGCGCTTCGGGTGTACTGATACTCCCCACCTGGGTTATCGGCATTTTACCATCATACGCTTCAACCATCAGGGGTTCCAGCAAGGCTGTGGAAGCACGACTCGTGCGTAACCCCATAAACTCTTTGGAAAGCACATCAAGTGCGCCGTTCATTCTTTTTTTTAATTCGTCAAGATTAAAACTCATGTGTGATCCCCTCGTTTGATAGAGCGTGAATGAGACAGGCGAAGGCCATGCACATCATCGCTCACGGAAGTAAAGCGGCCTGCCCCTTGAGCGGCCTGGACAAACCCGTCATTTTCCTGAATGGAGAAAACGATAATCGGCAGATTATTGTCGCGGGCCAAAGCAATAGCGGCCATATCCATCACCCGAAGATTATCTGAAAGGATTCGCAAATACGGCAAGTGTTCATAGCGTTTTGCCAAAGGGTCTTTGACAGGATCGGCTGTATACACCCCATCAACTTTTGTTCCTTTCATCAAGACATCGCATTCCATTTCACTGGCACGCAGAACAGCCGCCGTATCCGTCGTGAAAAAAGGATTGCCCGTACCGGCTGCGAAGATGACGACACGACCTTTTTCCAGGTGATGAATAGCTTTTCGTCGAATATAAGGCTCACATACCGTTTCCATGGGGATAGCCGATTGCACGCGGGTATGAACCCCTTTTTTTTCAAGAGCGCTCTGAAGAGCAAGCGCATTCATGATGGTCGCCAGCATACCCATGTAGTCTGAAGTGGAGCGATCAATCCCCTGTTCGGCGCCATTCACGCCGCGAAAGATATTTCCTCCCCCCACGACCAGACAAACCTGTACGCCGCTGTCATGAACATCCCTGATTTCAGAGGCAATCCGCATGACAGTAGCGGGATCAAGGCCATAATTTCCCTCGCCCATGAGCGCTTCTCCCGAAAGCTTCAGCAGAACGCGCCGATACGGGAAAGGTGAGGAAGGATTGGTCATCTCTCTTTCTACTTTCTGTTTACCAGACCCTTCGCCTTTCAAAATCCGGGGGGTGTTGTGCATCAGGTTTCGTCCTGCTCACATTCCTCGCAGATTTCTTTCCCAGCTTGAATCTGACAGCTGATTTTATGGTTGCCTATTATCTCCCGAGTTGTTGAGCGACTTCCAAAGCGAAATCTTTCACTTCTCGCTCAATGCCTTCACCTAGTTTGAACAAAGCAAAACCGGTAAGCTTTATCGAAGCGCCGATGTGTTGAGCCACATCGTTGATGACTTGCGAAACCCGTCGCTTAGTGTCATCAATCAGATAAATCTGCTCTGACAATACGGCTTCTTCGTAAAATTTGCGCAGACGACCTTCAATCATCTTTTCAATAAATTCTTCCTTTTTTCCTGAAGCGCGCGCCTGTTCGGCAAAAATCTTGCGCTCTCGCTCTACCACCTCACGATCAAGCTCATCAATCGTACAAGCTTGAGGCATCGCCGCCGCGACATGCATCGCGATCTGTTTTCCGGTCGCCTCAAGTTGGGTGGGGTCTCCCGCAGACTCAAGAGCGACCAGGACACCGATCCGCCCTAAACCTGGCTGAACAGCATTGTGAATGTAAGTTGTCACGACGCCTTGATTGACTTTCAGAACCTTGGCGCGACGAAGCGTCATATTTTCGCCAATAACGGAAATTAAATTGGATAATTCTTCACTCACGTTCCGCCCTGTCTCCGGGTAAACGGCGGAAGAGAGCGCCGCGATATCACCCCCTTTTTGAAGAGCGATTTGCGTTACTTGCCTGATATAGTCCTGGAACTTGTCATTACGCGCGACAAAATCCGTCTCGGCGTTTACTTCCACGATGGCGCCGATTGGGCCTGCCGTCGCTACACCTACGAGTCCTTCGGCGGCTGTCCGCCCTGCTTTTTTGGCCGCCGCCGCCAATCCCTTGGTCCGCAGCCAATCAATCGCGGCTTCCATATCGCCCTTCGCTTCGGCCAATGCTTTTTTACAATCCATCATTCCCGCGCCTGTACGCTCACGCAGTTCTTTCACAGCCGCCGCAGTAATCTCACTCATCATTCATTCCTTTACTCTAAAAGATGTTTTTAAAGCCTTAAACCACGCCAGGTTCTGTTGTCTGAGCTTCTTCATGGAATTCTTCACCTGCATGTTGTTCCTCGGAAAGTTCAGGCGCTTCTTCCAACGTTTCTTCCATCTTTTCTGTGATTTCCGCCGAAGCGCCTACATCAACTCCCGCCGCGCGCAATTGACCTTGCAGAGCGTCCAGCACTGTATTTGAGACAAGACGACAGTAAAATTCGATAGAGCGGATCGCATCATCATTTCCCGGGATCGGATAATCTATCCCCTCTGGATCAGAGTTGCTATCGATAATCGCCACCACAGGAATTCCCAGCTTGTTCGCTTCCTGGATAGCGATACGTTCCTTGATCGCGTCAAGGACAAAAATAATATCCGGCAATCCCGCCATATCCTTGATTCCTCCCAACGAGAGTTCAAGTTTTTCTCTTTGGCGCGTCAACTGCAAAAGTTCTTTCTTCGTCATTCTCAGGTTTTGTTGCTGCAAGAATTCCTCCAGCTCCTTCAAACGATGGATTGAGTGATGAATCGTCTTCCAGTTGGTCATCATGCCGCCTAGCCAACGATGATTGACATAATACTGTCCACAGCGTTTGGCTGACTCCGCAACGATATCCGAAGCCTGCCGTTTGGTTCCGGCAAAAAGGATACGCCCGCCGCTCAGGATGACTTCATGAATGGCCTGCAATCCCTGACGCAGCATGGGAAAGGTTTTTTCAAGATTAATAATATGAATGTTATTGCGAACTCCAAAAAGATAAGGGGACATTTTTGGATTCCAGCGACGCGGATGATGACCAAAGTGTACACCCGCCTGCATTAAATCGCGCATGGAAAAGTTTGGCAAAGCCATTTTTTTTCTTCCTTTCTCCGGTTGATCCTCCACAGGTGTTGCAACCTTTGTTGCACCGGAGCGGAGTGAATTTGAGTTTATTCTCTCCGCAACCTGTGTGTGATATTCAATAATAAATAATATTATTATCAGGTTTCCTGTTCTTATAGAATTTCTCTGACAGAAGATCAAGCAATTTGAGAAAGTATAGCAACTTATGGAAAGGTATGGAAACTTATGGGATTCGTGGACTAAAGGATCCTTCGGGAAGAAGGGTAAGGTTGCCTTAACTCTCAGATATGCTTATATAAGGACGTGATTTGGTTTTAAGCCCTTCTTTAATACCTTCACAGCTTGAAAATATATAGGTAAAATTGATCCATGCTTTCTTTTGTTTATCCTTCTTTTAATCCGGTTGCCGTCGACCTGGGGGTTCTCAAGATCCATTGGTACGGGATTGCCTACGCTGTGGGGATTCTGCTGGCATGGCGGTATTGCCTGTGGCTGATACGTCGAATGCCTTTAAATGTGTCTCAGAAAGCTTTAAGCGATTACATTCCCTGGGTGATCTTTGGGATTGTCCTGGGGGGTCGTCTTGGAATCGCTCTGTTTTATAATATTGACTATTACGCTCGCCATCCTCTTGAAATTTTTTATATCTGGAGGCCAGGGATGGCGTTTCACGGCGGTCTTCTGGGGGTCGTCACAGCAACTGTCTGGTATTGTCATCGAAAAAAACTGCCGTTGCTGGAATTAGCGGATTTGCTTGCGGCAAGCGCGCCGATCGGTCTTTTCTTCGGGCGTTGCGCCAATTTCATCAACGGAGAGCTATGGGGGCGCCCCACCACGGTGTCGTGGGGAATGATCTTCCCCAGGGTGGATTCTTTTCCGCGCCATCCCAGCCAGTTATATGAAGCCGCTCTCGAAGGCGTTCTTCTGTTCGTCATTCTTCACTTCACCGCAACGCGCACAGACCTGAGACGTCGAAGCCCTGGCTTTATCTGCGGACTGTTTTTTTCAGGCTATGGATGCGTGCGCGTCTTCGTTGAGTGCTTCCGTGAACCTGATCGTCATATTGGCTATTTGATGGGTGGTACGACGTTGGGGCAATGGCTTTCTCTTCCCCTGATCCTTGCGGGGATTGTCTTTATCGTGAACGCACGCCTTCATAAATCTGGATTTTCGTCTGTCCCTCAAAAGTCGTCTTCCCATGATGTCCTGTGAAGGCCATATTCGAGGACTTATTCAGGAAAAAACCTTTATTACTATCGCTGAATTTATGATGATCGCCCTTTATCATCCTGAATTTGGCTATTATATGACACGCCAACCTTTGGGCGCTGACGCTGATTTTATAACAGCCCCTGAGGCAAGCGCGATGTTTGGCGAGATTATTTGCTTTTGGGCGATTGAACGATACCATCGTCTTTATCGGCCTCAAAAAATTGCTCTGGTGGAACTGGGCCCGGGAAGAGGCGCTTTGATGACTGACTTTTTGCGCACCGCAAGGTTGCTCCCGGATTTCTTTAACGCCCTCGACATCCATCTGGTAGAGATAAGCCCCAAGATGCAAGAGGTCCAGCGGCATGTCATCTCCTGTCCTGAAATTTGCTGGCATTCTGATGCGGAGGAAGCGATGCAGGCGATAAAAGGCTTGCCGGCGCTCATGATCGCCAATGAATTCTTTGACGCCCTTCCTGTTCGACAATTTCAAAAAACCCTTGCGGGATGGGCGGAGCGAGGGGTTGTTCTTTCTCAAGACGATCGCTTGACTTTTGAGTGCAAAAGTATCGACGAGAACGATATTCCCTTTCCTCCGGCGCGGCCAAACGATATCTTTGAATATAGACCCGCCGCTCAGCGCATTCTGGAAAATATGATCCGTCATTTGAGCCGGGATTCAGGAGCGGCGCTTATTGTTGACTATGGGTATCTGGACGGCTATGGAGACACCTTGCAGGCGGTGTCAGGACAACGCTGCGTTCCCGTGTTGCAAAATCCTGGCGCCGTTGATATAACAGCTCATGTTGATTTCAAGGCATTGCAAAACATAGCAGGCGAAAAAAGCACCCTGACGACCCAGGCTGAATTTTTGATTCGTCATGGTATTGTCAAATTGGTGCAGGCACATACGCGAAAAGCTTCTGAGGCTCAGAAGGATCAGCTTGCGCTTGAGTTTCATAAGTTGATATCTTCCCAAGAAATGGGTATCCTTTTTAAAGTTCTGGAAATCGAAAAACGTCATCATGACTGACCCTTTTCAATCCGTTCTTCTCTCAAGACAGACCACTATCAGACATGGTTTTTTTTCGCGTCAAGGTGGGGTTTCCCAAGGGTTACTCGCTTCCCTCAATGGTCGTGATGACGCAACGGAAACAAAAGAAAACCTGGAGGAAAATCGCAGACGCGTCAGTGCATGGTTCGACCTTTCACCCGAACAGCTGTTGCTGGTCAGGCAAGTACATGGAAACACTGTGCTTTGGATTGAAAAAACGCGCTCTTTCGGAAAAATGCCCGAAGCAGATGCACTGGTAACACAGTGTCCTCGCCTTATTTTATGTATCCGTACGGCGGATTGTGTGCCGATTTTGCTGTATGATCCTTTCTCTCACATGAGCGCTGCCGTTCATGCGGGGTGGAAAAGCGCTTTACGCAATATTGTCCACGAGACGATAAAAGTCATGGCAAAACATGGGGCAAATCCTCAAAATATTTTGGCCGCGATTGGCCCCTGCATTCATCAAAAGAATTTTGAGATACAAGAGGATGTTTTTCAACTGTTTAAAGAAGCGAATCCCTTTTGGGCAACATTTTTCAAACAAGGAAAAAATAACGAACGGTATTGGTTTGACCTTCCAGGACTGGTGAGACATCAGCTTCAGACGGCTGGCTTGAGAGAAATTGACTTTCTTGAAATGAATACTTACGCCGATGAAGATCATTTCTTCAGCTATCGCCGCGCTCAACATCGCCAAGAGAACATCTTTGGCAATCAATTTTCCGCTATTTCTCTTATTTCTCCAGGCCAGGATTGACAACGTTTACCAGAACTTCAACATCAGCATAAATTGATGCTACTTTGATCTCTCTCGACAAACGACCACGCGGAAAGAGTCAATCAAACTTTCAGGCAAACCACACCATAGATATCTTGTGATCCCTCAACCCAATAGTTTAAAAAGAGCTTTTATGAATTTTTGGTGGCTTAGAGGTATAGAAAAAGACTTGAAGCCCTGTAGTCAAAAAAAACTCCCATCCGCAAAACAATTTGACGAATGGGAGAAGCGTGTATAATGCTTTTTTGTTCTAACCTTAGATTCTACTTGATCTGGCGAACCATTTTGAAAGATTTGAAACAGCGGAAGCTGTGCCAGAAGCAAGATTGTAACCTGTTTTTGCAACTCTATAACCTGCTTTTGCTGTTTGAGTGGCCACATAAGGCCCATAATCTATTGTCAAGTCTGTTGCTATCTTTGTGAAAGGCGTTGCAAGACATGCGACAGCTCCCCTTGAACCAGGGATATATTGTGCAAACTTGTAAATCCCTACAATTGCATCTCCTATAGCTTTTCCGGCAACAGGATTACCTGTTACGAGTGTAGTAGCGCCGCGTGCAGCAAGAGAAATTCCTTGGACAACAGCCTCTTCACCATAATAAGATGCCAGATAGGCAGTGCCATAACGAAAAGTCTTGTCAACACCCCATAACCCAACATTAAACGCGATTTTGGCAGTCGTAACGACAGAAGCCCTTGTCAGATCATAGCCCCTTTCAAGAGAAGTGGGTTGCGCATAACGACGCACTTTTTCCCCGTATTCTTTCAAGAAATTTACTTCTTCGAGGGGAGCTATAGCCAACTGGGATTCCGTCATCACGATACCAGGGCAAATATGGGTGAATTTAATATTCTCAAACTCTTCCGAATTTTTTGCTTGCGCGAGCGACAGATTCAAGAGCACGCTCAAGGCAACGCCAGAAGTGAGGGTTTTTTTCATCATCAAAACGATCTCCATGTATTAGACATGCCTCTTATATACATACCTGGTTGGAAAATTTCAAGCAAAATTTTTGACAGATGAAAAACGATGACAGTTTAGATATAAGATAAAATATACGACAAAAGAATTTTTATATGAGCCTTCTTTCCTAAGCTATATCTGCATCTGCTTAGGAAAAAAATCTGTTTTCCCCTGAAAAGAAACTTGCCCGTCATCTTCCTGAAAACGGTGCTTCTTAAGCCAGGAGGTCCAACCTAAGAGGGTCTGTCCTCTCAAGCCGGCAGCTTCAACGTCATGAGCCTTCATGATAAGATTAATCTCGAATTTTTGTTGAATTCCCAGATAAAGCCTGATGATCTCACAGAGCTTTTGATATGTGTGGCCTTCTCCGGGTAGAAACGAGCGAAACTGGCTATTCGTAAGGGGGCCGATACGAACAATGAGCTTTTGCACAGCATTCCAGACACGCTCGCCCAACATTACATCCTGTCCCAAACGATTAAATTGACCTTTGTCGCCGATTCTTGAAACTTGTGCGGATTCAATCTGCTCCCACCCGCCTCTGAAAGGGACGATCGTTACAGGAAGTCCAAAATAATGGCTAAGTATGATCCGAAGGCCTTCCTGCGATTTAGGCTGTTGCCAAAACAACCCTGCATAAAACAACAAGCCTCGATCTGGAAAGGACATACGATCCTGTAGATGTTCTGTCGCCAATCCCGCAAAAGAATAAAGCACCTGAGCCAGGCGCGTCTTGTCTGGACGGGCGGGATCAAGCCCTGCCCAATGCTTGCGCCG
Source organism: Caedimonas sp. (assembly GCA_016794245.1). Lineage (GTDB taxonomy): Bacteria > Pseudomonadota > Alphaproteobacteria > Caedimonadales > Caedimonadaceae > Caedimonas. The sequence goes on along the minus strand of JAEUKR010000018.1, from coordinate 33,118 downwards.
TATCCGATGCAGAATCGACAGCAACCGATGATTGAAAATATCCAGGAAATCAGCGGCGGCATGATCCGCTGATTTAAGGCGTTCAAAAATTTTCTCGCTATAGGGCAAGGGCAAAGGTCCGTTTACACCTGCAATGCCCAGGAAATTGACCTTAAGTGTCACGCGGGAGATTCGGGCGCGATTATCTGAATGTTCATGGGTTTCTTCCTGAATCGCTTCATAAATATCGCTCGGCGGATAAGAAAACAGGATTCTTGATTTAAGGACGACCGCTTCCTGTTCAGGGATCGAGCCTCGACCCAAAGGAACAGCCTGAGGAGAAAGCGTCTCCAGAATCTTAATGGCCTGATGAAACTCGAAGTCATACCCTTGCGTAAAAAGCTGTTCCGCTAGAGAAGGGGTTTGCTGCCTGCGATCGGATGCCATGTTTTCCAAACCTCATTGCTGTTTTGATTGTAAAGCTCAAGTTCAGTGAATGAATTTATACCGGCGAAGAGCGAGAAGAAATGATTGAGAACCGAAGTGAATAGAAACAGATCTTTTTGCGTATTCCTTTCAGGATCCACCGTTAATCGGATACGGGTGCCTGCAATAAATCCGCGCCACGCATCCAGACCAAAACGGCGCATGACGGAAGACGTCTCCATTTTGAGAATGGCATCAAGTTCCGGCAAAGATCCTGACGCCTGGGCATCTGCGTAAAGATGGACAATCTCTTTAAGCGCCAGCAGGGAGGTATGGTCATTTGAAAGCGATAAATGATTTAAGCCAAGCTGGGAAATGAGACGCCACTGGCTTGTTCCTTCAGACGTCGGATAATACTGTAACGTTGGTCTATATAAACATACGATCCGCGCCGCGGGATTTTCCCGTTCAGGTTCCAAAAGCGCTTCGACGGGAATTTCATGTGCCAAAAACCGATTGGTACACAAAATGTGGGCAAATGCGGTATGAGCAGGGGGCAAATGGGGATCCATGTGTTGGTCAATAAAAGAGAGGAAAACATCCGTTCCTCCAAAATCCGGATTCAATGACGGCATACGCCTTGAAATCCAGAAAGCGCTCTTTTCTCTCGATGTTTGATGACTGTATGAAAAATAAGGATCAAAGGTTTCAAGGCGAGAAGACCCGTCAACAGTGGCCTTGACCTCAGAGATTGAATGAATTTCCGTTGTTTTTTCATGTTTTAAATCCGCAATCAGTCGGTACTCATGCACGCGATGATTCAGACGAACAGGCTCCGAGATCTTGCTAAATAAATTCACGACAGGAGAACAATGCAATCTGAAATGCTGTGCCGTGATATCAGTCGCCTTAAAAGTAAAAGCGTCGGACAGAGAAATGAAAAATGTCAGCATCCGCGCTTCTTGGGGAAGAAAGATATTTTCAATATCAAAGAAATAAAATTTCTCAGGGAAATGAAAATATTCGAACATAAGTCTATATCCGGGATGAGCATGTCCGGGATAAGGAATAACAGATTCATGAGGCTTGAAACCCACTTGCGAGAGAGATCCGGAAGGCAATTCGTAAACGGCATCAGGCGCCTCAGGATCGCCCAGCAATGCCACGATCTTTGTCTCTTGGGCAAACAACCCTTCATACATACTGTTTTTAAAGAGCCGGGATCCTTCCAGAAAAAACCGCAGCGATTTAAGATTCATTCTCTTAAATCCTTCTCCAAATGAGCGCAAACAAAGTTTAAGCGCACGCGGCGAAGCAAGCATCGAAGCGCAGGAAGGATGAGAAGAAGGCGTGATAATTTCAGCCGAAACAAGTTCATACGGGCCTAGAACGATATCATAGCATGTCTGGAATCGACAAGTTTCGCTCTCGTTCGTGTTGATAAAAAGAGGCGTCCCTTTTGGAATGGCGTAAAGATCAGAAAGCTTTCCCTTGTCAGGAGACAAAACGAATTCGGCAATCGAAAGTGAAGGAAGAGGATGAACAAATTGGGGATACAAAATGCTTAAAAGAGCATTCGTCAATCTGGGAAACTGATCGTCGATATCCCGCTGCAACCGCGCTGTCAGATAAGCAAAGCTTTCCAAAAGACGTTCAACATGGGGATCAGACGATTCCTGCAAGGTAAAATCAAGTCTTTGTGCGACTTGGGGATACTTTTTGGCAAACTGTGCCCCCTGATGTCGCAAATACGTCAGTTCCCGACTATAATAATCATAAAAAGGCTCAAGGTCTTCCAAGACTTTTCCCTGTTGTTTTTTTATTTTCAGGATGACATAATCAGCCAGACCTTACCAGCCAAAAACGTCATCAGCGCATCCTGCGTCCGCTTGTCTGACTCTCCACGTTTTGAAATCCTTTGGTTGGGCGTACCGCAAAAATTTGAGAACAGAAACTCTTGATAAATACCGATTGGTAAAAATGGTTAGCATGGATTAAATTAGACTTCTTTAAACAGTGAAACAGTAACGTGCGCCCCTTATGAACGTGAGCCCTCCCCAGAAAATCAACATTATCGTTGCGGAAGCAGGATTACGCCTCGATCGATGGCTGAAACAAAAGTTTCCTCAAGCAAATTACAGTGGACTGCAAAAGCTCATTCGCAAGGGCCAGATCCGCATCGAAGGAAAGCGCACACAAGCAAATACGATTTTGGAAATGGGACAGGAGGTGCGCCTTCCTCCCCATCTTTTCCCTCTTTCATCACCTGATCGAACGACAACGCCAAAACAAACCATCGACCCAAAGTGGGTGCAAGTCATACAACAAGCCATTCTGCATGAAGACGATCATGTTCTGGTGATCAACAAACCAACCGGTTTAGCCGTACAAGGAGGAACAGGGACAAGGGTCTCCCTTGATGAGATTGTTCATTTTCTTCCCTTGGACTGTGCCGCGGATTTAAGGCTGACCCATCGATTGGATAAAGATACAAGCGGCGTTTTGATTCTGGCGAAGACGGCGCGTGATGCTGCCTGGATTACCGCGTGCTTTAAACGGAATGAGATTGAAAAAACTTACTGGGGACTCGTGGTAGGAAATCCTCAGGAACCTGAGGGGTTGATCGATCTTCCTCTTGCCAAGCGTCCCGGCAAGACGGGTGAAAAAATGGATGTGGACACTTTACAAGGGGTCAGAGCGCGTACCCGCTATCGCGTCAAACAACAAAAGCAAGGCATTTCATGGATCGAATTTTATCCTCAAACAGGTCGTACCCATCAAATCCGTGTTCATAGCGCCGCCCTGGGATGTCCCCTTTTAGGAGATGGCAAATATGGTGGGAAAAAGGCTCATCCATTTGCAAAACGAACGCGGCTTTGCCTTCATGCACAATCTGTGCGACTTACGTTCCCGACGGGCGAAACAAAAACATTCGTCGCCCCTCTTCCTGTCGACATGTCTAAAACCCTTGAATGGTTGGAATTCCACTAAAGAGCTTGCGAAACCAGATAAAGGACTTATCAGGCTAAGTCTCCAACTTTGGCCAATTCAGGGTAAAAGTTGTCCCTTTCTGTTCGCATGTGCTTAAACTGATTTCGCCACCTTCCTGCGCAACAATTTTTTTGACAATCGTCAACCCCAGACCACTTCCTTCATCGTCACCCTGATTCTTTAACGTTTTAAACGCCTGAAAAACATAGTCCTGAAATCGAACAGGTATGCCAGGACCATTATCGGAAATATGGAAAACATAGTATTCCTTCGTATCTTCCACTTTAATTTTTACCTCACCCTTGGAAGGATGATGATGATGTTTGATCGCGTTATTCAACAGATTATAAAGAACCTGTTGCAACGGTAGTTTTTTAATCGTCAGGTGCCGCAAATGAGACTGAATCTTAAAGTTAAACCCTGCAGGAACAGACATAATTTCAAGGATAGTGGCAATAAAATCCTTGAGATTGACTGTTTCCATATCTCTGGCGTCTCTGTCAAGAAGGAAATAAAATATAATGTCGTTCATCAAATTATTCATTTTATGGGTCATCTTTTCCAGACACAAAAGGCATTCTTTTGACTCGGCGGATAAGGTGTTGCTGTGATCTTCTTTCATTAAGGCAGTCAGGAAATTTATCGATCTCAAAGGTTCGCGCAAGTCATGAGCGACAAGATGGGTAAAAGTATCCAAATCCTGATTTCGTTTTTCCAGTTCTTGACATTTACGTTTGAAGCTCTTGACTTGTTCAGCAATGTCGTTATGCGCTTTGACAAACTCAGAGAGATCCCGATAGACGTTCCTGAAAAACGCAAGATTCCCTTTTTCATCTTTTATCTCAGAAACATTTAGGGAGACCGGAAGCATATTTCCTGATTTCGTTTTGAGAATCAATTCCAGGTTTGTCAAACACCCCTGCCCGGTGTACAATTTTAAAGCGCTCTTCAGGATTTTATGACATTGCGGATGATATAACTCAGCCACAGAAGAAAGACTGAGGAGTTCTTCCCTAGTATATTCCAAACTGTCCAATAAAGTTTGGTTACACTCTATGATTTTTTGCGTACGATAATCCGCCACTGCAATCATGTCAGGTGAGTTTTCGAATAAGTCTTTGTAAAAACTTAATTTTTTAGTCATTCCATAACCGTGTCAATGTTATTGTGAAGTATTTATTGACTGTTAAAAACATGAAAATAATTATACGCTGTGTAAAGATTTATCAAAAAATTTTTAAAAAATAAAGAGAGTTTGTTTTAGATCAAGATTAACCGATACTAAATCAACTGTAAAAAAATTGCGCATTTTTGCTTATTTGGCGAAACAGGCAACTGTTCCCTTAAACAAATCTTGTTGTTCTCTTGCGTTTTCAAAACCGATGTGAAAGAATCAGCCGCATGGATTTCGAACCCCTGCCCTTTGCCTTTCAGGAGAGGTTGGGTATATAGTCTTTTGGAGCATCTACATGGACAAGCAAAAAGCGTTGGAAGCCGCTCTCTCGCAGATTGAACGCGCCTTTGGTAAAGGATCGATCATGAAGTTGGGTCAACAGGATGCTGTTGAAATTGAATCCATTTCAACAGGTTCCCTTGGTTTGGACATCGCCTTGGGCATTGGCGGCTTGCCCAGAGGACGAATCATTGAAATTTACGGTCCTGAAAGTTCAGGCAAAACCACTCTTGCCTTGCACTGTATCGCGGAAGCTCAAAAGAAGGGCGGCTTATGCGCTTTTATAGACGCCGAGCACGCCTTGGATCCCCTATACGCGCGCAAGCTGGGCGTCAATGTGGATGAACTTCTGATTTCACAGCCAGACGCGGGGGAGCAAGCCTTGGAAATCGCGGACACCCTTATTCGCTCAGGCAGTATTGATGTGTTGATCGTTGACAGCGTTGCCGCGTTGGTGCCAAAGGCGGAGCTTGAAGGAGACATGGGAGATTCTCATATGGGTCTGCAAGCGCGCCTGATGAGCCAGGCTTTGAGAAAACTGACAGGATCCATTGCCAAATCGGGCGGTATAGTCATTTTTATCAACCAGATTCGACAAAAAATTGGCGTGATGTTTGGTAATCCTGAAACGACGACGGGAGGCAATGCGCTGAAATTCTACGCTTCTGTCCGTATCGACATTCGCCGCATCGGGGCGATCAAGAGCCGTGATGAAGTGGTCGGCAATCAGACCCGCGTGAAAGTAGTCAAGAATAAGGTGGCGCCGCCCTTTAAAGTGGTCGAGTTTGATATCATGTATGGTGAAGGGATCTCTAAAACAGGAGAAATCCTGGATCTGGGGGTCAAAGCGGAAGTGATCGAGAAATCAGGCTCCTGGTATTCTCATGAGGGTCAACGCATCGGGCAGGGTCGGGAAGCCGCCCGGCAATTCCTGAAAGACAATCCGGAGACGCGCGACAGGATCGAGCAAGCGATTCGTGCGAATGCCGGTATGGTGGCGCAGGCGCTTGCCGGATCACCTTTTGAAGATTCATCTTCTGATACGGAAGCCGCCTGAACATAGAGTAGAGTGTCAAATCATGTGGACAACCTCACGCATTCGCACGCATTTCCTTGAATATTTCGAGAAACAGGGTCATACGATCGTTGCCTCAAGTCCGTTGGTGCCGCGCAACGACCCAACCTTGCTGTTTACAGCTGCCGGAATGGTTCAGTTCAAGAACATTTTTACCGGTATGGAAAAAAGCGCTTATCCCCGCGCTGCGACAAGTCAGAAATGCGTTCGCGCCGGCGGTAAACACAATGATCTTGAGAATGTGGGATACACGACGCGACACCATACCTTCTTTGAAATGCTAGGGAACTTTTCCTTTGGCGATTATTTCAAAGCCGAAGCGATCGAATTCGCATGGAACCTGGTCACGAAAGATTTTGATCTTCCTCCTGAACGGTTGCTTGTAACAACTTACGTGGATGATGAAGAAGCGGCAGCCCTTTGGAAGAAGATTGCGGGACTTCCTGACGGCAAAATTCTGCGCATTTCGGGGTCTGACAATTTTTGGGCAATGGGGGACACTGGGCCTTGCGGGCCTTGTTCCGAGATTTTTTACGATCATGGCGCCTCTATTCCAGGAGGCCCTCCCGGCAGCCCTGATCAAGACGGAGATCGCTTTGTCGAAATCTGGAATCTCGTCTTTATGCAATATGAACAGCTTCCAGATCGGCGTATCGTCCTGCCAAAGCCTTCTATCGACACAGGTATGGGTTTGGAACGGATTTCCGCCGTTCTTCAAGGCGTTCACGATAATTATCACATTGATCTTTTTAAAGCGCTTGTTCAGGCTTCCGTAGAAGAGACGGGCGTCAAGGCGGAAGGAAAATCACAAAATTCTCATCGAGTGATTGCGGATCATCTGCGCACTAGCGCTTTCCTGATCGCGGACGGCATCGTGCCTTCTAACGAGGGGCGAGGATATGTTCTGCGTCGAATCATGCGTCGCGCCATGCGTCACGCTTATTTGCTGGGCGTAAAAGAGCCGCTGATGTATCGTTTGTTTCCCGTTCTGGTTACTGAAATGGGAGAAGCCTATCCAGAGCTGGGTCGGGCGCAAGCTTTGATAACGCAAACCCTTCGCCTTGAAGAAGAGCGTTTCCGGCAAACCCTTGGTCGTGGACTAAGGTTGTTAGAGGAAGAAACCGGCAAACTTTCAACGGATCAGCCTCTCGCGGGTGAAGTGGCGTTCAAACTCTATGATACGTATGGTTTCCCGCTGGATTTAACGCGCGATATTCTGCGCACAGAAAACCGTTCCGTTGACTTGCAGGCTTTTGACGCTGCGATGGCCAGGCAAAAAGCGGAAGCTCGCGCCTCCTGGACAGGCTCAGGAGAACGGAAAAACGAAGCGATATGGTTTAAAATTCATGACATAGCAGGTTCAACCGAATTTATGGGCTACAGCACAACAGAGGCAGAAGCCGTTCTGCAAGCGATTGTGATCGAAGAAACGCTTCAAGAAGAAACTCAGGGTGTTCAGAAAGTTCAACTGATTTTCAATCAGACGCCCTTTTATGGCGAATCCGGCGGTCAAATGGGTGACATCGGCATCATAACCGGCGAGTATGATACAGTGGTTGAGATTACCGGTACCCTTAAGAAACTTAACACTCTTCATGTCCACGAGGGGCGCGTGATCTCTGGAAAACTCAAGGTTGGACAAGTCTTTAAACTCAAGGTGGATGTTCAGAATCGGACGCTTTTAAAATCAAATCATTCCGCCACCCATCTTTTACATGCGGCGCTGAGGCGCGCCTTAGGAGAACAAGTGGTTCAAAAAGGATCGCTCGTGGCGCCTGATCGACTTCGCTTTGACTTTAGCTATTCGTTGCCGATTTCTTCCGGGACTTTGCGTGAGATTGAAGAGGAAGTCAATCGTTTGATCCGCGCCAATACAGAAGTTTTGACCCGTTTGATGGCGCCTGACGCCGCCATTGAAGCAGGAGCCATGGCGCTGTTTGGCGAGAAATATGGCGAAGAGGTGCGCGTCGTCTCAATGGGAGAGGAACACCAGAGCGAAAAATCAACTGACTATTCCATCGAACTTTGTGGTGGTACGCACGTCAGCCGAACCGGCGATATCGGATATTTTAAAATCACAAGCGAAGGCGGGATCGCGGCGGGTGTTCGTCGCATAGAAGCTATGACCGGGCCAGGCGCGGAAGCTTATGTTTGCAAGCTGGAGACGATTCTACAGGCTTCGACTCAGGCGTTGGGAACATGCCCTGAAGACCTTGCCTCTCGCATAAAGGCGCTTCAGGAAGAACGCCGCCAGTTTGAACGAGAGCTAAAAGACCTCAAAATGAGCTTGGCCAAAGGCAACAGCGGCGGCAATACTCAAGCGACGAAAACAATCAGTGGAGTAAAGTTTTTAAGCCGCACACTTGAGGACGTGTCGGCCAAAGATCTCAAGTCGATTGCCGATGATCTTAAAAAACAGGTGGGATCAGGCGTGGTCGCGGTAGGGTCCAAAACGGATGGAAAAGGCTGTATCGTTGTCGCCATTACACCAGATCTTGCTGGCACCCTGAATGCTGTGGACTATGTTAAAGCCGCAGCCGAAGCGATGGGAGGCAAAGGCGGCGGCGGACGTCCTGATATGGCGCAGGCGGGAGGTCCTGACGGTCATTGCCTTGATGAGGCGATGGAGGCGATTGAACGACGCCTAGATCAGAGATAAGATTGTAATTGTTCAAAGAACCACCCCCTGATTTTCTCCTCTTTACTATAAAGTACTTCTTCAGGAACCAGTAAAAATTCTCTGGTTTGATCCCGTCGAACTTGCCCAAGTATCGCTTTGCTTGGTTCCAGAAATTCTTGATACGGTTAAGCAGTATACACCTTGCCACTGTCACTGTGGTAGCAAGACTTCGTTTGGCCTTTGCACACACTACCAAATCCGATAGCTCGTAGCCTGGAAGGTTGCTTGCAATCAACTATCACAGCCGCATGAAGAAAAACGTGGCGCTTTTTACATTCAGTCTCAGTATTTCGTCCGCCGACCGCAATTCCTGCCACAAAATGCTCAATCAGCTTCCCCTGCTGGGGGAAGGTTGGGCAGCTGCGTCTTGCGCACATATTGCTACCCTAGCAGATCGTCGTCGAGACCGCGCCGTGGGTGCCACCATTCCGGCGGTACCTTGGCGAGCATACCCCACGGGCGGATCGGTCGTGCTAGCTCCGGGTGCCATCGCAGACGCGCTGCTCGAACAAATTATCAAAGCCTTTTTATTCAACCACTGACCCTTATTCACTGGATTGTTCTGCGAATTGAAGCACTCATGGTCATCCGAGGAGAAAAGAACGAGCAAGAAAATGACTTATAAAATGATTATCGAAGATTGCACAAAATCGGATTCCTGCACGCAGGCGGAATTCGAATACGGATCAAAAAGCGTAAAGACTGTGGTCGTGCTTGAAGACGTTACAGACCACGAAACTCCAAACCACGGTTCGTAAAAATAGAACGGAACGTCTGATCAAATTTTTCTAAGGTGTTTTGAAGCCATGCAAACTGCTCAGACCATGTCCTTTCATTGTCCGTTTGAACGGACTTGTATAAAAGCACACGGGAGGTTTTCTTGTCGGGCAACTCTTTCCATTCCAAGGCCGCGCCAGTTTTGACTTCAATTTCATTTTTTTGCTTAAACAGTTCGCCATAGATAAATTTTGCATTGTCAGAGTTAATGCACAACTCGACCCCGATCTTATCTTCCTTAGCGATAAGAAGCGCCGAAAGATGCGCAAGGCTGGTGCCAATGCCGAAGCTGTACCAATGGTTTTTTCCAGGTTTTTGCGGACGCAGCTTGCTCTTATTTTCTTGAAGGAAGTTTCTGAATGCTGTCCAGTATTTCATACGCAGAATTTCAGAGGGACGTGACCGTTCAGATGCAATAGCGACATCTCTGACATTGTTTTCCCAATCGTTCGGCTGACTGATGATGTTGAAGCGCGGTGCTGCTGGAGAGTCGCCGATCCGCCACAATTTGATTTCGAGGCCGAAGAAGCGAACGGATTCAACCGTCATCTGGTTAAGCCAGTCGAGTGCGGCGCGATGCTCTTCGCTGAATTCAGCACAGATCCACACAATGGTTACGGCCTTCAATCCAGCGGCATAAGTGAGAAGCTGGCCAAAGTGTTTGTGGTCTGTCTTTTCGAGCTGGTTTTCAATAACGACCCAGCTTTCATCGGCGGTGTTTTTACAAAGCAAATCGGCGCTGAAAGGGCCAACCTCTTTCTCTTGCGCTTCTAATTCCAGATCTATGCCCAAAGTTGCGCCCAGCTCAGCCAAATTTTCTTCCTGCGCCAGCCAAGGAGTAAAATCGCGGCTTTCACTTGTCCATATGCTGCGCAAATCAACTTGTTCGATACGACCGAGCTTTTTGTCCATTTTAATTAACATTTTCTATCTGTTAGATCAATTTTAGACCCTGATTATTAAAGGGACAAGAACAAAACGTAATCAAACTCACAAAGCCGCTTCCAGGGCGGCAATCACTAAAGAAGAAACGATGGCTGCAATCCCAAATGCGAATGCCGCGCGGCATTCACATCACCAAGAGAGTGGTTTTGGCGAGCGCGGAGCCGGAAGCACCCAGCTTACAGAAAACCCACACCGTCCGCCAGATTCTTAAGAAAAACTTTATTTGATTTCGAAAGATCATACAAATCTGCAATTAATCTAATTAGGTCGCGCTCAGAAGATCTTCATCTTGCTTAAACCCCCGGACTTCTTGCTTGGACTAAATCTGGCGGATATTGTGGCGTTAAAAGCTCACTCGATATCCTCATATGCTCTTTTTACGCTGTACAGGACTCCTCGCTTATCTAACTGTCCAGATTTCAAAATCGGCCGGGTATATGATTTCAGGAAACCGAAAGGATCGCGACGCTCGCGAGACCTGCCCCGAACACCGCGACGATATTGACGATAATCAACACTTTGTCCTTGATTAAAATTCCATAGATCAACCAACAGGCTAAAGAGAAAAAAGCGATTAAAAACCCCTCCAAAGAAACGTCCTGAGCGCTTCCTTGCGTGTAAATCTTAAACGCTTGCAGGTAGTAAAGCGATTGCCCCAAAATGCCAATCAGAATCATAAACTTTGTATAATAATAAAGAAGCGGCGAAGACGAACGCTTGGCATCAGTCTCTTTTCCTGAACCTGGAAATTGAGTGATCGTCTTCTCTTCAGCGAATGCTTTCTCGCCATAATATGTATATTGTTTTACAGAGTCAGGTTGCATGGACATTTTCCTTTGAAGTTATACCCAGAGTATTCCGAAAGGCGAAGAGTATAATATAAACGTTAAATTTCATCTGTATTAAGACTTATAATGCCGCGTCGCAAACGGGGAATAAAGGAAAGACCACCCACCACGGTACATGTTTTTGTTGTAATCCCGCTTGATTCAAAAGCTGAAATCAGCTCTTGCCGTCTTTCATCAAGCGCAAAAGAAACAAACTCGAAATCATTTTTTATCGTTTGGGCTACGGCGTGAAGCTTTGTCAAGAATGCCTCGCCCTGTTCAATCCCCGCATTTAAATGCGCAACCTTTGAGCTTGTAGGGCTGGTATCGAAATAAAAATCCAGCACGCCGCTGCAATCAAAATAAGGGGTTGCAATGGACGCATTTTGCGCGGCGGAGAGATTATAGACAGGGCCAATAGTTTCAGTCGCCTTGCGAGGAAATTTCTTTAAAAGTTCCTGGGGCGAAACAAGATAAAGTTTCATCGTTCCCAAAGGCCTTAAAAAGGTACGCGACCAAAAACCCTTGAAGCTACGCATAATGTTGCCTTTTGCCCCTTGCATGCCAACGAAAAAAAGAAGAGGGCAGCCAGCATAAAACCACAGGCTGCGGGGATTCGATAAAAGATAAGCGTAAAACTGTTGCGTTGCCCCCTTGCCGCGATAGGCTTGATCAACCTTAAGATCAGAGACATACATCGCATAATAAGGCCGTCCTCCAAGATCAACCAGCTTGCGGATAAAAGACATAATAGCGACAACCTTACCGTCCTTTGTATGCATTAAAGCATGACGCGCCTCGCCGATCCGATCAAAATAAGCGTTGTAATCGGCGCCATGTGACACGCGGAATTTTCGCTCGGCATCGAGAGGGTAGGTGAATTGCTGATCAAATTCTTCCAGAGCGGGTTGCCATGTCTCAAGTTCCTGAGGATTCAAAAATGAAATGGTCACGGGTTTGGTTATGGGAGCTGTCACAATATTCGATATAGATTTTGCGTTAAAGGAGGTCATATTTTCGTATCAAAATGGAAATAAAAAATTAATGTCTCTCTTAAGAAACAAAAATTTATCATCTTCCTATAATATAATCTCACATCTTTTTCAATAAAATTTTATAATTCTTTTTGTTTTTTACATTTTATTAAAAAGATAAAAATGTTATGAACATTAAATTATGAGTACTTTATTAAATGCCAAGCAGATATTATGTTCATCGCAAAACTCATTAGACATCTTTTCTGATCCAAAGCTGGCAAGAACTTACCGCATCGCCAAAAACGAAAGCGCATCATCGACACGTGAAATCCTCATGATATGCCGTTGATGCCATAAAGCATAAATGAGCAACACCCACGCCGCGAACGCATAAGATTTTTTCTCTTTCATAAAAATCTCGATCACGTTCTCGGCAGGCAAAAATTCTTCAATACCAGGTTGGCGTGCGACCAGCGCCCCCAAACACGGCGCCTTTTTCTGGATCCACCCAGCAACAGGAACCGTGAACCCCCGTTTTCTGGCGAAAGGTTCCGCTTCTGGCAAATGTTTGGCAAGCCACTGACGCAAGATCCATTTTCCTTGTCGTCGACGGATCTTGAAGGTGTCTGGCAATGAAAATAAATGCTCAAAAACGAAACGGTCGAGATAAGGTGTTCTCCCTTCCAGTCCATGCGCCATTAAACATCGATCCAGCTTGATTAAAAGATTGTTGGGCATCCACGTTTCAAGGTCGTTCATTTGTGCCGCTTGAAGCTTTGAAAAGACACGAACAACCGCTTCCTCTTTTATTTTTTCTATACCCTCACGCCAGGGGATGAATGCGCCTTTGAGCGGCGTTTCATCAAACACGCCTCTTTGACGGAAAAGTCGACCGCCAAGCCAGGAAGGCCAATTCGCTTTTTGATACCGGCGGTATCCGGCAAGCATCTCGTCTCCCCCTTCGCCGCACAAAACGACTTTGACATCCTGTTTAGCCACTGACGCCAGCTTGAAAGTGGGTACCATAGCCTGATCGAAAACGGGATCGTCGTGCGCCTCCACCACCGCCGGCAAAAGAGACCAGAAATCCTGCTCGGAAAAATCAATCTCTGTGTGATCTGTGCCAAAGTGTTGGCTCAGCCTTGCAGCCTGGGGGCGCTCATCGTGCATTTTAGCTTCTTGAAAACCGATGGTGTAGGTCTTCAGTCTTTGATCCGTTTCCTGACGCATCAAAGCGAGAAGACTTGCCGAATCCAGTCCGCCTGAAAGAAACAAGCCATAGGGAACGTCTGATCTCAAATGAAGACGCACGCTTTCTTGCAAGGTCTTCTCAAATAACGACAATGCTTCTTCCTGATTGAGGACAGGCGCGGCAGAAACGTGCTTGGCTTCCTGATGGCGTGCAACGATCTCACCGTCTCGTATGATGATGATTTCACCAGGAAGAAGTCGCTCGATGCCGCTAAAAATGGTTGCGCGCGTTGTCGTATAGCGAAGCTGCAAAAGCTCTGTCCGAACGGTGGGATTAACTTGCGCCGACACAAAACCGGTCGCGAGAATCGCTTTTGCCTCTGAAGCGAACAGAATGCCTTGAGATGTCCGGGCATAGTAAAGCTGTTTCATGCCGAAGAGATCACGCGCCAGAACCAAATCCCTGGATCGAGGATCATACAGCGCCAGCCCATACATCCCCCGCAAGGATTTGGTAAAATCAATTCCTTGACGCTGATAAAGCGGCAAAATGACTTCGCTGTCTGAGTGCGTTTTAAAAGAGGTTGGAGAGAATTCTTTTTTCAGTTCAAGGTAATTATAGATCTCTCCATTAACGATCAGCAAACGGCCTTCATCATCTTTGAGAGGTTGTTGCCCTGTCTCAAGGTCAATAATCGAAAGCCGACGATGCACCAACCCGACATGATCGCATATTTCAATCGATTCTCCATCAGGTCCTCGATGAGAGAGTTCATGAGCCATCAACCGTAAATGCGCACAAGAAGGAGAAGAACGTTTCATATAAATTCCAGCAATGCCGCACATGGTCAACGCTCCTTTTTCTTGCGGTAAATCTTTTCAAGAAAGTCTCCATAACGGGCGCACACCCTTTCTTCGGTGTAGTTCGCAAGATATGTGGCCAAACCTCGCGCAGCAAGCTTACGGTGGAGACTTTTTGACGCCAGCACTTCTTTGATGGCGTGCGCCAAAGCTTCCGCATGATCGACAGGAACCAGCAGACCATTCTCCTGATGCTGGATCAACCCCTTGGGGCCGGCGCTTTCCGCCGCGACAACGGGCAAGCCATGCGACCAGGCTTCAATCACAACGTTTCCAAGAGGTTCAACGCGCGATGGACAAACATAAACATCAGCGGCTTTATAAAGCGCGTCGACATCTTTTTGCCATTTAATGAAGCGAATTCGTCCATGCACCCCATGTTCCTGCGCCAGGCAGCGCAGCCGCTTTTCGCGTTCTCCCTCTCCCGCCAGCCATAAATAAACGCCGGGCAAATGGGACAGGGCAGAAATTAATACATCAAAGGCTTTATCATCGTGAAACCGACCCAGAGAGAGCAACAAAGGCGCTTTCTCTGGCGTACAATAAACAGCCCGATCCTGCGGCAGCACCTCTGGTCGGGGCGCATCGACAAAGTTAGGCAAGTACGCCGTCCGCTCGGCAGGCCATCCTTCCTTTATAAAGTAGTTCTGTATATCGGGGGTATTGCCGACTAAATAATCCGCTTTTTTGTAATACTTCAAATCATAATATCCACCCAAACGCGACACAAAAATAAAATCCTCCTTTGGGCAAAGATGGCTTGCGCGGCTCATCCATGTCAGGACGATATCCGGTTGATAGAAATGAATCGTTTGCCGAATGATGCGACGGGTCTGAAAATCCAGCAATCGATGGAAGGATGCTGTGGTAAAAGGAATATGGCACGCTTTCAAATGGCTGAGACGATCCGGAAAAGGACGGCAAATAACGTGCTGATCAAGGTCATGACGTGCGAGAGCAGGAACTAACCGGTCAAAAAATTTTTCCGCACCTCCTTTTTCCGCGCCCGCCATAACCTGGAGAACACGCATCAGGGACGATCCTCTTGCACGCGCTGCCAAAGATCCCACACAGACTCTTGCACCTTTTCTATTGAAAGAGAACGCATCAAATCATGATCGTGCGTTGCTCGAAAGCGCCGCATAAGTGTTTTATCGTCTTCCGGAGTCCTCACATAAGAAGCTTTGGGACTATAAGGGGCATAATGAATCGCGGGGCTAGGCCCGAAAAGACCCAGGGTGGGAACGCCAGAAGCCGCCGCCATATGCATCAACCCTGAATCATTTCCTATAAAAAAAGCGCAAGACTGGAGAAGGGTAAATATGTCCAGAAGGTCCAGCTTCCCCACGAAGTCCAGAACACGATCCTGAGGCAAGGCTTCCAGCAGGGGCTTGACGCGATCCCGTTCGGAAGGCGCCGCGAATACAGCCACCAGTCCCTCTGGAAATAATCCTTGAGACGAGGTAAGACGTTGAATCAATGCGATAAAATTCTCTTGAGGCCATTCTTTTCCCCGCCAGCTGGCAACCGGAGCAACAGCGATGACAGGCCGATGGGGAGGCAAAAGATTTTGAAGACGCTCTCGCCGAACAGAGGAGACATGCAATGTGGGAAGTGGCGGCTCCGAAAACCCAAGGACCTGTCCAAGTTTCTCGACGTGATGAATGGGAGAAGATGAAGAGCGCCACACCAACCGCTTTTGCGCCCGCAACAGATAACTCAACGCGCTGCCCCGGATGTCGATAACCCAATCCCAACGCCGCGCGATTGTTTGACGCCACAGCAAAGCCCAGTGAGCAGAGAAAGGCTTGCGGTGGATTTCGATAATTTGCTCAAGATGTGGCCAGTCTTCAAACAGGGGCGCCGCGATCGGTCCGCAAGCAACCACCACGGGGGCTTCGGGCAAGGCGCGACGGGCCGTTTCCAGGACGCCTGTAGATAAAATGGCGTCTCCCAGGCGAGAACAGGTGATAAAAAGAATACTCATGCCTCCTCTATACAAAGTTTATGTTTATTTGTCATGAAAATTGAGAAAACTTAATCGCCTGATGCGTCGATGGATAAGGCTGATTAAGCCGAATGATTTTCAAATGCAGCCGAATTTTGAAATCCTTTGGGTATATCCGGGAACTCTGATAACATTTTCGTTTTCTATATGAGGACTCTTTCCTAACCTGTATCTGGTCAGCGCTTTTGGTCGGTGCTTTTGCCTCAAAATCCCCGCGCCAGATCCGCTTATGAAAGAAGCCTGTTATCATACCTGAAACCAGGAAAGCAGAAAGGAAAACAGTATTATGGACGATCGGTTTAAAATCCCTGTTGAGCAACTGACAGAGGATGAAGCGAAAGGGGAGCTGCATCGTCTGGCAACGTTAATCGCGGAATATGACAAGGCTTACTTTGAGTTTGACGCGCCGATCGTTGACGATGCGACGTATGATCAGGTGCGGCTTCGCCATAAAGCCATCGAAGCGCGTTTTCCTTCTCTTGTTTCGCCAGACAGCCCTTCCCGTCGCGTAGGGAGCAAAGCTTCTACCAGATTTGCCAAGGTTCGCCATCTTTATCCGATGCTTTCCCTTGATAACGCCTTCAAACAGGAAGACATAAGCGAGTTTCTGGCGCGTACGCGCCGCTTTCTTGGTCTGGACGCCGAGACGGTGATCCCGTTAATTGCCGAGCCAAAAATCGATGGCGTTTCCTGTTCTTTGCGCTATGAGAGAGGAAAGCTGGTTAAAGGAGCCACGCGAGGCGATGGCATCGAAGGAGAAGATGTGACCGAGAATGTCAAAACGATTCAGGACATTCCGCATTCTATTCCGACCTCCTTTGACGTTTTAGAGATTCGGGGCGAGGTTTACTTGATGCATAAAGCCTTTCAGATGCTGAATCAACAGCGTGAAAAAGAGGGAGAAGCTCTTTTCGCCAATCCTCGCAACGCCGCCGCGGGATCCCTTCGGCAACTCGATCCGGGGGTGACCGCCAGCAGACCTTTGAAGTTTTTTGCCTATAGCCTGGGCGAAACGCCGAAATCTTTTGGAACGCATGAGTCAGTTTTAAACCAGCTCAAAAAGTGGGGCTTTCCCGTCAGTACGCTGATTGAATCGTGCAGCGCCATTAACGAAATCATGACGTATCATGCCAGGCTTGAGTCGCTACGCGCTGATCTGGGCTTTGACATTGACGGAACCGTTTACAAAATCAATCGTCTGGATTGGCAGGAACGACTTGGCTTTGTCTCGCGCGCGCCACGATGGGCGATTGCTCATAAATTCCCGGCGGAACAAGCCCAAACCACCTTAAGACAGATCAGCATACAAGTGGGACGCACAGGTGTGCTGACCCCTGTAGCGCACCTTGATCCCGTGACCGTGGGAGGCGTCGTCGTCTCACGCGCCACGCTGCATAATGAGGATGAGTTGCGGCGTAAAGACATCCGTATCGGCGACACCGTGATGATTCAACGGGCTGGCGACGTGATCCCCCAGGTCGTCAAAGTCATTACGCTTGAAGGGCAGGCGCGACAAGCCCCCTTTCAGTTTCCTCTCAAATGTCCCGTATGCGACAGCATCGTCGAGCGTAAGGAGGGAGAAGCCGCACGCCGTTGTACGGGAGGGCTCATCTGTCAGGCGCAAGCTTCCCTTCGGCTTCGGCATTTTGTCTCGCGAGAAGCTTTTGATATCGAGGGGCTGGGAACAAAGCATATTGAAACCTTTTTCAATCTGGGCGTCATTCGAAATCCTGTTGATATCTTTACCTTTGAGCAACGAAATAAAAACAGCTCTCATCCTCTCAAGATGTGGGAAGGCTGGGGAGAAAAATCAGCCGAAAATCTTTTTTCAGCCATCAATCAGAAACGAATAATTTCTCTCGATCGTTTCATCTATGCGCTTGGCATTTATCAGATCGGGCAAACGAGCGCCAGATTGCTCGCCCGTCACTATGGATCTTATGAGGTATGGATTCAGGCGATGACAGCGGCGGCAAGAGCAGGAACAGGAACAGGAACGATAATCGCAACAGCGGAAGACGCTTCTTCTTTGGAAGACCTGGTGAATATCGACGGGATCGGCCCCGGCATGGCGGAAGATCTTCTCTGCTTTTTCAGGGAACCTCATAATCTTGATCTGCTGGCTCAGCTCGTAGGGCCACAAATTAAAGTTTCAGATTTCAAATCCGCGATCAGCCGTTCTTCTCCGATTGCTGGAAGAACGGTTGTGTTTACAGGAACTTTAACAACACTGACACGTGCGGAAGCAAAGGCAAGGGCGGAAAGTCTGGGAGCAAAGGTTTCTACTTCGGTTTCCAGCAAGACGGACTATGTGATTACAGGAAATGACGCGGGAAGCAAGGCCGCGAAAGCTCGTGAACTGGGCGTGACGATACTTGGCGAAAAAGAGTGGCTTGCCCTCCTTGGGGAGGCATAACAACCGGGAAGAAGCTTATATCCTTCGTTTTATGAAAGAAGACTACCGAGCGCTTCCGCAGATTAAGGCTAAAAGCACTAAAAAGCCTGCCAAGACATTAGATTTAAATTTGGCCATACAGTCATCAGGATTATGAATATTGAGCATCACAACTTGCCAGGCCAACTGAAAAGCCAGGATAGCAAGGCCAGCATAATACAGCCACGAGAAATCCTCCAAAAAGCCTGCGAGAGTGAGGAAAAACACCATGAAGACATACGTGATCCCCAAAAAAACATATGTATACCCTTCGTCTTTCAAACTGTGGGAGTGTTGAGTGTCGGATGTCGTCCGGCTTACATCCTGATCATACACCGCGCGGGATTTGCCAAGCCCTTGCCCGAACCTGACCACTCGGCGAAATGTTTTGGGGAGATGTTGTTGGAGGGCGATCGCAGAGGATTTAACGCCGATACGCATATCGTCTTCGATATCTTGATAGGCATAAATCGTATCATACCCCAGTGTCCAGCATATTCCTGCAAGGTAAAGCAAAACCGGTGCGCTGCTGAGCGAGGGGTTGAGGGAAGCCCATCCCGCAAGGACGCCCCAATTAAACGTCAGACCCAGGAAAGCTTGCGGCCACCAGGTTATGCGCTTCATCCAGGGATAAAGTCCCACAAGGATAAGCGAGGCAAGACCAAGTTGTATCGTAAGGGAGGGAAAACAGATCAGCACACAGAACCCGCCGACGAGTTGCACGCCAAGAAAACCGATGGCCTGATGGAGCGTCAAAGCCCCCGCCGCCAAAGGTCTTGAGGCCGTCCGACGCACTTTCGCATCATACTTGCGGTCAACGATGTCGTTATAGGTGCACCCTGCGCCTCTGAGCAGGACAGCCCCCCATAGAAACAAGGTCATCTCTTTGACAGGCATTTCAGCAGGCTTGCTGAGAAAAAGCCCCCACCAACACGGCAGAAGCAATAACCAGATCCCCGTGGGTTTATCCAGGCGCGCCAATTGAACATAAGGACTGAAACGGTTCATAACAAAAGTGATTTTCTTTCCCATGATTCCGCGATTCTGACGGCATGACGAAGAACAGTCCAATGAAATCTTTTGTTACAAATAAAAACTTGGCAAAGAACCAGATTTATGTCACTGATGATCTTTTGTTAAGTTGAGTCCTTATCAAGGTCATCGTTGTGACGATACGGAAAAATATCCTTACCATCATCCTGGCCGCAGGCAAAGGCACGCGCATGAGATCGGCTGTGCCCAAAGTATTGCATAGCTTGGGAGGACTTCCCATGTTGGGGCATGTTTTAAATGCGGTCGAAAAGATAAAGTCGAAACAGACAGTGTTGGTTCTTTCCGCCGAAACGCCCGCCGTTGAACAATACGCGAAAGGCCATTCCCTGTCTCCTGAGATTGCCTATCAGCATCAACAATCCGGCACAGGCAACGCGGTTCTTTGCACCGAACCTTACCTGCAAAATTTTACGGGTCCTGTTCTTGTTCTGTTTGGCGATACGCCTTTGATCCGCCCTGAAACTTTAGAGAGAGCGATAGAAACATTCACGTCCTTTCTTTCCTCTTCTCCTGTGGCTGCCATGATCGTGGGCATGATTCCTTCAGACGCAAAAAACTATGGTCGGCTTATCCTCGGTGAAACGGAAGACGTTATCGATATTGTTGAAGCCAAAAACGCCTCGCCTGAAATCCTGACGATTCCCCTGTGCAACTCAGGTATGATGATTCTGGATGGACGCCATGCCTTATCGCTTCTTCGGGCTATTGAGAGAAACCCTCTCGGCAACGAGTATTATCTGACGGATGTTGTCAGGATCGCGCGTCGTCAAGGCCATCGCATAGGACTTTATAGAGCCGAAAACGCGGTGGAACTTGAAGGAATCAACAGTCGCAGCGAATTAGCCTGGGCAGAGGCGCAATTGCAACATCGTTGGCGTACAGCGGCGATGGCGCAGGGGGTGACGCTCATGGATCCTGAGAGTGTCTATTTCAGTTATGACACGCAACTCTCGGCGGATGTTACGGTCTATCCGCATGTTTTTTTCGGCCCCTGCGTTAAAATCGAAAGCGGTGTGGACATTATGCCCTTCACGCATCTTGAAGGAACGCACATTAGAACAGGCTCTAAAATTGGTCCGTATGCCCGTCTTCGCCCCGGAACAATCATTGGGGAAGATGCGCGTGTTGGAAATTTCGTCGAACTGAAAAATACAACTTTCGCCTCCCGCGCAAAAGCCAGCCATTTGAGTTATGTCGGAGATGCGGAAGTTGGCGAAGGAACCAATATCGGCGCCGGTACCATCACCTGCAATTATGATGGCTACGATAAATGGCGGACCAGAATCGGTCGGGATGTTCTGATCGGCGCCAACAGTTCCCTTGTAGCGCCCCTCACGATTGGAGATCACGCCGTCATCGGCGCGGGAACGACTGTCACAAAAAACGTAGCCGAAGAAGCCTTGACCATAGGACGAAGCAAGCAGGTAGACATTGCGCACGGAGGAAAGTTCTTTCATGAACGGAAGAAAGCCAGATTGAGCGTCAAGAAGAAGGAAACCAGCTAGGATGTGTGGAATTGTCGGAATTTTGGGAAAAACGAGCACAGACGTTGCAAACGCTCTTGTCACGGGACTAAAGCGGCTTGAATATCGCGGATATGATTCCGCGGGTATGGCGTTACTTTCGCAAGGATCTTTTCACCGTCACCGGGCTTCTGGAAAGCTTGTGAATCTGGAAGCCTTGCAAGCCGAGGTTCCCCTTGTCGGCAACGTGGGTATCGCTCATACCCGTTGGGCGACTCATGGCATTCCGAACGAGACAAACGCGCATCCCCATATGACCGAGCGCGTGGCGATCGTTCATAACGGAATTATAGAAAATCACGAAGAATTTCGCCCCGCCTTGCTATCAGCCGGCGTTCAGTTTAAAAGCGAAACGGATACCGAAGTCATCCTTCATCTTGTCGACCAGGCTTTAATGCAGGGGTTGGCGCCTGTGGACGCGGTACGCAAGACGCTTGAGAAAATCAAGGGCGCCTATGCTTTAGCCCTCCTTTTCAGAGAGCACCCTGATGTTATGATTGGCGCTCGTCACGGCCCTCCATTGGCGGTGGGATATGGACAAGATGAGATGTATCTGGGGTCAGACGCTACCGCTCTTGCCCATCTCACCCATCGTTTATCCTATCTTGAGGATGGAGATATCGTCGTTTTAACGTCTCGCAGCGTTGAGACCCTGCGCTTGTCAGGCGAGCGCGTTCAGCGTCCTGTTCGCGAGCATCGCGTGTCCCAAACGATTGCTGACAAAGGCGCGTTTGCCCACTTTATGGCGAAAGAGATTCATGAGCAGCCGGAAACCATCCGCCAAACTCTGGGAACATATCTTAATGACGCCAAATCAGGGCTTCAGCATCCTGACTTGCCTTTCAGCTGGCACGATACGCCGCGCGTCACCATTGTCGCCTGCGGAACATCCTATTATGCGGGTTTGGTCGCCAAATACTGGTTCGAGTCCATTGCGCGCCTTCCTGTCGAAATCGATATCGCCTCGGAATTTCGCTATCGCACGCCACCCTTGCCAAAAGACGGCGTGGCTATTTTTATTTCCCAGTCCGGGGAAACCGCGGATACCCTGGCGGCGCAAGCCTATGCCAAAGCGCAAGGACAACATTGTCTGGCGATTGTCAATGTCCCTGAGAGTTCTCTTGCCCGCGCTGCCGATTGCGTATTTATGACCTATGCCGGAACTGAAATCGGGGTGGCGTCGACAAAAGCCTTTACAACGCAACTGTCGGTTCTTGCCGTACTTGCCATCGCGGCGGCACAAGCGCGCCAAACGATTTCTCAAGGTGACTTTCAAAACTTCTGCAAAGCTCTTGCGCAACTTCCCGCGTTAATGGATGAAGTCCTCATCTGTGAACAGGAGTGTCGCGAAATCGCCTATCAGCTGACAAAAGCGCACGATATCCTTTATTTAGGACGCGGCACAAGCTATGCGATTGCGATGGAGGGAGCCTTAAAACTGAAAGAAATCTCTTATATTCACGCTGAAGGTTATGCGGCAGGCGAACTCAAACATGGACCGATTGCATTAATTGATGACGCTGTGCCGGTTATTGCTATTGCGCCTTCGGATGCCCTGTTTGAAAAAACAGCTTCAAATGTCCAGGAAGTGATTGCCAGAAAGGGACAGGTGATCCTGATTTCGGATGAGGAAGGTCATAAAAAATTTTCCCACCCTCACATCAGACGTCTTGTTTTACCGTCAACGTCTTCTTGCTGCATTCTGTCTCCTGTCTTGTACTCTGTTCCTGTGCAGCTTCTCGCTTATTATACGGCTTTGATCAAAGGAACCGACGTGGATCAGCCCCGAAATCTCGCAAAGTCGGTAACCGTCGAATAAAAAGCCCCCTTTCCCTGATGAACAAGGCGGCAAGATAGCAAGAAAGCAAAGGAGCAAGCAAAGAAAATGGCAGAGAAATACTGTTATGCCCGTCGTCTTTCAAAATTCAGGGGCGTTGGGGATCGGGCTTCATCCTGCTCGCGTCCTTAGACTTTTTGTGTGGACAAAGATGGCGTGGGGATTCTGAAAGACGAAGGGTTTATTTATCCGGCAATAATTGCCGGCTTACCCCCTTCAGACGACTGTTTAGCAAACCTCCCCATTCATGCACACTATGGGACCAACTTATAAATCCTGAGTAAATGTCAAAATCCAGAACTTCGCCGATTTTTCCTGTCGTATTATAGTCTACCGGATAAGGAATAACATTCCAGCCAGCCGCACGAAAAAGCGAAACGGATCGGGGCATATGTACGGCGGAAGTGACCAGAACCCATTGATCTTCGGGTTTAGGCTGAACCATCTTGAAGGTGAGTGTCGCATTTTCAAAGGTATTATTCGACTGATCTTCAAAGCGGACGCGGGATAAATCCAATCTCAGATTTTCAAAAAGTTGCCGCGCCATGTCGCTTTCAGAGCGCCGCCCCGGAATGCCTTTTGTCGCTCCCCCTGTGAAAACCAAAGGCAAATGAGGATACTTTTGCGCCAATTCCATGAATTCGATGATTCGACCCCCGCGAGGATTGTAACAGATAACCCCTCGCGCTGAAGAATTTTCCATTTGGAAACTTCCTCCAAGCAAAATAAGACCCTTGGCATTCTCAGGGATTTTCACCAAACGGGGGTAATAATTTTCAAGATAAACGGCACCCGCCTTTCCCAAGGAAAAGATCGCCGCAACCATCAATATAATAATAACCGTTAACCTTAACATGCACTATCTCCATTGCTTGACCTTCGAGTCGTCGCCATACGACACCCCCGAGATTTTGAGAGACGAAGGATGTATTTATCTTGTACACAAAATTCCTTGATTAAGATAGTCTTGGATGAAATCTTTACCCTCCTCTTGTCTTTCGATCCTGCGTCAGCTACAATCTGTAAAAAATCAATAAGGAGTCTGAATCATGCGAAACAATTTTGATCGCAGTATCATTGAAAAGATGGGGGCGTCTTCGGCTACCTATGACCAAGGGTTGCGCAACTATATGCTTGGCGTCTACAATTATATGGCTTTGGGATTGGCCTTGACAGGACTGGTCGCGTTTTGGGTTTCCACAAGCCCTACGATACTGCATGCCATTTTTGGTACGGGTCTTCATTATGTTGTGATGCTTGCTCCCCTGGGGTTTGTGTTGTTTTTGGGGTTTAGAATCCAGGCAATGTCCTTGTCAACAGCACAGACGGTCTTTTGGGCATTCGCGATGACTATGGGTTTATCGCTATCGTCGATATTTCTTGTGTATACAGGCGCAAGTATTGCCAAAACATTTTTCATTACCGCGGGAACGTTTGCCGCGATGAGCCTTTACGGCTATACCACCCAGCGTGATTTGTCAGCCATGGGGTCGTTCCTGTTCATGGGATTGATTGGAATTATTCTGGCAAGCCTCGTCAATCTCTTCCTGCGCAGTTCAGCTCTTGAATTTGCTGTTTCCGTCATGGGTGTCTTTATCTTTACAGGACTTACAGCCTTTGATACACAAATGATCAAGGGGTTATACTACAGTGGTGATGACAGCACGGCTATGGGGAAAAAGTCCATCATGGGTGCGCTCCAGCTCTATCTGGACTTTATCAATCTTTTCGTCTACCTTCTTCGCTTCATAGGAGATCGCAGGAACTAGAATAAAGCGCAAACAAAATCGTTTTGTCGAAAGCGAGAGCGCATTTCCCGCGATACGCTCTCGCTCTTGTGTTTCGTGCGCTCTCCATTCCACAATAGATTTCTTTCATAGCCATGTAGGACAAGGGATATGAAAACGTCTGTCAGGTACAGGTTATGTTACAAAAGAAATTTATCACAGATTAATTTGACTTCTTCGTTTCTGATGATGATAGGGAACAATCTGTTTTTCCCTTGATCCCTTCATATGCTTTCAAGGCAATATCACGAGCCAGGCGATGATCAACAACAGGAGAAGGATAGGTTTTCCCCAAAGTTACACCAGCCGCTTGTAAAATTCCTTCGGGAGCCGTCCAGGGTTGATGAATAAATTGAGCAGGCAATCCTTTAAGTTCCGGTACCCACCTGCGTACGTATTCTCCTTGCGGGTCGAACTTTTCGCCTTGCAAAACAGGATTGAAAATTCGAAAGTAAGGAGACGCGTCTACCCCGCTTCCCGCTGTCCATTGCCAAGAAACCGAATTATTCGCCAAATCAGCATCCACTAAAGTATCCCAAAACCATTTCTCGCCCTCGCGCCAATCGATCAACAAATCTTTAGTCAAAAAAGAAGCCGTGATCATACGTACGCGATTATGCATCCACCCTGTCGTCCATAACTGGCGCATCCCCGCGTCAACAATCGGATAACCTGTCATCCCCCTTTGCCAAGCCCTCAAAAGCTGGGGGTTTTTATGCCATGCAAAGTGATTAAATTCAGGTCGAAAGGGCGCTTCGGGAAAGGTTGGAAAATGATACAGCAAACTATAAGAAAACTCTCGCCATCCTATTTCACTCAGGAACGTTTCTACACCTGGAGTATTTTCAGTCGTTTCATGAATCGCATACCATATTTGACGCGGGCTGATTTCACCAAAATGAAGATGCGGCGAAAGTTTGGAAGATCCCGCGCAACCAGGTCGATCACGATCGTTATGATAACGTTGAAGAGTCCCCCCTTTGATAAAATCTTGCAGTCGTTTGACAGCTCCTTCCTCTCCGGGTTGCCACTCTTGCGCAAAGGCCTTGGCCCAATCAGGGGATTCAGGAAGCAGACGCCAGTCGTCAAGAACATCAGAATATAATGGTGTCGGAAAAGAAACAAACGTCGTCGGCTTTTCACAGGGTCGATCCGGATTTGTTCCCTTCAGGCACGCTTTCCAAAATTGAGTAAAAACCTTGTAAGGTTCCTTCTTTTGATTCGCGATTTTCCAGGGTTCAAAAAGAAGAGAGCCATTAAAACTTTCGACCTCTATGCCTTGCTGGGTAAAATATTTTTTAATCTCTTGATCTCGGCGGATTGCATACGGTTCATAGCAACGATTCCAATACAAGGCTGATCCTTGCGTCTCGACCATAAGCTGTTTAAGAATTGATAACGCAGGGCCTCGCCGCAAGATAAGATTTAAATTCCTTTTCTTCAAAGATGCGGCGAGAGAGGTAAGAGAATGCCGCAACCACCACCGCTGAGCGCCGCCCATTTTCCACTGTCCAGGCGTGACTTCATCAAAAATGTAAACAGGGACAACGGGCAGATTGCGTTCGGAAGCGGCCTGTAAAGCAGGGTGGTCCGACAAACGCAGATCTTGCCGGAACCATATAATCGTCGTTGTCATGAAGTTCTCTCTTACAAACGCATAAAGTTACAAAGATGCGAAAACGCTGAATTATAAAGATGATAATCTATTCCAGAAATCCTTAAAAGCTATGGTAAAATAAATACCATGAAGACCGATATTGCCGACATACATAAATTTTATGATAGCCGACTGGGAAAAATCGCTCAAAGATATATAAGTCGGCATATTGCCTGTTTTTGGCCAGATACTGTCAATGACGTTGTAGTGGGGTATGGTTATCCTCTTCCCTATATTGAGCAATATAAATCATGTGCCGAGCGTGTACTTGTCATGATGCCCTGCTTTCAGGGGGCGGTTCCATGGCCAGAAGAAAATGCTAACCTGGTCGCACTTACGCAAGCCGATTATCTTCCTTTACAAGATCATTCCGTCAACCGCCTTCTGATTGTCCATGGGTTGGAACATTCAGAAAATCCTGCGCAACTGTTGCGTGAATCATGGCGAATTCTGGTAGATGGCGGATGCGCTCTTATCGTCGTTCCTAACCGGCAAGGACTTTGGGCGCGCAATCCCTTAACCCCCTTCGGTGTTGGAGAACCCTATTCTGGCCGTCAGCTTTACGAATTGATTGAAGAAAGCCTTTTCACTCCTTCTAAAGTTTTGTACGGACTTTTTACGCCTCCGACTCAATGGAAAGCGATATTAAGAGCCGCGGAGACGCTTGAGCATATGGGATCTACCTGGGCAAATAAAATCGGCGGCGTAACGCTTATTGAAGCACGCAAGCAAGCAGTCTCATTTATCCGCGAGTGTCCCAGGCGCAAGCCCTGGCGTTCACGCATTTTTATTCCCACCCCTTCTTCACATCAAGCGCCAGCCTCCCTCGTGACAACCTTATGACTGGCTTAGTCTTATTCAGGTCACGAAAAAAGTCTGTTATGAAGTCTATTATAAAGCTGCACCTGCACCTTGTTACTTATAGATGACTTTACCGTCTTTAACGATTATGCCTAAATCTTGTTCAATCTTATCCTCAACAGATTGATAGCCCTGAAGATCACGCTCTATCTCTTTTTCCTCAACAGACGTTAACTCTGGTTTCTTTTGCGCCTTCTCCAAAACGGTACGAAGATCCTTTAAAGCGGTATTAAGTTTCTGTGCTTCTTCCAATAAAGCTGCTTTATGGTCTTCCACCGCTCCCTGTTGAAGTCCCTGCATTGGTTGCACACCCACTTTGGGAGCCTGAGACAATCCTTTTTGAAGCGTCTCCAGTCGCTTCTTTTCCTGGGTCAGGTCATTCATCAATTTCGCCTTTGCTGCTGCTTTTTGGCTATTGTTCTGAGTGCCTATAGAAGGAGCAGGAGGAGGCGGCGGCGGCGTGGATATCCTGCCGGACGAAGTTGTGGTTACAGTCGTCTTTGCTGCATCCTGAGACGATCCTGAAGAAGCCTTGGTGCATGCAACCGCCAAAGCGGAGCTTACATTGCCAGCTTTAAGGCAAAATTCACTTTTTACTTTACTGGACAACCCTGAAATTTCCTCTGCAAGAGCGGTCTTTGGATCTCGACCTTTAAGGGTTGTTAGTGAGATCTTATGGCACTTTGACTCTTGATAATTTTCGCCAGGAACGGTAGGACAAACCGTTTCAGCGAAAGCTGCGACAATGGGTACCGTACAAGCCAGACCATCAAAGGAACGAATACTGAATGTTTTATCAAAAGTGTTTGCTTTGCGACATATTTTTGAGGCCGCTGTGCTGTTAGAAATCGCTATCAGAAAGTTGGTGAACAAAGTCTGTCGATCGACACCTGCGGTTGCAAGGTGCGGAGTGCTGCTCAACGTAAAAACGAAAGCTGTTGAAAGCAAAATTTTCTTTTTCATTTTTTAGATCTTCAAAAAGGTTTCCACAGCACTCACTTTATTGGAAAATAGTAAACAAACCCTAAATATCCTCCATGTCGATTGTGTGAAAAAAGATTCGGGAGACCAACGTAACGATGATATCGCCCCAAGGCCAAGATGGGCCAGGGAAGGAAGGCTGACTATATCATGTGTTTTTCAGTGCGTCATAATGATGAATAGCAGCCTCGATACGCCAACCATTTGGATCAATAATAAAAGCCCCATAATAACCGGGGTGATAGTGTACTCTTGGTCCAGGGGCGCCATTGTCAACGCCGCCAAGCTCCAGACATTTTACATACCACTCCTGAACAGCTTGAACATGAGGGGCTAGAAAAGCGATGTGGAAACCACGCGCACGTCCTATTTCTTCATCTTCTTGACCCATAGGACCTATCCAGAAACAGGGTTTTCTTTCTTTGCCATACGCTGCGCCTTTAACCTGCTCTTCGGGAATATCAATGGTTACGATGCGTTCATACCCAAGGATTTCAAGCGTTTGATCGTAAAATGTTAAGCTCTGACAATAATCCTTCACAGATATCGAGCAATGATCAAGCATTGGTTGTGTCCTTAAATCGATGCCTTCTAAAAACAATCATGACAAGACTCTTAACATTCTTTTAAAATTTAAACAACGTCCCTTGATGGCAGGTATTATCATTGCTAAGCATGTCCTAAATAAAATTACATTATATGAAGCGATTGCCACAGGTGACAGTGCCGTTGCTCGCAAGGGAATTAGGCATGACAGCGCCAACGGCAAGAAGCGCCCTTAATCATATGGTAGAATTCGGTGTTATAGAGGAAATGAGCGGTAAAAAGCGCGATAAGGTATATGTATACCGAAAATACCTTGATATCCTTGAAGAGGGGGCAGAACCTTTTCGTGCAGAGAGTCGAGAATGACCACTTTCGAATCCAATATCCAAAACATCTACGGCGAGAAAGGCAAAGCATGGTTGCGTAGTCTTTCAACCCTCATTGATAATACAGCATCAAGGCTTGGTTTGTGTGATCTTAAGCCTATTTCTAATCTCAGCTATAATTATGTGCTATCTGGCTTTCAAGGCGACCGTCCTATCATTCTAAAGGTTGGCCTTGATATCTGCAGCTTAAAGAAAGAAGCCTTTGCTCTGAGATGTTTTGCGGGTTTAGGCGCAGTGAAGGTTATCGCAGAAGAAGATGGTTTGATTCTTTTGGAGCGAGCAGTGCCTGGGACATCTCTCAAAAGCTGTTTCCTCCCCAAAGAGGCTGAAAATATAGAGATTGCATGCCGTGTTATGAAGCAGTTGCATAAGGCGAAAGTCCCGCAGACGCATTGTTTCCCTCATATCAAAGATTGGCTTGCAGCATTAGACAAGGATTGGGAAGTCCCGCTTCGGTATCTTGAGAAAGCAAGACAGCTACGTGACAGATTACTGCAAATGCCATCTCAAGACGTGCTACTGCATGGGGATTTGCACCATGACAATATTCTGCAAAATGATGATCAGTGGATTGCAATTGATCCTAAAGGTGTGATTGGACCACCGATCTTTGAAACTTGGGCGTTCGTCATGAATATGGAAAAAGACACGGAGTTCATAGCCAATTTTTTCAGGTTTGATTTGCAAGGTGTCCGAGATTGGTATTTTGTCCATCTCATTTTAGCTGTTTGTTGGAATCTTGAAGATAATATTGACAGCACCCTATTTATGGGCTTAGCCGAAAAGGCGTATCAATTGAAGTGATGGCTTGAACGTTCCTCAAGAACAAATCGAGGGACTGGGTACGAGCAAGAGGTTGGAAAGCGAGATTTGAGCTATGCAGCCTCGCCGACAAATCAAGTTTTGATGCAATGAAACATAAACGTATTATCAAGGAGTTTTTGAATGAGCAAAGGTAAATTGGGACTTCCCCTTGAATACAAGAAATTACCCCAATATTTTGATGCATGGAATGTTAATGATGATACGGAAGGTAAAAATGCAGTCATAGAAAAACTGCTTAAGGCACATAATGTTTCAACAGTGCTGGACCTTACCTGCGGTACTGGATCGCAAGTATTTTTTCTTGAAAAATATGGTTACAAAGTTACTGGCACTGATTTCAGCTCAGCGCTTTTAGATATAGCAAGGAAGAGAGCCAGCAATGAAAAAATAGATGCCAAATTTATTGATGGTGACATGCGTACACTGAAAGTGGGTCAGTTCGATGCGGTTATCACCATCTTCAACGCCGTGGGGCATCTTACAAAAGCTGGTTTTGGAAAAGCTATGAAAAACATCCGCCACAAT
The DNA here is from genome assembly GCA_016794245.1 of Caedimonas sp. Classification (GTDB taxonomy): domain Bacteria; phylum Pseudomonadota; class Alphaproteobacteria; order Caedimonadales; family Caedimonadaceae; genus Caedimonas. The sequence continues at coordinate 2,513 of JAEUKR010000018.1, read as the reverse complement.
TTAAAAGATGGAGGGATCTATGTATTTGACATATTGAATTTAGAGGCAATGACCGACAGGGCTGTCGCTGGTCTTGCATATCATGTTCATAAAAAAATTGATGATACCAAAATTCTTGCCGCGCAATGCTCTACTCTCGATAGGGCAAAGGGTATTCTTACATCTTATGATAATTACTTGATTCAAAAGAACGTTGATAAGCCCGAAAGATTTCATCATAAATTCTCTTTGCAAATATATACGGCACAAGAGCTACAAGAAATGCTGGCTCGTCATGGCTTTGAAACAGTTGCTCAATACGGAATGGATGGGGCAGAATTTGTAAAAGACAAAACCTTGAGCATTCTTACAGTCGCGAGGAAAAAATGAATAAAACAGGCTTAAAAATCTTCAAACCGAAGAACACATGCTACGGATCATATGCTGTCAAATTTGAGTAAATCTTGATCGATAAAAATCAGCTCTATAAATCTTAGGAATAAACATTTAAACTTTTGTCTATTGACCTGGAGCGGGCGAAGGGATTTGAACCCTCGACCCCAACCTTGGCAAGGTAATTGATTATATGTTTTTTTATATTTTTCTGTATTTGTCTATGTTTGGAAAATCTATGTTTTTCAATGTTTTTGATCGTTTTCCTTATTAAACTTGTTTTTCTGTTTTTGCTTGTGTTATTTTCTGTTAGACCTTCTAGAGACCTTTTTAACCCTTAGCTGTATGAGGAGAGAATTATATGGGCGCTATTAAAATTACCAGAAAACTTTTAGACTCGATTGAACTAAGAGATAAACCTTATGATATCTGGGACACTGAAGTTAAAGGATTAATCATAACAGTTTTTCCCTCTGGTCGTAAAACTTTTTCATTTAGATATTATGATAGCAACAAAAAGAAACAAAAGCTTAAGATCGGCATCTTTGGAAACATCACCTGTGAGGTTGCTCGTGAAAAAGCTAAGAAAATAGCGGGAGATTTAGCCCATAATATTGATCCTAAAAAAGCAAAACAGAAAGAGGAAATTGAGCGGAAGCAATCGATTATGGCGAAAGATTTTTTCGAACTTTTTATTCAGAAATATGTCATGCAAAGATATAAACCAACTTCAATTCATAGAAGCAATATACAAATTAGAAAACATATTATCCCATTTTTCAGTAAAAAATTTATAGATGATATTTCCAGGAAAGATATTATAACTTTTGTTGACTCCTTAAAACATTTTAAGGCTGCGGCCAATAGCTGTTTTACGCTTTTGAGCGTTGCATTTAACCAAGCAGAATTATGGGGATACCGGGAAGAGAATACTAACCCATGTCGTGGAGTCAAGAAATACCCAGAAAACTTAAAAGAACGTTTTTTGCGCAATGAAGAGCTTGTAAAGCTTGAACAAATTCTTCTTGAGCGTCGCTATGTTTCTCGATCTTCCCCTTACACCCTGTCAGCTCTTTGGATGCTTTTATATACAGGATGCCGAGAAAATGAAATCCTGACACTCCAATGGAAGGATGTGCATTTGGAAGATGGCTACATTTACCTAGCTGACAGTAAAGTGGGAATTAGAACGATTCCTCTCAACGATAAAGCGAAGGAAGTTTTATATTCTCTTGAGAAGCAAGAAGGGAACCCCTATGTTTTTTGTGGAAGCATCCTTGGGCAGCACCTAAAAGAAACTAAAACCACTTGGCGTAAAGTAAGAGAGCTTGCTGGTGTCTGTGATGTACGTCTGCATGACTTACGTCATTCTTTTGCCAGCTTTGCCCTTAAAAAAGGCATTGATCTTTATACAGTTTCAAAGCTCTTAGGGCACAAAAATATTAAAACCACTACTCGCTATGCCCATTTAGAGTTAGATCATCTCAAGAAAGCAACGAATAAGATAGCAGAAATATTTAGTTAATGCGCAGATTATTTTTATCTGGTTTTGTTTCACAACTTAAATAATTTTCAAATTTTTGAAATCATGCCTACGAATCGCAAAGCTGGAGACTTTATATCATGGAAAGAGTGTATATTTGGCAGCTTAGGACATTGCATTAAAAAACAAGAAACGATTATACTGTCTTCATCTATAATCAACACTTTTCTTGTTAGTTGTGGTAACATTGTACTGGCGGTGACAACCTCCTGTACAATGTGAGAGAGGGGTTTGGGTACATGCTTGGATCCTTCGCATTAACTTGAGATTAAGAGAACTGGCCGACTTTCAAAAGCCTTAGTTTTGGTATAATTTAATTGGGCATTAATGGTAGCATTTTTGTGTCCATCTAAATAGTATCTGTATCAGGAAAAGCAAATTCCTTATCAAGAGCTTTGTCGTCATGTCCTGGCTCTCCTCCCGCGACAGATTCTTAAAAGCCGCCGAAAGACTGTCGGTGCGATGCTCTTGCGGACATCCTCCCAACCGCCATAACGCATCCTGTAATCCTGAAGCTAAAGCCGTTAAACTTTCTCCTCCTTGAACCACCCGCATAAAAGACCAACAGCTGTAAGCCAGTCGAAAGTGGTATAACAGA
>JAEUKR010000016.1 GCA_016794245.1 Caedimonas sp. | reverse complement strand
AATCAACGACTCCCATTCAGCCAAAGAGCGATACCGGCGTTTCTTTGTCTTTAATGTGGTGTTCATTGCCGTCATGACTCCTAATAATTCTCCAACTGAAAGTATCGAAGTTCCTTAAACCCTTTACAAGACGTACTTCACAGTACGCTTACCTCTGTTTTTTGACTATGCGCGCGCTCTTAAAGAAGTTAAGCCAAAGATCTTTGTAGCAGAAAATGTCCGTGGTTTAGAAAAGCATGATCAGGGTCGCACTCTTTCTGCCATGCTTCTCTTTGCTTATCTTTTGCTTGGGTATCCTTCCTTAGAATTTATTGAAAACTGGATTTCTTGGCGATGTCACCATCAAACACTTGTCAGATTCACTATAAAACATCAAGTTTTGTAAAATGTATGAAATTACAACTGTAGTACTAAGCCGCTGATCTTTTACTTTTCACAGCAGATTTTTTAACTTTCCTCTTGGCAGAGATTCCTCTGGACATTTTTCTACGGTTAGACCTTGCCTTAATCATTGGCTTTTTTCCTGAAGAAATATGTTGAACTTGAGCAGAAACACTTGCTTCCGACTCCACCATCACAGAAGGAGCATTTTCTTCAATATCTATGCCAAACAGAGAAGATAAATCTCCCGCGAGATTCGGAATGTCACCTTGATCCTGTTTTTCTTTGTATAAAGTGGCGGTTGTTGCTCTGGAGAGAAGATCCATATGGTCCGCGTTTCGCAGTAAAAAAAGAGTTTCTGGTTCTTCATCAAGACGAGCGCCAACACTATAAAGAACGGCAGCGACATGCTTGCACATCTCCGCATAATCAAGGCAATTGCAATTTAAGGTAATCTCTTTGAGCTGAGGAAAAAGGCCTTTATCGCTATGGGTCATAATTTCCATCACGCCTTTAGAGAATTTACCCTGTAAAAGCTCAATCAGCGAGTCAATTTTCCCAGAACATTCATCAACGATAGATTTCCATTGATGAGTCATAACAGGAGAAATATTAATGGTCACTTCATAGATGGAAGAACCACTGACCAACGCATTGATCTGGCCAGAACTAATCTCAAGATTGATCACTGATCCATTCCGCACATAAGTACGTCCTCGGGGAAGACGGTTATCGTAATCACCATAAGATTCAAGGTTTTTGCACCAGGCTTTCCCCCAAAATGTTTTGGCAATAACCCGTCCCTCGATCACAACAGGATTAACCTTGTGTCCTTTTTTTTGAAGAGAAGCAACCATCCTGGCAGCTTCTCTTCTTCGTTCAGCTACAGGGACATAAGAAGGCCAACCCCCATAATAGTTGCCATATCTACCCATTCATTTGTATTCCTGAATTCTTGAAGTCATACCTGCTCATTAAAAATCCTTTTTTACAAAGCCTATCTCAACTTAATATTCAAAATCAAATAGTTATTATCTCAGGTTTCTCCCAATGCCCTGTGAATATCAAGCGTCACGATCTTCATCAGCTCCTCATTATCCAGCTCAGTAAGCCCTACTCCCTCTGACTGGGTCAGGAGTTCATCGGATAAGTTCTGCTTTGATCTTATCAAAGCGTCTATTTTCTCCTCAATCGTGCCCTGGCAAATAAACTTGTGAACCAAAACATTCCTTTTTTGACCCATACGATAGGCACGGTCAGTCGCCTGATTTTCTACAGCCGGATTCCACCAACGGTCAAAATGAATCACATGCCCTGCATTTGTAAGGTTGAGACCCGTCCCACCGGCTTTAAGGGATAGAACAAAAAAAGGCGAGCCTTGTTCCTGCTGAAAGGCATCCACCATCTTCATGCGATCTTTTATCGCAGTTTGACCATGAAGTATCAGTCCCTTTTGACCGAATATACCTGTCAGAAAAGCACTCAACGCAGGGATAATCTCTCGAAATTGCGTAAAAACAAGGACTTTTTCCTGTTTAGCCGCAATCGCTTCACAGATCTCTTTAAGACGAATAAACTTCCCGCTCTCCTTCTCATCATACTGTCCATGACCCAGACATTGGCTCGGATGGTTACAAATCTGTTTAAACCGCATCAAATAAGTTAATATTAACCCTCTGCGCGCAATACCATCCATGTTTTGTTCAAGTCTGCTGACAAGATCGTTCATCGTTTGCTGATAAAACGCCACCTGCTTTTTTGTCAGGGAACAATAGGCATCTATTTCAGTTTTATCAGGGAGATCGGGAATAATTTCCTTATTGCTTTTAAGGCGTCTTAAAATATAAGGAGCGACCAAATGACGTACAGCTCCATAGAAACGACCTTCACCCTCATTGTTTTGGGAAGACTGAATGGTTTGTTTGCCATAATTGGAAAACGCTTTGCTCGATCCTAAAAGACCGGGGGCGATAAAATTAAAGAGTGACCACAAATCCAGAAGGCGGTTTTCAACAGGGGTTCCTGTCAAAATAAACCGCACTCGTCCTGGAAGTTTTTTAATGGCTTGCGTTTGTTTTGAAGTTGGATTTTTAATGTTCTGCGCTTCATCCAGTATCACAATATCCCATGAAGTCTGATGTAACCAGGGTAAACGATGGGCATAAGCGTAGGTTGTCAGGACGAGATCAATCTCAGATAAATCAGGAAAATTCTTGACAGAGCCAGGTGAATCTTTGGTTCCGGAACTGTGAGCAATCCATATTTTAAGAGTGGGTGCAAATTTCTTTATTTCAGATTGCCAGTTGCCTAACAGAGAAGCCGGCAAAATCAAAAGATGCGGGAGCTTCTCTCTCCGGATGCTATGATGCTTAACTAATAATAACAAGGACAGAACTTGAATGGTCTTTCCAAGCCCCATATCGTCTGCAAGGCACCCCCCCAACCTCAGGCTGTACAGGAACCATAACCAATGAACACCGGAAAGCTGATAAGGTCTCAAGTTTGCACGGAGATGTTCCTGCAAAATGACTTCCAGGCTTTTATCTCCTGTTTGTTCCGGATGGCGTAATTTGGTGAGGGTTTCATTTAACCACGAACCTTCAATGACTGTTGACCATTCAGAGGTTTTTTCAAAAGAATTTTCCGGCGCCTGTTGTCTCGGGACTCCCGCTAAAAGACGCATCCCTTCGGCAAATGTGAGGCCATCTCTTTTGACGTCCTGTTCAACTTTTTTCCAATGAGAAAGCACCTGATCAAGTTTGTCACGATCAACCTCTATCCACTGACCTTTGATCTGAACAAGATGACCCTGGTTCTCCATGAGTTCTTCCAGCTCTTCTAAAGTTAAATGTTCACCGTCAGGCAAGGAAAACTGCATATCGAAATCCAGCAACGCATCCAATCCTGCAACACTTGTCTGAGCATTCCCCACCGCTATCTTGATTTGAGGTCTGGGAGGCTTTCGGGGGTTCCACCAATTGGGAACGCGCACCATCACGCCTGCTTCTTCAATAACGGGAACTGATTTAAGAAACTGATAAGCCTCCCTTGTTTTCCATGCAAGGGGTTGAAAGATGGCGCTTGTATCCACAAGATATTTTATGAAAGAGCTTTGTTCGGCGGCCTTTTGCACAGGCAGGAGCAAAGAGAGGAGTTGAGAACGTTTCTGATCCCCTGAATATTCCTTCAAGGCACGTCCTAACGGCAGATGTTGAAGGTTGGCTGTGTCTGAAAGACGTGTCGTATAGGTGGCCAAAAAAGCAAAGGGATTGTCAGAATCTGCTTTATTTTCTGCAAGGTGAAAACACACGCGTCCTACGGTGTTCCAAGCGGGATTATAAGCCGCAAGATACTTTTGAAAGCTGCCGTCAAAGCAGGAGATTTCCTTTATAAGTGCTTGAGGAAAATCCTGCCAGAGAGAAATGATCATGTCGAAATTGACATATTCCGCCCCGCGCATAAAGGGAACCTGTTCCTTAAAATCCCTGATCTGATCTAAAGGAAAAGATACTCCTGACAGTTCTTTAGCAGAGAGGGTCTCCAGTCCTGAAAGTTTGCAGACTTCCGTTATAAAAATCCTTGAAAATTTCCGCCAATAGGCAAAGCTTGGCGGTAAGGGGTCGTTGAAATCCATTATCCCCAATCGTAAAAGACCTTCTGTGACCCCTACGGAAAATAAATCATGGAGTTTATTGGAGAGGTTGGTACAAAAAGTGTTTCCCGCTATCAGATCTTCATAAAGATAAATATGACCCGAGGGTGAAACAGCCAAATCTGAAAAGTGTGAGGCTTTTGATGGGATGGTAGGGTTCTCAATCGCCATTCGATGCATCAACTTCAGGTATGTCCATGAATTTCCTCAATATTCTCTATCCACCTCTGTAATGATCATCAAACAGGCTGTCAAGTATTCACTGCTGTGAACATTTTGAGTCTTCATTTCTACTAAGCCCAGCCATCCAGGAACCAGGATTATAGGTTTGAACTCTGATCTTCTTCTTTCTCAAAGATAGGTAAAGGTATTTGTCTTGCAGCGAGCCTATGTTCTTTGACTTTGAGAACTTCATAATCTGTTTTTAATTCTCCCTTTATTCTGAATTGACATGTTTTAACGTGACATAAAAGGATATCTCCCTTTGCAAAAGAGATCAGGTTGTCATTGACCTTTTTGAGAAAATCCTCGTCTTTGATAGAGACTGCAATGGTAGAATTTCCATCATGCAATCTCCATTTATTGTCTTCTTTAAAAGCAAGAGAAACTATAGAATAAGCGGCCTCGTGTTCTATTTCTAAAATTTTTTCCTCTTCCAGGTAAGGTAACTTGAAATAGGGAACTTCTGATTTATCAATTTTCTCAATTTCTTTTTTATCTTCCTTGATGGAAAAGGTGTCTATCCCTTCCTCTTCAAGAGGCTTCAATACTTTTTCAACGACAGTACGAACCGCTACATCCTGATACAGTCTCAGAAGATCCAGGGGGATATCAAATGATTCTTCGCCAAATTCAATCCGCACGAAATTATTTTTTAAATTGATGATTTTTGTTGGGTTTCTTCCCCTTAGTTTTTTAATGAGCGTAAAAAGCCCTATACGACCACATAATACAAGTTCCTTCAAGTTTAATGCCGAAGTCACAAAATCTCCCGTCAGAAAACCGGAAATTTGCGAGTAAATAGTTTGAACGGCTTCAAACCAGATTTCAAAAGAACCTTCCCTTTGAGCCTTCACTTGCAACTTGATGGAGACCTTATCTCCGTTCAAAACTCTGTTCGCTTCATCAAAAAGCTGCCCTATGGAAAGAAGGGCGGGGGCAAGATCACGCACATCCATTGCATGGTTTTGCAATGCTTTACCGTCATAAGAAACTGTAAAAGAGGCGATATTGCTCATTTTTGATCCCATTAATCCTGTTTATTTAGAACATACGTCCAAGGTAGCTTATAACCTAGTTTATTTCATTGAGAATGAATATTCGTTTTTTATTTTAGGGACTCCCGCAAAGCTGTGTATTACACGGAAAATAAACGCTCGTTACACGAGGGCGTGAACCTTCATTGCCCACTCTTATTATATCATTTAACTACTTGAAATAACTTAATATTTTAAATTATCAATATTTTTTAGTCACGATTTAGGTTGTGTGCACTTATCTAAAAATTGAATAAAAAAAGTGGTAACGTTCTGTTGCTAAAAAAGGAGCGTTACCATGAACAAGTATTACATAAAAACCGAAGATTGGGAAAAAATATATACATTTTTGAAAACTCGAATAGATATTCGGGTTGGAAATGAAAGAAAAACAAGGGCTTTTGCAGAAGCTGTTTATTTTATCATGCGCACTGGCGCCCAATGGCGTGAACTTCCTCCCTATTATGGCAAGTGGAGAAGTGTGCATAAGCGGTTTGAAGCATGGGCTTGCAAAGATGGGACTGGCGAACCTGGCTTATAATATCAGACGCTTCTTATGGTTAGAAAGGAAAAATCTGCCCGCTTAAGGAAAAATGACCCTTATTCTCTTAAAGTTTCTTGAGAAATTAAGAAAAAAAACTGAAAAAATGATAAAAATATACCAAAGACTCCTGGTTCATCTCCCAGACTTAAAAAACTCTGGTTTTTGGAGGTCTCTAACTAGATAACTATACACCCTGAAAACAAGAGGTCAAGGGGATAAGATCTCCCTCAACGCTCTAATTTGTAGGAAGGTTTTTCAGCCCTTGCAGGGCTGGTACATTTACGCCAAAAAGAGGCGTAAATCTCGGAAAGGGTGAATTCTAAAATAATTCTTTCTTTCCCTTAAATACCATTATTTATTCACTCTGATAATATCGACTAATCGAGGTTGTACAATTTTGATATAATCTTTTACATTCAAAAAGATTGACCTATCAAGACGTCCAGCATTAAACACAATCTCCTGATTATTATTAATCAATGATTGATCCACTATTAGACTTATCT
>JAEUKR010000027.1 GCA_016794245.1 Caedimonas sp. | reverse complement strand
TTTTGATGCCAACTCTGACGTTTACGACGCGTCCTCAGAGGTTCATTTGCATTCGTCTTTCTGATTCATACCTGCCAGATCCTGCTCTGACTTTTCCTCAACGTTCACAACCTTCACTCTTAATGAAAGCTGCTTGAGGGGGTTTGAAGCCTGCTCCTGAAAGCCGACTCCGAAGGGCCAAACCTTCATCTCTCTAAGAGTTTCTCTGCAGTCTTGATCAGATCATTTAATATCCCTAACAAACTTATTGTAGTGAGGAAGATCTTTTCTCTGAATATAAAACTGATCATAAGAGTTCTGCTTTTCTTGTTGATTTATAGGGGGATTTGACGCGGGGGGATCTTGAATATTTTCCTCATTGAATAAATCAGCTTTGTCTTCCCCACCTGAAGCATACTCTGTGCCGTCATTTATTTCAGCAGCTTCCTCTTCCCAGCCACTCGAAGCCCATGCGGAAATTGGAGATAATGCTGCTTGAGCCGCTAAACTTCCTGCTACACCCGTAAGCATAGAAACCCCCGTAGAAATAACGCCAACGCTTATTGTCTGTTTACCTGATTCAATTCCTAATTTCAAAACATCTTGCACTATAACTTTGCCTCCTTCCTGTGCTATTTGTTCAGCTGCTTCTTTAGTAAAGAGCTTAAAAGTATTCTTAGATGTTTCTTGCATCACAAGTTTAGTACCTTCTTTTGCAAGTTCTTGCCCTCCCTCTGAAACTAATTTTGTTACTCCATTTTCTATAATTATTTTGCAAAATTTCAAATTTGAAAATGTATTAGTTACTACTTCCTTAGTTGTTGCTTTGGCAATAGCGCCTCCTGCAACTGCTGATAATCCTGATCCTTTAACTGTGTTTACTCCTATTTCCCGTATTATTTCAGTAGATTCGGAACCTGATTCCTTATCCAATTCCTTATATCCCCTAACCGCAGGGGCTACCATCTCATTAATGTATACACCCCTATATTGACGCCCGTGTTTTCCACCAACACCTGGAGTTCCTGCCTGACCATTTGAGCCTCTGGGACCATCCTTCTGGGTAATATCTGGATTTTCATTTTCAGGCAGCTGAGAATCTATGAATACAGAACCAGACTTTCCTCCCAGTCCTCCTATCCCTCCTTGACCAGCATTTCCTCCTTTTTCTCCTGACGTGCCGCTTTTGTAAACTTCCTTAAATTTATCATTAAACGTAAGAAAGAACTTAACCCCTTTCTCCACGTAATCTTTTACCTTTTCAGCTTTTATTTTTTTTCTGGAAAAGAGATTCTCTTCCTTTCTCTCCTGTACATCCACAAGATTACCCTCTTCACCATCTCTTCCCTTCGCGCCATCACCACCACTTTGTCCTTGACCGCCATTTCCACCACTTACATCGACAGTCAAGTGCGAGAGGTCAAAAAATTCCTTTCCTTTACCATAAAGGCGTCCCCCACTATAACCAGGCAAACCTGGCAAGCCGTCTTTTCCATTAGGATGCTGGCTCACCACTCCATCATCTGCTTTTTCTTGTTGATGAGCATCGCCGGGTTTTCCTTTTAAATTAATTATTCTTCTGTCAACAATATGCCATTCCGGAGAAATCAACGTCAGGTTAATCCCTGGCATAGCTATATCCTTGTCAACAAATAAACTGTTCAGGCTATACACATTTACTTCAGATAATTCTTTTTCTTGTATATCTTTTTCATCAAGATCCTCAATTCCAATAATCAGTCCTTTAAGGGTTAAGAAATTACGCTGTTCATCCTTTTCAGGAGCAGATGCCAAAACATCCATATCTTGAATAGAGTCGGAAATGTCACTATACCAACTATCAGTATTTCCCTTAATTTCAAGTGATTCTGGTTTCACAAGCTTTAAAAATTCAAATCGCGATATTTTTTTGGAAAATTGTTTCTCAAGCTCTTTCTGCTCTAACGTCCCGGTGATAATCGCAAGAATTTTTTGAAGGTTATTTTCGAACTCCCCTGAATCACGAGAAATACCTTTTAATTGGTCTGAAAGATTCTTAAACGACGCTCTAAGTCCCTTAGCTGTACCTGAATGTTCACGGATCAACGTGTCAGAGTAGCTCAAAATTTCTGGACAGAACTTGGATGATATAAATTGAAGGATATCATTATTAAGCCTCTCGACTAAATCTGTAATAAAAATTTGTGATTCGGGGGGAATAGAAATACTAGGTTCTGGTTTTTTCAAGTAAGCTATTTTTTGGATGGCTTCCAAAATTAAATGCTTGTCATCGGCAGAAATAATCCCTTCCTTTTTAGGTGCATTAAAAAATGAAATTTCATCCTGAGAAGAAGCTAAATACTTGATTATTGCTTTTTGAGATGGATTGAGAGTGTTTTCGCTATCTTCATCTTCAAGAATAGAATCAAGTTTTTCTTTCACTAAATCTGGCGTCAACTCTCTATTTTTTGTCACTACCAAACATAACCCCTTGGTCAACTCATCTGTATTTTTAAAAGTTTTCCCCAAATTGGATATAAGTTTCAGGAAAGTACTAGCCCTAGAACCTTCAATCGTATTTTCAGAGACAGTAACTAAAACTTTTAAATTTTCAGTACCTTTAGCTAATTTATAAATCGAAAAGGCGTTCACAATGTTCTGAACGGGGCCACGTGTATCTAAAAAGCCAGGGCAATCCCAATACTTTTGGCAACCAGAAGGGAGAGAAGTTTTTGAACGTATTCCATGACTTAGCTCTGCTCCATTTAAAGGTTTGTCTGTGTCGATGATAAGCTTAGCTGATCCTTTGTTTCTTTTACCATTCAGAGGAATATCTGCCAAATAGTTTAGCAGAGTGCTCTTCCCTTCTCCTGAATCACCAATGATCAGAATCGCTTCTTCTTGTTTGAGAGGAATTTTTGCTTCTATCTCATCAATGTATTTAGAAATTTCCTCAAGTTCTTTAAGCTGTTCCGCAGACATAGTTGAACGAGAGACGGAATCGCCTTCTTTAAAAATATCCGAAGACCAGATTTGAGACGAAGAAAATAATAAAGAAATTGTTAATCCCAAATAAGCAATCGAGAAAGAAGAAAAATAATTATTCATAAGAGTACCCTTTCTTAATCTCTAAATTTTATAATCTTTGAAAATCATGATTCAAAATAATTATGCTAAATTGACAATTTATTTTGTACATTTCTTAGTAAGAAAGACACAAATAACCTAAATTAATACTATAACTTAAAGTGAGACTCTTTCTTTTTAATTTCCTCGGCTTCTTGTGAACTAATAGAGTTATTCATCAAATCCAATATTTGTAGTTGAGGACGGTAAGAAGCTTCAAAAAACTCTTGCACACCATCAACGCCAATTTTGTTCCAGCTTAAATTCAAGACGCGTAAATGAACCCAAGGCAACCGAGACAAAACTTTTGCACCATTATCTCCAATCGAATTTTGACTCAAACCCAGTGTTTGCAACTGAGGCCAAGGTGCCTGGGATAAAACTTCTATCCCATCATCTTCGATAGAATTTTTATCCAAGTACAAAACTTGTAATTGAGTCCACGGTGCTTGAGACAATGCTTTCAGTCCATCGGAACCAATTTGATTGCTGCCCAATCCTAATACCTCTAAATATGGCCAATGGGCTCTGGATAAAGCTTTCGCTCCTTCGATTCCAATTTTATTTCCCCCCAGATTTAACGTTCTTAATCGACTCCAATGAGACTCGGATAAGGCTTGACAGCCTTCTCTGCGAATGGCGTTATCACGCAAGTTCAGTATCTTAAGTTGATGCCATGGCGCCCCTGATAAAATTTTCAATCCATCATCAGTAATCCCATTACTCTGCAAGTTCAAACTTTCCAGACAAGACCAGAGTCCCTGAGATAAAACCTTTGCGCCATTATCACCAACGACATTCCATTCCAGATTCAATTTTTTTAATTGGGGCCAAGACGTTTGGGATAGAGCCTTCGCTCCTTCGATTCCAATTTTATTCCATCCCAAATTTAATGTCTGCAAGGAAGTCAGAACATACTTTGATAACTGTTGGCTTCCAAAATCACCGATGGAAAATTCATAAAAGTTAACCTCTTGCACGTCATCATAAGTACCTTTTTGAATCCTTTCATAAATTGAGCTTTCAATCCATGTCCGAATTTGATCATATCGAGCCCTGTTTAAGAGGGTTGCTTTGTTCAAACCTAAAGTAATATCCTTCGTTCCCGTTATATGAACCCCCACGACATAATAGCTTTCTCCTTCCTGATACCAAACAGCGCTTCCACTCTGTCCTCCAAAAGTATCGATTTCATACCCAATATGATCATTGTCAATATTAACGGGTTTTCCCTCCATTCCCCACATTTCATATTCGTAATTTTTATCTTTTACTTTATCTCCAGGGTAACCCGTCACATTAATAGTCTTACCGTTTAGTTGATCTTTGGAAAGAATATTAATTCCAAAATGTCCAGTAATCTCGGCGATAGGTTGATCTAAAACAAGCAAACCATAGTCTTCTTGATTATCGATCTTGTATTTTTTGGGAAAATAAAATCGGATAACTTTGGGCTCACTGAAAGGAAGAAGCTTTCCATTAATTGCCGGTAAAAAGCGAACGGAATCCACTTCTTCTTTATATTCGTGACTATATAAGTTATGAGCTGCCGTTAAAACAAGATTAGGACCTATGAGAGTCCCCGTACCCCATGCATTCTTATCAATACCCATTTTGGGGAAGTGAATTGCTACAACACCATGAACGCTATGAGGCCATTGATCTGTCTGCGCTATTTGAATTCGACCATCTATTCCCGGAATAATCTTCTTTAAAACAGTCTCTCGATCACCAGACTCTAAAATAGGTTCCGCGGGAAGGGAGATAATGGAGATATTTTGAGTTTTCGCTTTTATCGGTTTTTGACTCTTCGTTCGAACTTTCTGAGAATCCTCTTCAAGAATTTGGAGACGTTCTTTGACCATTTCTGAGCAATTGCCTAGTAATTTTGTTTGAAGCCTTGAACGAAATTCTTCTTCTCGTGATTTAAATAACCACCCGCTTGCCTGGATAGAAGTGGACAATAAGGAGAAGAGAAGGAAATGAAGGAGAACCGTCCTAGAAAGTATTTTGTGTATACCCACGAGAACCTCTTCGTTTAGTCTATTAGGGAAATTATTTTTTTCTCTTAAAAACTTGCGAGATCTAATACTTTCTATAATTAATTCAGTTACTTGTCATTGTCAAGAGGGGTGACTCCCACCTCTTTCCTGATGTTTGATTTCCCTTAAGACAAAAAATCTCTTGCATAACCTATATCTGGCTTATCAACAACAAACGTTCCCTCAGAAAAAGTATATTATCGTATACTAACTTGCTTTAATAATTTGAAATTTTAATGTCAACAAAGACCTCAGTTCTTTCTGAATCTTTTCTTTTAAAAATTTGTATTTTAAATGATATTTTTCCTCGTAAGGCAATGCATTAACTTAGTCTTAAGAAACTCTTTACATAGGAAAGTAGCTGCAAGAGGAAAAATCTTCTCGCTACTAACAATCAATCTCAATAGTAGGGTCGAGGTCAGGCGCGCGCACTCAAGAGCCACGTTTCCTGTCCCCGCCACATCAAACCCGCCGTGCGGTTTTCCCGCAACGGGCTTTCCCTTAGAGTTTCATATCAAAGGTTATGAGACCTATTGGACGAAAGACACTTTCAAGAGATGGTACCCCTTATATAACCCGAAGGTCTTATAAAGTGTCTCTTTACTCCATCTCTTCCATCCAAATCCTTGGCGCTTTTGAGCATATATAAGATGCCTTCTCAGCTTCTTTTCTACCCAATCCTTGATAAAGGCAAAGCATCGACTTGAGTTCCCCATCCGAAAGTAGGCTACCCAGCCTCTCAGAATGGGGTTGATCTCGTCAATGACGCGGCTCACAGCGTGCGTTCGATAGTGTCGAAACACCTCTTTGAGTTTCCTCAAAGTTTTGTGCGACTTTCTATCTTGGGAAGACGAAGGACGCCTTCGTTTCCTTGTCTTGCCCGTATCCGTTTGAAGCGGAAGCCAAGAAAGGAGAAAATGCCCCAAAACCCCGAGTCTTATCAGACTTCGCTTTGATATATATCTTCCTTCTCAGGTCTTGTAACGAGATCGGAGCTTTTATCATTCTCCGGCTTACCTTCCGTTTTGTTAGAAGATGTTCTCTAAGTAAGGTGCCTTCGCTCCACAGGCATTACCCTGCTTCCTCACTACTATACACCTCTCCGACTCCCTCTCATCTCCTCCTCTTTTCCAGGCTGTATCCTGTTATAGAGGTGGTCTTTCTCCTAGGATTTCTCTCGGGATGAGGAGGGTCTCTCCAGTTGCTCCTTATGTCCTATCTGTTCATGTCGTCACTATCACCCCGCTGAAGAAACAAAACGTGTCAGTTAGATTTCATTTTGTTTTGTTGTTTTCGCCTAATACTTAAAAGCTCAACCTTCAGACTTAATTCTTTTACGAGGCTACCTCTGTGTTCACTCGCGTTACAACCTGAACAGTCACACCGATTCTTTTCAATCGTTTTGTCGATAGGCTTCAGCATAATGATTTCTCATCATACTGCTATCCTAGTTACACGGCTCTAACTCTTACCG
>JAEUKR010000013.1 GCA_016794245.1 Caedimonas sp. | reverse complement strand
CACAAGCGCCTCTCTCCTTCCGCTGATATCAGATACGGACGTTAACTCATCAATATGTCTGATCAGACGACAGGGTCTGCCTGAACAAACAGCCACCCCAAAGCTCTCCGCCCCGTGTGGCTCAGTGCTTCAAAGAGTCCTTAAGCGCCTGCCTCTCGGAAAACGCCTAACCCCTCAAAACTCTGCCGAATAAGTAAACAGTCCTCAACAAACCGCCCACCTATCCTTCCCTCTTATCTACAATATCTAATATCAACATCAACCCTGCAAATCGCCTCTGGCTGATAGAAGTTGTTTTATAGTCCCCTCTTTTCCCGCTGTCAACAATTTTCAGAAACTTTTTTAAGTCTCTGTTCACGAGAAACCGTTGGCACTAAATACCTGAAGGATTTGGAAATCCGGGCAGGTGGACGTGCGATAGGTCCCACACAGCGTACATTACATAATTCAAGTACGCAAGCAGTGCAAATCCTGACATCTAACGCTCTCGAATTTCAAAAAGGGAAGTCTATTAAAAACTTATGACCTATGATTCATGATTGCCTTGTAAACCACATAATTTTCAAGGACTCGATGAATATAGTTCCTTGTTTCACTATAGGGCAAAATTTCAATCCAATCAATAAAATCTACGGATTGATGCCGTGGATCCGGAAAGCGCGTCAGCCAACGGGAAACAATCCCCGGCCCCGCATTGTAGGAAGCAAGCGTCAGAGGCAAACAATGATCATATTTTTCGAGTTGTTCTTCAAGATAAACCGTCCCCAATTTTACATTTAACAGGGGATCCGTAATCAACTTTTGTTCTGAACAGGTCGTTCCACACTGAGCCGCCACAACCTTCGCCGTTGCAGGCATGAGTTGCATAAGTCCGCGTGCACCCGCAGGGCTAATTGTTTGAGGGTCAAACTTGCTTTCTTTCCGAATGACCGCATGTGCAAGCGCTGCATCGACCTTCCCCAGATGTTTTAAATGAAGCGGCTTGAGGAGAGGATAGGCTTCGGAATGAAGAGCGCTTTGCTGTTGCGCGATAACGTGGGCAATCTCCACGGCATAACGAGGCGCCACTTCATGGGTCAGCGCAAGGATCTGTCGGCGTTCAGGGGATGAAGAAACTGTTTTCGCAAGGATATACGCGAAGGAAAGGACTTCTTCTTCCAGACCCGCTTTTGCCAGAAGTCGTATCGCTCTCACGAATCTTAGAGATTCAAATTTTGTTCGCTGTGCCTGTGTGAATTCAAGAGGCTCCGGAATGATGGCTTCTTTTAAATGCCCAAGCTTGTAAAGGGACTGTTGTCCATAAAAGGCGCTTTTATAGTGCGCCGCCTTTTGATAATGGGCGCGGGCTTCTTTTTGTCTTCCCATGGACTCATAAGTACGGCCAAGCCAATACCCAATGCGGGAGCGACTGATGGGCGTTTTAACCACGGGATCCAGCCTTGTAAAATGAGGAAGGGCGCGTTGCGGATCGTTCATAAAGCGAAGAGCCACCCAACCGCAGAACCATTCGGCTTCCACATAGTCTACACCTGATGAAAGCCCATGGTGCGAGGCGAATTTATAGGCGCGCGCCGGCTCGCCGGCCTCCAAGGCTTCATGAGCCAATATATAACGCTCTTTCCAGAATTTCTCAGGGTATCTTCGACTCAAGGAAGTCAGTCGCTGAAAATAATCAAGCAAGCGAGGATCTTGACGTTTGCGCAACCAGGTCAAATAGTCTTTGGCCAAATCACGCTCTTCAAGAGGTTTTAAAGAGGACTTTTGCAGCAAAAGAGATGCGTTGTCTTCTTTTTTTTGCAAGGCTATGCGTGCCTTGACATAAGGTTTATCGGAAGGCGACAAATAGTTAAGCATACGTTGCGCTTCCTCGACTTTTCCTTCATTCAAAAGGCGGATGACACGCGCTTTGACATCAACAGGACGTATATAGGTCTTTAAATTCTCCAGGATCTTTTTCTCGTTGACAGCGTTCATATCTGTGTTCACCCAAAAGGTACACGCCGTTTTACGCGCTTGCTCTTTCTGGCCAACGGATGCAAGCGCCTGAACGTAACGCATCATGCCACGAACGGTTTTTGGCGGATTTTCCTTGAACCAGGCTAAAACTTGCGCTTGAGACAGTGTTTTGTCCATACGAAGCTCGGCCCGTGTCTTTAGCGTCGATTCCCAGGGCCACCCTCGATGTTTTTGAAGAAAAGCGACATATTCGTGGAAACTGGCGGTTGTCGTATCGCTTTTCAGATAAAGCCAAGTTATCAGATCGACAGTCATCGGGCATCGTCGAGGGTCGAGTTTCATCCTGGCCTTTGCGAATTGTCCTCGCCCCGCCAGTGTGAGCGCTTGTCCGCAGGATTGAACTTCTTCCACAATGACATGTGCTTGCATCGTTCCGGCGTGAGTGTGCGTATTTACTGCATTTATTGAATGTGTATTTATGGAAAGAAACAACATAAAAGCACTCTTCGAGCGCCACCTTAACCCCATCATTTGAAACTCCTCTTGCTGGACGGTCGCGTCCAGAGTATGTATGAACACATCTTAGCTGGCTTTAGGAGAAAATTCCATGTTCAAAGGATCTCTCGTCGCTCTCATCACCCCTTACAAAAATAATTTCATAGATGAAAGGGCTTTGGAAAAGTTGGTGGAATGGCACATCGCTGAAGGAACGCATGGTATTGTGGCGTGCGGCAGCACAGGGGAAGGGGCATTGCTGACGCGCGAAGAACAACGGCGCATCCTCGAAATTTGTGCGAACACAGCAGCCAGGCGAATTCCTGTCATTGCGAATGTCAGCGCCGTTCGACTGGAAGATGCTCTCAGTCTTGCGCATCAAGCCCAGAATACAGAAGGCATACAAGGATTGATGCTCACTCCCCCTCCTTACATCAAACCAACCCAGGAAGCCATTTATCAATTCATAAAAACTGTCCATGACGAGACGGAATTGCCAATCATCA
Source organism: Caedimonas sp. (assembly GCA_016794245.1). Lineage (GTDB taxonomy): Bacteria > Pseudomonadota > Alphaproteobacteria > Caedimonadales > Caedimonadaceae > Caedimonas. The sequence continues at coordinate 13,495 of JAEUKR010000013.1, read as the reverse complement.
TGTATAACAATCCTGGTCGATGTGGCGTTGATATGTCGCGGGAAACGATTGTTCACCTCGCGAAACTCCCCAGAATCGCAGGACTTAAAGACTCTTCCGGCGATGTGAGGCGAGTACCCGAACAGGCGGCCCTTGTTCCTTCCTCTTTCGTTCAGCTTTGTGGTGAAGATGAGTTGAATGTTCCCTTCATGGCGCAAGGCGGACATGGCTGGATTTCAGTGACCGCCAACGCGGCGCCGCGGCTTTGTGTCCAGATATATGAATCATGGCGCCAGGGAGATTTGAGGACGTTTGCGCGTCTGCGGGACTTTCTTGACCCTCTCCATAAAGCGATTGTTTCGGAAACGAATCCTGCTCCCATCAAATACGCCGTTGCTCGACAAGGATTTTGCAGCGACGAGGTGCGGTGTCCCCTTGTAAAAGCGACGGTCGTCGCGAGAAAAGCCGTTGACCAAGCCTTGCAGCACGCGGGAATCATTGCTGTTTCTCAGAAGGATCGCCATGGCTAGGGAAGATCGTTATAAATTAGTTGCTGAAAACAGACGGGCGCGCCACGAATACCTGATTTTGGAAACGCTGGAGGCAGGGATCGTTTTAATGGGATCGGAAGTTAAATCATTGCGTGCGGGACATGCCAGTATTGTAGAATCTCATGCCGCGGAAAAAGGCGGCGAAATCTATCTTTTTAATGCGACGATTCAACAATATGCCTCGGCGGCTATTTTCAGGCATGAACCCAAACGTCCCCGCAAACTTTTGTTAAAGAAACGAGAAATTAAGCGTTTAATTGGTTCAATGACGCGTAAGGGTATGACGGTTGTGCCTCTCAATATCTGTTTTAACGAGAAAGGGTGCGCCAAAGTGTCTTTGGGGCTTGCGAAAGGAAAGAAACTCGCAGATAAAAGGCAAGCAGAAAAAGAGCGCGACTGGAAGCGTGAGAAAGAGCGGTTGTTAAGGTATAAGTAAGTTATAAAGAAGTGAATAACGCCCTCTTGGAACCTGCCTTCAGAGATTGCCTTGAGATAGAAAAATATACCCTTTGCCTTTCAAAATTCGGGGGTGTTGGCCTTCGGAATTCATCCTCGTTACATCCTTCTCCTGTATGCTGGGGTTTCTCGGTCGCTTTTGCCTCAAAACCCCTGCGCCATATCCATATCCGTTTAGGTAAGAAATCTGATGATATCTTCCTTGACAAAGAGGGCGACATGGCGCATAGATACACGATAATTTGAGCTGGAGTTCTTGTCATGAAAATTGTTAATTCATTGAAAACAATCAAGTTACGTCACAAAGGGTGCCGCGTTATCCGTCGAAAGGGGCGCAATTATGTGATTAATAAAGCTCATCCCCGGTTCAAGGCTCGTCAGGGCTAGTTCATTACATAAGGATAGTTCCCATGGCGCGCGTTACAGTTGAAGATTGTACTGTCAGAATTCCCAATCGTTTCGAGCTTGTGGTTTGTGCTGCGCAACGCACCCGTCAGATTTCGGCAGGGGCGACTTTAACGGTTGAACGAGACAATGATAAGAATCCCGTGATTGCGTTGCGTGAAATTGCCGAAGGTCATGTTGATTCTGGCAATCTCAAGGAAGCGGTAATAAGCAGTTTCCGCCGTCACGTTGAAATCGAACCTCAGGAAGAGGAATTCGCGGAACTTTTTGCTCAAGAAACACTCCCCTACTTTTCCCAGCAAACTGGAGATCTTCATGAAATGAAAATAGAAGGTGAGGATGATCTTGAGGAAATCCAAGAAAATGTATCACCTGAAGAAGAATAAAAGATATTAAGTTTCTTGCGGAATCTAATGATCTGATCAGTAAATTTTTGGTTATAAAGGGGGGCGCGTACAGCGCCAGGGGAAAAAGAATTTCAAAAAGACTTTTAACAACGAAGGCTGGCGCCAGACCTAAGTTATACCATAAAAAAACTGGTTTCTTTTTGGTGACTCTCTGGAAGAGCATTCAAAGGTATCTTGTGAAGAGGAGGGACAGTCAGAAAATAGGTGAAAAGAGGCCATGATTCGGCAGTTTGAGCTGGTCGAAAAAGTCAAATCATACGACCCTAACGCGGATGAAAAGGCTCTTAATCGCGCTTACGTTTTTTCAATGAAAGCTCATGGTACGCAAAAGCGTGCCTCTGGAGATCCTTATTTTTCTCATCCTTTAGAAGTGGCTGGCATATTATCAGATATGAGGCTGGATTACAGCACGATTATCACAGCTTTACTTCATGATACCGTAGAAGACACAAGCGTTACCCTGGACGACATTCAAAAATTGTTTGGCAGTGAAATCGCAGAGTTGGTCAACGGCGTAACCAAACTCACCAAGCTTGAACATCAGTCAATTCCGACCAGGCAAGCAGAGAATTTTCGCAAACTTATCCTGGCAATATCAAACGATGTCAGGATACTCATCGTAAAACTTGCTGATCGTGTTCATAATATGCGCACTTTGAGTTCTTTATCTTCAGAAGAAAAAAGAAAACGGATTGCATATGAGACTTTGAAAATTTACGCACCCCTTGCTGAACGCATTGGCATACATCAGTTTAAAGATGAATTGGATGATCTTGCCTTTAAAGAACTTAACGGAGAGGAACGAGAGTTTATTTTAAAGCGGCTTGCTTACCTTGAGCAGGAGGGGGGGCGCAACATCGTTCAAAATATTATCGCGGAGCTTAATGACGTTTTCAGGAACAATAATTTAAAAGTCGATATATCGGGTCGTGTCAAAAAACCTTATTCTGTCTGGAGCAAAACGCGCCGCAAGAATATTGCTTTTGAGCAACTTGCAGATATTATGGCGTTTCGTATTCTGGTTGACAATAAAACAGAATGTTACCGGGCCCTTGGGACTATTCATGATACGTATCCTGCTGTTTCAGAACGATTCAAGGATTTTATTTCGACACCAAAACCAAACAATTATCAATCTCTTCATACAAGCATCATTGGTCCCAATAAACAGCGCATTGAAATTCAGATCCGCACCTATGACATGCATCGAGTGGCAGAATATGGCGTTGCCGCTCATTGGCAATATAAGGAGGATAGCAAAGACGAAAGAATGAATTATCCGTGGCTTACGGGATTGCTTGAGATCCTTGAACAGGCTTCAGGTGTTGAAGAATTTTTTGAACATACCAAACTGGAGATGTTTCAGGATCAAGTCTTTTGCTTTACGCCTGCGGGGAAATTAATTCCCCTGCCTCGTGGGGCGACGCCTATTGATTTTGCGTACGCTATCCATTCTGATGTGGGCAATCATTGTGTCGGCGTTAAAATTAATGGCCACATGGCGCCGCTCAAGCTCCCTCTTCATAATGGCGATCAAGTCGAGATCACAACCTCAAAATCACAAACTCCTTCTCCCAGTTGGGAACGCTTTGTCGTAACAGGAAAAGCGCGTGCGGCTATTCGAAAATTTATTCGCACGCAGCAGCGCGATCAATTCATAGAGTTAGGTCGCTCGATCCTGCGCAAATCATTCCTTTATGAAGAACTGGACTATTCAGACGGAATTCTGGAACATGCTTTCGAAAGGTTCAAGACGGATGCGATAGAAGATATTCATGCACTTGTGGGTGAAGGTCAGATCACAAGTTACCAAGTCATTCGTGCGATTTATCCAAATTTTCGATCTAAAAAAACACCCCTTGCTCTTGAAACCATCCATCTGCCTGCGAAGACGCGTGATAAAGATTCTGCTGTCTCTATCAGAGGACTTATTCCTGGGATGGCTGTTCATTATGCCAGCTGCTGTCATCCTCTTCCTGGTGATCAAATTGTGGGGGTTGTCATGACCGGTACAGGTGTGAAGATCCACATCATTACGTGTGCTCATTTGAAAGATTATGCTGAAGAACCTGAGCGTTGGATTGACGTAACGTGGGACCAGTCCGAGCCTCAACAGCTCCATATTGGAAGGCTCCTGCTTACGATTGTCAACAAATCAGAGGCTGTAGGGGTGGTTACCAACGTTATCACGAGACAAAATGCCAATATTGTTAATCTTAAAATTACGCATAAATCCGAATTATTCATTGAATTTACAATTGATATAGAAGTCTATAATATCGAACATCTTGAAAATGTGATTGCTTCCCTGCGGGCGAATCCGTTGATCAAGGGCGTTGAGCGTGTCCGTAATTAACCGGGTTTCTTTCATCATTGATTATGAAAAATGGACGCTGCGCAAGATTCATCGCTCGCTTGTCACTTCAGATCCTGAAAGGCGAAGGGTATATAAAGGTTTAATAGGAACTCCTATGCGTTATTTTAGACAACTACCTGTACAGTTAATAATAACGATATTTTTGGCTCTCATATCAGGGTCGTTTTTATCTGGATATACTGTATCAATATTTTATACGATAAGCGCTTGCTTCATTGAATTATTGTTTTTCATATTACCATTTATGGTCTTCGCATTTATTTTTCGAGCTATTATTAATATTGAATCAGGGTCGTTATATTTAATATTGTTAATTTTTGGCGGTGTTACTCTTTCAAACGCGATCGCCTTATTCACGGCTTATTTTTTTGGATCAACAGTATTGCCTTTGTTGGAACTGAAATATTGTTGTGATTTCGCGGCGAGGTTTAATTCTGACATAACCTCATTATTTAACTTGGGTTTGCCGGATATAATCGGTACTGATAAAGCGATGATGATCGGATCTGGGGCTGGTATTGCCATTAGTTTCATTAAAAATGAGAATAAACTAAGAAAAACGGCGCAGCATGTTTCTATTATTATCAGTGATGCGATCGTCGTCTTTCTGCAAAAGGTATTTATTCCCATTTTGCCCATATATGTTTTTGGATTTTGTTTGAAACTCAGCTACGATCAGGCTTTGATACATTTATTTGAGCAATATGGCAAAGTCTTTGCGGGGAGTATGGCTCTTGTTTTGGTTTATATATTTCTTTTATATTTTATTGGATCCGGAGGGAGTATAAAAAAGGCTTGGCAAAATTTGAGTGTGATGGCGCCCGCGGGACTTACGGGATTCAGTACGATGTCGAGCGCCGCCACGATGCCGGTTACTCTCAAATGTACGGAAGAAACGACCAGGGATCGCAATTTCGCCGATTTGGTGATTCCCTCTACGGCCAATATTCATATGTTGGGTGATGATCTTACAATTGTCATGACAGCGCTCAGCTTGCTTACGATTTTTGGCCATTCTCAACCGGACTTGTCAAGTTTTATAACGTTTGTGCTGGCATTTTGCGTTGCCAAATTATCGTGTGTCGGTATACCCGGAGCCAGTGTATTGGTCGTCCTGCCCGTCTTGCAGAATTTTCTGGGGTTTACGCCTGAGATGGTCAGCGTACTGACGACAATCTATATCCTGCAAGATCCATTTGGAACATCTGCCAACGTGATGGGGAATGGGGCTTTTGCATTGATTCTGCAACGTATTGTCAGAATGAAAGAATGAAAGGATTTATTAAGGGTGTGTGGTATTATGGCACCAGTTTGTTTGAACCAGAGTCATTGCATAAGCAACGCCTTGACAACGGATCCATCCGTTTTTATCGTTATCAGTGAATGTATTATAGAGAAGGAATAAATAAATATGAAAGCTATATCTTTCTTAACTTTGGCGATGTTAAGTCTTGCAGGGTGCGAATGTATGAAATGCCATAATCCCAACTGGAATCATGATTGCAAGACAAACTATAGTGAAACATCTTATGAGTTTTCAGCCTGCAAAGATAGAGTTGAAGCTAATAGAGACTTTGCTAAAGAAGCGGGAACAGTAGGACTTGTCCCTGACGGCACAAATCTTCCTGCCACTGACGAGCTTCGCAAGTCTCGCGATGTTGGAAACTAAAGCAAAGTCCGTTTCTCATCAGGAGGATGAGGGAATCTTCGTTCCTTTCCCTCTCCTCACTATGTGAACAGTGCTGAATAGTGTCCAAAGTTCAGGTTTTTCCAACCTGAGGCCAGTGGTGTTTTTCAATCAAATTTCAGACTAAAGAAATTATTCGAGGTGTCAAGCTATGATGCCTTGGTGATTTTCACGTGTTGATTACGAATTCAACGTTAAACATTCCAAATTGGTTATTGATACGCGTAATGCCACAAAAAATGTAAAAGATCGACAAAAAATCGCTCAGGCTTAGCCGGGGGCGAGGGAAGGGGTGAATCCCTTAAGAAGCAAGGATTTACCTATTTATTTAGAATCAAATTTTTCAATTTGGTTTCAAGTTCAGAAAAAACGATCGGCTTGGTAATAAAATCATAAGCTCCGTTCTTGAAAGCCTGGGAACAATTTTCTTGATCTTCATAAGCGGAAAGCATCATAACTTTGAGATGAGGGTAGTCTTTTTTAAGAATGAGCAAAAGATCAAGCCCATCCATTTCGGGCATATTTAAATCACTGACAACAATAGAGACGTCAGGATGCATTTTAAGAATCGTCAAGGCTTGTCGACCATGGCGCGCGAAAAAAAACCGATAGAAGCCCTGTTGAATTTCTCGTCGAAAACGTTGTTGAACCAGTATATCAAGATCAGGTTCGTCATCTACCATTAAAATTTTATGCATGGTTTAATTATAGCGATGGTTTATGAAGTGTCGATATACTGTTTGTCGTTCAAGGTATAAAGCGGCAGACGAACAGCGAGTCCCGCACCGTGCATATTTTGAAATCATAACAGATATAACAAGGATTTCCTGTCATGTTTCTTCTTTTTAAACAGCTTCTTCAGGAAGATTTTTTTCAAGCCGTTAAAGCATGGGAAGAATGGATGCGGTTGGGAAGAAATTGTTCTTCTCTAACGATTCGTCATTATCTCCAAGACTTGAAAACGTTTTTCATTTTTCTTCAGGATCATTCAGGCGAACAAACAAGTATGGACACTTTCCGGAATCTTACGTCTGCTGATTTTCGGGCGTTTTTAGCCTATCGTGTCAACTCAGGTATTTCGCATCGCTCAAATGCGCGAGCTATTTCGATGCTTAGGTCTTTAAATCGTTTTTTAGAGAGAAGGTATCATCTTAGATCAAACGCTCTGTCTTCGCTTTCTTTACCCCGTTTAAAAACATCCTTGCCTCGGCCCCTGCATATCGACGGCGCTCTTGCACTGACAGAAGCTTGTACAGAAGAAAATTCGCAATCTTGGCTCAACGCTCGACATCAAGCTCTCTTTACGCTTCTTTATGGGTGTGGCCTGCGTATCTCAGAAGCTTTGAGTTTAGATATTAAAGATATAAACCCTTCCCTTCGATTCTTGATATTGAAGGGAAAAGGGCAAAAACAACGTATGGTTCCGATTCTCCCCGTGGTTCTTGAAAAAATTAATATCTATCTGGCTCAAGCGCCTCATCGTGATGACCCACAGGCGCCTTTATTTATTGGTCTTCAGGGCAAACGCCTGAATCCGGGGGTTGCTCAAAAACAAATACGGCGCTTGCGTCACCAATTGGGGCTTTCAGACTCTACCACCCCTCATTCCTTGCGCCATAGTTTTGCGACTCATCTTTTGGCTGAAGGGGGTGATTTAAGGACAATTCAAGAGCTTTTGGGACATGCTTCTCTTTCTAGCACCCAAAGATATACAAATGTTGAGACTTCAAGACTTCTCGAAGTTTATCGTCAAGCCCATCCTCGAACACGTAAACTTATCAATAGAGTGTAATTTCGTTAAGTCTGTCTATAGTCAGTCTATAGACCTCTTTTCTTCCTTGACTCTGGCGGGTGATTTTGTGTTAAAGCGCCCTCGCCATAGTTGATGATGCAAGAGGTCTATTTTGAAGTCCAGGAATTCTCAATTCATCCAAAACAAAAGTCCCATAAGGGTGCCGCTAAGACAACTGGCGATGGTACCAGCGATTAATGCACGAAACCCAAGAGAAATAATTTCAGCTCGGCGTTCAGGCACCATCGTTCCCAGTCCTCCAATTTGAATGCCGATGCTGCTTAAATTTGCAAAACCGCACAATGCATAGGTCATAATCAAGTTGGTATGGGGACTAAGGGTCGCTTTCAGATTTGCAAGATCGATAAAGGCAACGACTTCATTCAAAATAGTCTTTGTGCCCAAAAGATTTCCCGCTGTTTTGGCTTCTTCCCAAGGGATCCCCATAAGCCATGTCACGGGCGCCATCACAATTCCCAGGATTCGTTGCAAGGTGATCGGCTCGTGATCGAAGGCGGGAAAATTACCCAGGATATAATTCATAAGAGCAACCAAAGCAAGAGTTACAATCAACATCGCAATGATGTTCAGGAACAGCTTCATGCCATCACTGGCTCCTTGAGAAACAGCATCCATGGCTCCTGAAAAGTGATAGGGCAGGACTAGTTCACCGGATGTGTCTTCTCCTGTTTGAGGAATCATGATGCGGGAAATCGTGATCGCCGCGGGAATACTGATGATAGAAGCTGTCAGAATATGAGAAATAGGATGAGCGATTGTGTTTTCGAGAATCTGCCCGTAAAGAATCATAATAGAAGCAGAGGTCGTTGCCATACCTGCTGTCATCACAGTGAATAATTCACTGCGTGTGAACTTTGCCAAATAGGGCCTGATGAGCAAGGGAGCTTCAGTTTGGCCCAAAAAGACTTTAGCTGCGGCACAAACCCCCAGGGCGCCACCAATATTTAAACTTTTGCGCAATGCCCAGGAAAAACCATGTACGATTAAAGGGAGAATTTTCCAATGAAACAATAACATTGAAATGGCGCTGACAACCATCACCATGGGAAGAGGCTGAAACGCAAAAATAAAAGGACTTGCCCCTTCTTTCATCAAGAAAGGAACGTCGCCCCCGCCTAAATAACCGAAAACAAATTTCGTCCCTTCACAGGTTGCGCACTTCAGTTTGTTGATGCCCTCGCTCAGCCACAGGAAAGCGTTTTGGACAACGGTAATTTTTGTGATCAAAAACGCGAGAAAAGCTTGAATTACAAGGCCCAGTATAGCGAACTTGTAATCGACTTTTCGCCTGTTTTCACTCAGGAACAATGAAAAAATTAAAAAAACGACTATCCCTAGACATGCTTGAAAAACTAATAGATTATCCACCATAAAATCCTTTACCCTGTTACAAAAAATATATCTAAAATATTTCAGGATATGGGATGCCAGACGAGCGATGAGGATGATCCCCATGCAATGTATGCATAAGTTACCAAGTTACCTGAGCAAGACGAATCCCGACCTCCAGCTGCCCTTACATCCTGAAAAACGAAAGATATATATAGACTTTAGGTGTGATAGCTTAATCTTTATATAAATGCAAATAAATTAACTTGATAGGATCACCGCTTCGAGTGCTGATCAAAAGTAATTTCGGACGAGGTGTATGGGTTAGCCGCCAAATCTATTATATATTCCTGCTTGTTCTTGTTTGTTCAAGCGTCAGGAAGGATCACAGCATCAACCCAGTAAGTCAGCGCCGTCTGTAAATTTTTTCTAAACGTAGTGAAATCAAAAGACTTGCTTATATAGCCACTGGCAAAGTTCTTGTAAGCATTAAGCATATCTTGTTTGCTCAAACTGTTCGTCAAAACCAAGACGGGAATATCCTGAATATCACGATCTTGTTTAATAGCTCGAAGAATTGCGAGCCCACCCAATTTGGGAAGATTAAGATCCAGTAAAATGATATCAGGCCTTATAAACGGCGCAGGATTTACACGTCCTTTAAGGTAATGAATAGCGTCTTCCCCATTATGAACGCAATAGATCTCGAACTTGTGAGGAAAAGTCTCGAGTACTTTTCTTACCAGAAATTCATCTGAAGCGCTATCTTCGATCAGCAACAACTTGATCTCGTCTTTAGCTTTAAGAGAAATGATATCATTTTGGATAATCAGTGGCGCGGGCATATGTTTCTCAGGATTATAACCCTCGAAAAAGGAACTGGGAGACGTTGAAAAAACAGCCGCAAGCTTATAAAGCATACCAGCAGAAATTTTTGATTGACCTTGCTCGTATTTGTGAATTTGCTGATGAGAAACGCCCACACGGTTGGCAAGCTCCATCAGTGTCCAGCCAACGCGTGATCTGAAATTGCGCAGTCTTTGCCCCAAATGTGCGTCTATTGGGTCAAAATGTGAATCTGAAATGGCAGAGATTTTTGTCATATAAAACCCCCCAGTTAAATATTCGTGAATTTCAAGATTTTCTCTATTACTTTGTTAAAGGTGTCTCCAACACAAGTCATTAAGATATTATACATATATTTTTTGTCACAAAAGGAAAAAAATAGCCTCCATTTTCAACTGTAAGGTGAAGAAAACTGCTCTGGCAAGAGTCCCCAGAAGTAGGCAAACAATCGGGAGGAAAGTCTAGGGAAAATGTAATGGGATGTGAGGAAGGTAAATTTTGATAATCAGCTCTTTCACACCTTAAAAAACTAGGGAAATATTTAGCCAGCAAGAGTCAATCATCTTTCGCTTCTCCCTTTATAAAGATTAATAATCATCACGATGGACACGTTCGTCTCGTTCGTGACGTTCCTGGGCTTCCAGTCCAAAGGTAGCAATAGGACGTGCTTCCAGACGCTGAAGACCGATAGGGTCACCCGTTTCTTCACAGTATCCATAACTACCATCTTCGATGCGTATCAGAGCTTCATCAATCTTGTTGATAAGCTTGCGCTCACGATCACGGGTACGAAGTTCAATCGCGCGATCTGTTTCAGTTGACGCCCGGTCAGTGACATCTGGCTCATTGTGCGTTTCTTCTTGCAGGTGATGGAGTGTCTCGATGGAATCTTTCAGAAGGTCAACTTTCCACTGAAGGAGCTTTTGACGAAAATATTCAAGATGAAGATCGCACATATATTCTTCACGATCTGAGGGCTTATATCCGGCAGGAAGAACAGGGGAAGCCTCTGAAGCAGTGATATTTTCTTTTATATTATGATTTGTCATTTTGAATGTCCTTATCACAGATAAACATAAAAATTTTTTATATCATTTTATCAGTCATTCGTAAATTAGCCTCTGGAAAGTACTCAATCTTTCTCAATTTGTCCAGATAAATTGACCGATGCTATAATAGGAATTTGGGGCGGTCAATGAATTTTTGTATAATTGTTACAAGAGATTTTTATGCTGTGTGCGCTCCTTATTAACAGGGAGAAAGCGAGAGGGGAAAAAATATATCAAAAACGTTAAAAACCAAGCTTTTTGAATGTATCTTATAAAAACCACCTGGATCCTGGTTTTATGATTTTAATGAAAAGGTAGAGGAGACAATCCCAACTCTTGACATCTTTTAACGTTTGACATAAGGTGTTATTGTCTTAAAGAAAGTATAAAGCTTTAAGGCGATATTGTTAACGTTAAAGGTTCCATCATCCCCTCGAACATTTTCTGGGCAGAGTTTTCCACACCGCTTGGCAGTTCACTTGATTGTGGTTTTTGGAATCATATTGGAGGAAAAAAATACATGAGTCGTGAACTCTTTGTCGGCAATTTGCCTTATTCGGCAACGGAAGAATCCCTTTCCGAGTATTTCAGTGGTGCTGGAAAAGTTGAATCAGTTAAAATTATCACAGACGCGCATACGGGCCGCTCGCGAGGATTTGGATTCGTTAAGATGGAATCTGATGAAGCCGCATCAAAAGCAATCCAAAATCTGGATGGGAAAGAATATTCAGGTCGCGCCCTCAAAATAAATACGGCAGGGGGTGCTGGCGGTGGTGAACGTCGTCCAGGTGGCTCTCCCCGTCAAGGGAATGGCGGCGGTTTCCGTCCTCGCGAAGGTGGTGGAGCGCCAAGAAACGGCGAACGTCGCCCTTATCGCAATTAATTAAGTGGGTGCGGGACGATCTATGAGTCCCGCGTAAAATCCATACTAGTTCCCCTCCCAAAGAGATTCAAAACTCTTTGGGATTTTTTTTAAATATTCAACATACAGAACAGGAAAGGCCTAAGAGACGCAAGTTTTGAAGAGGAACAGGTTTTGTCTATCTTTATCTTTCTTACTTCCTGGTGAACTTATATTAAAGATAAACGGGTTATTTCGTTGTCCTTAATTGTGTGTGATCTGGGTCTTCACTTAAGCGAAAAACTGTATTAGAGTGCATGACGTTGCGCTCGTAGCTCAGCAGGATAGAGCACAGGATTCCTAATCCTGGGGTCGTGGGTTCGAATCCCACCGAGCGCACCATATAAATGAAGGGTTTTTCATATATTTAATTATTTACGCTTGTGGTTTTTGCAACAGAATTGCAACAAACCACAGCCTTGTCATAGTTTTAGAGAGCCAAATGTGAAGAGATGCATAAGTTTAAAAAGATATGAACTATTTTACAGAACACTCAATGAAGAATTTTACCTCATAGTCTAAATAGAACTTGACACTTGCTAAATATCTATTGGAAAATTTGAAGATGCTTTTAAAAAGAGGCTCTTTAATGAAATATCCCTTTAATTATATTAACTTATGTCAATCTTTGGATTTATGTGGAGAGCTTTTTGAAGGAGAAAAATGGGATAAAGGGGCGGAAATTATCCTGAAAGAAATTAAAAATAATGAAAATAGTTATGACATTTATCTTTTAGCGGCAGAAACGGTAGAATCTTTAAGCGAGTCAAAGATACTTCAACAGAGAATTAACCTTGATCTTAATAAGTTTCGTATCAGACTTATGGAGGCTATCCTGCAAAAAGCAATTTTGGAAGAGAAAATAACAGTTGGTCTTCAAGATAATAATAAATTTGAAAAAATCCCTTATTTTCTTATAGCGACTCCTTTATGGGAAAATGTTATTCGAAATGATGGAATTGTAGATTGGAATTTTTATCAAGGTGTCCTTCTGTTTGAAGAAGAAGGCTTAACAAAAGCACTTAAGAAAAAAATGACGCCTGTTTACAGAGATTATCTCCAGGAATTGGGCACACCAGAAACTTTAGCAATTCGTGAATTATGCCGTACATTAACTATTGAATTTATCCAAAGCATGGGCAAAGAGAAAGTGTTATCCGAGGCTAAAAAGCTTATTCCTAATGTTCAACCAAGTAATTTAGAAAAACTCATTACTTTTATAAGGCACACTCGATAAGTTGGATTAATTTTAGATGAAGTGTGACCCTTCTTGAAGGAAGTAAGGTTATCCGTTTTGATGGAGTTGGAAAACTTTAATCAAAATAGAAAGCATGACCTTATCTGATTATCAAGTAGACGCAGTTAATTTTAGTAGCCTCCCTAGCATTGGAGGGGTGATCTAAAATCCGTGGTGGTTGATAGAGCAAAACAAGGATTATGCCCAGCGCGAGCCCAAATCTCCCACACCGTACAGCGATTTTCAGTTTTTGGAATTTTTTTTGACCCCTTATTTTTTTGACAAGGTGGAAGATTCGACTGAGGGAACTTCTCCCTCAGCCGCTCGTAAAACCGGACGTGACAGTCTCCCGTCATCCGGCTTCCATTAGGCGAATGCCCCTGTCATCCCTCTTTTCCAGTGTTCAAAGAGCTGCGGCTGTCTTTGTGCAATCTGCCCTATAAAGAGCGCTGCTTTTG
>JAEUKR010000026.1 GCA_016794245.1 Caedimonas sp. | reverse complement strand
TTCACTCTCCAACAAGGCGTTAATCTTGACGGGCTTGTATCCTTCCATAGCCAGAAGCGCCGAGATAAAGCCCTCGACAATGTCGTAATCTCCCTTATTCCTGAGAAGATACTTGATGGCAAAATCAAAGCTGATGAGCGTTTTTTCCTGCATGAGCATTCTTTGTCCGGTTGTGACGTCCTTTCTTTTCTCTGCTTAAGGAGTCAAGAAAAGACACATTGATTTCTACCATTACCTTACCAAAAAACTTCCCGGCATGAAAGATAAAAGGGCTTCGTCTTCAGGGTTGCCTCATTTAAATCAAAGAGATGTGTTGTAAGATTTTAATGAGTTGAGAATTTTCCCATCCTGCAGCCTTTCTAAGCTGCTTTATGGAGTCTCGCTTTCCTTTTGCTTTTTGAAGCATATTCAATGCCATATGTTTAATAATGGCAATGTTTTGAGGAGCATTTCCACGCCTGATTCTAGAGTCATCATCTCTAAAGCTAATATCCAAAATCCAGTGAGACTATTTTCAATAGCCCAATGAGAACGAATAGCTTGACCTATTTTTTCTGCGATTGGGTCTAGAGAAGTAATATGATAACGCACTTCTTGTGAGGCGATGCCTTTAATTTCTCGATAACTAATAACCTCTACAAGACTTTGAAGATAAGGCCAGTCATGTTGCTTTTTGAAGAACTCCGGGCAAATAATGGCTCGATAATTCCTTTTTTCCAACCGACCATGTTCACTCCCATCAATAGTGTGGGCTTGATCCACCATCAACTCTTTCATCAGCTCCCTATCTTTAAAGATCAGTTCAACATCTTTGTGCAATGTGCCTTGGTTTCCTTTTAGAGATAAAACGTAATCAGCCTTCTTCTCCACAATTGCTTGGGCAATATCACACTGACAACCCATCGCATCAATGGTTACAATGGCTCTTTCAAGATCTAAAACTTCTAATAAATGAGGTATAGCTTTTATCTGCAACTTTCTCTTGAGCCAAAACAAGTCGACAATGACTCGCAAAAGCGGTGATCATATGTAACGGATTGGAATCATCATCAAAAGTACGACGAGATACCTTGCCATCAATGGCAATATGAGCCTGATCAGGTAATTTTATCGTCTGAGCCCAATTGACAAAACAATGACCAAAAGCCTTGGGATCTAAGGCCCGAAAAAAACGTCGCAACGTATCATCAGAGGGTACCCCATATTTAAACCGAAACATTGTCCTTAAAAATTCGAGTTTGGCTTTGCCGAATCTTTCTATATCGCGCCACCCTTCAGCCCCACAAATCACTGCTGTTAAAGTTAAAAACAAGATTTCTTCAACACTATATCTCTTATTATTTCCTGCACGATGATCGAGCAATTGATCACTAAAATCTTCAAAACTTTCTCGTAATTCTTCTATGTCCATGTTTACTCCCACTTCTAAAAAGTCTAGTAAACATAACCTTCTTATTTTATTCAAATTTTAAATGAGGCAGCCCTGGCTTCGTCTTACGCAAAGGCAAGGCCAAGCCCTTGAAAACTCTGTTTCTTGAAATACGTTTGACTCATAATCCTTGGCTTTAGGTCAACAAAACGATTGTAGCTTACAAGATTGAGGAATTCTGCCCGATAAAGCTGCAGATAGTCATGATAAAAATATTTGAAGTTCGCGCAAGGAGAGAGGTGATAAAGAAGCTTGACTACCATTACAGATGCTCAGGTTACAAGGTCTATGGACTTCGTAGTCTGGTTTCAGTCTTTAGAAATTAGTAATCTCAGCCCTGCACGCTTATAAAATTGGCTTGAAGGCGCGTTGCGAGGCTCTTTCGACTGTTTAATCATAGTGGTAGCGGGTTGACAAGATAATGAGGTCATTGTGAGCGATTTTATAGACAAGGCGATGTTCCAAGGTAATGCGCCGAGACCAACAGCCCGAAAGTTCATAACGCAAAGGTTCCGGTTTTCCTGTTCCCTCAAAAGGGGTGCGCTTAATCTCTTTTATCAGAGCGTTTATTTTTTCGGAATAGTACACTTTTAGGTTGATTTATATTTAATATTCTGGTACTTTCTATATATGAAAGTATAGGAAAAGTCATGAATATTCTTGAAGTTTATAAAAGATTCCCTGATCAAAAAGCATGTATAAAGTATCTTGAAAAAATTAGATGGGGAAATAAACCAATTTGCCCTTATTGTAATTCTAAAAATACGAA
>JAEUKR010000010.1 GCA_016794245.1 Caedimonas sp. | reverse complement strand
TATCCGTACAACCAATCCTATCGAAAGCACTTTCGCTACGGTAAGGCACCGAACCAAACGATCCAAGGGATGTTTGGCTCGAGAAACAACGCTTATCATGGTATTCAAACTGATCAAGACAGCCGAGAAAACCTGGCGGCGTCTTGACGGTAAAAATCAGTTGCCAAAAGTGATAACCGGTGTCAAATTCTGTGATGGGTGTGAAGTCATTGTCGATAATGCGATAGCTGCTTGATTAGACACCGTCACCAACTTTCGCGGATAGCTCAGCGCAGAGTCGCCCAATGGCGTATGAATAATCTTGGGTATGTGAGTGAATCAAAGGCAGCAGCGCGTTCAACTCATTATCTAGGACTTGCTCAAAATGCTCTAAAATATTAAAAATGAAAGTAAGATCTTGTGTGAAGCAACGGTTCTTCAAAAGTTAGATTCTGATATGAAGCAATACGTACGGTAATCATAAATGTCGTCTTACAAACGGTCATGAGGTTCAAAAAATAGTTACCAATAGTTGATAGCTATAATCTCATGTCTTTTGCCCGTTCTGTACCTTGAATCAAGGAAGCCAGTTCTTGCTCATAGGACTCATAGCATTTAGCAATGCCTATCAAGGATAGATCAGATCCCCCGTAAACAAATCTTTGGGCTAAATCAAAAGCTAATATATTGCGCGCTATGATAGTTTCATTGAATTCTTCCTTTGAAACTCCAGAGGTATTAATATCATATATCTCTCCGTCCTCATACTTTTCGTCATTAGCTATCATTAGGAGTAACCGGCCTGATAAGGGAATAAATACTCTGGAGCCTGCTGTAACAAACCCTACTCCATAAAATCCTCCATTGTAATAAGGAGTATAAATAGTGCTCAGATTATCAGAAGTAATAAAATCTTCACTGGAAGATTCTACTAAAACCCAACGCATCCTGGCAATAAAAAAGGAACATCCTAAACGCAGCCACATGTTATAGAGAACAAAATCACGAGTAGAAGATATTTTAATTTTCCCATTTAGAACGTTTTTCCTTAATTCTTTATAGTCTTCTTCTGAAAAAAATCGTTTTTCTATTGCTCCATATGGCTTTCTTACTAACTGTTGTGCTATGAGGCTCATCTCATCATTAGATTGTTTTTGTGAGTGATCTATAGAACTTGGGGTTCTTTCTAATAAAGATACAAAAAACAGAGCTAAACTTTGTCGCTTTTCTTCATCAGCAGGAAAATTTTTATTTCTTAATTCTTCTAAAATAGGTGCGGCCGGACTTTCGACCTTGTTTGATAGAAAGTCTTCGTACTTATTTGGGGATGCAGGAGGTTCTGGATGGTATAACTTATTTTCTAAGCCGAGAGATTTTGATGTTCCGCAATATGTCTTATGGTTTTGCTTATCGTAGCACCATAATTCAGCCTTCTTATTTTCAAATCCCTTTAGATATAAAATTGGCAGAAAATGGTTTCTTTTCGTATGGTTTTTTTTCATTCGCTATACACCTTATAGAAGATGAAATTACTCAATTAAAAAATCTTTGCAACAGACCTATCTCGACTGCAGGTACTCACGATTTCCGCTATTTGAGTTAAAATGATAGTTTAGAGTATACTCTAAAAATATATTTATAAACATTGAAATTTTTCCATGATGTGGTAATTTTTCAATATTATGATGACGAGATTCCTTCAAACAAAGCTTCAACAGACCTTATTAAGGAAGCCCGCAGTTGTTCTTTTGGGGCCGAGGCAAGTTGGAAAGACGACTCTCGCGCATCAGATAAGTGAAACACAAAATTCGATCTATCTTGATTTGGAATCTCCAGAAGATCTTCAAAAACTTTCGGATCCTCTTTTGTATTTGCGTTCCCATGAATCTCGTCTCGTTATTTTGGACGAAATCCAACGTGTCCCCAACCTTTTCTTGTCTTTACGAGGGATTATTGATGAAAGACGTCGCAAGGATCGCCTTTCTGGGCATTTTCTACTTCTAGGCTCTGCCTCTCTTGATCTTTTGAAACAATCCTCTGAATCGTTAGCGGGAAGAGTAGCTCAATTGGAGATGACTCCTTTTACCGTTTTAGAAGTTGCTCAAAATAGTGAAGATTTTATGAATCTTTGGGTAAAAGGAGGATTTCCCAATAGTTTTCTTGAAACAAACGATCTGTTTAGCTTTGAATGGCGACAGGATTTTATAAAAACATATCTGGAAAGAGATATCCCCCAATTAGGCCCTAAAATTCCTTCGGAAACTTTAAGGCGTTTTTGGACCATGTTGGCTCATGTCCAATGTAGCATTTTAAATGCTTCCCAATTGGCAAAGGGATTAGGAGTTAGCGTACAAACCATTACACGTTATATAGATTTGCTTGTTGATTTGCTTCTGGTAAGGCGTCTTCAATCTTTTCACGGAAATGTAGGAAAAAGACTTGTGAAATCTCCAAAAATTTATATTCGTGATTCTGGACTTCTTCATGCTCTTTTAGGAATTAAAGACTTTGAAACATTGCAAGGGCATCCTGTGATGGGGGGAAGTTTTGAAGCTTTTGTTATTGAAAATTGCTTGAATTGCGCTCCTTCCCATACCAACGCTTATTTTTATCGGACAACATCAGGCGCTGAAATCGATCTTCTTTTGGAGATGCCTGATAAATCATTATGGGCTATAGAAATAAAGAGAAGCTTATCTCCCAAATTACAAAAAGGGTTTTATTATGCTCGAGCAGATTTAGAACCAAAAAGATCTTTTGTCATTTACGCAGGCCGAGAAAGATATTCCTTGGAAGAAAATATAGAAGCTATAAACCTTTATGATTTTCTTGTGGAACTTAACCATGCAGCGTAGGGGGAGGACGTTAATCGTCTTTCTGCTCTTTGGAGGGTGCATCCCTTCCTTCTGTCACCCTCTATTCTTCTTGTGAAGGCTGTTGATCGTTGGTTTCAGGAGCTAGAAGAGGCGGTAAATTTGATTGTTGCGAAATTATATCCCTGATGTATTGCGCTGCTGGGTTTTGAAATCCCTTGCTCTTTTTGTATTCATCTCTCACTTTTTGGCCTAACAGGCACGTTTTAGACACTGAAGTGCAATCTGTGAAGAAACAGTCTATCTTTCGCTTGTAATTGGCTAGCGGGAGAAGAAATTGTTTGATGATGATTGGTCTATTGCCAAGGAAGAGTGAACGTGCCTTAAAGATCTCTCTGCAATAGGACGTCTTGGATTTTCCCTGTGTCTGCTTTTCTTTAAGAAGAATGGCTATTTCCCCAAACGACACGTAGATATCTCTGAAGAAGCCCTGTTTTATGTTGCTGGCGATATCGGCGTTTCTGCGGATCTATTTTCTGAGTACGATTTTTTAGGTCGCTCTGCAAAACTTCACCGTACCGAGATAAGAGAAATTCTTGGCTATCGCCAGTCGACGAATGCAGATGCGGTGCGGGCTGAGACATGGCTTTCACCCAGAACACTTTCAGATGGTAATTCATCTGATTTGGAAGCTCTGCTTGGTCAATGGTTCCGAGAACAAAAGATAGAGCTGCCGTCCGTCTCCCGTCGCAGAAACATTATCGCAAAGGCGATTGAGGCGGGAAATACAGAAATCTTCCGAACCTTACACGCCCTGAGCAAGGTACCTGCCTTTATATTTAAAACATGGTCAGCCCGTACGGTTGACTTGAGCGTCTAAGCTCGGATGTGCAAACAAGGAGTCAAGCCATGTATTTTATCGGTGTTGATGTGTCGAAAGAGTCTTTGGATGTTTATATTCGTCCAGAAGTGTAAGACGACATTTATGATTTCCGGTCGTATTGCTTCATATAAGAATCTAACTTTTGAAGAACCGTTGCTTCACATAAGATCTTACTTTCATTTTTAATATTTTTGAGCATTTTGAGCAAGTCCTGGATAATGAGTTGAACGCGCTGCTGCCTTTGATTCACTCACATATCCAAGATTATTCATACGCCATTGGGCGACTCTGCGCTGCAATGTTCTGAGTTGCTTCATATGAAAGTGCTCAGGGTCATTTTTTACTAATTCCATCATGAGTTCCTTTGCCGTGCAGTGGGGAGCTGTTTCTAAACGAACCCGCAAGCCAGGCCAAACATTCTCGAAAGAGTCTTTATGTGTGCGCCAAGTCCTGGGCTTTTCAGGTTTAGGTGTCCGTCGATACTGACGTATTTTCGTTTCTTTTGAGGGAGAAAGAAGGACGGCTTCATCGCTATTTGGACCTATCATGAGGAGTGTGCGTTACAATCCCCGCTTCTTCCACCATTCGTCAGTCTTGAATTCGCTAAACATTAATGCTTTTCAATTATTAAAGGAACTGATTTATCTTCCAAACCAGAGAATTCATCCAAGTGAATATGGTGACCTTTTGGCACTTT
>JAEUKR010000015.1 GCA_016794245.1 Caedimonas sp. | reverse complement strand
AAGCTTGAAAACTGTACTCGCTTCTTTTTGCGTATGACCGTCCTGAATATAGGACACTACGCGCTCTCGTAAATCTATACTGTATCCATAGCTCATAAACCTACCATAAATATGACAAAACATAATGTCAATCAGCTATAGTCCCGGTCTTTTTGATTTTTTTCGTGGTTTGGAATTGTTAAAATCAAATGACTGTTGCGTCGAGACGAGATTAAAGTTGTCTCTTTAAGACTTGTCGATTAAAATTTTTTCCTGACCTATATCTGACAGGCGCTTTTACCCAAAAATCCCCGCGCCACATCTGGTGATGAAAGAAGTCTGTTAAATAAGAAAAATAAAGAATTAATTTTAGTGAAGAAGTGAAGAGCCTGAGTCTTTGAAACTTGTTTTGCGTTTACACACTGTCTCTCTTAAAAAAGGAAGCAAGCTTCTCTTTGAGAACCTTTCCTTGACAGCAGAATCTGGAGAAATTGTTGAAATCATCGGACCAAATGGGTGCGGCAAGACTTCTCTTTTGAAAATGATGGCCGGTCACTTGCACCCTATGAAAGGAACAATGTCTTTTTCTGCTTCTTCTCCTTCTCAAAAACCGCTCTATCTCTCTCTAAGACCAGGGTTTGACGAAGAACTGACCGTTTGCGAAAATCTTCAATATTTATGCGCACTTGAGCGCCGACACGCGCCAGATTTCTCAAAAGCTCTGCACAGAATGAATATAGCGCCTTTCAAAGATCAACTCTTTCGGTATCTGTCGGCGGGACAGCGTCAACGCGCTCATCTTGCACGTCTTCTTTTACTGAATCGTCCCTGCTGGCTTCTTGATGAACCGACGACGTCACTCGATAGCGCGGGAAAGGAAATGTTTGGAGAGATTTGTAAAGATCACCAAAAGGAGGGCGGGATCATCGTTATTGCCTCTCCTGAGCCATTAAACTGGGGCAGGATCCTGCCTTTAAAAGAATATCGCGCCCCTTTCCCGGACGCATTAAATGCGTGGAGCGACTTATGAATCCCTACGTCCTCAAAAGTGAGTTTTGCAGAGTTTGGCGATATTGTCGTGAGATAATGATCTCGCAAGGATTAAGCGTTCTTGTCGTTGGGATTTTCTCGTTTATGTTGTGCGATCTGTTGCCTTTGTACCCTCAAATAGGAAGCTGCTTCTATTGGCTTGCACAAAGCTTTTCTATTCTTTTTCTGGGTGATCGCCTTTTCCAGAGAGATTTGCTTCAGGGTTTTTTTTCAAACGTCCTTAATTCTCAAACGTCTCTCTCCTCTTTTTTAGTCAGTCGATGGTTTGCTTTTACACTGGGCATAACGGTTTACATGGCGTTGATGGCGCCTTTGCTTTTATATTTGTTGCGCATACCCTCTGAGCGATGGGGCTACTTTCTTTTGCTTCTTTTGCCCTTTAATGGAATGGTGGGAGGATATAGCGGTATGCTGTCGCTTCTCACGCAAGGAGCCAAAAGTTATTTACTTCCGTTGCTGCTTCTCCCCCTTTTGCTCCCAACCTTTATCTTTACGGTAGGCGGCGTTTTCGATGACAACTTCATGACTGTTTTCGCAATGCTCATGGCAATTCTTTTTTTAACTCTCCCGTTCATCATAGGCGTCTCCGTTTCTGTTCTTCATCATTTAATTCAAAGCTATTAATCTATTATTCACATTATTCTTACAAAATTTTCAGAGGCTTTTTAGACAAGAAAATTGATTTCTTAATCTCGTATACAAAAAAGGGAAAATCTTTACGTCTTTTTAAGAAAATTATATTTAAATAAAAGACAGGGATATCAGTTTTGGAGGCGCTTCTTTGTGTGCCGCCAACTAATTAAGGGAGAAAAACGATGAGGGAGAGTATTCAGCATAAACTGGACGTGGTACGTCCTCCACGTGTCCAAATCACTTATGATGTTGAACTTGCCGGTGCCGTAACATCGCGTGAGCTGCCCTATGTCTTGGGCATTATGGCGGATCTGTCGGGAATGTCGGAAGTCGCAAAAGCTCCCCTTAAAGAGCGCAAGTTTACCGATATCGCCAGTGACAATTTTAATGACATTATGAAATCTATTCGTCCACGCGCTCAAATCAACGTTACGAACAGGATCAGCGGGGCCAAAGCGCCTTTGGGAGCAGACCTTACATTTTTAAGTATGGATGATTTTGAACCTCTCAGCGTTGTTCAGCAAATTCCCGCTCTTAAATCATTGTATGATTCCAGAACAAGGCTCAATGATCTTTTGGGGAAACTGGATGGTAATGAAAATCTTAACAAAGTCCTTGATGCCGTGTTGACGGGAGAAGAGAAAAAAGCGGACGTTGAGACAGTCATTAAAGATGCCCAGCTGGTTCGAGATCCGTCACAGGCAGAAAACGCGAAGCTTATCGTCAATGAATTTCTGTCATTGTTAGACAAAAACGAGACGCAGGCAGGAGACTCTATTGCCGTTGTTTCTCAAAAGATCGCCCGATTGGATCAAACTATCTCAGATCAATTAAATGAGGTCCTGCATCATCCCGTGTTCTTGCGCCTTGAAGCGACGTGGCGGGGATTGTGGTTTCTTTTAACGAATACGGATCAAAGCGCACGCCTTAAAATCCGCTTGCTCAACATCTCGAAACAGGAATTGACATATGACTTGGAGAAGGCAATTGAATTTGATCAAAGCCAGCTTTTCAAGAAAATTTATGAGGAAGAGTATGGCACGTTTGGAGGCGCTCCTTATTCAATTCTGATGTCGGACTTAGAATTCGGTCGCGCTCCTGAAGACATCGAGCTTCTCACGAAGATCTCTCAAGTCGCGGCGGCGGCTCATGCTCCTTTTATTGCCGCGGGACATCCAAGCTTGTTTGATTTGAACAGTTTTACTGAGCTTGGATATCCACGCGATTTATCGCGTGTCTTTGAAAGCACTGAACTTGGAAAGTGGAATTCATTCCGCGAATCGGAAGATTCTCGCTATGTTGCGCTTACCTTGCCTCATGTCCTTATGCGTGCGCCTTATGGAGATAAAGGCACGATTGTTTATGGCATGAATTTCCAGGAAGACGTGGACGGAACGGACAATTCAAAATTCTGTTGGGGAAGCGCCGCCTGGGCCCTTGTTCAGCGCGTATTGGATTCGGCGACTCTTTATGGGTGGCCCGCTGCGATCCGTGGTGTTGAAGGCGGTGGCCTGGTTGAGGAGTTGCCTTATTACACCTTTAAAACAACGGACGGCGATATTGCATTGAAGTGTCCCACCGAAGTATCTATCACGGATCGTCGCGAGAAAGAACTCAGTGACCTTGGCTTTATTGCTCTTTGTCATTGCAAGAACCGCGATTATGCAGCCTTCTTCAGCGCGCAAACGACACAGAAATCCAGACTTTACAATCTGGATCAGGCAAACGCGAACGCGCGGCTGTCAAGTCGATTGACCTATATCCTCGCCGCTTCCCGCTTTGCTCATTATATCAAGGTCATCATGCGCGACAAGATCGGCAGCTTTATGTCTCGAATGGAAGTCGAAAATTTCCTCAATAAATGGATTTCCACCTACGTCTTATTAACGGACGAAGCAGACCAGATCGCAAAATCGCGCTTCCCCTTACGAGAAGCAAAAATCGAAGTGGTGGATGTTCCGGGCCAGCCAGGAAGTTATCGCGCTGTTGTCTTTTTAAGGCCTCATTTTCAACTTGAGGAACTTACAGCATCTCTCAGATTGGTTGCAAATCTGCCAAAACCGGCAACGCGCTAAGACCACAAAGGAAATTTTAGGAGGATATTATGCAAAATACAATGAACGGCATTAGCCCTGAATACTCAAAAGCCCTTGAAAGCCTTCGGAACGTTGGAGGATCCCTTGATCAGCGTCTTCCCTCATCAATTTATGTGCAAGGAACCGCAACGCCTCAGTACATGGTGAAAATGGATGATCTGGTGAAATCTACGGTTCAGAAGTACGAAGAATTTATCCAGTTATACCATTTTAATTTTGAAGTCTCGCGCTTTACGAATCCGAATACGGCGCATCAACAATATTCATCAAGCCGTGTTCAGTTTGAGAATCCGTTACTGGTTATTCCCAATGGCATTCATACGCCAAACATTATGAATCGTTTAATCAGCGGTATTCTGGTTCAAGAGATCAAAATCTCTCGCCTTCAGAATATTGGAGATACCAACGTCGAAGCAGAAGCAATTACTTTTAAAAAGTGTTATTATCAAAACGTGACCCCGAAGTATGATTCTCTGATTATTACGTTCAGGTTTATTGAATATATGCATTTAACGACCTATTACGAACAGGACGGAACATCGAAAGGGAATAATGTGGTTGGCTACAACATGAGTACTGGCGAGCATGCTGTTGAGGGTGCTTGATCTCGATAACGACGCCTCGCCTCCTGTAACAACTTTTGAGTCTGGGTGATGAAGCATACAAAGCAGGTATTACTTAAAAACACTCGAAAAGGGGTCTACGCACCCCTTTTTGATTGTTTGTCATTGGATAGCACACAAAATGCCATCCTTGATTTCAGTGAACTGAAAGAATCCATCAAGTGTGAACTTGAGATGATTTTGAATACAAGGCCCGTTGCCAAAGAGTGGCAGACCAGTAACGCTGTGAATGATGTTGCGCGTCACCTGCCGCAATATTTTGGCATGAGGGACTTCACGCTTCAGCAAGCCTCGACCGAGTTGGGACGCCGCGTGATTGTCCAGGAGATTATCAAAGCCATTCAAGCTTATGAACCCCGCCTTAAAAACGTGCATGTCAAACTAAGTCTTTCTTCTGTCCATCATCTTTCCGCGATTGTTGACATTGCGGGAGACATCTGGTTTGGGAATGTCATGGAGCGAACAACATTTCCTGTTCACGTTAAAGACCTGTTTCATCATCCCAAGCGTTAACGAATCGTGATAACTGATCATGAACTGCTTCGTGAACCGTATAAAAGATTAAGCGTGTAAAAGATTAAAAGATATTTCCTGATTCTCTTTGATTGAGTCTCTTGCTTAACCTGAATATGGCGGACTCTTCCCCACCCTTCGCCATATTGGGTAAGGACGGATCAATAAAATTGCTTGCCATTTTGGCTTTTTTTATGATACGGATAATGAATATTTTTAGGTGAACTCGCCGAATGAGAGACTTTTCGGCCTTGATTTTAATAATCGGATATCATCATGGACTTGTTATCTTTTAGGAAAATTAGACTTGTTATCTTTCTTTCCTCAATTTTTTATGTGGGAAATATAATTGGCCTGTGTGTAGCTCAAGCCTCACAATTCAAGGAAATCACTTTAGACTCAAATCCTCTTTATTTCTCTCCAAGAACCAAAATCAAGTCATTTTTAGTCGAAAATCATTATGTTACCGCCAATGATAACGAAGAGACAAAATCTGGCGGATACGGGACGGTTTATTTATATAAAAATATCGCTGCAAAATTGTTCTGCCCGAGAAATGATGCGAATGTCTTGGAATCCATACAAAGTAATCAGCTGCGAATGAAAGCATTGCTAAAAAATAATCATTTGCCAGATTGGAATTTTTGTTTCCCGAATGAAATTGTCAAAGTTACCTATAAAGATCCATTTCGCAACTTATTTAGTCTTTTATATAATAATGAGCTTAATTCCCCGAAACCTGATACCGGTTTTCTGCAAATTATGCCACGCGTTAAGGGAAAAACAATTTTCGATTTTTTCTATGGGCAACGACCATATAACAAAGGAAAAGCTCTTGATGTTCTTTCTCGCTTAGGCTCCTCATTAGGAAAAGCCCAAAAGACTTTCCTAACAAAAACAGGGGAAGAATTTTCGACTTATTGTCATCATGATTTTCATATCGGTAATATTATGATGGAAGACAAAACAAGCAAGTTCCATTTGATCGATCTTGATTTTCTCTCCCGCAATCATCCCTTGGTTGATCCTGTTTTTTTCTTGCTGAGATTACATTCGTTTGATGGACCATATACAGAGGAGATTAACAATCATTGGGATGAAAGACTTTATTACACAACAAAGTTTCTGGTGCCATACCTGAAACAGTTTGACGTCAGCACACGCAGAGATTTAATAAGCAAGCTTTCACAAGGTCGTCAACATATGCTGTCTTGTTACAATAATAAAAATGTATTTTGTGGACTCCCTGATAGAAGAGATGGGCAGCAAGATTTTTTTAACACCCAGTTTGATCGAATGCTGCAAGATTTTTGCGATTACCTTGCTTTGCCCTCTTTCAAGAAAAAAGAGGAAGCTACCTTAAAAAAACTACCTTCTCGTTATGGAAGGTATAGCAGTTTTCATAAGCAGATCCTTGAGTTGATTTATGATTTACACAAACCTGTCCTTCCCGTTGCCAACAACAACTCTCCCATTGTCAAAGCGATTCCAGTTCCTGCTAAGAATGTCGTTGCTGCTGTCAACAAAGTACCCGCTAAGGCTGCCCCTGCCCCTGTCAACAAAAATGTTCCTGTGAAAAAGGCGATCGCTCCTGTGAAGGCGTTAGCGCCCGCCAAGAACGTCGCCCCTGTAAAGAAAGCGCCCGCTAAGGTGGCTGCTGCTCCTGCCAAAATGGCGATCATTCCTGTGAAAAAAGCAATTGCCGCTGTAAAGGTTGCGGCACCTGCTCCTGCTAAGAATGTCGTTGCTGCTGTCAACAAACTACCCGCTAAGGCTGCCCCTGCCCCTGTCAACAAAAATGTTCCTGTGAAAAAGGCGATCGTTCCTGTGAAGGCGGTAGTGCCCGCCAAGAACGTCGCCCCTGTAAAGAAAGCGCCCGCTAAGGTGGTGGCTGCTGCTCCTGCCAAAATGGCGATCGTTCCTGTGAAAAAAGCAATTGCCGCTGTAAAGGTTGCAGCACCTGCTCCTGTTAAGAATGTCTTTGCTGCTGTCAACAAAGCGCTCGCTAAGGCTGCCCCTGCCCCTGTTAACAAAAATGTTCCTGTGAAAAAGGCGCCCCTTGCTGCTAATGGCATTAACAAGAAAGCCCTTGCTGTTAAAGTTAGATGACGGCGTCAGGAATAGTGAAAAAATCTTAACTAACAGTAAAAAACCTAAAAAGTCCCAACTTACAAGACAGAATTCTTAATAGTTTTCAAATTTATGCAATTCGGCTGAGAAGAAATGCAGCGCCCTTACAGGCGCTTCAAAAATTTCTGCGGTGATACGAGGAGTCCAATTTTAAGAATGGACTTGCTGTGAATGTAAATGAGAAAATTCAAACCAGGGTCATTGCCTGATGAAAAAATTATACGTGACATTTAACAATAGCATAAGTGCAGATTTAACCCTTCCAGGAAGAGGGAAAATCTTTATAATCTCCTAACTTGCGACAAGGTCGGCTAAGGATGGAAATCAACGTTTAGGGAAAAAATAGCTGAGGTTTAGATTTTCGCTAACTCCAGAGTTCAAAATCGACTTATTAAATTTTTCATCAAAAAACCGCCAAGAACTCGAAAAATTAAAAGCAGCAACAACCTCCTCATTAAATTGATAAAACATATTGAAAGAGTCTCTTCCAGACATTTTATCACAGGAGAAATCAGAAATTTTTATCACTAAAGAATTCTCACTTAAATTGCTATTATTATCTAAGCATTTAGAAATATTAACGGTATAAGCCTTATCCCCAAATCTATTCACAGCATCGACATTCAAAGCATTATGTCCTATATGCGATTTAATGACTGAATTCACAAGCATTACGACATAAGCATGCAAATCAGTGATTATATCCTCCTGAGACAGGCTTCTTTCGCAGGGATTTTTTATATGAATACGATTTTCTATATATCCTCTTACGCTGAATTCTCCATTGCGGAAATTCTTTCTTAGATCTTCTAATTTCTCTCTAGTTACTTTTTCTTCATCTGTTAACTCTACTATCTTTTCTTGAAGTGTATTCAGCGATTTTTTATGGTTAAGAATATTCAACTCTTGTAACACTCTCCGGCTTAATTCCATGATCTCTGTTTCTTCTTGTAAGTCAACGCTTGCAAAAAGAGAGTACGAAAAGGAGAAGAAAATAGTTAATAATAAAGGAAATGTGTAAATTTTTTTCATAATTTATATCAAATTTCTAATTTTCTAAATGTCAACAAGATTGGGGGAAAATCAATTTTCTAACCGTCTTTAATTAGATGTCTTTTTTTGTTTCTCCATGATAACCATATTTGGCTCATGAAGTGAGGTTCCCCATTTATTAAAACCCAATTTTTCATAAAAAAGAAGGGATGTTTTATCCTTAGAGTCAAGTCTGATCATATAGGATTTGAAGTTTGGATAATCAGTAGATCTACTTTCGACGAGATCTGTAAAAATATTTACGCCATGCATATTATAACCTTCGTTCTTAAATCCATTATAAGGTTCTATGGCTTCCATACAAATACTATTGCCATGTTCCAATCTATAACCGGCTTTAAGATAGCCAACATATTTGTCATCCTTTTTACGAATGATCCAAAAGTGCATTAAAAGTACTGGCTCTTCGGTGATAGTTTTAAAGAATTCGCCTTTATAATCTAAATACAAAGTTCCTCTTTGATAAAGAGCACTTTTTAAATAAACGCTAGAATTATTTTTTCCTTCAAAATTATCTTGTGGATAAATTGGAAACTTTTTATCGTTGTATAGATCTTCGCTCTCTTTATTTTTTGAGACAACCAAAAAAGACTTAGAATCACTTATTTCTGCAATATCTTGTGAGCTAAACGCTTGTTGGATAAATGTAGCGGCAACAAGTAAGCCGCAGATAAGTAAACGCATAGATCATTCTCCTCAAATTATATTTGCCTGAATTTTCACAAAGCTCGAAAAAGCTTTGCTTAAGATATCATAGGAAATTACTCTTCTTCAGTAAAGAAAATCCTTAAAATCCAAGGCATAATATCTGTGTTTCAAAGGAAAAGCAATAATTTTAGCGATTATGAATTTCTTTAACCTCACCTGGAATAAGATGGCTCCCTCAATGATGGATAGAAAATTACTGAAAAATGGACATCGCCTCTGGCAAATTGGGCATTGACCATTTCTCGGTTTGATGTATAGTTTGAGGCTGGACTCAAACCTGAGATCAATGTTTAACCATTGACACGCTTAGTTAAGCGCTTCCAGAGGAATCACAAATAATGACCGATCTTAAAATAATCCCGCCAAGACCCAAAACTATTACCATCGCTCTTCGAATTCTTTGGGGTTCCCTAGTTCTAACATCACTTAATCTTCTTCTTAATTGGAGTTACTATAATACTTCCATACTGCAAAATGATATTCAAATTAGTCCTTTTCTTGACTTTTTCTTTGTCTTTGTCATTTATTTTTACGTATGTACACTGGCTCTTTATGTATGGATCATTTTTAAAATTTCCAGAGGGCGCAACTGGGCACGCATTACCTACCTCATTGTTACTATCTTTTCTATCATAACGTTCATAACGGTAGACGATATCAACGATACCCTCCTCGTCTTTCCTCTGTTAAACAGTTTTCTTACCATCCTTGACATTATCCTCGACATCATCGTACTCTACTTATTGTTTTTCAGCCTTGGCTCTGCCTGGTTTAAAACCTTAAAAGCTATGTCCAAAACAAAACCAGAACCAGAATCAATTCCAATGACGAATTCATAAGGTGTTGTTAGTCCTTTAGGCGTTTAGATGTCTTAAATAAAAACAGGGTTGTTTGAAGAAGCCTAACAACACCTACAGTTTAAAAAAGAAAATTCACATCAACTTAATCAATGCAGTTAAGTGATGTTACATTTTCTAGCGGCTTTTAGGACAAAAAAGAGATGGAATACAAAGAAATGCCGCAAACTGTTCGAAGAAAGAAGTTCGAGTGGTGGGCGCTACAGGGATTGAACCTGTGACCCCTACCATGTCAAGGTAGTGCTCTCCCGCTGAGCTAAGCGCCCCACTTTCAGAATATTCCAGAGATATACACTGGAAGAAAAGAAAGTTCAATAATAGAGATGATGCTGTGGGATAAAATAATTGCGTTCAGAGAGGATTAACTGTAAGAGAAAAGGATATCAGGATCATTCGCGAAAGCGCAAACGCATACATAAGGCGAGAAAAGTTGAACTTTGGCAAAAAAAATATTCTCTTCCTGCTTT
The DNA here is from genome assembly GCA_016794245.1 of Caedimonas sp. GTDB lineage: Bacteria > Pseudomonadota > Alphaproteobacteria > Caedimonadales > Caedimonadaceae > Caedimonas. Next base: position 2,004 of record JAEUKR010000015.1, on the reverse strand, counting down.
TCTTTTTAAGCGCCTTCGCGGAAGCAAAAGAACCCATAGAACAATCTCAAAAAACGCTCAACATCTATACCTCTCATGGTTACCTGCCGGCTCAGGTCATTACCAAATTTGAGCATGAAACCGGCATTAAAATCCTGGTCGACATATTCGATAATGACGATGTGTTGGAAGCCAAACTTCTTTCCGGGGCTTCGGGCTATGATGTTGTTTTTCCAACGGCTTGGCCATATCTTGTCCGGCAAGTATCGGCGGGTCTTTATCAAGAGATTGATTTCAGCAAGATCCGCAACGCGCAACAGATTGATCCTTTTTTCAAAAAAAGCCTTGAAGGTTCTCATCATGCAGATCGATTTGCCATCCCTTTTTTATGGGGAATCGTGGGATTTGCCTATAATGTCGATGAGGTAAAAAAAAATTTGAAACAAGCGCCGATTGACAGTTGGGCGATGTTCTTTGATCCTAGGATTGTGCGGCAGATGGCTCGATGTGGCGTCTCCATGCTGGATGATCCAACAGACGTCATCGTCGCGGCAAAACTTTACCTTCATATGGACCCTGCTTCTGAATCAAGGAAAGATCTTGACAGAGTGATTCAACTCCTTCAAAAGATTCGTCCCTATATCAAGCGCTTTGATATTTCACGCTCGAATGACGAAATTGCCAGTGGCGAAATGTGCCTTGTCCAACACTGGATGGGAGCCATCGCAGGTTCTTACGCGCACCTGGGTTCAAATGAAAAACGGGCAAACATTCAGCTTGTCATTCCAAAGGAAGGAACCCTGATGTGGCTGGATGTCATGGCGATTCCTAAAACGTCTTCCAACACCGACCTTGCGTACAAGTTTATCAATTTTGTTCTTAGACCCGACAATATTTCAATCGTAACGAACGAAACTTATTATGCCAATCCTGTCAGAGCGTCTCTTCCTTTTGTAGATGCCGACATTCAGGCAAACAAAGCGATTTTTCCTGAGGAACGCGTTTTAAAAAGAATAGTCCTTCACAAGGCTTTCTCACCAAAATACCAAAAACTTCTCACCCGCGCCTTGATGAAAATACGATCCGGACGTTAAAATTAAGGTCTTTCGAAAGATTTGTAAACTTGATGAAAAAATGAGTAGTGTTCCAGTTTCATGAATAAAATGTTATCTTGATAGCAAATTTATAATTGATTGTGATTTAAGGAGGAAAAAATAAAAATATGTCAGGCTCAAGGAAAATTAGAGAAACAATTAATGAAATCCTGAGCGATGATTCGCAGAGGGAACGAGCTAAAAAATTTTCATGTAATAAAATCAAAACACAGCGTGCGACCTTGGATGATTTAAAGGATAAATTTCCTGAAGATATAAAAATTGAACATGATACGGAGCAATTAGATATTGTGACCAATTGTTATGCTTTTGCGCTCGGTTTAAAAGATTCAGCCAAGTATAAAGAGCTTTGCCGGCTTACTTATATTGGAGAAAATGGTTCACAAAAAAATGGTATTCAATCTGGATATATACGCTATTTACTGTCCCAGGGTCATTTGCAAGAAGCTGAGACTCCTTCAAAAGGTTGTATTGTTTTATATTTTAATGATGAAGGGGAACCGAAACACGCTGGCATACTTGAGAAAGATGGAAATGATAACGATAGGATGATTCGCAGCAGGTGGGGGAATTTTAGTGCAACTGTAACACATAGGGTGTGGCATGTACCCACTATGTATGGGATAGAGGTAAAGTATTATCATCCCCTAACTTCTGAAGAGTCAGAAAATTATTTTGGCGAATTTTTAAAAGATAGAGGTCTAGAAATATAATTTAAGTTGGATACCTAAAACAGGAAGCTATTTGAGTAGTTTTTACAGTAGGAGCTGATATGGCACTGTTAACAAAATAAAATTTATGTTAAAGTTTTTCTTTTATGTGATTGGGAGAAAAACACTATGAATACAAGGCACTATCCTCTGCCATTGGCAGATTTTAAGCGAGAGATCGAACCCCACATTACTTCCTC
>JAEUKR010000055.1 GCA_016794245.1 Caedimonas sp. | reverse complement strand
GGAGATGAAAAAGCCCATCTATCACGGGAAGACGATTATTCACGAAGTCGACACGGCTCATCCCGTGAATGTGCGCATTGCCAATCAGGGGCTGGTGATGTTTGAACACAAGAATGTGTTTCCGGAGTATTTCTTTATCTCAATTCCGCTGTTCGATGAGGTGATCCATCAGGAGATTGACGAATGGCTTTATATGATGAAGCATTCAGAAGTACGCGAGGACTTCAAATCCCCGTATATGAAAAAGGTCAAAGAGAGGTTAGCTGTGCTCAAGATGAGCGAGGCAGATCGCATCGCTTATTACGCTTACCTTAAGGAGGCTGTTCACTCTCAGGATGTCCTCATGGCCGCGACTGAAAAAGGAAAGGCTGAGGGATTGAAGGAAGGGATAGAAAAAGGAAAGGCTGAAGGATTGAAAGAGGGGCAACAAGATATGCAACGAACAATTGCAAGAAACCTGTTGCAACAAGGAATGGCAATAGAAGCTGTCTCATCTGTTACAGGAGTTTCTGCCGAGGAACTTAAATGGCTTGTGTTCTCTCCTGAAAGAGACAGTCAATGAGTATTTTGAAAAGCATCTGCCTGCAAAACTTTCTTGGGTATGTTGAGCCTCAGTCTATGGACTTTGCAATTCCAAATGACCAACCAGGCAGTGGGCTTACCCTTATTGTGGGAGAGATTAACAGTGGTAAATCCTCAATTTTTGAAGCGACAAAAAAGCTTTCCCAAGACGCTAAATTTCTTCCCAAAGAGAGAAACCCGAAAGATAGTCGTCCTCTGATTAAATTCTTTGATAAAGATCGGGTAGCTTGAGAAAAAGGAAAAAATCGTACGCTAAGACGGTTACGAATGGGATGACGCAGGGATCCATCTGTAGAGAGTCGGGATAGAAACACCAAGGTTGGACGCAACTTCTCTTGGAGGAATACCATTGGCTAACAACTGCTTTGCCGCTTTTATTTTACTTATCGTCATAATTCTTTTACGTCCTCCAATCCTTCCTTGTCGCCTGGCAGCATTTAATCCTGCGCGGGTACGCTCCACAATAAGTTCACGTTCCATTTGGGAAAGGCTTGCCATGATATGAAAGAAAAACCGACCCATAGGGGAGCTGGTATCAATTTGGTCTGTCAGGCTTTTAAAATGAACCTTATTGAGAAGTTCTGGAAATTTTTCAAATAGAACATTATGAAAGAACTGGTTGCATAATGTAATTTTCTTGAAGACCATGTAATATAGCCCTTGCATCTGTTGTATTATTGTTGCTCTCAGTTTAAATATGAGTACACTCCAGAGAAAAACCTTCTTTTTTTGCAGAAAATTCCTAAGATTATGGTGCAATTGATGCAGCAGGAGTTCAATAAATTTATCTTGTAACATCTTCCAAAGAGAAGGAAGTTTGATCGGCTTTACAAGGTTTCTCGTTACAAAGTTTTCAACAAAAAAAATGCCAGATAGTAATTCATGACTCTTTCATTTGACAAAACGATTAAATTTGTTCTTTGATAGAAGAGGATAAAAAACAAAGAAAATTTTAGGTATGTTTTCTTCTTTAAGACGCGAACAGAAAGAAGCTATTGGACTTTTACAAGTAGGGACTTTTCTCGAATATTTCGATTTGATGCTCTACGTTCATATGGCTGTTTTACTCAACGACTTGTTCTTCCCAAAAACCGATCCCCATACCACTGCCCTGATTACTGCCTTTGCCTTCTGCTCAACCTATGTGTTGAGACCGTTTGGGGCACTTTTATTCGGCTATATAGGCGATCATATAGGGCGAAAAACAACCGTCGTTATGACAACAATGATGATGGCGGTGTCATGTGTCATCATGGCTAACCTGCCAACATATAGCCAGATTGGTGTGTCGGCGGCTTGGATCATCACAGGATGTCGTATCGCACAAGGCTTGTCCTCTATGGGAGAAATTGTAGGGGCAAACCTTTATTTGACAGAAATGATCAAGGTTCCTGAGAGGTATCAGATTGTTGCCTCTACATCAATCTTCACGTCTCTTGGTCCTGTTTTTGCTTTGGGCATAGCTTCTCTCGTGACATCGAATGGGCTTAATTGGCGTATTGCTTTCTGGATCGGTGCTTGTATTGCCTTTATCGGTGCCGTAGCCCGAACACGTCTTCGGGAAACCCCCGAATTTGTAGACATGAAAAAACGCATGTCATGATGGTTTGGGAAAAGCTGCGGAATTGCTTAAAAGCACAAATCCGATTTGGAAAGAAAAAGTAAACAAGAAAACATTTACAGCTTATCTCTTGGTTCATTGTGGATGGCCTGTTTTCTTCTATTTTACATATATGTACTGCGCGAGTGTTTTAAAAACTAAATTTGGATATACGCCAGAACAGATTATTCATCAAAATTTTAACGTTTCCCTTGTTCAGCTATTCAGCTTCTTCCTTGTGACGGTACTTTGTAAGCGGATTTACCCTCTGAAAATTTTGAAAATAAGATTCTACATCCTTTCTTGTATGGTTTTAGTTCTTCCGTTTTTGCTCGACAGGATAAACTCACCTACTGAGGTGTTTTTCTTGCAAGCCTTTTGTATTTTCTTTGCTTTAACCAATGTCCCTGCTGCCCCGATTTTTCTTATCTACTTCCCTGTTTTTAAGCGTTTTACCTGCGATTCTATAATCTACGCTTCATCACGTGCGCTTATTTATTTCATAACGGCTTTCGGGATTGTCTATCTGACAGAATCTTTCGGACAATTTGGCTTGTGGTTCATCATGATTCCTGCATGTATCGGGTATATCTGGGGCGTGCAGTACTTTGACAAGCTGGAGAGGGAACAGAATGACTACCATCCCGCCAATCGTGTCTCTGCTGAGTTTGGATTAAAAAAACTTCAGGAATCATTAAAAATGCATGGAGAGGATATTGAAACAAAGAAACGGATAAGAATCTGAAAGAACAGATCGTCAATGTGAAACATGCGATGAAACAAGAGACCCAAATTCCGTTATGGTTTTAGACAGTAAGCGTTATTCCCCTCTCGAAATGAGCTATGCTTAAAAGTTGTGTATGGTATGGTTGTGAAATTTCAGGTGGCGTATCGTGGTGGTGAACAATAAGGATCACTCCTTAGAAAGGAGACGTATGATGGTTAGGAGCGAAAAAGTTATTGACAGAGGCTGTAGAGAGAAATACGTATTTTTTTAAGACTGCCGCGACGCCCAAGGTCGGTCTTGCGTTGTCCGCACCTGAACGAGAGATCCAGACAGGGAGACTCCATGTCTAAGACTGTGTTCTTCTCTTAACATCTCCAATTTTCTGAAAGGCAGCCTTGTTTAAAGATCAGGCGATAATCCGCCCTTTCTTCTCGGCTTCTCTCCTATAAGCCCCGAGTGTCTTGTCAGCCACAAAATAAAGATCGCGCTCAACAGGCAATCCCAACCGTCCGCGCATTGAGCTAATCTCTTCAAGAGAGACATAACCCAGTTCAGAATACCCCATCCCCAGATCGCACAAGCCAAAAGCGATCAGGGGGGCTTCAGGGTCAATCTCCGTTAAAAGCCAGGTGGCTTGAGCATCAGGCGTAAAGAGTCTGACGACAGGTTTGAAATCCAGACCTTTCCCCTGTTCTTGCGCTTGACGCTGCCGCTTTCCATTTGCAAGAAGCTTTTTATAGTCTTTTTGAGAAATGAGTTTCATGTTTCAAATTCCTTATGCTTAAAGATTAAGGGGGCTCTTTCGAGCGCAGCGCACGCGCCG
>JAEUKR010000041.1 GCA_016794245.1 Caedimonas sp. | reverse complement strand
ATTCAAAAATACAAAAGACGCCTTGTTGAGGGTATTTCCTTCTATCAACAAAAATGGGAAGTCATTAAAAACGACATCTCAAGAGAAATACACAAAATCATGATGCTTACATAAACCTTCACAAAAGTGCGTAACTCGTGTCATATTATCCGAAAAATAAAAGGTCCAAGGATTTAAGCGGAACCCAGCCTGACCCTCAACCTTTCCACAGCACGAAAGAGGGAGGATATACTTTTCTGTCTTGTCTTAAAGCTTTATCATGGATATAGTCGCCGCAGGATCGGAGCGTAGCGCAGCCTGGTAGCGCATCACACTGGGGGTGTGGGGGTCGTGGGTTCGAATCCCGCCGCTCCGACCATCATGGAGTTTTGAAATCCTTTGGGTATATGATTCAGGTTCTCAAGAAAACAAAACCCACACCGGCGCATGATCAGACGCTTTTTCCTCCCCTCGCGGCGTCGTATCCACGCCGGTGCTGATCAGTAAATCCGCGGCGTGCGGGTTAAGCAATACATGATCGATCCGATAGCCCCGGTTGGTTTGCCAGGATCCTGCGCGGTAGTCCCACCAGGTGAACAGATGCTGTTGCGTTGGATGAAGGGCGCGCAAGGCGTCCGTATAGCCCAGATATAAAATTTCCCGAAGAGCTTCTCGTTCCTTTTGGCTGCATAAGATACGCTCTTGCCGAAAAACGGTTGGGTCGTGTCCGTCTATCTCGTAAGGGGCGACGTTGTAGTCTCCTCCCACGACAAAAGCTTCGTCCAATCTCAGCCGCTGCGCCAGATGCGCCTTGAGATGATGAAAGAATTTCAGCTTGTAGACATATTTGTCGCATCCCGGTTCCATACCGTTGGGCACATAGACAGAAGCAACCCGAAACTTGCCGCATACCGCTTCGATATAGCGCGCTTGCATATCTTCACCGTTGTCTGGCAAACCGATCAGGATATCTTCGAGAGGCTCTTTGGAGAGGATAGCGACGCCATTGTACGTTTTCTGACCTGAAAGAGCGATATTATATCCCAAGTCTTCAAAAGGTTCTTTTGGAAAGGTATGCGCTTCACATTTGATTTCCTGCAACAGGAGAATGTGGGGATTGGCATCCGCAACCCACTTCAAAACCTGGGGAAGCCGCGCCTTGATTGAATTAACGTTCCAGGTGGCGATTTTCATGAAACTTCTTTCCTTTTCCTACCCTGTGCGGGCGCTTTTATACTCTTTATCTTTCAGGGTCTGGGTTCGGGAACAGAATTACATCATGGAAAAAGAATTACCACATCCGCATGAAGATTTAGCATGGGGATTTTTGATCACAAAAGCCGAGCCGATCATATCCTCTTCATAATCGATCACCGAGCCGCTGAGGATTTCCAAAGAGGATAAATCAATGCCGACCGTTATATCCCCGGCATGAAAATAAACCTCATCATCCGCACAGGACGAAACCAGGTCAATGTGATATTGAAATCCCGCGCATCCTCCCCCCTGTACTTTTAATTGCAAATAGAGTGGCTTGTCTGGATGCTCGCCTTTCCCATTCTCGCAGAGGGAGGTGATTTTATGACATGCCCGCTCGGTAATACTCAAGGTCAAGCCTTTAAGATCGTCTTTCGGTGTCATTTCCACAACAGGCGCCAAGTCTTTTAGCATCATCCGTTCAAAAAAACCTTTTCAATTGATTAAAACATAATTAATTAATGATAACATGATCTTTAAATTATATGATGCGTTAAATAAAGTACTTTGTGTCCTTTATCTTTCAAGATGTGAGGATGTTGGACATCGGGATTCGTCCTGCCCACGTACTTATTGTATGCTGTACGGGACTCGCCACTCGTCCGCCACTCCAGATTTAGAAATCTTTTGGATATATGCCATCTTCACGAGTACCCTTGGGCATGACAATGGCATTGGAAACAACATAAACGGCTTAACGACATAAACGGCGCAAAAATCACGATGAACCTCTATACCTTGTTACGAACAGACATTCTGGCTTTAATTCAACAGCTTATACAGGAAGGAAAGCTGCCGCCCTCCCTGACCTTAAACCGGATTACGACAGAGCCTCCCCGCGATCCTTCCCATGGGGAGATCTCAACCAACGCCGCCATGGTGCTTTCCAAGGAAGCAGGGATGGAGCCGATGGCGATCGCGGCGCTTCTTTCAGGCAAACTAGGGTTTCTTCCCTCTGTTCAAGAGGCTATGGCCGTCATGCCGGGATTTGTCAATTTCCGAATGAAGCCTGGGTTCTGGCTGGAGCGACTGCGAGAAATCTTGCGCAGCGGCCCCGCTTATGGCGATTCCGAAATGGGTCAGGGGCGGTACGTCAATATTGAGTATCCTTCCGTCAATCCAACCGGCCCCCTGCATATGGGACATTGCCGCATTTCCGTTGTCGGGGATGTGATGGCATCTTTGCTGGAAAAGGCGGGATACAGGATTACCCGTGAGTCCTATGTCAATGACGCGGGGGGACAAGCGCTTCAGCTGGCGCGTTCGCTTTACGCTCGCTATCTTGAAGCTTTGGGAGAAGACGCGCCGGAACCTGCGGCTTATAAGGGAGCATACCTGATTCCCGTGGGAAAAGAGATTGCCGCACGAGAAGGAGCGAAGTGGGTGGGTCTTTCTGAAGAGGACTGGATTGAAGACTTTCGGGCGCTTGCCGTTGAAGACATGATGAAGCTCATCCGCGAAGATCTTGCGTGCCTTGGCGTTCATCTGGACGTCTACACCTCGGAACGCCGCCTTGTCGCGGAGGGAAAGGTGGAGGAAGCTTTTCAACGCCTTCAGGAGCAGGGCCTGATTTATCAAGGGATTTTGGAAGCGCCCAAAGGAAAAATTATCGAAGATTGGGAGCCGCGAGAGCAAGCGCTTTTCAGATCAACGGATTTTGGCGATGATATTGACCGTCCCCTTAAAAAATCGGATGGAAGCTGGACGTATCTGGCGCCCGATATTGCCTATCACTATGATAAATACCGCCGGGGTTTTTCCATTTTGATCGATATTCTGGGCGCCGATCATGGGGGGTATGTCAAACGTCTTGGGGCTGCTGTGAACGCGATGACGCAGGGTGAGGCCAGACTTGTTGTCCGGATCTGTCAGATGGTAAAGTTCATGGATCAGGGAACCGTTTTGAAGATGTCGAAACGCGCGGGCGTCTTTGTGACGGTGCGGGAAGCGATTGAAAAGGTCGGAAAGGATGCAATCCGCTTTATGATGGTGACGCGCAAGAATGACGCGCCCATGGAGTTTGATTTTGCTCAGGTCATTCAGCAATCTCGCGATAATCCTGTCTTTTATGTCCAGTACGCCCACGCCCGGTGTTATTCAGTCCTTCGTCATTTAAGGGAAACGTTTCCTGATCTGGATATAAGTTCGCAGACATTGGCTCAAATAAATCTGGATACGCTTATGAATGAGGATGATCAGGCTTTAATCAGGGTATTGGCGAGCTGGCCCCGTCAGGTGGAAGTGGCTGCTGAAGCCTTTGAACCCCATCGGATCGCCTATTATCTTTCAGAAGTCGCAAGCGCTTTTCATGCTCTTTGGAACAAGGGCAAGGAAGACGCGGAACTGCGCTTTATTTTTCCAGACAATCCTGAAGTCACCCAACAAAGATTTGCCCTTGTCTGGGCAACGGCGATCGTTCTGGCTTCTGGATTCAAGGTTTTGGGGATCACGCCTGTTGAGGAGATGCGCTGATGCAACCGTCAAAGTGGCAAGACGAATTTCATATTCATTCCGAAGATCGATTGTTTTCAAAAAAAGCTCCCCTGTTTTCATTTGACAATCCCTTCAGGTATCTAAGCGCCTTTATCGGCGCAATCGCGACAATCGGCATTATCTGGTATGTCTCCACGTCTTCGTCTTCCCTGCCGGATGATGAATTGCCGACCGTTCAAGCGCCGGAAGGGCCGTTTAAAATCAAACCGGCCCTCCAGGAATCGGATCGTGAAATGCTTCAAAACAAAACGATCTATGAAAAGTTGTCGGCGAGAAATCCCGATGAGAAAGTCGAGCATCTCCTTAAAGAACCCGAAGAGCCGATCGCGCCGCCGCCGAGCCTGCCTGAGAAATTCATTGGAAGTCTGATGGATGAAGAAGATCTGGGGCCTTCCGCTTCCTTCTCGCAATCCGCGGTCAGTGACGCGCTTGCGGTCAACAAGGAAAAGGGAATAGAAAAGGAACGGGAGGGAGAAGCTGTTTCGGAAGAGGCTGCGACGGCAGAGTCGCCAGTGAAAATGGATGAAGCGCCCTCAAGAGATGAGATGCCTTCGCTTGCCTCCAGGGCGAGAACGTCCGAAGAAAAGGTAGATCATGTCGAAAAACAGGCGCCGATTGCCATTTCAGGAACCTCCGTGAAGAGAAACAAAGCCGTTGAGGCTTCTGGAAAGGGAACGCATTGGGTGCAGCTTGCTTCTCTGAAAACTAGGGAAGGCGCGGAGCGCGAATGGAGGAGACTGATCGCTCTTTCAAAGCTAAAGCCGTTGTTGCTTGGCTTGAAGCCTGTATATAACCGTGTAGATATGGGAGAATCCGAGGGGGTGCGTTATCGCTTGCGTGTGGGGCTTTTTTCTTATGAAGAAGCGAAAAGCCTTTGTCGTAAACTCAGAGACCAAAAAGTTGACTGCATGGTGAAGAAGTCCTGACGCCATCGTCAAAAGCCTTTTTGGCACTAGACCTCTTGCATAACCTATATCTGGCGGATGCTTTTGGCGTTAAAAGCTCGCTTGAAATCCTCGCGTACCTCATGTACGCTGCGGTTTCTCGTTCGCTTTTGCCTAAAAATCCCCACGCCATATCTGGTTCTGCAAGAGGTCTACTCTTGCTTTTATGTGCGCACGCAAAAGAGCAGGACAAATCCCGAAGTCTAACGCTCCCAAATTTCAAAAGGCGAAGAGTATAACGACAAAAGCGTCTGTCAGATTTAGATTAAGAAGGAAGCCTTATGAATCGGTGGCCATGCCAAGAGCCTGAAGATACACATTCAGAACTTCTTCCTGTTCGGCAAGCTCGTCTTTATTCATTTTGCGGATTTTAAGAACCTGACGCATGATCTTCGGATCAAAGCCATTGGATTTGGCTTCGGCGAAAACTTCGCGAATGTCGTTGGCGATGTTCGCCTTTTCTTCTTCCAGTTTTTCGATCTGCTCAATATACTGGCGTAATTGATTGCCTGAGACGCCTGCAAACTCTGTCATGTTGACCTCCGATATACCCGTTCGCCTTTCAAAATCTGAGGGACTTGAACAGCGGGACTTACCGCTCGTCCGCCACCCTGGATGTCGAAATCCTTTGGGTATAAAAATTAAAATTTAGGCTGATTTGACCATAATATCGTTGCGCGGATTCTGCAAGGGGCGTTAAAAAAGAAAACGAATCAAAGGGTCTGAGTCCTGAAATCCTTTGGAGATATGTTCATTTCAGTTGAAGTCTGTGGGGGACTCATACAGAATACAAAAATCATAAAGGAGGAGTTTTCGGATGCGTCGTCATCGTTATGCAAAAATTGTCGCGACTTTAGGGCCTGCAAGCTCAACCTTCGAGATGATTGAGACACTGTTTTTGGCAGGCGTCGACAATTTTCGCCTTAATTTTTCCCATGGTTCATATGACGATCATCAGTCTCGCTATGATCTCATTCGGTCGGTTGAAACAAAATATGGCCGTCCTTTGGGCGTCATTGCTGATTTGCAAGGCCCAAAATTGAGAGTGGGCGTTTTCCGGGAGACAGAAATCATCCTTCGAGAGGGGGACCGTTTCCGCCTGGATCTTAGTCCCGAAGTGGGTGACCAGGATCGTGTTTGTTTGCCGCATCCCGAAATTTTTGCTGCGCTTGAACCAGGAACGGAACTGTTACTGGATGATGGAAAGCTAAAGTTGCGGGTCATTTCGTTTGACAAGGATTCCGCGCTTACCTATGTTGTGACAGGCGGTGCTCTTTCCAATCGTAAAGGCGTTAATGTGCCTCATGTCGCTTTGCCCATTTCTCCTCTCACCGAAAAGGATCGTCGAGATTTGCGCTTTGCGATGGAGATGGGGGCAGACTGGGTTGCCCTTTCCTTTGTGCAGCGTCCCGAGGATGTGCAAGAGTTGCGTAAACTTGTGGGAGAAAATGTCGGGATCATTTCCAAACTTGAGAAACCGATGGCGATTACGCATCTGGAAGACATCGTGCGTCTTTCGGATTCTGTCATGGTCGCGCGCGGAGACTTGGGCGTTGAGATGGCTCCTGAAGACGTGCCAAGCGTCCAGAAAAAAATCATCAGCGCATGCCGTGCCGTGGGACGTCCCGTTATTGTGGCGACCCAGATGCTTGACTCGATGGTTCATGCGCCGATTCCTACCAGGGCCGAAGCTTCTGACGTGGCGACGGCCGTTTATGATGGTGTGGATGCAGTTATGCTTTCGGCGGAGTCCGCTTCGGGTGATTATCCCGTGGAGTCTGTTGCCATGATGAATCGGATTATTGAACGCGTGGAACAGGATCCTCTTTACCGGACGATGCTTGCTTCTTCCCATACAGAGGCAGAGGCCACGCCGTCGGATGCGATTACCGCAGCGGCGCGCCAGGTTGCGCACACGCTTTCTTCAAAGGTTATCGCCACGTTGACAAATTCAGGCTCAACCACGCTGCGCGCTGCGCGGGAACGCCCCATGGCGTCCATTTTGGGACTTACCCCCAATCTTCGGACAGCGCGTCGATTGATGCTGGCGTGGGGGACGCACCCGGTTGTGATTGAGGAATTGGGATCTATCGCGGAGGCTTTCAAGAAAGCGGCGCAAGTTGCTCGGGAAGAGGGATTTGCCGAGGTGGGGGACGAAGTCGTGATGACGGCGGCGGCTCAACTTGGCAAGGCTAACCCTTTGATGGTTTTTAAAACGGGGTCGACCAGATTGTTGCGCATCATGAAAATTGGTGAGGATGAACAGGCTCTGTGACGATGGATGACCAAAATAGCCTGCAAGGGCGCTTTAGACGATATGCGCATGTTTCATCCGCTTTAAGCGCCGCAGCCTTGCGGTTGGCAGGGGAACGTTTTTTTGGGGCTGATCTGGATCATCAAGTCCAGGCAAAAGAATTGACGAAAGCCTTTGGATCCCTGAAAGGACCAGTGATGAAAGTCGCTCAAATGCTGGCCACCATTCCAGACGCAGTGCCTTCGGAATACGCGCAGGAATTTTTGAGCCTTCAGGCAGAGGCTCCCTCGATGGGTTGGCCTTTTGTCAGACGTCGTATGACGCAGGAATTGGGGCCTGACTGGGCGCAGAAATTTCAATCCTTTGATCGAGAGGCTTCTTTCGCGGCTTCTCTTGGGCAGGTTCATAAAGCCATATCGAAAGAGGATGATTTAGCGCTGGCTTGTAAACTTCAGTATCCTGATCTGGCTTCCGTGGTTGAGGCGGATCTTCAGCAACTCAAAATCATTTTTCGCGTGTACGAAATAGCCGCTCACGCCTTAAAGACGGAAGAGATCTTTGATGAGATCAGCGAACGCCTCAGAGAAGAGTTGGATTACGAACGCGAGGCTAAACATATTGCCGTTTATCGGGACATTCTGAAAGATTTCACGGTCGTTCATCTGCCGCAGGTTATCTCGGCGCTTTCCACCAGGCGGTTGCTGACCATGACATGGCTTGAAGGTAAAAATCTCAGAGAGATCACAGGAGAAAGCCAGGAATTTCGCAATCAGGTTGCTCGATCCATGTTTCAGATCTGGTATTATCCTTTTTATCATTATGGTTTTATCCACGCAGACCCGCACCTGGGCAATTACACTTTTCGGGAAGACGGATCCGTTAATCTGCTTGATTTTGGGTGTCTTCGGATCTTTTCGGCAAAGGTGGTTCAAGGGGTTATAGATCTGTATCGCGCCCTGCAAAAAAATGATCAGGCGCAACTTGTCCATGCGTATGAAAGCTGGGGATTTTCCAATCTTTCAAAAGAGATGATTGATGTTTTGAATCTGTGGGCGAATCTTTTGTACGAGCCGCTTCTCGACGATCGCGTGCGTCCCATTCAAAAAGAATTTAGCGGAATGCAAGGGCGGCATACGGCCTCGCAAGTGCATCACGAGCTTGGGCGATTGGGGGGGATAAAGCCTCCTCGCGAATTTGTTTATCTTGATCGCGCAACAGTGGGCGTAGGATCGGTCTTTCTTCATTTAAAAGCCGAACTGAATTGGCATCAGGAACTTGAAAAAATGATTGAGGATTTTGAGTTCAATACAGTGAGTGAAAATCAAAAGCGTCTTTTAGTGAAATATGGTCTATAGATAACGAGACCCCGCCATACTTGGAATAGCCGAGGACAATATCTCCATCCAGTTGAAAATGAAAGGTTTCTTCCCCTTAACAAAAATGAGATATTATTGGAATTAATAAGTTTCTATCGTTTATTGTAAAACCGAATCAGATCACCGTATGTGATCTGATTTTTTATTACTGTTGCTTGTATTTACCAATATCGAATTGTTTGCAAGGTTGGTTAAAACATCGATAATAATTTTGGAAATATTTTCTCCTCTTTATGAGCTTTTTAATTTCTTTAAACTTCCAAAGTCTTGGGTAATAGCAGAGATAAATAAGATGAAAAAGAAAAGGCTATAAAATTAATATACCCCCCTTTATGTTAAGCAAAAAACTTATTTTCTCTGAGGGGGTTACTTAATCATTCGACGAATAACTTTTTCTTCAATTCCTGTCATTTCAAAAATTTTTTCAACAGAAATGCCTTTTTCCACCATACGGCGTACAATGTTTGATTGGCTTTTCTCAATCCCTTCCTTCAATCCCTCAGCCTTTCCCTTTTCGATTCCCTCGGCTCTTCCTTTTTCAGTCGCGGCCATGAGGACATCCTGGGAATGGACGGCTTCCTTGAGATACTGATAGTAGGCCATGCGCTCGGCATCATTCATCTTCAAAACTGCTAACCTCTCCTGAACCTTTTTCATATACGGGGATTTGAAGTCTTCCCGCACTGCCGAATGCTTCATCATGTAAAGCCATTCATCGATTTCCTGATGGATCACCTCATCGAATAGCGGAATCGAGATAAAGAAATACTCCGGAAACACATTCTTGTGTTCAAACATCACCAGCCCCTGATTGGCAATGCGCACATTCACGGGATGCGCCGTGTCGACTTCGTGAATAATCGTCTTCCCGTGATAAATAGGCTTTTTCATTTCTTGGGTGGCGAAGTAAAGCAGGCTGATATGAAACACTTTCTTGATGGTGGTATAGTCCTGATTGCCTGAGATGCTGTCCACCACCAGCCGTGAGGTGTTGAAACAGGCCTTGTGCATAAAGTTAGGTGTAAAGGAGCGCTCTATCTCCACAATATACTTGTTGTCGTCCTCGTCCTGTACCACCAGATCGGCAATGCTTCTCTTGAGATCAGCGGACTCCCGGTTGGATTCACTCTCCAACAAGGCGTTAATCTTGACGGGCTTGTATCCTTCCATAGCCAGAAGCGCCGAGATAAAGCCCTCGACAATGTCGTAATCC
>JAEUKR010000012.1 GCA_016794245.1 Caedimonas sp. | reverse complement strand
GGTCTCAAAGGATTTGGTGACGCCATCCACAGTATTTTTCCTCACGCACAGATTCAAGGCTGTATTGTTCACCAAATTCGGTATTCTCTGAACTTTGTGTCCTGGAAAGAACGTAAGGACGTGGCTCATGATTTGAAAGACGTTTATAAAGCCGACAGCGAAGAAGAAGCCTTGCATGCCCTTGAAGCGTTCAAGGAGAAATGGGATACCCGCTATCCTTCTATTTCTGCGTCTTGGGAAAGAAACGGGGAAAAAATTATTCCTTTTTTAAGTTATCCGCCTGCCGTCCGTAAAGTCATCTATACGACGAATGCGATAGAATCGCTGAATATGGCTCTGCGGAAAATTATTAAAAACAGAGGACATTTTCCCTCTCAGGAAGCGGCCTGTAAATTGCTGTTTTTGGCGCTCAAGCGGCATCAACAAAAAAATTGGCTCAAATCCTCTCCAGACTGGGGACAAGCAAGGACTTGCTTTTATATCCTGTTTGGGGAGAGAATTCAAAAGGCTTATCCGATGGCAGCATAAACTCCTCTGTCATCTACTTACACAAAATTACTGATAGGCTCTGTATACGCCATATTTTGATCCCCACGTGGTTTTTTAGCTATCAGATTTTCTACGAAGTGTGACCTTCACGTAGTCGTCTGTTGCTTCAAATATTGGTTCTTGGTTATTTTCTGACTTCATGAGAGGTATTACCTTGGTTCTTACTCGCATTCCGCGCGCATCTACGTATCCATAGTCACGAAGTAAACTGACCATGAGAGGATTACGAGGAGATCGCTGGCCTGCAATCATTTTTTCAATAGTCATTGAGTTTTGCATGGCTCCAGGACTGGTAATTTCGATGTGATCCGAATAGACAGTAACTTCAACATCGAGCGAACGTGTCCAATCACGGTGAGCAATAGCATTAATTACAGTCTCGCGTACAGCTTCCCAAGGGTATAGCCACACACGTTCCCGTCTCATTTCTGCGTTTATAGTTTTTCCTTCGAGAGAAATATAGGGACGGATCATAGTTGATAACTTATCGATTAGCCCATTATCAATGTTTTCAAGATTACCGCTTTCAGACAGGCGAAAACGGTTAAAGAGAGGACCATCAATTACCTCATCAATTAAAGCTTGATATGTTTTATCCGTTCCTTCAAAAGCCATAAAGCGAATGCCAGCTTGAAGTAGGAAACGTCGCGGTGCGATACCAAACGAAACAAGCCCTGCAATAGTACACGGCGTATTGCCAGTTTGCGGACTAGCGATAAAACCAAGGCCTGTTAATCTTTCCGGAATTATGTAATTTAAGGCTTGATTAATTTTTAAATCCATTATATTCTCTTATGTGTAGGAGGATATAAGATGAATATCTTTGAGTTAAGCAGAAAGTTTTCAACGCCAGAGAAGGCAGTTAAATATTTCGAATCTGTCAGATGGAAAGATGGCGTTACTTGTCCTTACTGCAACTCTGATAAGACTTGCAAACATCAAGAAAAAGAAAAGAAACGTTGGCAGTGCTGGAATTGTCATAAGTCATTCTCTGTTACAGTCGGTACTATTTTTCACCATTCTCACATTCCTCTCAACAAGTGGTTTCTTCTCATGGCTCTGATGCTCAACGCCAAGAAAGGGTTATCTTCTTGCCAAGCATCAAGAGATATTGGTATTCAGCAGCGTACTGTTTGGTCAATGATGCATCGCATTAGGAAGGCAATGGGAACAGACCAAGCCCAACTATTGCGGGATATTGTCGAAATGGATGAGACGTACGTAGGCGGGAAACCACGCAAGAGCAATAACAAGGATGATGACGACAAGCCTTCAAGCCCTCGTGGACGCGGCACGAAGAAAACGCCTGTTGTGGGAATGATTGAGCGAGGTGGAGACGTTAAAACGATTGCTACCTCTAAGTTTGAGCTTAAAGGCAAAGACTTAAAAAAGCTCGTACGCAAGCATGTTGACCTCGAAGAAACTATCCTTGTCACGGATGAGTACAAAGGCTATCTGGGGATGGGCGGTTTGCTTGCTCACCTTAGCGTAAATCATCAAAAGACCTTTGCAGAGGGTGACGTTCACACGAACACCATTGAGAGCTTCTGGGCAATCCTGAAACGTGGTATCATAGGGCAATTTCACAAGGTATCGAAGAAGTATCTACAAAATTACTTGCATGAATTCGAATATCGATATAATCGAAGGAATGTAGATAATAGCGTTACATTTGAAAATCTGTTAGGAAGGGCGTGTTATGGAAAATAAATTGTCGTTACCAAAAATTTACTCAGAAGCAGAAAAAGATAGATTAGTTCAAGACGCTATAAACGATATATATGGTTCAATTTTCAAGAAGTTTGAGGAGCACGTTGAGTCTCTTATAACCGGAAGATTGCTGGCTTTTTGCGATGCTCATCCAGCAATTACTTCTATGGACACTCAGAAGCTTCCTATTGCCGATTGCACGCCGTAGGGTAATTACGCCGTAAATCAGTTTCCATGCGAATACGTTGTTGTTCTGCCCCTGAGAATTCATAAATAGCAACGTATGTTGCTTTGTTTCTCTGGATGCAATCCCATGCGTCATGGTCTTCTAATTCCAGATAAATTCGATTATAAAAATCATGCGTTTGTCCGATGTACACAGGCTGCCATTCATTAGTTAAGGGCTTTATAAAGATATAAATTCCAGCTTTGTGCGGAGTGGTCGAGTGATTGATTGGATAAACAGCGCAATCATATGTCGCTCCGCTTATCCCTTGAAAAGTTAAAACACTCATTTTATGTATGTCCTTGTTTTGAGCAACGGCATTGACATAAAAGGAGTATTAAAGTACACATCTGAAACGCAATGACGTTGCATGGTTAATCGAGGTCAAGCGAGCTACCAACTCGCCCCTCAAATTTTCTCTAACACAGCAATATTAACTAATCAAGCCTTAAATTACATAATTCCGAATCTTTCAATCCATTGTTCGTCTGTTGCTGGCCTTTCCGGATCTTTTATAATTTCAAAAAGATAGTTCTTCACTCGATCCATATCAAGTGACGCAATGCTGGTGCCGGAAACAGGAAGCACTTCTGGATGAAGTAACCCGCCAACGCCGTACAATCGAGCTTGTTGCTCTCTTGTAGCATCGCGTGATGTTGTTCCAACACGAATATAAATACGCTCTTGTCCGTTATGGCGTAGGACGTAAGGCTTAGAAGTGCCTTGTTCAATAGTAATAACAGCAACCTTTAAATTAGGCTCAACCGTGATTTCCTCATAATACGGAATTATAAGTGGATGGACTTTACTCTGAAAGCATTGCATAACCCATTCTTCGGTTGTACTGTCTCCCCTGTCTTGAATACCTGATATCGTGCCGTCATCATCAACGCCAAGCAGGATCCTGCCACCCTGTAAATTTGCTAAGGCAACGACTTCTTTTGCAAAGGCTTCTGGACGTATGTCGTAGCGTTTAAATTCAATACCGGAATTTTCTCCGTTGGCGATAATTTCAAGTAGTTCTGTTTTAAGCATATATCATCCCCTTAAAATCCATATTTCTCTTTGCGCTGGTTGAAAGCAGCACGACCGCCTTCCAGAATGTTAGCAGCTTTATCACGTATTGTAGTAACATCGATAGCGCCTTGGGATTCCAAGGGCATATGCGCCTGTCCTTCAAACGCTTCAAAGACTCCGATCCACTCAGCATCTCCAAAAACTGGAATATTTGCATTATGTGTGGCGAAGATAAATTGGCGCTTAATTTTTGCCAGGCGTAGCTCTGAAACAATACGATCTGCGATAAAGGCGTTATCGAGGTTGTCTTCGGGCTGATCCATTAGCAACGGATCTGCATTTTTAAGCAATAAAAGATGTAAAATCGCAGTACATTGCTGACCAGTGGACAGCTTGTCAAGAGCCCTAAAGTTCTCCGATCCTTGGTGAGCGGTATTGAGTTCGATGTCTATCTCATCAGGTAGTTCGATTTCCTCGAGCTCCAATAGCTGCTCAGGAGACAAACGCGCCAATGCTTCTGCCATGGTGGGTGTGATGCCCCATTTGTTTTCACGGCGCAGCGATTCAGCACCCTCCCTAGCTTTTTCTGCTAACTTAACAGGAGAGAAGTCCTCGGCTTCTTTTACCCACGCCAAACGACCTTCACCAATACCATCCATCGGGCAGTTGAGCAGGAATGAAATAACGGGTGTTCGGTCAGCCTCCGGCTTAACGGTGAGCCTTAATTTCCCTGTCAAGTCGCTATTGAGTTTCTTCAGAGACTTGATGAAACAGGCAGATCGATCTGCACGTGCAGATGATAATTCATCAAGGACAAGTTTACGAACACGCTGCAGCTCAATGACTATTCTACGTCTATTCTCGACCAGTGTTTTCTTTGGCTTGATTTGCTCACTTTCTTTGATCAGATTTTGGTATTCTACGCCAATCTCTTTGCCGGTTTTTCCTTCGCATGTAGGCAATTCCCAGAATGTTTTTTCTAGAATTACCTCTTCGCTCTCAATCTTGGATTTGATCTCTGTTTCAACGGCCTTAAGTTTTTCTTCATAGCCTTGATAGGCCTTATACCATTTATCCAAAACAGCCACAGCTTCTTTTGATAAATCAGAAAGGCTTTCACGCAGTTTCTTAAATTGTTCAGCATGCGGCAAAGCGGCAATGGTCGCATCGTTCAAGAACGCGACATCTGGCAGTGAATCCTTGATAAGGCTAAAGGCACGGGCAATTTCATTTACTTCGTCGCCCATTACTCTTTTCAACAGTCTTTTTTCTGTTTCAAGCAATGGAATAATTTTTAATTTTTCTTCTAGGCCCAAGTTTTTAAATTGAAGAATCCGTTCCTCCAGTTTAGGTAGGCGTGCCGTTTCGTCTTCGATAGATGCAACTGTTATTTGAGCTTCAATCAGCTTCTTTCTGTTATCGGAAAGATTGTTTAGCGCTTCGTAGATTTTTTGTTCGCTTTCCTTATGATCGTTATCAAGGAATCGGGATAAAAGCTGACGCTGGTTATTTGGATCTTGCGCAATCTCATAGATTTCATTTTGCCCATAGATTTCAATATTGGGCAGGAGATCAGCAGGCGAAAATACTGAAGGTGCACCTGACTCATCTTTTACCAGCGTACTTTCTCCATAGCGTCTAGAGATCGTAAATTTTTTGCCGTTCATCTTGGATGAGCGGATTGTCAACTCAATCCGCGCACGACTTTTGCCAATATTTTCTTTGATAATATCGTCGTGCTGCTTTTGTGCGTTCTTGCCGATTGGGCGACGTTCCAAGGCATAGCGTATGCACTCAATAAGAGTCGACTTACCTGTTCCACGCCCGCCAATAACCGTATTCAGATGCTCTGAAAAATTGATGCTGACGCCATCGAGATAGCCGCCCGTAATCTTCAAACTTTCTATACGGGAGAAGTATTTTTCAGATACATCGCTATTTAGGCGTACTCGTGATTCAGGGTCATGGAAAGCACGCTTGAACGATTCAAACGACGGATGGGTCATCTTAATCAGGCAAGAGGCACGTGGGTTAGCCAGATCATCTGGGTTGGCTACATCTTTTGCGTTGATAACAGTGATTTGAGTTTCTCTTGCGTAGGCAGGGTCTTTATTGAGCAAAATCAGCCTGTAAGAATTTCCTTCGTCATTCTTAAAATCGTCAAGTGTTGCAGGGATCTGGGCAGCCTTTAAAAGCGGGCTTTTCCAAACATGATTAGACTTTCTAAATAAAATGCCACTCTTATCTGTGCAATGAGCCGCGTAAACAAATCCGTGCAGATCATCCTCAACTTTTTTAAGTAATTGCTCTGCACTGAGTTTTGAGGGACGTGTACCATTGTCTGGATCTAAAAGATCTAAACTGCCGAGATAGCGATCAAGGGTTGTTTTGTCAGTATCTTCAGAAAATAGACATACAAAATGGATTTTTTCACTGGTAGAAATTTCAAATCCTGGAAAAACAATGATGCCATTTTTTGCCATAAGGTCGCTGATAGGCTGACAGCTATCTACATTGCCATGATCGGCAAGACCGATAACTTTGATATCGTTTTCTAACGCGACCTTTAGCAAGGCTGCGTTATAATCCGCTTCAGACATCCCACGTTCTTGTCCGCGATATTTAATATAGCGTGCCGGGTTAACTTGCAGAGCACATTTCCAAAACTGCGCCTTGGTGTTTTCGCGCCGTGTGTGGGTCATTGTTGCGCTCCTTTGTTATCTGTTTCTATGGCTCCACCGTTACGAACCCATTCGTCAACCTCAGCCTTCTTAAATTTCCAAGGCCTACCTATCCTATGTGCAGGCATATTCTTCTCTGAAATCCACTTATAAATGGTGTCACGAGTGACGCCCATGTACTCGACAATCTCATCTACAGAAAGCCAACGATCTTCCATAATATCTTCCATGAGTATGCTTTGAAATTTTGCTTTCCAACTATAGCGCTAATTATAAAGTTTACAACTACTTTGTACCGATTAGTGCTAAATAGTAATATCTAGTACGCAGCCTTTTCTAATGTTCAGCAGTAATCATCAAGGGTATCACCGTCTGTCCATTTAAGCCCGCGCATAAGACGGAATGCTTTTTCGGCTCCATCTTTTCCAAAAAAAGTTCCCTTACTTGTATGCACATACAAGCCATCTCCAAAGGTGACTTTCGCAAGCGACCAAGGCTTGATGCCATCTGTTTCAGCCTTTCCGCACATCACCCGGATTGATTGGCCGTCATGAGTCATCGCAGCTTCCAGAATTATCGATGTTGAAAAATCTTTACGGGCGAATATCTCGCCTGCCGCAGGATTGCCTCCCCTGATTGCCACTTCGGCAGCCCCAAGCGCTGCATGCGCGATTTTCTGACTCACGCCGTCTGTCTCGTCTATCTGTCTTCGCCAGAACCCCGATGTGGGACGACACAAACCCGCCCGTAGACTTCTTCTTGCCCTTACAGCTTCGAGCAGGTTATGGGTGACGGATGACGAGTTTCACTCTGAGTAAGTAAGGATGGAAAAAATCAGAACGAAACTTAACAGTGCAAACCGCTACTTAGATACTAACGCAGAAATCATGAGGAGTATGCGTTACAATCCCCGCTTCTTCCACCATTCGTCAGTCTTGAATTCGCTAAACATTAATGCTTTTCAATTATTAAAGGAACTGATTTATCTTCCAAACCAGAGAATTCATCCAAGTGAATATGGTGACCTTTTGGCACTTT
>JAEUKR010000045.1 GCA_016794245.1 Caedimonas sp. | reverse complement strand
TGGAGAAAGGTATCTGCGCACGCATCGGGGCATTCAGGGAGAGCTTTCCTCCGATCTGCGGTTTATTCCAGCCGCCTGGAATTCGCGCGCCCGGACATCGTTCCCGGCTCTGGCCGCCCTGGCGCGGAACAAGGAGGGCGCCGTGACAGCCGTCCAGCTGGTGTACCTGAATCCAGAGACAGGCCAGAAGGCCGCCTGTGATCTGAAGAAGCAATCCTTCGGACTGATCAAAGGCTCTTACGTCCAGATTCAGAAAGGATCGGGGGCTGTGTTTGTCGCCGAAGGGGTGGAAACCGCCCTCAGCATCAGGGAAGCGGGCGTCAAGGGAGACATCTACGCTGCTCTGGGCGTGGCCAACTTCAGGAATCTCGGCGCCTTTATGTCTGACAGAAACCGCCCGTTCATCATTTGCGCCGATCAGGACGGCGAAGGATCGGTGTCCCATAAGGCTGTCGAGAAGGCAGTGACCTCATTGACAGAGGGCGGCTTGAGCGTGTCCGTCATCCGTCCTGATACGGCTCAGGGCAAGACAGATTTTAACGATATCCTCAGACAACACGGTGTCTCCGCCATCCAGCAGTATTTCAGGACGTATCCCGGACAAACGCCTGACTTGACCCCACAACCCCCAGCTTTACCTCTGTCCAGCCATTGGGAAGAAGAATTCAAAAGAAAATATTTGGCAGACCATCCCGAAAGAGCGTCAAGCAAAAAGACCTCTGACAAGACCCTCACGCCGCATGTGATGATTGCAAGATTCAAATTCCTGACCGAGCAGATCAACACCCTTGAGAACAAGACGATTGTTGAAAGCCTGACCAAAAGACGAGACGATCTGGTGCGATCCGTCTTTCAGAACAACGCTGTGATGAGCGGCATCTCCCTAAGGGACAAGGCTGTCGCAGCCCAGATCTCCGACATTGCAAGCTCCCTCAACAAACAACAGGAGAGAAACCAGCCAGCCCCAAAAATATCTAGGGGCTTTGATCAAGATCGCTAACCAAATCTTGAGAGCCAGTGCGTATTGTTGTGGCACTGTTAACAAAGTAGGTTTAGGACTTTGAGACAAGCGAGAGCAAAGAAAGAGAAGAAAGTGACATCAAGCTTATCAAATTTGGAGAGTATTTACTTAAAGATAGATTTTTATTCAAGTACACTTGAAAACTACACCAAAAGTGAAAAAAGGATGATCCTTTGCAAAAATTGTAAGAGTGAGAAAATCGTTAAAAATGGCTGTGTACGCGGGATGCAACGATACAGGTGCAAAGAATGTGCCTTAAATTTCATCACAGGAGATGGGTGCCAAAAACCCCAAACGGCGGTCAAAAAAGCGCTTTGCGTGATCCTCTACAGCCTCGGAAAAGCCTCGTTTTCCATGCTTGAAAAAATCCTTGGCCACACCCCCTCGATCATTTCCGGTGGGTTGTTAAGGCAATGGAAAAAACTGAAGAGCCGCAAATTTCCTCAAGTATTCAGGAGGTAGAGGTGGATGAAGTATGGCATTTTCTTCAAAAGAAAGTTAAAAACTCTGGATCCTCAAGGCCGTGGATCGTAGCACACGGCGAACTATTGCCTGGGTTACGGGGGGTCGTGATGTTGCAACAGTCAAGCGACTTTACGACAAACTCAAGCATCTAAAAATTTAAGACCTCGAAGAACATTAGTTTTGTTTGCTGGTGGATTAAAAGTACAGGGTTAAGGCCTTCAAAGGCGAGACAGGTTTCATTGTGGGGGTGATTTATCATTGCTTTGCCTGAAAATCAGACATTTTCGTAGATGAGAGTCGGATTTATCCTGTGAGCGTTGTCCTTTTTTCCCAATTTCCCAAAAGATAAGCCTTTGCATATTGTAAGAGAAATTGGCCAAAGCCATTTTAATCTTTGCTCTTTCGAGGCCAATGGTTCGGATAAAGAGGCTCATACGTTCTTTTTGCGCGGCAAAAACGTGTTCAATATACACTCGGATTCTGGATTTCTTGCGATTAGCCCTTTGAATAGACGCAAGCATAGGCTTCTTCTTTGGTTTCTTGCGATGGAGCTGGGAACGGAATCCATGTTCTGCCAGGAACTTTTCGTTTTCTTCATTGCGGTAAGCCGTATCTCCCCAAACCACACAAGAAGTATTGTTGTGATCCAGCAGCCAGCGCAAGGCTTTACCGTCATGAAAGCTCGCCTCTGTCACATGATATTTTCGGATAAAGCCAAAGCTGCGATCCATGGATAGATGATTTTTATACCCAAAAAAGGGAACAGCGATATCGATGGCTTTAGTGTCTCCCCTGGCTTTGCTGTGCTTGAGAATCCATCGCGCCTCCCGATCTTTCTGAGCCAGTTTGGCAGGATTATCTTTCCAAGCCTGAGGAATATCGCCCGCTTTCACCTGAGCTTTCTCCTCTTTCGTCATGCGTTGGCGAGAGGCCTGAATAATGCTCGCATCCACAATCTGTCCTCCCATCGCCAAATAGCCTCTCTCCCACAAAGCCTGCTCGAAAAGACCAAAAAGACGATCCATCAGAGCCTTTTTCTTCAGCCGTTCCCGATACTGCGTATTACGGTGAAAGTAAACAGATGTTTCGGCGTATAGTGAACAGGCTTGGAAGCTGTTGCTCACGCTATCGCGAAATGAGCGTTCACTTTAACGCGTAATCTGCGTTCACGTCCTCCCGTAACCAATGTTCATTTTCAGCGTAATACGCACGATACAACCAAATCGTCTTGGCATCGGGAATACTCTGGCATAAGGTAAGACCCAGAAAACACATAAAGCTCAAGCGATCCTTGATCTGATATTCTGTTTGATCATCAGATAAATTGTAAAGGCTTTGCAGAATCAGGACTTTAAAAATCAAAACGGCGTCATAAGCTGGACAGCCTCCTTGAGAGCCATTAGAGAAATTGAGTCCTGACTCTAAAGATGACCGAAACGCCTCAAAGTCTATAACTTGATTCAAACGCTCCAATGGGTCGCCAAAGACAGACAATGCCGCAAGACGATTGGAAAAATCAAACAAGCCAAACTGAGACATCCGAAAAAACTCCAGAAAATATCTAAAATTAATGGCTCATTTTACACTATCAGACCCAAAATATAAACAATCCCACAAAAATATACCCAGGTTATTAGCAACAGTCTTAATAAACATTTTCTCAGTGATTATATCCCAAAGGTCGAATCAAAATTTTTAATCGGCTTGACACTTATTTTACATCTTTTCAGTTATTTACTTTTCATAGGAGTATTTTGTCGGTCTATCGGTTTATTTTTCCTAAAAAGGGATTTAAAATATCAACGTACCATCGAAGATGAGAATTATTATTGAGATTTTTTATGGGATTTTTCTGACCAATTACAGAAATGTAATGAGATCACCTATGGTAGATTTACTTTAAGAGCCATGCTTGCCTTATTTCTTCAGAGGAATTGAAAAGAGTTGGATTATGATAGAGTTTGATACCATTTTTAATTTCATTTTCTGTAAAATTTTTTTCATTAATAAAACCTACTGCATGAACTCTTTTTTGTAAATCTCGGCTACATGGATTGGGATGATCAGGATCGAATATTCCTACGATGATCTGCTTTTCTTTTTTATCATTAACCCAAAATCTCTTGTATACATCAGGTAAACTTTTACTCCCATAAAGGATGTTTAAATAATCCCCATCGTCTGAGATCCCTGTCAGAAAGCCTCTCATATTGCTTATAATGACATGGTAGATACAGTCGTTTCCTGCAGTTTCTGGAAATTTTTCCGCTTTACCAAGAATAGCAGTTTGAGCTTTGATAATATCTCTGATCTCAGGTGGATTCTTTTCATCCCAAGGCGTAGAAATAGATTGGAAGCCAAAAAAATTACCTTTTACCCGGGTATTTTCTTTTACAGCGTGGCTCTCTTCTAGACTTGTAAGTTCTACTAACCACTTTGGGCAGATTTCGTTATTTTTATCATATATCTTAAAATCAACTGACTTTTCTCCTTTACCAGTTTTAAACTCGTAGCATGCCTCTAAATCTGACGTATGGATACCCTCGGCAAAACGAATCTCAAATAACGCTTGTTTTATTTGTTGTTCGTTTTCTCGTAATTCTTGTATTTTTTGCTCCTTGTCTTTTAGATAATTTTCGTCCAAAACTTTCTGTATTAATGGTTTTTCAAGCAACGCCTTTGCCCAACCAATATTTTTGAGATGAGCGGCGGCTTCTTTGCTTCTTTTAAGTTCTTCGAGTGCTAAGACGTTCCACCCTCTAAACTTCAACATAGAAAGTACCCTTTTTTTGATATCTGAATGGAGAGCGCTGCCATACTTTTCAATATAGTAAGCCGCTGTCTCAGGAAATTTATAGAGGATCTCTAAAAATCTAAGTACTTCTGCACCACTGGCTTTGTTATTTTCAATACGAACTATAGTTGCTTGAGAAATACCAAAGCTTGCCCCAAAGTCACGTGTTGATAATCCAATCTTGTTTCTAAACTCTTTGAGTTTTTTCCCTGAAAAAGTATCTCCCCAGATTGGTTCAAATATAAACCAGGAAGGGCCTTTTCTACCTATTGTTGCTAATAAAATAAAAACATTGTTTTCCTCTGGAGAAACATTGAATTGCTTACAGTACTCAGGATAAGCGGGGTTTTCTTTTAGCGGAATCCTTTCCTGAAAAGAAGGGAATATTTTTTTAGATTCAAAACATTGCTTTGTTAAAGGAAGTTCTTGACCAATAGGAATTGCTTTTTTGTGGTTTAAGTACATTTTATTATAGGTAAAAATAAACTTTCTGTTCTTTTGTTCTAGTCTTCCTACCAGCATCCGTTTTGTCCGCCGCTCCAAAAAAACTTTAATACCAATCACTTCAGAATAGTCAATTTTATAAGACATTGTTTAGCTCTTGGTACTGTCGTTCTATAAATTTTAAGAAGGCGCTTTTCCTTGCTTCAGAAATAAGAGATTCTTGAATAACGAATTTTACTTTTTTAATATCTACCCCTTTTTTAAATCTATTAATTTCATCCTTGAAACCAAGACGGACAAACTCTTTAATATAATCTCTCATCATGGGTTCTTCAGTTGTCGACGTTGCAATAGCACCTCTTGGAGCGTGAGAAGCTCCGAGAAAATCCGCTGTTCCAAAATAAGAGGGATTATCATAGCAAGGAGAAAAAAGATATTCTTGCGGTGTGTGGATTAATCCTAGGTTCCTTCCATGTCGATCATGGTTACCAATGAGGGCATCGAATAAACATAGCCGTATAAACTTTTGTATTTCTGAAAGTCTTCCTGTTTTTTTCTCAATGACTTTTAGTAAAGTTTCCAGAGTAAATTTATCTGTCTTTTTTAAAAAACGCCATATATGTTCTAAATTTGAGCCTTTAAAATCTTTCATAAAATTGTCACTGACAAAACAGTCTTCTTGTTCTTGAAAGCGCAACAAATAGTGATCAGGGATGGAGAGACCTACAAGAATGCCCAGTTGATTGCATACGTACTCTACTTTGGAAAGCTCAGGATATTCACGAGATATCTTTAATATATAATCTCTTCCTCCAAGAGATGCTGAATATTTTTCAAATTTTCCATGAAAAAAGCTCTTATTTCGGTAACCATAAGAAGATTTTTCTTTTACAAGGTTAAGGCTTTCAAAATCCTCAGATTCATCCGCAAGCCTGAACCAATCCTTAAAACAATGCAAATGTAACCCATGTTTTTTATCACTATTTTCAAAAATTTTCTTACATTTATAGCACAAAAAGACCATAGCATATCCTCTGCGTTTATATATCCGAAGTATATAGCCTTAAAAAATTGATGTCAATTAATATCAAATAAAAAGTGATGTTATATTATATCTATTTTCTCAAGGGGCTAATAGTAGAGTCTATCTAACTACAAATTCCCGTTTTTTTGTCGACAGCCATGATAAATAGACCATTTAGATAACATAATGGCGGTTGTTGTGAACCAATCGTGCTCCAGGACCTTTTGCACTGTTGCCAAAGAGAAACCTTTTTGAATAGTGAGGTTAATCCTCAAATTTCTTTCGAAAGGTATTTTCTCGCATACGGATGGCCACACTTGCAGCAATCCAGAAAGCATACCGTAATCGGCCATTCCCCCGTTTGGACAATTTACTTTGACCACGAAAAGATCCTGATTGATGGCAGCATAAATCAAATCCACAAAATTTGAGGAACTGACGAAAATGCCCAAAGCGCCTCAAGTCTCCTGCTTCTGCAAGAATCGTGAGAGCAAGGATAATCTTGGGTATGTGAGTGAATCAAAGGCAGCAGCGCGTTCAACTCATTATCTAGGACTTGCTCAAAATGCTCTAAAATATTAAAAATGAAAGTAAGATCTTGTGTGAAGCAACGGTTCTTCAAAAGTTAGTTTTTTATATGAAGAAATACGTGCGGTAATCATAAATGTCGTCTTACAGCCAGGTAAACCAACAGACAATGCTTTCATAGAAAGCTTCCATAGTCGGTTCAGGCAGGAGTGCCTCAATCAACATTGGTTTCTAAGCCTGGAAGACGCTAAAAAAAAATTGAGGACTGGTAGCGAGAGTATAACTCTCATCGGCCTCATAGTAGTCTTGGATATCTGACACCGAAGGAATTTGCGGAACGTAGTGCGGTTCCTTAAGATCATATTTTCAAGGGGTAGGAATTTCTATCAACTCTCTGGTCCTAATTTCAACATCACCATTTTTCAATAGTACGCTCCGTGTGGCCGAATTTGATGGTGCATTCGATTATTTTCTAGCTAAGTAATTTTTAGGGGGCATTATGATTGACCGCATTCAATTGGTAAGAAATATCGGGCAATTCGACAATATTTCGCCAAGTCAACAAACAAACTTTAGTAAGCTTTCCGTGGTTTATGCGGAAAATGGGCGCGGTAAAACCACTTTAGCAAATATTTTGCGTTCACTGGGGACTAACAATCCGAAATTGATAGAAGAACGCCATCGTTTGGGAGCATCCCATCCTCCCCATATTGTCATTCAATCTAACAGTGCGACCTTTACATATCAGAATGGCGTATGGCAAAACCATTTACCAGAGATTGCGGTATTTGATGATAATTTTGTTGCTCAAAATGTTTGCTCTGGGATAGAGGTTGATTCTGGTCATCGTCAGAATTTGCACAAGTTGATTATTGGAGCGCAAGGGATTGCACTGAATAATACGTTGCAAATAGAGGTGCAAAAGATTGAAGAGCATAATCGAAAAATTAAGGAGAAAGAAGCAGCAATACCAGCCGCCATTAGAGGGACACTCACAGTTGACGAATTTTGTGCCTTACAAAAAAAAGATGATATTGATTCAAGCATAGAGGAAACCCAAAAAAATATCGAGGCAGCCAAGGCATCCGATACCATAAAACAAGCCCAAATATTTCAGACGGTAGCTTTACCAGAAATCGATGTAAATTCTATCGAGTCTGTCCTTCAACAGGATTTACCCAGCTTACAAAAAGAAGCTGCCACTATGGTACAACGCCATCTTTCCAAATTTGGCAAGGATGCCGAGTCTTGGGTTGGGGATGGGGTTGCCAAAATAGAATTAGCTTCTAGTGGTGAGCAAGACAATATATGCCCATTTTGTGCCCAAGAGTTAAAAAACTCTCCCTTGATTATTCATTATCAAGGCTATTTTAGCCAATCCTATAGTGATTTAAAGCAATCCATAATCATGCTTGAGAAGGCATTGGCGAATGGGCATAGTGCTGATGTGCAGACTGCTTTCGAGCGGTCTATACAGACCGTTAAACAATCAGCCTCTTTCTGGCAAAAGTTTATGGATATTTCTTTGGAAGAAATTGATACAATTGAAGTTGCGCGTTCTTGGAAAGCAGCTCGTGAGCCAATCCTAGATATTTTGAGAAAGAAGGCTGCCGCTCCGCTTGAGAAAATGGCTTTAACACCAGAGATGCTTGCAGCAGTTGACGCATACAATAATTATAGAGAAAAAGTATCTAAATTTTCCGAAAAACTAAATGCTTACAATCTCCAAATTTCTACAGTAAAGGAGAAAGCGGCTTCTGCCAATCTGAGTACACTAAATTCAGACATGGCGAATCTAAAGCTTATCAAAACACGGTTTTTGCCAGAAAATGTGAAACTTTGTAATGAATATATTCAAGAAAAAAATGCGAAAGAGACCACAGAGAAAAACCGTAGTAGTGCAAAGCTTGCGTTAGACACTTATCAGACAAGTATATTCTCAACATACGAGAGTGCGATAAATAAATATCTTGAAAAGTTTTTGGCTGGCTTTCGTTTGTATGGGATGACTTCGCAAAATACAAGAGCAGGAACGTCTTGTACTTATAAGGTTTTAATTAACACTGTTTCCGTTCCGATAAGTGCGGACAGTGGTCACTCATTCAAAAACACCTTAAGTGCAGGTGATAGAAATACCCTAGCCCTAGCATTTTTCTTTGCTTCACTAGAGAAAGGCCCATCTCTGGCACAAAAAATTGTTGTCATTGACGACCCAATAACAAGCTTAGATGACCATAGAATATCGCGCACTATCGAGCAGATTATCGACTTATCGCAAAAGGTAAAACAAGTGATTGTTCTATCTCATTCTAAGCAATTTCTGTGTCAGCTATGGAGTGATGCGGAAAGGGTGATAAAAAGCACCCTACGCACATCTATGCAAATTATACGCTCTGGGGCATCGTCTATTATCGAGTCATGGGATGTTAATCAAGACTGCATCACAGAGCATGACAAAAGACACGCCTTAATTGCTTCCTATTTGGATAGAAGTGACCCAAACAAACAAAGAGATGTAGCTCGTGCATTAAGACCTACGTTGGAGGCATTTTTAAGGGTCGCATACCCTGCTTTTTTTCCACCAAGCACCTTGCTTGGGGCTTTTATACAGCAATGCACTCAATCGCTGGCTAAGGGCAACGTTGTTTTGGCACAGGCTGACATTGAGGAATTGGAGCAACTGACGAATTATGCGAATAAATTTCATCATGACAGCAATCCCGCATACGTAACAGAAATTATCAATGACCAAACTTTACTAGACTATTGCCAAAGAACATTACGCTTTGCAAGGCGGGCGTAGTCTTATCGCTTTTGTTTTTCTGGTCTTTGCTCCAATCGTTACCGCATGGGGGCATGACGGGTTTTTGGCTGAATCTGTCTGATAATCAACCCCCAGCCCGCTTCATTCGCTTTGCCCCCGTGTCAGGGGTGTGATTTTCAGCCCTATGGCTTCGTCCCTTTAAACCTTGCCCCACGCACAATTCACAGGCAGGGAACAATGGTTTCGTCACGGTCTAGCCCGCCGCAAAGTTCTCTACACTAAAGGCGCACCATACGTTGCTGAACATGGCGGGGCTTATTGCCTCATTGATGAAATCACTTTCAATCAGGCAGTACCTAAAGTTGCCGCCCAAGAGTTTCAGGTTTGGCGTTTATCTGTCCATGATGATAAATCTGCCACCCTTACTTGTGATGATGGCAACCACCAAATAGCATTCACCAAGCGTATCGAATACACGGATTTTCCACTTCCTGAAATCCGCTTCTACTTCGTCAACAATATCATCTTGTTGCCAAGTGAATATTAAATACTTAACACAAAACCACATTTATGATAATGTGGTTTTGTACATTGTAAAGGAAGGCAACATGAGCAGATTAACCATTAATATTACTGACCAGCAACACCAAGCCTTAAAGGCAATGGCAGCCTTGCAAGGTAAAACCATCAAAGAATACGCGATTGAGCGTCTTTTCCCAGAAGTGGGAAACGATGAACAGGCGATGGTAGACCTTAGACAATTGCTTGAAATGCGCGTGGCAGAAGTCAGCCGTGGTGAAGTATCCACCAAAAGCATTACCGAGATTGCATCCGAAGTGATGCAAACTGGTGGTATAGCGTGAAAAAATCCTATGTCCTCACCAAGAGTGCAGAAGCTGACCTTCGAGAAATAACCCGCTATACATTAGAACAATGGGGTGCAGCCCAATGCCGCACTTACATTACCGACCTAGAACAAAAAGCCGATGCCTTAGCCACTGGCAAGGGTTTATTCAAGGAAATGAACGCAATCATGCCTAATCTGCGTGTGGCTTTATCAGGCAAGCATTACATTTTCTGTTTACCACAGCAAAACGCCCTAGCTGTTATTCTGGCTATTTTGCACGAAAGAATGGACGTGGTGGCACGGTTGAAACATCGACTTGATTTAATAAAAGCAGGCCAAGGGGATTTTCCCTGATTGGCGCGGTCACAGCCGAAGGCGAGGCGCATTGCCTCAAGGAAAATCTAACTATTATAGCGGTTATACCTCACTCTGCTCAAAAGCTCAGTGTGTACGGAAGATTCACGCTACATACCACAGGAAACCAAAAATACAATTTGTAATTTTTAGCCTCACCATCTATCAGTTTATTCCAGAGGCGACGTGAGGATGAGGTCGGCTTGTCCCTGATACGCCTTGAGAATCTTTCGGCCATCGTCTGCGATGAGGGTGCAAGTGTTCATTTGCTGGGGGTTCCCTTTTTTTTCCTGAACAGATCGAATCCCAGGATCTGGTTCAGTTGTCTTTTTTGTGTGATGTCCAGATGAGGAAGCCTCTTTTCAAGGAAATACCCTGTTTTATACGTAAGGCTGATGTGTGAGAGGAGGGCGTTTCTCAGAGGATCGTTGACAAGAAAGAAAAGCGTGAGGCAGGTCAGCAAGGCTCTTGTGCAGAACGCGGCTGATATCAGGACGTGACGCGAGGACTGACGACGGTGGGCTGTTTTCAGGGTCTCTTCTGTTTTTTGGACTGTGTCCCGAAGGGTGGAGAAGCTCTCCCGCATCCTGGACTCAAGAATGTCGTGAACATACCTTGCGATTGACGCCGCCATATCTTTCGCGGTTGTCTCCATCAAAGGAGCGATTTCGCGGGGGATTCTGTCGAGAATGCGCTCAAATTCGGAGAAGTGCGCGATCAGCCTTTTGGTTGTGTCCTGCGCCAGGGTGATATTGTCCTGAA
>JAEUKR010000029.1 GCA_016794245.1 Caedimonas sp. | reverse complement strand
TCAGCTACCTCATGGGATTCTTTTTACAGATTGTTGCAAAGGTCCTTACCTAAGAAGAATGAGCAATTAAGTTTAGATTTAAAACAACAAGATCAAGAGGAGTAAAATACTCTTATTTGCACCTTAAAGTAGGTCATTCCGTAAGGAAATCCGCCAAAATATCCTCTTCGCTTGGACTCTTTCCCAATCCCTTGCTCAAATTTCCCGTGAAGCAACAGATACCCATTCCAGTATGGTCAGATTTAGACTACGCTATCACTATTTTAAAAACCAAAGGACACGAAATATGCCGCAATAAAGGCCATTCCCAGACATTACACGGTATAAAGGTAGACTTCTGGCTGGATGGCGTTCCCTTGACGGCAGCTCAATTGCTCGTGCGTGCCAATCGCATACGTCTTGAACAAGGGCTTGAAGCATTTTATGTTGAAAGCATCACAGAACATTAAACAACGGAGGCTTTATGAAGACACATTCTTTAGAACATTTCAAATTAACGCTGCGCCTTCCTTTAAAAACAAGGGGACGTCCCAGGTTGCTGAAGACAAACGATAAACATCCGAGAAATTCCCGGCGTATTTATTGGCATTCAAATTTAGCGCAACTTCACCATGAAAAGAAAATTACGACCGAACAGTTCAATGCGGGAGAAACTTTCTTATGGATATTGCGCGAGGTCAGAAAGAATATTCCTGTTCCCTCTATCGCGAAAAATAAATATCAGGAACGCATCAAGGGCATCATGTGGGACATGGGGTTAAAAAACGAGGAACGTCAAAAACAAATTTTCAGATGGTGGCGCGACTCTATGATTGCCTTAAAATCAGCTGGAGGCACGACAAAAACATTGATAGAAGATTTTATATATCATAACGAAAGACCCTCGCAGTCTCTTTCAGAAGTAGAGCTTCAACTTATCAAGCGCGGACTGGATTATCTCGGATCTGTTTACAAGAGATGATGCGCCGGGCAAGTCCTGACCTCACTGAGAGACTCAGGGATCCAGAAACCCGGAGATCCGGGTTCCAAGTCTAGAGCAAGGCTAGGGATTAGAGGGATTGTCCATCTTTAGAGTGCTGTAAAACCATCGCGTGAAAAGATGAATCTTTTCCTGCATTTCTTTTTCCGTCCTGGCTTCAAGCAAAGGGCTTCCACCCAGCGTACGGTCGATATTCTGTGCAAGCCCAAGCGTTTCGCCCACTTTCACAGAAACTTCATATTGCCTGACCCAAGGAAAAGGACAATCTTGAGGTATATTTTTGACCTTGCCTGCGCGACAGGGAAACCAGACTTCGCCCGCCAGGAAAGATGGAGAAGAAGGCATATGAACGCAAGGGAAGTCCATGCCATATTGCATGGAAACAAACAATGTTTTCAGATTGATTTTAAAAGAAGATTCCCAGGCCTGATTTATCCCCTTTCCCCCCACCCTTGAGGCAACTTCGCAAAAGATCAAGGTCTTCTCCTCTTGAGAGATAAAAAATTCCAGATGGAAAGCGGTATTCCGGGGCGTCGGCATAACATTCAGGATCGTTTCGGCATACTGATTCAATGGTACGACCAAAGGATTTTCAGGGGAAAGCAAATAACTTGAGGCACATTCTCCCTTTAACATATTGATAGGCGGATGGAAATAAAGAGACGGCCATGAACAGGCTATCTTGCCCTCTACAACCAGCCCATCCACATGGTACATTTCTCCCTTTACGAAAGTTTCCACTTGATAGAAGGATGCCTCTGCCCCCTTGATGATGTTTTGCGCGGCATAAATATCTTCCTTGTCATAAAGAATGTAAACGCCTTGACATCCTGTGGCCCTGGACGGCTTTAAAATCAAAGGATAGCCCTGTGCTTTCACGAACTTGAAAAGATCTGTTTCCTTGCTGATTTCCTTAAATGAAGGAACACAAACACCTTTTCGGGCAAGAATCTGTTTCATTTTAATTTTATCCCGGAAGGCAAGCGCACTTTCATAAGACTGACCTTTGAGATCAAGAACCTGTCTTAAAAAGGCGGCGCGTAAAATGTCATCTTCTTCAAGCGCTATTATTTTTTCCAAGGGAAAACGCCGATAACATCCTTTCACAATCCTCTCTATTTCTTTATCATCTTTATAATCTCTGACTTCTTTGACCTGACCAAATTGTTTCTTCAAAGCGTCAAGCGTGTTGTTCTCAAGACGAGTCCCAGGAAGAATCACGATCGTTTGCCTGTTGAGATCGGTATCGACAGCAATATGTTTTAACCATTCAAGGGCGGGACATAACACTAGATAGCGAAGGGGTTTCACTTAAATCAATACCTTTTCATATCAAAAAATTATCTGCCAAGACTTTCAGGTTGTAGAGAGACAGAGGCAAGACAAGCCAATACCTCATCGCCTGAAAGACAGGGAGGAAACAACATATTTAACAGTATGATTATTTATTTAACGGTATCTTAAGATAGTAAACGCAAGATAACTTCACACCCTTCGCTTTTCGAAATCCGAGGGTATCGGACGTCGGGATTCGTTCTGCTCACTTGTTTATATGTATGCTGCGCGGGACGCACCACTCGTCTGCCACGCTACATCTCGAAATCCTTTGGGTATGGAGGAAACATACAGATTACGCTAAAAGATGACTAGAAAAACAAAGAATTACGAAGAAGACTCATTAATGATATCTTTATCGTTACTTCAGGCTACCTTGGAATCAACAGCAGATGGCATTCTGGTCGTCAATACAGAAGGAAGCATAACAAGTTATAATCAAAAATTCCGAAAAATGTGGAAAATACCGAATAACATACTTGCCAACAAAGAAGATGAAAAAGCTGTCTCGTATGTATTAAAAAACCTGAAAAATCCAAAATTATTCATCGAGGGGCTTAAAATTCTCTATTCCAATCCGAAAAGCGATTGTTTTGATGAAATTGAACTCAAGGACGGACGGATTTTTGAGCGCTATTCAATTCCTCAAAAAATGGGCCGCAAAATTATAGGGCGCGTCTTTAGCTTTCGGGATGTTACGGAACGCAAATCCATGGAACAACAGCTTCTCTATCAAGCCACTCATGATAGTTTAACGGGATTACCGAATCGAAGCCTTCTGTACGATCGCATCACTGAAAATATCAAGGCGGCGAAACGTCACCATTTCATGATGGCTATCGCTCTTTTTGATCTGAATCGTTTCAAGGGGGTCAATGACAGCCTGGGCCACGACGCAGGTGATATGCTTTTACAGATGGTCGCCAAGCGTATGAGCGATATTATTCGGGAAACAGACACTTTGGCCCGTTTGGGTGGAGATGAATTTGTACTGGTTATCCCTGATCTTGCAAGCCAAAATGAGGTAATCCCTATCATCGAGCGATGTTTGTCAATTTTTAATCAGCCTTTCACAATACATCAACACAAGATCAGTACATCTGCGAGTATGGGCATCAGTATGTTTCCGGAACACGGGAATACAGCCCAAACATTATTAAAATATGCTGATTCGGCGATGTATTACGCTAAAAGCGGGGGACACAAAGGATATCAGTTTTATGGCTCTTATATGACACATAAGGCTATGGAAGAACTTGCTCTCGAAAACGATCTTTATCGTGCCATACAACACGACCAATTTTCTCTGTTTTATCAGCCTATCTTTGATCTCAAGAGCGGATTCCTTCGAGGCGCTGAAGCTCTTTTGCGGTGGATTCATCCTGCCAAAGGAATCATAACCCCTGACAAGTTTATCCCTCTTGCCGAGGAAACAGGACTCATTCTCCCGATTGGATCATGGGTATTAAAAACGGTGGGAAGTCAGATTAAAGAATGGCAAAATTTGGGACTTCCTTCTATTTTCATTGCTGTGAACGTCAGCGTATGGCAGCTTAAAGAGGCAAACTTCGTTGATGAAATCGAAGAAATTATTTCATCTCATCAAATAGATCCAAGCTCTTTGGAGATAGAGATTACAGAGACAGGACTTATGAGCAATGCGGAACTATTTCTGAATATTTTGGAGTGGCTTAGAAACAAAGGACTTTCTCTTGTTATTGATGATTTTGGAACAGGCTATTCCAATCTTAATTACCTTAACATGCTTCCTGTCAATAAACTAAAAATTGATCAATCATTTATTCAGGATGAGTCAAAAAAAGGACGCAATATAGCCCTTTCCATTCTGGCTTTGGCAAAAAAGCTGAAATTGAAAGTGGTCGGCGAAGGCGTGGAAACCGAGGCGCAATTACAGTTTTTATTAAAAAATCAATGCGATGAAGCGCAAGGATATTATTTTTCCAAGCCTATCGACAGAATAGCCTTTATGACTTACATGAAAGAAAATAGAATTTTAACTGATATCTGCTCTCATCATAATAAAATAATTCCCTATGATATGAAAAAGGGAGGTTAAATGTCTTCCGTTATTCATCCTCAAGCCAGAATGTCTCTCAATCAGCTGGAACTTCCAGGGCCGATCAAAAAAATGTATTATACGGAGAATACTTATAAATTTGACTTGTCAAACAGCACAAATCCTTATGGGGGATCTTATGCGGAATACCCTTTCTTAAATTCTTTGGACTTAAGAAAAGTCTATCTCGAAACCATTTCTGATACAAACGCGATCTTTTATCCCAAAGTTAAATTTCCAAAAGTAGACTTGAATCAGCTTTTGTTTACCGTGGGATCTATTGAAGGCATTGATCTCGTCCTCAGAGCCTTTTGCGAGCCTCATAAAGATGCCATATGCACCCTTGATCCTACTTTTCCTGCTTACGTGCATTGGGCAAAAATTCACGGCTTATCTGTAAAGAGCGTCCCTATGCGTGGTGAGAATTTTGAATATATTGATCATCAGGAAGTCGTTAAAGCGAATCCAAAAATACTTTTTATTTGCAACCCGAACAATCCTACGGGAACAGTGATCCAAAATGAAACGATTGTAAAGCTATGCCAATCCATTCAAGGACTGGTCGTTGTGGATGAAGCATACATTGAATTTGCTGACCAACCTTCGATTTTGCAATATCTTCCCTCTGTGAAAAACCTTATCATTTTAAGGACACTTTCCAAAGCATGGGGAATGGCGGGGTTAAGGTGCGGCATTGTCCTTGCGGACCCAAA
The DNA here is from genome assembly GCA_016794245.1 of Caedimonas sp. Classification (GTDB taxonomy): domain Bacteria; phylum Pseudomonadota; class Alphaproteobacteria; order Caedimonadales; family Caedimonadaceae; genus Caedimonas. The sequence continues at coordinate 14,594 of JAEUKR010000029.1, read as the reverse complement.
AGTCATTGAAACCTTGCGTTATATCCAGATTCCCTTTGGGCTTTCGATGCCTTCTCAAAAGCTGGTCAAAAAAAGACTGCAAAATCCTCACAAGATCATTGATTCATGGCAAAAAATAAAAAAAGAACGGGATAATTTGTTTTTTGCTTTGTCTCAGATGAATTCTATTAGGAAAATTTACAAGAGTAGCGCAAACTTTATTTTCATGCGGCTAAATGATCACATGCGTTACATGAGCGCTTTGCAAAAAGCGGATATATATGTTGCGGATTGCTCTCATGTACTTCCTGACAGTATAAAAGTTTCTATCTCTACGCCAAAAGCTCATCGAGAATTTATAAAAGCTCTTTCTGGATCACCGCTATAGTAACTTCGATCGTTAGATCAGTTTAAACACAACCTCGATGAATGAAAATAGACTTTTTTCCTAATCTGAATCTGGCGGGGGCTTTTATCGTGATACCCTTTGTCTCTCAAAATCTGGGGTCGTTGGACATCGGGACTTGTCCTGTCCTGCTCACGTCTTTATTGTACGCTGCGCGGAACTCACTGTTCGTCTGCCGATCCCTATCCACAGCACAAAATCCTTTGAGGATCGCGTTAAAATCTCACTCTCGATCCACACATCAAGAATTCGACGCTTCCACTGACTCAGCGCCTTCAGCCTGCCGAGCAGCTTCATGTAAACGACGATTGATTGCACCTTTTGCTGTAGTATCTCGATCAACAAATTCAATAATCGCTTTAGGCGCATTATCACCAAAGCGAAAACCAGCTTTGATAATACGTGTGTATCCGCCGGGGCGTTCCTTATAGCGTTCGGCCAGTGTTGTCATCAGCTTTGTCACCAATTCATGGCTCCCCAGAACAGATAAAATTTGTCGACGGACATGTAACGTATCTGAACGACCAAGGGTTATTAATTTTTCTACAAAAGGCCGAAGATCTTTTGCCTTTTGCAAAGTTGTCTGAATTTGTTCATGCTCAATCAACGATCCAGCTAGCCCACGCAACAAAGCATAGCGTTGGCTACTGGTACGATTAAATTTACGTCCGCGCATCTGATGCCGCATTGTCGTTTCTCCTTAAACTTTTACGACTCCCTTAGTAGGGATCCTCAATCTTTCGAGCAATTTCTTCGATATTTTCAGGAGGCCATCCTTCAATCTTCATCCCTAACTCAAGACCCATACTAGCCAATACCTCTTTAATCTCATTTAAAGATTTACGACCAAAGTTAGGAGTACGCAAGAGATCATTCTCCGTTTTTTGCACCAAATCACCAATATAAACAGTGTTATCTTGGTCCAAGCAATTTCCTGAACGGACGGAAAGCTCTAATTCTGAAACTTTCTTCAGCAAATTACGGCTAAATGGCAATTCGGTCTCTTGATGTCTTTCTTCTGACATTAATGGTTCATCAAAATTGATAAACTTCTGCAACTGATCTTGGAGAATGCGTGCCGCCAGAGCCACGGCATCTTCCGGCGTCAACGACCCATTGGTTTCAACATCAAGTATAAGTTTGTCAAAGTCAGTCCGTTGCCCCACACGCGTATTTTCAACTTTATAGGCCACTCGATGTACAGGGCTAAAAATAGCATCTATCGGGATCATCCCTATGGGCGCTTCTTCATCAGCGTGCTGAGCCGCGGGAACATAACCTTTCCCAGTTTTTACCGTCACTTCAAAGGAAATTTTTGCATCCTTATCCAAGGTACAGATAACCAAATCTGGATCCAAAATTTCAATATCGGAATTAGCCTCAAATTGAGACGCTTTGACCACGCCTGAACCTTGCGCTTTTAATCGAAGCTTCTTTGGCATATCAGAATGTTTTTTGATAGAAAGCGTCTTGAGATTCATAATAATCTCAGTCACATCCTCCATGACACCTGGAATAGAACTAAATTCATGCTGGACGCCTTCAATCTGAACTCCCGTAACAGCAGCCCCTTGAAGAGAAGATAACATAATGCGACGTAACGCATTTCCTAAAGTCAATCCAAAGCCACGCTCAAGAGGCTCAGCCACGATCCTTGAGCGCCGCCTGTCACCTTGAAAGCCATCCACGTTCAGCTTGAGGGGCTTGATCAGTTCTTGCCAATTTTTCTGTATCACGAGTTCACCTCTTGATTTAAAGATATACGTTAAAATGCGCTTTTAAACACGGCGACGCTTAGGAGGACGACATCCATTGTGAGGCACAGGCGTAACATCCCGAATCGCCGTAATCGTAAACCCTATTGACTGTAAAGCACGCAAAGCAGACTCGCGGCCTGATCCTGGACCATTGACTTCTACTTCAACAAGACGCATTCCATGTTCCGCAGCTTTGCGGCCCGCATCTTCTGCGGCCAACTGTGCCGCGTAAGGCGTGGATTTACGCGATCCCTTAAATCCCATTGTTCCCGCCGATGACCACGACACTGCATTTCCTTGCATATCGGTAATGGTAATCATTGTATTATTGAATGTGGCATTCACATGAGCCACACCTGAGGTGATATTTTTACGCTCTTTCCTGCGCAAACGTCCAGCCGGCTTTGCCATTCTCCAATCCTAACTCTTAAATTATTTCTTCTTACCCGCGATCGTAACAGCCTTTCCTTTGCGTGTCCGCGCATTGGTATGCGTACGTTGACCATGGACAGGCAACTTTTTGCGATGCCGCACCCCACGATAACAACCAAGGTCTGTTAAACGCTTAATATTCATAGATACTTCCCGACGCAAATCACCTTCAACTTTATAATCCGCGTCAATGCACTCACGAATTCTAACAACTTCCTCATCAGTCAAATCTTTGACACGACGATGATCAGGAATGCCGACCTTCGTACAAATTTCACGTGCCCTTACAGAACCTAATCCATAGATATATCTCAGTCCAATAAGAACTCGCTTTTGTGTTGGTATGTTGACCCCAGCTATACGCGCCACGATCCGCTCCTTACCCTAAAATATTGATCAATAACACCACTATCAAGAAAAGAAACTTACTTGGGTTAACCTCTAAAAGTCAACACTTATCATACTTTTTCTTTCAAGCCCTTTGTTTCGCTGCAACGCATTGATAATTTCCTCGATCTGACGCGTTACATCTTCCACTTCTGCCATTCCATCTACCTCATGGAATATACCTTTTTTCTTGTAAAATTCAATCAAAGGCTCTGTTTTTTCATGATAGACGCTTAAACGTGTTTTTAGCGTTTCCACACTATCATCTGCTCGACGAATAAAATTTCGAGAACCGCAACCATCACAGAGTCCTTCTCGTTGAGGTTTTACATATTTACTATAAAGATGTCCACACCTGGCACAAGCATAACGAGAGCTAATACGATCTTCCAGTTTTTTTTCATCTACCTTAAGCTCAATAACCGCGTTTATTTTCTCATTAATCTGCGTCAGAAGAATATCCAGCATTTCAGCTTGAATCCGAGTACGGGGCACACCATCAAAAATCCACCCCTTCGCCTCTGAACGCAATTTTTGACTGACCATATTTATAATAATTTCGTCTGAAGGGAATTTGCCTGATTCGACAATCTGTTGAATCGATCGACCTAATTCAGATCTTTTAGCAATTTCTTCACGCACAAGATCCCCTGTACTTATTCTCAAAAGGTTGTAACGCTCTTGAAGAATCGCGCCTTGCGTCCCCTTCCCAGCGCCAGGAGGACCTAAAAGTACGATCAACATTCCCTACTTATCCTTAAGTCGTGATTTGCGGATGAGTCCTTCATATTGATGAGCCAATAAATGCGCTTGAATCTGAGCCACAGTATCAATGCTCACACTTACCACAATCAACAAGCTGGTGCCACCAAGATAAAAGGGGAGGGAATATCTCGAAATAAAATATTCAGGCACTGTACAAATGAGAGAGATATAAGCGGCGCCCACTACTGTCAAACGCGTTAACACATAATCTAAAAACTCGGCTGTATTACGTCCAGGGCGGTACCCAGGCACGATTGCGCCATTTTTCTTCAAATTCTCTGCCGTTTCTGTTGGGTTGAAAACGACTGCCGTATAAAAAAAGGCAAAGAAAACAATAAGCCCAATAAAGAATATATAGTAAATAGGTTGTCCATGCCCTATATATTGTCCTATTTTCGCTAAAAGGCTTTCAGGATTGCTCGCAGCCCCAAAATTGGAAATGGTTACCGGTAATAGTAATAATGAACTGGCAAAAATTGGAGGAATAACACCTGCTGTATTGAGCTTCATCGGCAGATGTGAACTTTGCCCTCCATAAACTTTCATTCCCACTTGACGTTTAAGATACTGGATAAAGATCCTTCTTTGGGCACGCTCCATGAAAACAATGAATGTCAAGGCTAAGGCCAACATGATCAGCACGCCAAAAATAATAAGCGGTTTGAGGGTTCCTTGACGACCCAATTCGAGAGTGGAAGCAATCGCGTGAGGCATCCCTGCAACAATACCGGCAAAGATCAACAAAGAGACTCCATTCCCGACCCCTCTTTGAGTAATCTGTTCTCCTAACCACATAAGAAAAAGCGTTCCGCCTGTTAAGGTTATCACTGTTGAGAACCGAAATAACATACCAGGATCATTTACCGGCTGTTCAATCAACGACTCAAGAGCAATTGCTATGCCATAAGATTGAATCGTAGCTAACAAAACCGTCCCATAACGTGTATATTGATTCAGCTTCTTACGACCTGATTCCCCTTGTTTCTTTAAGGCTTCAAGCTGCGGAGATACCGCCGTCAATAATTGAACGATAATACTTGAAGAGATATAAGGCATTATCCCCAAAGCAAAAATGGTCATTCGCCCAAGAGCGCCGCCCGAAAATTTATCAAAAATTCCTAAAATACCTGTGGATTGACGCTGAGCAATTGACCTCATCACTTCAGCATCAATCCCAGGAATAGGAAGATATGTCCCCAAACGAAAAATAAGAAGCGCAAACAACGTAAACCAAAGTCTTTTCTTTAAATCATCCGCTTTACGAAAAGCACCCAGATTAAAATTTGCCGCTAATTGTTCTGCTGCAGACGCCATTCTTAATCCTTATGATTTTTGATGCAAGAGGGTCAATTTACCTTCAAGTCTCTCAATAACTTCTGCTGCCGCTTTTGATGCTTTTGAAATTTCAAGCGATACCGCCTGGAGAAGACCTTTATTCCCAAGAAGCTTTATACCTACAGTGCCTTTACGCACCAAACCCGCTGCCGCTAAAGTGTTTTCTGTTAAAGTTTGTTGCGGATCCACTTGACCACTGCTAATTGCCGCTTGAAGACGAACAAGTGTTAATTCAGAAAATTCGCGACGAAAAATATTTTTAAAACCACGTTTTGGCAAACGCCTATACAAAGGATTTTGTCCACCCTCAAAACCATTTAAAGCTACACCAGTGCGAGCCCTTTGGCCCTTGTGACCACTACCGCATGTCTTACCTAATCCTGACCCTAATCCACGCCCAACGCGTTTTTTGCTGTGACGGGCGCCAAGATTATCTCTTAGTTGATTTAATTTCATCTTCTCCACCATCTATTATCATCGCTATTCAAGTACCTCACAAATCACCAGATGTTTAACTTTTTCAATCATACCACGTATAGAAGCCGTATCCTCCAATAAACGTGTTTGATGAAGCTTCTTCAAACCTAATCCCTTGAGAGTTTGCGATTGGCTCTGAGGTCTGCGAATGGCACTCACCACCTGCGTTATCTTCAACATTCGTTGTACTTTAGTCATGGACTTTCTCGCTTACAATATTGCCATCCCTGCGACCAACAATTTCACCAACTTTTTTACCACGTTTATGAGCGATCTGACGCGGACTCATCACATGACCTAATGCTTCAATCGTGGCGCGCACCATATTTTGAGGATTATTCGTGCCTAACGACTTACTCACAACATCGTGGATACCCAATACTTCAAAAACGGCGCGCATAGGACCTCCAGCAATAATTCCAGTTCCAGCTGGTGCCGCACGAAGCGCAACTTTCGCAGCACCAACACGTATTGTCACATCATGATGCAACGTACGACCTTCCCGCAAAGGGATACGTATTAAACTCCGCTTTGCCTGATCTGAAGCCTTGCGCACAGCATCAGGGACTTCACGGGCTTTCCCCAATCCATATCCAACACGTCCTTTCATGTCCCCAACAACAACGAGGGCCGAGAAACTAAAGCGACGCCCTCCTACAACTACTTTTGCTACGCGATTTACAGTGACGAGTTTTTCTATCAACTCAGATTCTTTTTCATTTGCTGTTTTAAATACCATTATTTACTTCCTTAAAATAACAAACCGCCTGCTCGTGCGGCTTCAGCCAATGCCTTGACACGCCCATGATAGAGATATCCACCACGGTCAAAAACGACTTCTTTGATGCCTTCTTTTATCGCACGCTCTGCAATCAATTTACCTACTGCTTCAGCAGCTTTTATATCACCCGTTTTTAGCACTTTTCCTTTAAGATCTTTATCTAAAGTAGAGGCCGAAACTATCGTTGAACGTTTTGTGTCATCAATTAACTGTGCGTATATATGCACGTTCGAACGAAACACAGAAAGACGTAATCTCTCTCCTGCATTTTTAGCAACTTGTACCCTGACACGCGATTGACGACGTTTAAATTTATCTTTTACTGAAATCATTAGTCTTTACTTCTTTTTACCTTCTTTACGCAGAATAAACTCACCCTCGTACTTTACACCTTTTCCTTTATAGGGTTCAGGCCCACGATAGCTTCGAATCTCAGCCGCCACTTGCCCAACCCGCTGACGACTGGCCCCTGAAATAGTCAAAGATGTCGGTTTCTCAGCAACAATTTGAATATCCGCAGGAATCGAATAGTTTACATCATGACTAAAGCCAAGCTGAAGCACTAATGTTTCTCCTTGGACAGAAGCACGATAACCCACGCCATTAATTTCCAAGCGTTTCACAAACCCAGCACTCACCCCTTGCACGAGATTACTTACCAAACGACGCGTTGTTCCCCACATCATCCTTGATTGCTTACTATGCGAAGAGGGTTTGACAGAAACCTTACCATCCTCGATGCAGACAATCACATTCGAAGAGATCGTCATGGAAAGCGTCCCTTTTTTGCCCTTGGCACTCAGAGTTGATCCATTCAAATAGCATTCAACTTCTTGCGGAATTATGACAGGATTTTTACCAACACGCGACATTCCTAAACCCCTAGAATACTTTAATTAAAATCTCACCACCAACGTTCTGCTGTCTTGCTTCATAATCAGACAGCACGCCACGAGATGTTGAAAGAATTGAAATTCCTAACCCATTACGAACTTTTGCCAGCTTTCCAATTTGCTCATACACACGCCGACCTGGCTTAGATACACGAGAAATTTCTGAAATCACTGGCGCACCCTCTATATATTTAAGCTCAATTTCAGTTTCACGCATACTGGGACTAATTTCTTTTGTCTCATGTCCCTTGATATACCCCTCACGCTCTAATGCTTCAAGAATAGCGATTCTCAGTTTCGATGAAGGGGTTTTTACAGTCTTTCGCCCCAACATTTGAGCATTACGGATACGGGTTATTAAATCTCCAATAGGATCTGAAAAACTCATCTTAAACTCCTTACCAACTTGCCTTCGTCATACCAGGGATACCCCCCCCCAAGGCAAGTTCACGCAGTGCAATACGAGACATTTTAAATTTACGATAATAAGCACGAGGGCGACCCGACACTTCACATCGATTACGGACACGTATCTTGACCCCATTACGTGGCAATTCAGCCAATTTTAAAGTTGCCACAAACCTTTCTTCAGGTAAGGTTGTTTTAGTATATATAATCTCTTTTAACTTTTGCCGACGATTCTTATATCTATCGGACATTTGTCGCCGTTTGTTATTTTTCTGAATAGAACTTAATTTTGCCATTTGCATTCCGCCCTTAATTCATAAAAGGGATGTTAAAACCTTTAAGTAAGGCAAACGCTTCTGCGTCTGCATTCGCTGTGGTGACAATTACAATATCCATGCCACGCATTTTTTCAACCTTATCATAATTGATTTCAGGAAAAATGATATGCTCTTTAATACCGAAAGCAAAATTACCGTGTCCATCAAAGTTTTTCCTAGGTATACCACGAAAATCACGAATCCGAGGCATTGCAATATTGATCAGACGATCTAAAAATTCATACATCCTTGCTTTGCGCAGTGTAACTTTTACACCAATAGCGGCGCCTTCACGAAGCTTAAAACCAGCTATCGATTTTTTCGCTTTTGTCATAACAGGCTTTTGTCCAGAGATTGCCATCATCTCACTCAGCGCAATTTCAATTTTTTTACGATCATAAGCAGCCTCGCCTACACCCATGTTCAGTACAATTTTCTCAATTCGAGGCACCATCATCGTGTTTTCATATGAAAACTCTTTTGCAAGAGCTGGCTTAATATTTTTCTCATAGTGTTCTCTTAAGCGTATCATGGCATACAACCTTTACTTATCAATAATCTCGCCAGAACGTTTGGCGTAACGAACTTTTCGGCCATCTTCCATTATTTTCATCCCAATCCGGGTAGGCTGATCATTTTTTGGATCAGCGATCATAACATTTGAAACATGAATTGGAGCCTCTCTACGCACAATGCCGCCTGCATGAGCAGTCGTAGGACGTTGGTGCTTTGTCAACATATTTACTCCTTTGACAATAACCTTACCATCTTTACGCAAGACTTGAGAGATTTCACCAATTTTCCCTTTGTCTTTACCAGTAGTAACCACTACCCGATCACCTCTTCGAATACGCCATGTTTCTAACATCATAATACCTCAGGAGCGAGAGAAATAATTTTCATAAATTGTCGTGCACGTAATTCACGCGTCACTGGACCAAAAATACGAGTACCAATAGGCTCATTATTATTATTAATCAAAACTGCTGCATTATGGTCAAATCGGATTGAGCTGCCATCCATACGATGAATCTCCTTAGCCGTACGAACAATAACAGCTTTATGTACCTCGCCTTTTTTAACACGACGATCAGGAATTGCGCCTTTGACAGCAACAACAATAATATCACCCACCGAAGCTGTTCGACGCTTACTTCCGCCAAGCACACGAATGCACTGTACGCTTTTTGCTCCAGAGTTATCTGCCACATTTAAATTTGTTTGTTCTCTAATCATTTTTTACCCTATTAAGTATGAGGGAATTTTACGATGGATTCTGAAGGACTTTCCAACATTTCCGCTTTGATATAGGCGGACATTCACGAATCCAGACCTCTTCTCCCACTTGGCATTTATTTAATGCATCATGGGCAGCATATTTTTTTGAACGTGTAATAAATTTCTTATATAAAGGGTGGCGAACACGACGCTGAACCTTTACGGTAACGGTTTTATCACAAGCGTTACTTGTTACAACCCCTTGCAGAACACGCTTTGGCATTCTATTCTCCTCAAACAGTAATTTGTTGCTTTTGGCGAACGATTGTCTTAATACGAGCAATTTCTCTTCGCGCCTGACGAAACCGCGCAACTGCAGTTAACTGATCTGTTGAACGTTGAAATCTAAGATTCATAAGTTCGCGTCGCAACTGAATGACAAGATCTCTAAGCTCAATCTCTGTTTTAGTTCGAAGTTCATCCATCTTCATCATACTTAATCCTCTGTCCCCAATCTCGCAACAAAACGTGTCTTTATTGGTAACTTTGCCGAAGCTAATTCAAAAGCTTCTTTTGCCAGAGTTTGAGATACGCCGTCAAGCTCAAACATAATACGACCTGGCTTTACACGACATGCCCAATATTCGGGAGCCCCCTTACCACTTCCCATACGAACTTCGGCGGGTTTTACAGAAACAGGAACATCTGGAAAAATACGAATCCAAACACGACCCATTCGACGTATATGTCGGGTAACAGCACGACGCGCCGCCTCAATCTGACGTGCCGTGATTCGCGCAGGCTCTATTGCTTTAAGCCCGAAGGTACCAAAGCTCAGCGTCACTCCACCTTTAGCATTTCCATGAATTCGACCTTTAAAAGCTTTACGAAATTTAGTTTTTTTCGGCGCTAACATCATTTTTATCCTTACGCTGGATTATGTTCAAGGATCTCACCACGGAAAATCCAAACCTTTACACCGCACGCTCCATATGTCGTCTTTGCTGTACCTGTTCCGTAGTCAACATCTGCACGCAAGGTATGCAAAGGTACGCGTCCTTCACGATATTGCTCGACACGAGCAATTTCAGCGCCCCCAAGACGTCCAGAGACAACTACCCGCATTCCCTTTGCTCCTAAACGCAAAGTGCTTTGCATCGCCCGCTTCATTGCACGTCGATAACTTACGCGCCGCTCAATTTGCTGAGCAATACTTACCGCTACTAATTTGGCATCAAGTTCAGGCTTGCGTATTTCCACAATATTAAGGGTTACTTCACCCCCTAGCCGTTTCGCTAAATCCAGACGAAGCTTTTCTATATCTGAACCTTTTTTCCCAATCACCATGCCAGGACGAGAAGCATGAATCGTCACCACTGTTTTCTTTGCCCGTCGCTCAATAATAATTTTAGAAATACCTGCCTGAGGAAGACGATCAAATAAATACTTCCGAATCTTAATATCCTCAATAAGAAGGACGCCATAGTTTTTGTCAGCAAACCATCTTGAATCCCACGTTCTGTTGATTCCTAAACGCAGACCGATGGGGTTAACTTTCTGTCCCATTATACAGCCCCTTCACTTATACCAACGATAATATTGATTCGACTAAACGGCTTGATGATGCGAGATCCTCGCCCTCGCGCTCTTGCCATAAATCTTTTCATAGTAATGCTCTTCCCAACATAAGCTTCACGGATGAAAAGTTCATCAACATCAAGCCCATGATTTGTTTCAGCATTTGCAATTGCTGAAAGTAAAAGCTTTTGTACATCTTTTGCAGCACGCTTACGGCACATCATCAAATCTTTGAGCGCTTTTTCAATACTTTTGCCTCGAATCATGCTTGCAATTATATTCAGCTTTTGCGGGCTAATTCTCAAGCTTTTTAACGAAGCACTAGCCTCATTGTCGGCAAATCGCCGTGGGTTAGCTTTTTTTGACATTTTTAACCTCTTTTGGCTTTCTTATCGCCTGCATGGCCATGAAATGTACGCGTCATTGCAAACTCGCCAAATTTATGTCCAATCATTTCCTCTGTCACATAGACGGGCACAAACTTTTGACCATTATGCACCGCAAATGTCAACCCTACAAATTGAGGAAGAATTGTTGATCTTCTTGACCAAGTTTTGATAACTTCTTTTCGTCCACTATCACGTAACGCGTCTGCCTTTTTAAACAGATATCCATCAATAAATGGCCCTTTCCATACTGAACGTGCCACAACCTATCTCCTTACTTCTTGTTCCGCCGGCGGATAATCATTCTATCACTAGGCTTTCTAACGCGCGTCTTCTTACCCTTCGTAGGCTTACCCCATGGGGTCACTGGATGACGACCTCCCGATGTTCTTCCCTCACCTCCTCCATGAGGATGATCAACGGGGTTCATCGCTACACCACGAACCACAGGTCTACGCCCTAACCAACGAGAACGCCCAGCCTTACCTATAGATATGTTTTTTTGATCCTGATTCGAGACAGCTCCAATAGTTGCCCGACATTCACTCAATACCACACGAAGTTCTCCTGAAGATAAGCGCAGCTGAATATACCCAGATTCACGACCTATAATTTGTACGTACGCACCTGCTGACCTTGCAATCTGGCCACCTTTTCCTGGTTTCATCTCGACATTATGAACAATTGTTCCAATAGGAATATCTTTCAAAGGCAGGGTATTTCCTATCTTAATATCAACGTTAGGACCTGATATAATCCTGTCGCCAACAGACAAACGTTGAGGTGCCAGAATATATGACTTTTCACCATTTTCATATTGAATCAGCGCAATAAAGGCTGTGCGATTAGGATCGTACTCAAGACGCTCAACAGTCGCAACAATATTATCTTTTTGACGTTTAAAATCAACCAAACGATACCGTTGTTTATGCCCCCCTCCTCGTTGAAAAGATGTAATACGCCCCAAATTATTACGGCCACCCGAACAATGTTTCCCTTCTGTGAGACTTTTTTCAGGCTTACCTTTCCACAAACCACTACGATCAATTAAAACAAGCTGACGTTGACCAGGCGTTGTAGGTTTAAAATATTTCAGTGACATAATTTACACCCCTGCCCCTATATCAAGCCTATAGCCTTTTTCCAAACGAACATAAGCTTTTTTGATGTCACTTCTACACCCTTCACGGCCACGAAATCGCTTGATCTTTCCTTTTTGAATCATGGTATTCACAGATTCAACTTTTACCTTGAAAATTTGCTCTATTGCACTCTTAATTTCAGCCTTTGTTGCATCCAGAACAGTAATAAATCCATATTGTCCGTATTGTGAGGCGGCAGTTGATTTTTCTGTCACCAACGGCGAACGAAGAATCATTAGTGCTTTTTCCATGCCAATAACAGCTCTTTGTTCTGTTTTTGTCTTAGCTTTTTTACTCATTTTAGTCTTTGCTCCAAGCTCTCAACAGCAGCCTTTGTTAATACCAAGGTATCTCTTCGCAAAATGTCATAGACGTTAATACCTTGTTGAGGCAATACATCAATATAAGGCAGATTTCGCACTGCGAGTGCAAAATTTATATCTACTTGAGAACCATCAATAAATAAAGCGTTTTCAAACCCTAACTTTTTAAGTCGGGGTACAATCAATCTTGTCTTCATCTCTTTTGAAGCAAGTGAATCAACAACAATCAATTTCCCCTCGGCCAACTTACTAGAAAGAGCGATTTTTAAAGCAAGCTTCCGAACCTTTTTTTGCAATCCGATTGTATGATCTCTCACAACAGGTCCAAATATAATTGCACCGCCACGGAATTGAGGAGACCGCAAACTTCCCTGGCGCGCGCGCCCTGTACCCTTTTGTTTCCAAGGCTTACGTGTCGTCCCACTGACCAGACTAATCCCACGCGTTTGATGAGTGCCAGCACGACGCTTGGCAAGTTGCCAATTCACCATACGTGCAAGAACATCAACACGTTTTGGTAAACCAAAAACTTCTGTGGATAAGTCGATATCCCCAACTTTTTTATTTTCTAAACTTCTGATTTCACATTTCATCATTTAACTCTTTCCGAGCCTATCTCTTTGACTTACCTTTGAGCCTCAGGAGAATTACTCCATTCAGTCACTTGAAACTTCATTTTCCTGAACTGCTTCTTTTTCTTGATGCACCTCAGATCTAATGACAGCACCTGGATAAGGAGCATTGTCAGGGCGCCTCTTTTTAATTGCATCGCGAATCATCACATACGCTCCTTTTGCACCTGGAATATTTCCATAGATCACAATAAGACCTTTTTCAGAGTCCGTAAGGAAGATCTTAAGATTTTGTGTAGTGATTTTCTCACTACCTAAATGCCCAGCCATCTTCTTATTTTTGAAGACACGACCCGGATCTTGTCGCTGACCTGTAGAACCATGACTGCGATGGGTAATTGATACACCATGAGAGGCTCGAAGCCCCCCAAACCCATGGCGTTTCATAACACCTGCAAAACCTTTACCCTTTGTTATACCTGTGACGTCAACATACTGACCAGGAACAAAATGTTCAACTGAAATTTTATCTCCAACGACAAGAAGAGCATCTTCACTCACTTCAAATTCCACGATCTTTTTTTTAGGCTCAATTTTTGTCTGAGCATAGCGACCTCGCAATGCCTTAGAAATATGTTTTATCTTGGCTTGTCCAATACCCACCTGAACAGCTGTATAACCATGCTTTTCCTTTGTCTTTACGTCCGTCACTTGACAATGATCAAGCTTCAAAAGCGTTACTGGGATATGCTCTCCCTGCTCAGTTAGTACACGGGTCATACCCAGTTTTTCAGCAATCAAACCTGTACGCATCTTTATCACCTTTATAGCTTGATCTCAACATCAACACCCGCTGCCAAATCGAGCTTCATCAATGCATCGACAGTAGAAGATGACCAATCCAGAATATCCAATACACGCTTGTGTGTGCGAATTTCAAATTGCTCACGTGATTTTTTATCGATATGAGGCGAACGGTTTACTGTAAAAACTTCCCTATGAGTTGGCAATGGAATAGGACCACAAATGGAAGCACCTGTTCGTTTTGCCGTATTAACAATCTCACGTGTCGACTGATCAAGAACTCTATGATCAAAGGCTTTCAGTCGAATCCGAATTTTTTGATTTTCCATCACTCTCTACCTATAAAAAAAGAAGTGCTACTCAGCAGCGCCTCATATCATTCACTACAGTCTTCAGGCTAATATTTTGGTAACGACGCCGGCACCGACGGTACGACCGCCTTCGCGAATCGCAAAACGCAACCCCTCATCCATCGCAATCGGACTAATCAGCGTAACCGTCAACTTCACATTGTCCCCCGGCATCACCATCTCCGTCCCAGACGGTAACTCAACCGTCCCCGTCACATCCGTCGTCCGAAAATAAAACTGAGGCCGATAATTCCCAAAAAACGGTGTGTGACGTCCCCCTTCTT